>NZ_CANLDD010000029.1 GCF_947489355.1 uncultured Microbulbifer sp. | reverse complement strand
GGGAGCCGTATGACGCGAGAGTGTCACGTACGGTTCTGCGAGGGGCTGGCGGTGAGACTCCGCCGGTCTACTCACCCGTTTCTGACGTCCAGTTTCCGCGGAGCCTTTTACCGGCTGTACCTGGTTCTAGACATCTTTACCCGCAAATTTGTTGGCTGGGAAGTGCATACAGAGGAATCCGCCAATCATGCCATTACCCTGATCCGCAAAGCTTGCTTCGCTGAGGGTATCATCAGGAACGGTTTGGTGCTGCATTCGAACAATGGCGGACCAATGAAGGACGCCACCATGTTAGCTGCCCTACAGAGGCTCGGAGTGGTGCCATCTTTCAGTCACCCTTCAGTGAGTGAAGATAACCCCTATTCGGAGAGTCTATTCTGTACAATGAAATACGGTCCAGGCTACCAGAGCAAGCCGTTTGCAGCTACTGAAGTAGCCAGAAAGTGGGTAGGTTGCTTTGTGTAGTGGTATAACAACGCGGGTCGCCATAGTGCTACTTGTTATGTAACACCGAATCAGCTCACAGTGGCGAGGAGAAGCCACTGTTTCAGCGACGACTAGTAGTGATGAGAGGGCCAAACAGCTTACACCGGAGCGCTGGTCAAGTCAGATCAGGAATTGGGAGCTTGTGGGCGAAGTATGGCTGAACCCCAAAAAGAAAACCAGAAGGCCAGCGAGCGAAAATCCATGGTCATCTGATCAGTGAGCGCGACAGCTTTGTTGACAAACACCGACATACGTAAAACAGGAGGTCACGTATAAATGGATAATTCGAATACCGATGGGTCTATGGCTATAGCATTGGTTTATGGCTCGAGCATAATAAGAGGCACTTTTTTCTCAATTATTTTTTTTACAATAAATCTATTGACTGGGTGTGGCGATCTTCCCGATGACGGAGATAATATTAAGCGCCAATGGGTCCTATCTATAACCCCTTCAAAGCAAACCAGTTATATTCGACGTCACTACTTTAACGGCAGGGTTAAATTTCACCAACAAGTCAATATAGGATTTGAGCAAGACGGTCAAATCAATGAAATGCTGGTTAATGAGGGAGATGTGATTGCGAAGGGGCAGCCTTTGGCCAGGTTAGATCGGAAAATCCTAGATGCACAATCAAAACAACTTAAGTCGAAGCAGGATGACTTAGAGTTTCAATTGGAGTTGGCAAATAAAAGCCTCGATCGCCAGAAATCCCTTCATAGCGTTGGTCATTCTGCGCTGCAAGCACTAGATGAATTTAAATCCAGACAGTATTCGTTACGTGCATCTATAAATCAACTACAGCAAGAGATCAATACCAATCAGATTCGTTTAGCTAAAACTACGTTGCTTGCTCCGTTCGATGCCGTTGTTACCCGTGGCTATATTGATACAGGGTCAGTGGTTAACCCAACCGTGGCGGTATTTCAATTATTGGAAACCGAAACTGTTGAGTTATACGCCGGGATACCTATTCGGTTAATCGATGAAATACAGATCGGTGATTACTATCCGGTAACGATTGCCGAGCGTGAATTAAGCGCAAGAGTCATTGCGGTGGGGGCACAGGTTGAAACTGCTACGGGAATAGTCCCGGTTCGTTTTGCTATCGATGACCCGTTATTACGTCATGGAGAATTGGCTATGATTCGTATCGATGAAGTTTACTCAGAGGAAGGGTACTGGATACCTATTACAGCAGTCACTGATGGTTTGCGTGGAACGTGGAAGGTGCTCACGTTAGAAGCAGGTAATTCCCCTAATTCATTAACGGATATAAAACGCATTGGTCAAGTTAATGTCACTATTCAACATATTTCAAATGATAAGTTATTTGTTTCAGGCGATTTGGAAAATCGAAAGATTGTACTCGATGGATTGCATAGGCTTGCTCAAGGGCAGTTAGTCGTAGTGACGACCGATAATCAGCCAAAGCCTGGATTATTACAACAATGATCGCTCGATTTATTTGCAACTACCGCTTCATTTTACTCTCAGTCGGTGTGTTGTTCATTGCGGGGCTAGGCGCATTGAAGTCTTTACCTCGAATGGAAGACCCGCGGGTTATCAATCGATTTGCTACCTTTCTTGTTGCATTTCCCGGCGCAACGGCAGAGCGTGTTGAAGCATTGGTCACCCGTAAACTCGAAAATAAGCTCAAAGAAGTCGCTGAAATTGCATTGATTGTATCTGACAGCCGCCCAAATGGTGCCGTTGTGACCATCGAGCTAGATGATGCTATTAACAACCCAGAGCCTGTTTTCTCTGTAATCCGAGATAAGGTAAAAGATATCGCTGCTGACTTTCCCGCAGAGGTATTACCCCCCAAATTTGAAGACCAGGCTTTTGCGGCACTTACCTGGATTGGCGCACTTCAATGGCGTGGAGCAGGTGAACCTGATCTTAATTTGTTAGCTCGTTACAGTCATGAATTGGAAAATCGTTTACGAAATTTAATGGGTACGGAATACGTTGAGACATTTGGCCTGCCGGAAGAAGAAATAATCGTTGACGTTGATCCAGTGAAACTTACCTCCATGGGATTGAATCTGCAAGATGTCGCTCGTGCAGTAGAAGGGGCGGATGCAAAAGTAGCGGCAGGCCAACTAGAGCATGCTCGTTATCATTGGCAAATAGAGGTGGCGGGGAAGCTTGATACGGTAGATAGAATTCAATACATACCCTTGGCAATTTCTTCCGATAGACATTATGCAGGATTTATTACTCGATTGGGCGATGTTGCCAGTGTTCATCGAGGTTTAAAAGAGCCACAACCTGAACAGGCAATCATTTATGGTAAGCAAGCGGTTGTTGTTGGTGCACGTATGCAGCCCACTATTCGAGTTGATCGCTGGACATTGACCGTAGAAGATTTGATAGAAAATTTTCGACATGAATTGCCTGAAAATATCATCATCGATCCACTGTTTAACCAGACTCAATATACAGAAACCCGCCTTCATGATTTAGTCATGAGTATAGCGGTCGGTTTTATTGTTGTTATTGTGGTGTTATTGCTTACACTCGGGTTAGCATCGGCGATCGTTGTGGCCCTTTCTTTACCCCTAACAGTTGCTTTTACGTTGTTTTGCATGCAGTTGCACGGTTTGGAAATTCATCAAATATCGGTTACGGGGCTTGTGGTGGCATTAGGAATTGTAGTGGACAATGCCATTGTTTTTTCAGATGCTATTAGCCGCTACCGAGCCGAAGGTTTATCTGTTAAAAGCGCTGTATCCAAAGCACTCTATCATTACTGGGTTCCTCTTGGAGGATCAACTATTACCACCATTCTGGCATTTATGCCGGTTGTTTTGATGCCAGGGCCTGTAGGTGAATTCGTTGGTCCGCTTGCCCTAACGGTCATTTATTCTCTTGTGGGTTCTTATCTTATTTCCCATACCATTGTGGTGGGTTTGGCAGGTCGTTTCTCAGCAGCACCTAAATCTTCTACAAGCATGTGGTACGACACAGGGGTGTATTCACGGACGGTAAAGTACGGCTTCATCAACAGTATGCGCTGGAGTCTTGCTCATCCTAAAACGCTTTGTGCATTGATTGTTATGCTTGCGGCAGTTGGTTTTGCCAGCGCTCAGCTATTGACTGAAAGTTTTTTTCCGCCAGCTGATAGAAATATGTTTCATATAGAGGTCTATAATTATCCCGGCAGCAGTCTGAAAGATACCCGGGAATTAACAGAGCGTATCAGTTCGGCAGTTTTTAATCATGAAAACCTTGCTGCAGAGGATATAACCAGTTTACACTGGTTTATAGGCAACTCGGCCCCCAAGTTTTACTACAATATGTCCAGTGGTAATGATGGCATGCCTCATTATGCCCAGGCAATGGTAACGACGACAGACTTTCGTGCAGCTAATCGGCTTATTCCAGTATTACAGGAAAAATTGGATAAGTATTTTACTCAGGCACAAATATTTGTTCGCAAGTTGGAACAAGGTCCGCCCTATGATGCACCAGTAGAATTGCGTTTGTTCGGTGAAAACTTGCATACTCTTCGTGATATAGGCGAACAGCTCAGAGCTTTTTTAGCGAGTACACCCTATGTGTTACACACCAAGAGTACCCTCAGTCCGGCGACACCAAAGATTACTGTGCAGATCAATGAAGCTAAGGCTTCATTAGCAGGTTTATCCCCGCGTGAAGTAGCACAGCAATTAGGATCTGCTTTGACAGGAGAGATTAGGGGGGCAGTACTCGAGGATACGCAAGAAATTCCGGTACGCGTTCGAGTCCCCACTGAGGATCGAGCCAGCCTGGAAACGATCTTTGCGCATTCATTGGGCTCAGCGCAATTGACCTCGACTCAGGATATTGCTGATTTATCACTTACTATTGACAACTTAGGTGATTACAAAGTTGTACCTTCACGTTCAAATATCAGTCGTCGTAATGGTGTTAGAATCAATACAGTTCAAGCTTTTATCGATAGTTCAGTATTGCCCAGTACGGTGCTGCAAAGTCTTGAATCAACATTATCTGCTGAAAATTTTATGTTACCGCCAGGGTATCGAATGGAGATTGCCGGGGAATCAGCTGAGCGGGACGAAAGTGTAAAAGAGCTGGAAACTTATGTCAGTGTTATTGTTGCACTATTAGTTATTGTATTGGTGTTATCCTTCAATAGTTTTCGTCTTGCAGGTTTACTATTTATCGTAGCTGCCTTTTCGGCATGCATGGGAATTTTTTGTGTATTTTTGGCTCAGTTTTCATTTGGTTTTATCGTCATCTTTGCACTAATGGGATTGATGGGGCTGGCCATTAACGGAGCCATTGTCATTTTGTCTGAATTAAGAAAGTCTGACTGTGCTTGTAGAGGGAATAAGACAGCAATTATCGAAGGAGTATCTTCCTGCTCTCGACATATCCTTTCAACGACGTTGACTACCGTTGGAGGTTTTATGCCATTGATTTTGGGTGGCGGTACATTTTGGCCTCCGTTTGCTATCGCCATAGCGGGAGGCACATTATTTACCACATTACTATCATTGTATTTTGTGCCCTCGGCTTTCTTTCTTATGGCCAGGAAGCAAAAATTTGAGCCCAATGATCAGGAAATATACGATGTTCCCTAGCCCGAATTTTGCATGATTCCAGACACAGAGCGGCGGAAAGTCTTATCATTACCGGTGTATACGGCAGTCCAATATGAAATTCCACAGTGACAGAATGCTACCAACCTGAACTCCGATTTTCATCTTTTTCCCGCCGTAAAATCACTGCAGATTTCACTGGTGGTGATTTGACCTCCAATGCTGGGTCTCTGCTTTTACGTGAGTGCGACCAGCGCCTTGGTTTGTCTCGCTCTGTGCCCGAAATCGTGAATGACCCGCACCGCCCAGCCTGTGTCGAGCACGGCACTGAACAGCTGGTGCGCCAGCGATTGCTGGCCATTGCCGCCAGCTACGAAGGCCTGAATGACCACGATCAACTGCATTTCGATACCGTACTCCGTGTAGGCAGCCAGCGTTTGGGCCCTCTGGCAAGCACGACCACACTGTGTCGCTCTGAACAACAGCAGGACCGCTCCATCGCCACTGGCCTGCACAAGGCACTCTTCGACCAGTTCGTGACTCACCACAAGAAGCCGCTTAAACGGTTGGTGTTGGACTTTGATGCCACGGACATCCCGGTGTACGGGGAGCAGGGGCAACGTTTCTTTCACGGCTATTACGACAGCTACTGCTTCATGCCGCTCTATGTCTTCTGCGGTCGGCATCTACTGGTGAGTTATCTACGCCATTGCGGCAGGATGCCGCCAAACACTGTTGGGCCATCCTCGCCCTGCTGGTAAAAGCACTACGTCAAGAATGGCCCAAGGTGGAGATTGTCTTCCGGGGAGGCAGCGGTTTCTGCCGCCATTAACACTTCCTCAGTGGCGAGCTGATTTTCCAGTGGAGGATTTAGCCATACCTCACTTACTTGATTCCAGTTCCTAGTATGGCGTGCCCATCGCTGTGGATTGCATCGTTTAGCCTCTTCATACACGGCATGGCGATGCTTCAATAGTGAACTTTTCTCGCCACTGTGGCGCTGATTCGGTGTCACATAGCGAACAGCACTGTGGCGGTGATGGTTGTTGTACCACTGCACAAATTTATGTACCCATTTCCTGGCTGATCCAATGCTTTCAAACGGCTTGTTCGGATAGCTTGGCCCATACTTTCATAGGCCCGCCGTTATCCGAGTGCAATACCAGCCCGCGCTTTATACTGCCCTCCGCAAGCTGGGCTTTGCGGATCAGTGTGCTGGCATGGTCAGCAGATTCCTCAGTGTGCACTTCCCAGCCAACGATCTTCCGGCTGAAGACATCAAGGATCAGATACAGCCGGTAGAGGGCGCCACGCATACTGGACGCCAGGAAAGTAATGTCCCAGCTCCAAACCTGATTGGGCCCCTCAGCCCGGTATCCCTTGGGTTTGGCGACTGTACTTGGTACTTCTGCTTTACCGCGCCGGTGCAGCTGATCCGCTTCACGTAATATCCGGTAAAAGCTCGACTCAGAGGTGATATACTAACAAGGTGGAAGGGAAGAATACTCTTATCTCGGGACCGTATGATGCATGGGCGCCGATTACGAGCGTACAGGGAGGTATTCACAGCGTGCCCCGAGAGGAGGGTATTCTTTGCTTCCGACCCGGTATAAGTCCCTTGGTCTGCCAGAAGCGGGACTATCTGTGATCGCGGCAGGCTTTGGTATTCCGGCTGGTTGCAGATATTCAGTACCTTTTGCCGCTCCTCGACACTGAGCTTGTTACTGGGAGTTCGCAACCGGGCGGTACTCTTACGTTGGTCCACGAAACTTCCTTTCTGCAGAGCTTTATTCCAGCGTTGCAGTGTTCGCACAGTGATATCCAATCGGCGCAGGCCTTATATCGGGTAGCTCCTGCGGCTAACGCTTCTTCGATCGAATCAATGGCCATCTGACGGTCTTCCAGAGCGACTATTCGTCCCCCGCTTTCCCCCAGATGGCTTGGGCCTTTTTTTGCAACACCAGTAATGCTGCGGCCTCGGCCAGTGCCTTCTCTTTGCGCTTGAGGTATTTCTCCAGCGCGCGGCTCTTCTTGCGTTCCTGCTGCAGTTCCCGACGCTCCTCTACAGACAAGCGGTCATGGCTGCTGGCTCCGGCGACGGCTGCCTCGCGCCAGCGCTGCACCTGCTCAGCGTAGAGCCCCTTACGGCGACAATACTCTGCCAGCTGTTCTTCATTCAGGGCCGCAGTCTCGATCACTACGGCTAACTTGTTCTCCCCGCTCCAATTCTCGGGGTTCTTCGGATCAGCTGGCACCGCTACGCCCTGGTTGCGAAATTGATTACGCCAATTGTACAGGGTTGGCTCGGAAACGCCGGTCTTCCGGCTGACTTGAGCTACTGACATGGCATTTGGCGGCATCATCATTTGGGCCGCTCGCTCTTTAAAGCCATCGTTATATCGTGACATTCTCCACTCAATTACCGTCCCCAAATACGCTATTGATTAAAAAGTGGACGCGACAACTATGCTGACATAGGCGGGGTGCAGGCGCAGCACCGTGAAGTACATTGCAATATGGTTATCCTGATGCCAGGGCAAGCCGATCACAAGTCCTTGCAGCTGCTCCGGGGTCAAGGTAAGGCGTTCGCCCTGCCAAGGTTTGTCCCAGATAAAGCCGCCCTGGTGCAGGCGACGGTCAGAGAGCCACAGACCAAAGCCATCGTGTACCAGCACCTTCGTCCGATTGCCGCGCTTGTTGGTAAACAGATAAGCGCAGTGAAACTTGGCCTCACCAAACACCTGGACGGCACGGCACGCATATCCAGCGGCTCGGTGGATATCCAGATATCATCGACCGTGGATCACGGCTGCAGGGCCTGGAGCCAGGGATGGCGCGGTCAATTTGGGCAAGTGGCCAGCGTACATTGATTACGGCCCCCCGTACTGGGTTTAGATGAGGCGGAGCTGCAGGGGCATTAATCCGGCACTGCGCGTGAAATTTGATCGGCCGTAATTTTAGTCGACTCATTAAGGCTCATTTCGCGAAATTGTAGATTGGCCAGACGGGCGTAGAGTTCGCAGTTGCGCAGCAGTTCCTGATGTGTACCAGTGGCGATGACCTGGCCCTGATCCAGCACGGCAATTTTATCTGCATGCAAAATAGTGGACAGGCGGTGCGCAATGATGACAGTTGTGCGGCCGTGCATTAGTTCCTGTAGTGCCAGTTGAACCTGGTGTTCACTCTCGGTATCCAGCGCACTGGTAGCTTCGTCCAGTAATAATATGGGGGGATTGTTGAGGATGGCTCGGGCCAGTGCAATGCGTTGGCGCTGGCCACCTGAAAGGCGAACACCCTGTTCCCCCAGATGGCTTTGGTAGCCCTCAGGCAGCGCGCTAATGAATTCGTGAGCGTGTGCGGCACGGGCGGCGGAAATGATCTCTTCATCGCTGGCATCGAGTTTACCGTAACGAATGTTGTAGCGGACATCGCCGGTGAACAGCGCCGGCTGCTGGGGTACCAGCGCCAGGTTTTCTCGCAGCTGCTCCAGGCTGAGGGTGCGAATATCGTGACCGTCTAGTTCAATGCGGCCCTGCTGTGGGTTGTAAAAGCGCTGAAGCATTTCGAATACAGTGGATTTTCCCGCACCGGAAGGGCCTACCAGTGCAAGGCTTTTGCCTGCTTCTATGGTGAGGGAGAAATTGTCCAGCGCGCGTTGATTGAGTCGGGTCGGGTAGCTGAAACTGATGTTGGTCATGCGCAGTTCGGGCTGCTTGCTGCGGGCAATAACAGCGGGTTCTTCTGGCGATGAAATGAGGCTGGGTGTATCAATAAGCTCTACTAGCCGTTCGGCGGCGCCCGCGGCTCGCAGTAAATCACCCCAGACCTCGGATATTGTCGCGAAGCCTGATCCAACCATGATTGCGTAGAAGACAAAGGCGCCGAGTTCGCCGCCACTCATGCGTCCGCTCAGCACATCCTGCCCTCCTTCCCAAAGCATGCCCGACATGCCAGTAAATAGCAGTAAGATTGCTCCACAGATGAGCAGTGAACGCTGCCAGATGCGTCGTCGTGCAATGGCAAAGGCGATTTCAACTTCGCGCGAAAACGCGCTGCTTTCGAAGTTCTCCCGGGTGTAACTTTGCACCACACGAATATGCTGAATCACTTCCCCTGCATAGCTACCGACACTTGCGATACTGTCCTGGCTTTCGTTAGAGAGTTTTTTAACCCGGCGGCCAAACACGAGGATCGGTAGCAAAATCAGCGGTACCCCGACGGTGATAATGAGGCTGAGCTTGAGATTCGTGATAAACATCATCACCAGCGCCCCTGTTGTGGTGAGGCTGCTGCGCAAGGCCATGCTAAAAGAGGAGCCAATAATGGTTTGCAGTAAGGTGGTGTCGGTGGTCAGCCGAGACATGATTTCGCCCGAGCGATTCGTCTCGAAGTAGCCCGGGTGTAACCGGACGATGTTATCGAAGACGGCTTTGCGAATATCGGCACTCACTCGCTCTCCCAGCCAGGACACAAGGTAAAACCGGATAAAAGTGCCCACAGCCATCGCTGTTGCGATCATAATCAGCAAAGTAATGGCGCTCTTCAAGTCGGCGCTGGAGTCACCGTTAAAGCCGTTGTCGATGAGTACTTGCACGCCCCTACCCATAGAGAGCGTCGCGCCCGCAGTGAAGAGAAGGGCAGCGATGGCAGCCACAACGCGCAGTTTGTAGTGGGCGAGAAAACCTAATACCGGACGCAGCGAGCCAACGCCTTGAGTCTTGCCTTCGCTCACAATGTGTATCTCCGTGTCTGTGGCAGATCAATAGTTTGGACTGATTGGGGCTTTATCACTGCTGTGGTCACTGCCGGTTGGAGGGCGTGCTAGTGTAATGACTTCGCTCGGCTATTGATACTCGTTTAATATTCGCTTGGTATGCGCTGAACTGATATTCCAGGCCCGGTCCAGAGGGAGCACACCGCATGACAGGGCAGTTTGAAGACATGGTCGTCATAGTTTCAGGCGACAGTAGAGAGCTGGGTCAGGCAATGTCCCTGGGTTTTGCCGTGGAGGGGGCAAGCGTCTGGCGGCGTTGGAGAAGAATCAACCATAGACGCCCACAAATTGAGAGGGTCGGCCTTAGGGCTGTTTTTTTCTCCTCGACAGGCCTATAGACCGTTAAGAAGGGTATATCCGATTAGCTTCTGACGTTGATTGACTCAGCTGTCTTAAATTTAAGCATAAGGAGGTCGCAATTGGTACGGATACCCGCTTAATAGCGGTTTGTAATCGATTCAGATACTGGCGGGAAGGTGGATTTTACAGTTTCCCAAGCTATGTACCCAGCGTATCAGCAAGCCGAGCCTGCCCAAGCGGCATAATTCCAATCAAATTGCCTCCGGCAAACCCAGGGTGATTCAGCCGGTGTCCTCCAGAGGCAATAGGATACGCTTTCCAGCAAGCTCCTGGTTTAGGGCAAAGAAAGGCATCTGGTGACTGCCTTTCCGATATCCCTCAAGCTTGGCTAAAAGCTTGGCCTTTTTATTTGGCTTGCTATCGACTGTTGGTTTAACCTAATTGGCCTAGAATTTTTCCGGGGATTGCTTAGCAACTGTGCTTGCAGCAGCTTCTACCGCTGCCAGCGCGTTAATAATGCCGTACCCGTAGAACCGGTTTGGGGATGCCGTATTATCGGCAGTATTGCGTAGAATATCCCGAACTTGAGACGCGCTAAGATTGGGGTTGGACTGGAGTAATAACGCAGCGACCCCCGCAGTTAATGGGCAAGAAAAAGACGTACCGTTGGCATACGAATAGCGGGTATTTGAGCTTGAACTGGCGACGCGTACGCTTGAACCCATCGCCATAACGTCCGGTTTGATTCGACCGTCAGCCGATAACCCGACCGAGCTAAATGATGAACGCGAACCTGACGAAGTCACCGCGCCAACCGCCAGGACAAAATGACCGTCGGAAGGCGCACCTAAGGTATTTTGGCTTGAGTTTCCACCATTACCTGCAGAGTTAATTACCACGATACCTTTTTCTGCTGCGAGGTCGGCACAAATTGTAACGATGGCGGTGTCACCGTCCATATCCGACGGAGAGTAGTCGCCGCCGGAGTCAAAGTCATTGTAACCTAGAGAGCTGGTAATAATTTGCGCACCGTTTGTATCTGCCCACTCAGCCGCTGCGCACCAGTTATCTTCTTCGACGTGTAATTCTGATTCGGTATTTTCGGTTTTGGCCAAATAATACGTCGCGCCGTACGCCGGGCCGATTAAATCGCCTGGGCTATAACCACCGACGGTGCTGAGAGTGTTGGTACCATGACTACCGTTGCCCATGCCGCCGTCACCCACATCTGGGTCACCGTTGACAAAATCCCAGGTGCCGGCGATATACATTTGATTAAAAGCTTCATGGGTTAATCGATTGAAGCCTGAATCAAAAATAGCCACGATGACTCCGCTACCGTTATAGCCCATATCGTGAACAGGGGGTACGTTGATTTGATTGTTCTGGGTAAAAGAATTGCCATAATCTAACGAAGTAGCCACCTCAGGTTGCGCCAACAGTGGCTGCTGCGTGTCTTTAAGTTGTTGCGGCGGGCTAACTGGATCGGGTTTACGCTTGATTGATTTCACCAAGGTGATTTTCTTAATGAATTTTAGTTTGGATAATTGCGCTAGCACTATCGGTGTGGTTTCTACGGAGACGGCATTAAGCGCTTTTAAGGGATGTCTTATTTTACTCACTTTAGCTTTGACCGAATTAAGGTACTCAGGATTGATCGGTATATCGGTCAAGTCGACCAGGTTATCGACGCCACGATTGACGATCCGACGCTGTAAAGCGCGCGATGAAAGAGACTGCTTTGCTGCTAACAGTTTTGCATCGAGATTGGCTCCTTTATCTTTAAAATAAATAAAGGCCGAAACTTGCTGTTGCGCTTTTTCTGTCGACAAAAAAGTTTGTATTTTGTGTGAGAGTATCTTTGAGTTGGTTTGTGCTGTCAGGCTCGATGGTAGAAAAACTAATAGCGCAGCTAGGCCGAGTAAAAATTTATTCTTACTTATATTGAGCTGGAACATTAGTTTAGCTCCTCCTTATAATAGTCAATTAAATTGGCTTTATATATCTGAATTTTCACATGCCTTTTTTGAATAAGATCCAGGCTAGAAAACTTTCACCCTCAATTAAGTGTTTATAATTCAGGTACAGGTAACTAAATAACATTTATACCTTAAACTATTATTGGAATGAGGTATGGCCGTAATAGATCAAAAGAGGCGTAAGGTAAGATCTAGGCAATCAATGAATGCCGAACACCTAGAATCGTGCCTTTGATATTAAACGGATATATTCTATTTAGTTAAAAATTGACATCTTCTCCATCCTCAAGGACGGCGATGCCCAGCCGCAAAACTTTCAGGCTACTGCCGGGTATCGTCGGACAATTATAGACGCCCATAAATTGAGAGGGTTGGCCTTAGGGCTGTTTTTTTCCTCAACAGCTCTTTAGACAGTTAAGAAAGGTATAACCGATTAGCTTCTGACGTTGATTTACACAACTGTCTAAAATTTAAGCATGAGGAGGTCGCAAAGGGGAGCCCTTTGGGTATATTTAGCCGCGCCGGCAAAGGGCAGAAGGTTTTACGGCTGTTGCGCTAATACGTTGCCGAATTGAGGTGTAATTGGGCTTAGCGCTTGGTGCGGTTAGCTTTTTATCTTTATGTGACTGGCGATCCTGACAGAAACTGGCGGTTTGTTTAACGGGTTATGGGCGATCAAATACGTTTTCCAAGCTATTTGATCGCCGCTACACTAGGGCCGCTGTTTTCTAGGAATACCCTTCATTTCTAGCCGTGAGGAATTTCTGATACTGGAACGCCGCTCCCAGCATACACAACCCCACCAGCATGCAGACCACAATCTTCTGTATCAGAGAAAAGTCCTGCATATCCCACAACACAATTTTCAATGCGCCAGCACCGTACAATAGCAATGACAACTTCAGAAGCTTGTGGGTGTCCGGTTTCAGGGTCTGGAATAGTAACAGTGTCGCGTGACCCACCAGGGCGAAAGATATCGCCGGTAGCCACATGGTTTCTAACAGTTGAGCCAGCACGGCGATATAAACCGGGATTGCTGTCAGGTGCAGTGCCCACAGGTTAAACAGCCGGCGACCGGGCCATACGGCTCGATTGGCGAAGAACCGGTGGTAAACCAGCAATGAGGCAATGCCCAGGGCGGTCAGATTATACAGCCCCAATAGTGGCGCCTTGCTGGAGCCGGCAATCACAGCGACAACTTGTAGCAACGTAATACACTCAAACAAACGCAGGCTCAGCCTGTAAAACGGCGTTAGCTGGTTGCGCAGCGGTGCCAGCCTCGGCTTAAAGGCATACAGGCTGGCGAAGTACAGCTGGCTCAGCAATAGGGTCAGACCAAAGTCCTGGCTCAGGGCGTAACCGATAATAAATAGCGTTGCGGCGAGATAGTAAAAGGCCAATGGAAAGATCGGTTTGAGTGCCTGGTGCAGGGCCAATTGCCAATCCGGGCCAATGGGCTTTCGCTGTAATCCCCGACCAATCCACATAAGGCCAGCCAGTGATGCCAGCCCCAAGAGCAGTCCACTTGTGGCCATACCCTGCCAGTGCCCAAACTCCCGCAGGACGCAAGCGAAAATGGCCACAAGGCTCGCGCCAGTAATCAGAACACGCAGTTCCTGCTGCAATAATTCCAGTCTTAGGCGGGTGTAGAGGAAGAGGGTAATGGCGCAGGATAGCCACACGGCGATGGGGAGGTAATCGCTGGCTTTATGGGCGACTGTCGGCAGGAAAAATAGCGGTAACAATGCGTAAAACAGCTTGCGCAATTTCAAAGACAGGGAGAAGCCGCTGGATTGCATATTCGAGCGATAATAAAGCACCGCAATCAGCCAAAGGCTGAGGAAGGCTTCCACACTGGCAATCTTTCCATAAGATATCTGGTCGTAGAAGTGGAAGTTACCCACAATGGATGCACTCACCAGCAACGGGATAAACAGCAGCAGGTAGTGACTGAGCCCCAACCACTCGCTAAATGCGGAGCCTGTGCGCTGTCCTCGCCAGATCAGGAAACCCATGGGTAGCAGGGCGAGCAACCACATGCCCTGGGGCCAGAGGATTGCGACTGACAGCAGGAAACTTGCGGATAAAAACAGGGCAAAGGCGTTATCTGCGAGAGCCGCTAAATAGTGCTCTGCTGGGGTGATCTGGTCGGAGCAATGGCGCAACAACCGGGTGAGTGCGAAGGCAGCGGCGCAGAGTGCCAGCCAGTTACCCCAGCCCGCGTCTGCGTTCAATGACAACAGCAGTGGTGCGGGAGCGACTCCACCGGCTACCCAGGCCAGAGCTTGCCACAGCATGGTCAGACCCGCGGCGGCGAGGGCGATGTAGCCCTCGCTGCGCACGCTGGTAAAACCAAAACGCGCCCCGAGAAAAATCAGCAACAGCCCTTCAAGGCACCATACGATCCCCAATAAAGCGGGGCTGCACAGCGCCAGGACTGCCAGGCCAGCCAATAATCCACCGTGTAGCAAAGCCATATTCTGGACTGCGCGAGCGAAATCACTGCAGGCGCTGTAACCAAACAGCCAGCGTGAATAAATGGCGAAGGCTACCCAGGGCAGAAGATTGAGCAGCCACACCAGGCCCAGCACATTGCTGCTCGGTGCCAAAGACCAGCTGATATGGATAAACAGCACCAGGTTCGAGGCAATAATAACTAAGCGACTTCGCTCCAGCCCTTTCGTGCTTAGCCCTCGCAGGGCGTGGTGGGCGAACCCGTAAAAGAAGCCGTGCAGTAGCAGCAGTGGCCCCCAGGTGGGGGCTGTTTCGTCGAGGTTTGAGATCGAAAACTCAAACATACCGGCACTCAGGGCCATGGTCACCATCGCCAGCTGCGGCCAGCGTATCCGCCTGGACAAATGTAGCATGGCGAGCGCGAGTGCGAATAAATAGCTGAGGTAAATAACTGCCGATGGGTCCAAATGATTCGTCACCAGCGGCATGGTGGCGCCCCCCAGCAGGGTCACCATGGACACTACCCGGGTTTCAAACAGCAGGGCGAGTAAATACGACAGCCCTGTTGTCACCACTAGCAAGCCCACCCCAATTGGAATAGGAACCAGCTGGTAATAGGGCCCGGCAAAGTAACCACACAGGTAGAGAAGAATAACCCCGAGCGCAATCAGCCCTGAACCATAGTCCGCCATATGCGGCATGCGCCGGCTGAAGGTCACACCGCCAAATGCCGTTGCGCCCGCAATCAAAAAGCCCAGGGTAACTTTGCCGGCCGGACCCAGGTAGGCGTTGAAAGAGAATTGCAGCAGGTAGGCAAAGCCAAGTACCAGCGCCAGAATGCCGGCTGCGGTCATAAAGAATACTGGCGCCTTGCCCTGGCGCTGGTAGTGACGATAAAAGCCCACAAGGGGCTCCCATACCCGATTGAGCGGTTCCAGAGCCGGTACCAATAGGCCAACCCCCTCCTGTAACCATTCGGAGGATACTGATGGTTTACTTTCTTTTTTTTGGGGGGGGCCGGGTTCGGGGGATTTAAGCGCGGGCGATGCCGCCGCAGCAGCTATGGCTGCCGGCTGAGTTTGCTCTACGGCCCGGCGGGCCTCGGGATGTGTGCCCATAAGAAGGGCCAGCTCATCTTCCAGCTCAGCAGTCACCTCGGGCAACGCTTCTTTTTGCGCTGCATTAGCCCGCTGCAGCTGCGCCTCAAGGGCCGATAGCCTGCGCTCAAAGGTATCGAGGCGGTGCTGGTTATCCTGTTCCAGTAAAGCCAGATCCGCACGAAGCGACAGTAGCTCACTTTCCATACTTACCCCATTTTAATATGGCTATTGGGAAACATAGACTTACCATTCAAAGCAGCGCTTTAGTTGGTTTCCCAGGAGGGGGAGGGTGGGGAGGGAAAATCGTTATCCCCTTTGATGATTTTCTCGCGAGTCGAGCATTGTACGGCTTTTCCAGCCACTAGTTAAGTGTTGTCTAGTTCTAATTTCTCGGCCATACGGTATCGTGTCAGTTCATTTAAGAGCCAGGTTTGAGACTTTTCCTTTGGCTGGTTTTCGCACTTGATATGGTAAGGCTGACCGCTAAAGGTGCTTTTGCTGGCGCTCAGTTCGATAAACGCCTCGGCGCTGTCAATTTTGCTGGAGAAATATTGATATTTTTTCTTCATATGCTCCACTGCTTCCAAGCTGCTGTGTTCGCTGCCGTTTCGGATGAATGTACAGCCAGAGGTGGATACAAATTGAATCAGATGTTTTATCTCCTTAGGTGCGCTATCTGCCTGTACTGAAAGAGGGGCTAGCATGGAGGAAATAAAAGCAAGGAAAATGGCCAAGTGTCTTGTCATTTTTCTATCCTTGGGCGGTGAAATTTTGCGAGGGGTGAATAGCGTTATAAATCAGCATTGCATTAAATTCCTCCCCTCATGGCCCCGAACAAAGTCAGCTGATCAGGGCTTTAGGTGCGTGACTACAGCCTCTAAACCTATAGTGTCGAGGCTATATACAGTATACTTTATTCTGGGAGACTTCAGGTACTTTTACGTACTACTGCCTTCACAGTGCACTGTACGCTTTTACGCTCGTCTTCCCCTACAATTTCCGAGGACTCGGTCAGTATCTTGGATACGGTGAGTTCAAAGGCAGAAATAACCTCCATCATTTCCTTTTTGCAATTAGTGATATTGACTGCATTAGAGATAGCTGAGTTATAGCTTATTTTGTGCGAGAAATTACGCTCATCTTCACCATTTCGGCTTCTTTTGATGCTTTGGTAGACCTCCTTGCCGGCATCTACGGTATCCCCAATAATGCCGTCAGGTTTTACTTCGAGCTTCATGCAGGAAGCGGTGGCAATGGCTAATACAATAATGGTAAAAACCTTGTTCATTTTTTCTTCTGACTGTGAAAGGAAAATAATTTTAAGTCTGAAGCAGTACTTAATTCCGTTGAGGGTTAGCTTTCCGAAAAAGCCCCTCACTATCCTCACTAAATAACTGTTTGATTGTACTTTGGCGTTTTTCAGGGTTAATTTTTTAGCTTCTTATGCAGATTCCCTTTAAAGTCAATCGATAGCCAGCCTTGTGTCGTCTATTTTTTCTCAATCTGGTCGAGTGGTGACCAGCCGGCCCGGCCCGATTGCGGCCAATTAAAGCGAAAAATCGGCGTCAGTACGAGATAGACCGGCAACCGTGCGAAAGACCAAGAGTGCTTCATTGTTTGCTTGCCCTCAAAATTGACCCACCTGGATGGCCGGATTATGGTCTAACGGGAGTTTCTTTTGCCAGCCTTCCCCTCTGCTTGTTGAGTGCCGGAAGCGATAACTGTCATTACCTGTTTCGATACGTTGGCAATGATGAGTGAGTGAATTCAGTCGAGGCTAGTTGGCTGGCACAGAGGTTTGAGCAATCTCGTTGCGGACCTTGTGTCGATAACAAAATCATCGCCCCCGCGCTTATCTTCAACCGCATCAGGGTTGTGGTAGGGGCTCATAAATCCCTATAGGAGCCAAGCTGCTTACTGAACTGCTTGGCCAAGTTGGCTTCTATGCCCTTGAGAGTTTCTGTATCGTGAACCAAGTTAGCCACGCTGTCGTTATCAACAGAATCCTCATTGAGGGTGATGATATCACTCAAAGTCAGGTGGCCAAATTCACTATTCCACTACACTTCGTTGAGTTAGCTTTCTGTCTCAGTTTGATTGCACATAAACCTTTCAAATAGCGAGATAGTCTCCGCTGAAAGATAGGGATGCTGAATTACGGAAATGCGGTTATGGAAAACTTCTTTGGCAGTCTCAAACAAGAGCAGATTCAGTGGTGACACTATCAAACCCGCTGCGAGGCCCAGCAGGGTGTGTTGCGTTACATTTCGATGTGGTGCAACATCCAGAGCCTGCATTTGTATCTGGGATACCAAAGCCCAAATCACTATGAATCAGAAATGGCGAAGATCAGAAAAGCGGCTTAACTCGGGTGTACAGAAATGCTGGACCACGTCAATTGTCGACAAAACAGGCGAAATCAGGCAGGTTGCAGCGGATAGGGCCCCATAGAAGCAATGGGGTCAGGATCCTAAATCATGTATTAGAAGAGGACGGTCAGGTGGTGTCTAAGTGGATGAAAATCCTGGCACTTGGGGCAGTATTGTCACTGGCAGGCTGCAGTGGGGCCAAGACGCCAGACTTGAGTGAGAAGAGCATCGCTGAATTGCAGGCGATGATGTCCGATGGACAACTCAGCTCAGTGCAGCTGGTGGAGTACTATCAGGCGCGTATTGCTAGGTACGATCATGGCGAAAAGGGCTTGAACTCAATTATTGTGGTCAATCCCGATGCCCTGGATATCGCCAGACAATTGGACCAGGAGCGTGTACAAGAAGGTAGCAGGGGCCCTCTGCACGGTATCCCGGTACTGCTAAAAGACAATATCGATACCGCCGATAAGATGCCAAATACCGCAGGGTCGCTGCTGCTGAAGGATAACCTGCCCAAGCGGGACGCCCCTCTGGTGGAAAAACTGCGTGCGGCGGGCGCGGTTATACTGGGCAAGGCGAATCTGAGTGAGTGGGCCAACTTTCGCGCGCATCCATCCAGCAGTGGCTGGAGTGCGGTGGGCGGACAGGTTCGTAACCCCTATCAGGAGGGTGCCAACCCCTGCGGCTCCAGCGGTGGTTCGGCCGTGGCCGTGGCCGCGGATTTGGTAGCCGTATCAGTGGGCACCGAGACCGATGGTTCGCTGACCTGCCCGGCAGCCATTAACGGCATTGTCACTATCAAGCCAACCCTGAACCTGATCAGCCAGGGTGGCATTATCCCTATCGCCCATAGTCAGGACACCGCCGGACCAATGGCACGCACCGTTGCCGACGCTGCCCTGTTGCTGGAATCCATGATCGACACTAAGTTGAACTACAGCTCAGCGCTTCAGAAAGACGGTTTGCATGGGAAGCGTATTGGCGTGGTACGCAATCTGATGGGCTACGACCAAAACCTGGACAACACCTTTGATGCGGAATTGAAAGCGTTGCAGGAACAGGGCGCGGAGCTGGTCGACAGCTGTGACATCGCCACTGTCGGGCAGTTTTCAGAGCCGGAATTCACCGTCTTGTTATCGGAGTTTAAGGCGGGCATCAATGCGTACCTGGAGCAGGCTGACCTGCCTGAGGTGCATAACCTGAAAGCGCTGGTTGAGGGCAATAAGCAGCTTGCGGACAAGGAGCTTGTCCACTTTGGGCAGGAGTTGTTCGAATACGCTCTGCAAGCCCCCGCATTGACAGATTCCGCCTATATACAGGCGCAGGAAAGTGCCAGGCGCCTGGCCGGTAAAGAGGGGATTGATGCCGCCCTCGATCGTTGCGATGTGGACCTGTTGATTGCTCCGACTGTGGGGCCGGCCTGGCAGACCAACTATGCGCGTGGCGATCAATTCGAAGGCTCGGCCAGCAGCCCGGCTGCAGTAGCCGGCTACCCACACATTACGGTGCCAATGGGTTATGTGGAGGGATTGCCGGTCGGGATCTCCTTTTTTTCCGGTGCCAATACCGAGTCGCTGTTGATCGGGGCTGCCTACAGCTATGAACAGGCAACCCATCACCGTACTGCGCCAACCCTGGAGTGGATCACCAGTGCCGCTGAAACTGAGTGAGCGGATGTGCGAAACACGGTGGAATAATGGTAAGTGCCTCGCCAGCCCCAGGCTTTCCAGGCCAGTCGATATGTCGTAGTGTACCCCCTTTTTAAAAGGGGTTCTATGAACAGACGAAGCTACAGACACAGTACGGGTCCGTGTGCGTTAGTACCCCGTCATGATGAGTACCCCTGCCCCCGGCAGGGCCTCAGACGAATCGACATTGGTTGGCTGAATCAACGCGTTGATCGCGGTCCCACACTGATCCCCAGTCAAGCCGTTATTGAGTAAGACCTGTACAGGTCGCGAACTTCTGTACTTCTCACCTGCCCCCGCATCGGAAAATAACTGCAGTTCTATCAGATAGGCACCGGTTGATGGATTGCCAGTGTGCCCAACCCCAGGGAGCGCACAGTCACCATCGGCGGCTTCCACACAGAAATCCAGGTGCGAATGAATGCTGCCGTCCTGCGCAGCCTGGTCGATTGGTGATTCGAGGGGGCCTTCGAGACCGCCGTACGACCATATCGTTCCCTGTTTGTAGAATGCCAATTCAACCGGATCGTTTCGCAAAAAAACTTCGAAAGGAATATTGCCGAAATACCGCACGCGCTCCCCGTTGACGGGGCCTATCCACGCCTCGATAGTTGGATCCCAGTAGCGGAGCGCTCCCAAAGCACGAAACCACAGGTTCTCGCCATCTAAAAGGCCGCCGGTATTTACCACCCAGCCAGGATCATCCGTTTTGTGTGGTCCACCACCAAAGTCACCAAAATTTGCCGGCACCACGATGTTGCCGGTATCCGCACTGAGCGGAAAAGTGCCCGCAGAGTCGACCAGGATTTTAGCGCCTACTGCAGCCGGTGGGACAATATCGATGAAGAGGTCAAAGTGTCCAAAGTCGTTACAGCTGCTGTATTGAGCGCTCACCTTCAGGCTTGTTGCGACCAGCAATAGCACGCCCACTAAGTTCCGTAACTGCCTATAGCAGCAAACCACGCATCGCATTCCCATCTTACCACTCCCAGCTGAGCCCCAGCTCCAGGGAACGACCTGGCTCCGGAGCAAAATTTCGAATAAATGATGTAGCATTGTGAATTTCCTGGTCACTCAAATTCATGCCTTTGAGGAACACGCTGGCGTTGTCAAGCCATCCCGTCAGCTTGTAGTGCAAACTCGCATTCACTTCAAGATAACTGTCGGTCTCTGTCTCGAAGGCACCGGGGTTGTTTTGCGCAGCCACATAAGTTGCTGTGATATCGAACAACCATTGCATCGAAGACCATTCAGCCCCTGCGCCAAGACGCCAGGGTGGCATTCGGGGAATGTCTTCATTACCAGTGCCGCTGCCACCAGCACCTTCTAAATGTCCCTCCACGTAGTCTACAAACCAGTCGACTTGCAAGGTACCGCGAGCGACAGAAACTCCAGGCCAAAACCATTGAACCTCGCCACCCTGTATCACTGCATCATTCTGTTGGTATTCATAAACGGGCAGGCACTCGGCTAGCCGAACGCAGTTAATGCGAAACAGTTGCTCGGCGAGGTCGTAGAAAATCCCTGTATTATTCTGATAGATAAACCCGTCCACTTCACTGCGAAATAGCCTGATTTGGGTACTGCCCAGGCCGTGCGACCAATCCCACCCCAATTCCAAGCTGTTAAACAGCTCTGGATCTGGAATGTTACCATCGGAGCGCAGCAGCAAACCGAGGTCGAAACTGCGGGTCGCCAAGTGTGGCCCCAATGACAAGAACTCATGGACATCTGGCGTACGCTGATGTCTGCCGAGTGCTGCGAACCATTGATGATTCTCCAGCTCATAGTCAACACCCAGCTGGAAACTGCCGGTCTTATATTCCATGGGCGCGTGCATGAGCTGATAATTATTCGGGCGAAGGGGAGCTGTTAGTTCGAGTTGGCGAATCTCCGTGATATCGAAACGCCCGCCCGCCTGAAAGGTCCAGGCCCCGTGCTGCCATTTTTCTACCAGGTAGATGCCAAAACTGGTCACATCCGAGGGGGGCACAAAGTTTTCATCGCCCGTAGAGGAAAAATAGCGATCAATGGCTTGTATCCCGATCACCCCCTCAAAGCCTGCAGCAAGGTTGTGCTCAAGACTCAGTTTAGCTTCGGTAACATCATTGACAAAGTGCGTACCCGAAAATCCGCTCTCCATTTCGAAATGTTCGTAGTTGACTGTCGCTATTTGCAGCTCTAGCTGCTGCAAAACGTTTTGCTGAAATCGGTAGCCCCCTCTAAAGTCGTAACGCTGTTGTTCGAGATCAATACGGATCAGCGGATCACCGTCTTCGCCCGCGCCGTGGTTGTGACCACTGTCTCGAGGTTCTGTATGACTTCCCGGTGGTATGCCGTAGTCGTATTTCATATTCCGGGCCGAAGCGCCGATGTACCAGTGCTCCTCGGTCAATGCGGCACCGATCGAATAGCCCTTCGCCTCAGCATCACTGTTGGCAATATAGCCACAGGTATTCGACTGACTTGCATCAAAACCCAACTGACGATTCACCTGCACGACATCAATGGCGCAAGCGGGGATCTCGACATCATCATGATTTCTGTTGTACCCATCAATATGAAAACCGAAGCGCTCATTCTCAATGTTGAACTTTGCAGCAGTGGTTGTTTGAGCGTGATCGTTAATAAGTTCTGTTCTCCACTCAATAGCACCAGAGTGTGATTGCCCTGATTTTGTAAAGGGGATACGCTGTGTATCCACATGTACGACGCCCCCTACCGCAGCATTACCAAACTCAATACTTGAAGCGCCCTGGAGTATCTCTATGCGTTCTGCTAGTAGGGGCTCTATGGCGACAGCATGATCTGGACTGAGCGATGAAGCGTCCCAGCTTCCGATGCCATCTTCTATGATCCTGACGCGTACGCCAGACAAACCACGCAATACTGGCAAACCAACACTGGGTCCAAAGGTGGCGTTGTGAACTCCTGGCTGGTTTGCCAATGTCTCTCCCAAGGTATTGCTGATCTCAAGGCGAAGTTCATCGCCAGCCAGGATTACGCCAGACTGACCGGTTCGAAACTGGTCATGGGCTCCCTGTTCTTTCTGGCCAGAGACAATGACCTCTTCGATCTCTTTATGTTCTTTGTCCTCGGGATCTTCTGCTAGCCCCGGCTGGGTGATAGCCAGAACGACGAACCAACCTGCTACCTGCCTAAACGCCTTCAGCACTTGATACCTCATGTATTTAGTTGAGTGAATGAGTTAAAGGGCCCGCAGGGCGGGCCAGATGTCTGTCAAGCAGACTGGAAGACAGGGGGTCGGTGATTTAAACCTCTTGTGCGCACCAAGCCCCCACGCGTAACAGTACAGAGAACATCATTATTGCCGCTGCACTACAGGAGAGGCATTGGCAAGGAAAGCGTCGATACTCGCTTCATAGGCCGCTTCATCTAAACCAAAGTTGAATGCGATGTAGTAGCTTTCAGATGCGCCATAAACTTGGTTGCTGCCCGTGCTGTCAAAGCCCAACAGCTGCATTTCAATCAGGTAAGCACCCATCGCTGCATCCGGGTTGATCTTATAATCGATATGTGAATGGAAGCCACCCACAGCATCTGCAGCACCGACAAAACCAGAGCTGCCAGCTACTACGCCTGCGGAACTAAACACAGTCTCTGCACCAAAAGTATCGATCACAGTCACCTGGTCAGCTGTCGTCGTCGTCCAGGCAGTGCCGTCCCAGAACTGCAAGGTAGCGACACCGGAGAAACCGATGATATCGCCGGGGTTCAACACGCCACTCTCTTCATGGGAAGCGTATCCCGGATTGTCTGTGGCAAAGGGGCCTTCATCGAAATCGAAGAAGTCGGCTTCAAACAACAATACCTCTCCATCGCTGGTAAGGACACCCCCTTCGGGGGCCTCGCCTTCACCAGATTCGTGCATATGGTCCTCAAGCTCGATAACAATCTGACCATTGTCAACGTCAAATACAACATCGTTGTGTTGCGCGTGGGACAGAACAGCCAGGGCGCCCAGTACACCTGAGGCAATCCACTTTAAAATACTTTGCATGAAAGATCTCCTTACATCCCTTATAAGAGTTAGTCGATAATTTATGAATTATTCAAACAACAAAACGTCGTACTTTTCGCAAGTGCTCGCTGGGACAACACTGTTCAGATACGATCCGTAGATGCTCTTGCAAGATTGCCCAGGCGGTAAAACTGGTATACTATATCATATCATTTTCTGATTGCCATCCTTGCTAAGTCACATTTTACTGTCTGTAAAGACACACATAAACCTGTAAGGAATGCATCATAGCTCGCAACAAGTTAAAGTTTCAGAAAGGTATCAGTTTGACCAAATTCCTCACCGCCATCTCAAATGGCTTCGCATGCTTCAAAGCCGTTACTAAGGCAAGCTGCACACACAATCAGGTTGTCTATGATGGTGACCGCGCTTGTGTCGAAGCGTCCGCGTTTTGTTGGGTGAATACAGTACTCGGTAATTTAAAGAGTGCCTTACGCAGCAGCTACGATGTATTCGGCCCTAAATATACGCAGTGCTATTTGACGAAATTTCACTGCCGATTTAACTGTATTTTCGATTTTTTGCACTCTTATTCTCCGGCCCACCTATGTGTCTCTGCGCACTCCATTATTGCCGGAAAGATTGCTGAAACTCGGTTTAGATGATAATTGGGTATTTTTTACAACTATTAATTTGAGCACACTATAAAATGTTCACTACCATCTCGAAGACTAAAAGGGTTTTGTTCCACCTTTCTGTTGCAGCATGTGCAGCCATATCGATTACTGCCTGCAGTGGATCCGAGTCTGGCGGAGAAGTCACTGTTGTAACTCCAGACACCCAGACGCCGCCGCCCCCAAGCGCACAAACCTATGTGGTGGATGACAGCCAAGCACTGCAGGATGCGCTGAATGAAGTGCGGGCAGGCGATACTATCCTTATCAGAGGCGGTCGCCAATACAGAACTAACTATCGCTTCCCCGGTGAAACCATACGAGGATTTACACTGGCCAACAGCGGAACGGCGGATGCCCCGATCCGTATTGCTGGTGATACAAGTAACGACACCTCTGCACCGGTTATTGATCAGGGCATTACCTCGACCGACGAAGACAGCGTGGTTGGCATTTACCTTTTGTGCGCCAGCCATGTTGTTATTGAAAACCTTGAGATCAAAAATGTACACTCATCTGGGATTTCATCATCGCTCGGCGACTGTGAATCCAACGGTATCAAGATCCGCAACACTCATATCCACCATGTATATGGCGACAGAAATGTTGGCGGTATAAGGTTGTCGCGTGCCAGCCAGGTGGCGATCAGCAACAATTTAATCCACGACATCTACCAGAGCGATAGGGAAAGTAACACTCCCATCGTTACCGCAGACAGCGGTGACATCACGGAGATAGCCATCAGGCAGAACCACTTCTCCAATTCCGACACCGGTGTTCGACTCCAGGCCCAAAACGATAAACACTTGTCAGGTATCCTTATTCAAGACAATCACTTCGAGCTGCTCGACAAGGCGATTGTCGGAACAACGAATTCACTGAATGGCGCCTCCACCGCAGACAGCAAGATGAGCGAACTGCAAATCCAGGGCAATTTATTCCTTGAAACAGCCAGTGCCATTAACCTGGACACAGGAAACACCAGTGAGCAGTCGCAAGATCTCAGTATCGCCAATAATACCTTTCACGATATCGAACGTATTGCAGTAAACCTCTCAGGTATTATAGATATCAATATCTACAATAATATTTTCAGCCATGTGGGAAGAGACCTTCTGATAACCCGCCCATCCAGCCAAGTGAATATTTCAACCGATATCAGCGAGATGGATTACAACCTTTTCTGGCACACAGACTACACTGCCTCAACGGGCCCCGAATGGCTACTGGACCTTGGAGGCGAAAATCCTCAAACGTTTAATAGCTTTAACGATTGGACGAGTGCTTTCACCGACACGCTTCATGCACATTTGCAATCTGATCCTGACCAGGTCTCGCAGTTTGTTGATCCTCTGTTTTCCGATCCAGAAAATGTGGACTTCACTCCACAGGGTAGATTTGCAATAAATGGTGGGCATCACGGAGAGACTTTAGGGGCATTCACAGACGTAAAGCGGCCAGGGCTAAGCAACGAAATTCCATAGCCACTGAGTGGCGACCTATTCCTTCGCTACAATAACAGCGCACGCGAGGTTCTTCCCAGCCTTACAAATGGTAGTTCAGTAAAAATTTTTTGAGTAGTGTGTAACGTTTTACTTTGTGACCGTAGAATTTCCCAAGTGATTGGTCATAAGATTCCGACCTGAGCTGAATTAGCTACAATAGCGTTCAAATTGAGCATTGCTGCTGAACGTTTGGCATTCCGATCCCTGTGGTCTATGTTGAAGGTTTATGGAATGCGTTCTGGGGGGACACAACCGTGAAGAGAAGGGAGTTTCTGCAGAGGGCGGGGCTGGCTATCGGCGCCGTCACAATGAACGGCACCGGCGCAGCGCAAGCTGCCCCAACGAGCATCGGTGCTGCCGCGACAAATTGGAACGCATTTCGAGACTTATTTCCACTGACCCGTGACTACATACAGTTGGCTACATTTCTGCTGGCTTCGCACCCGCGCCCGGTTGCCGAGGCGATCGAAACGCATCGTAGGGCCTTCGATGAGAACCCTGCCGACTATTGGCACCGCCACTACAAGACCATCGATGGCAAGATCACCGACAGTGCGGCGCGCTACATGGGCGGCATCGGCAGTCACATCGCGCTCACCGACAGTACCACCATGGGCCTGGCCATGGTTTACAGTGGGCTGCAGCTCGCCCCCGGTACGGAGGTACTGCAAACCACCCACGACCATTATTCCACCGACTTATCGCTGCAGCTGCGCGCCAAGCGCACTGGGGCCAGCGTTCGTCAGATCTCGTTGTACGACGATCCGGCCCTGGTGTCGGTGGACGGCGTCTGCAGCCGATTGCACGATGCCATTAAATCCGAGACTCGGGTCTTCGCCTGCACTTGGGTGCACTCCTCTACCGGCGTCAAGCTGCCGATCAAGGCCATGTCCACCGTCATCGACGAGATCAATTTCAAGCGCGACAAGGACGATCAGATTCTGTTCTGCGTGGACGGCGTGCACGGATTCGGCGTCGAAGATCAAGATGTCAGCCAGCTGGGTTGCGACTTCTTTATGGCCGGCACCCATAAGTGGATCTTCGGCCCGCGCGGCACTGGCGTCATCTGGGGCAACGAGCGCGCCTGGTCTATGGCTCGCCCCGTCATTCCCAGCTTTAGCGAGAGCTACAGCGTCTGGTTGGGCCAGACCACGCCGGATAAGGTGCCGGTAGGCCAGCACATGACCCCGGGCGGCTTCCATTCTTTCGAGAGCCGCTGGGCTTTGCCCGCGGCCTTCGACCTGCACCTCGCCGTGGGCAAGGCGCGGGTGCAGAAGCGCATCCACGATCTGAATACGCAGACCAAGCAGGGACTTGCCGAGCTGGACCACGTCAAGCTCTACACGCCGATATCACCGGAACTGTCATCCGGCCTGGTATGCTTCGATGTTGATGGCGTGCCCCAGGTGGAGGTTGTCAAACGCTTGCGCGGCAAAGGGATCATTGCCAGCGCTACACCCTACCGCAACTCCTACGCCCGCTTCGCGCCGAGCCTGCTCAACGCATCTGCAGAGATTGACACGGCCGTGGCTGAGGTGAAGGCGATGGCTTGAGCTGCATACGTGTTTCACTCTCGCCCCTCTGTGCGAGAGCGAAACGCTATATCCGAGTTCAATAGGGTTACCGTGGACTTCTTGTCGCAGTGAGGGTAAGTGTGATTTCGCTAGCAGTGAATCACCCTGGGTTTGCCGGAGGCAATTTGATTTGAGTCATGCCGCTTGGGCAGACTCGGCTTGCTGATAATACAGCTTTTCGTATTCGGCTGGAGGCATATCGCCAATTGGCCTGAGAATGCGGCGATGGTTAAACCAATCGACCCAGGTCAAGGTTGCGCGTTCAACCTCATCCAGCCCTTTCCAGGGGCCTGTTCTGTGGATGACCTCCGCCTTAAATAAGTCGCTTATGAAGCTTTTGCTTCAATGGGATTTTCTGAGAAGAAAGGAATATTCGACTCGAATGTTTTCCCTAACTCACTTGCCTTGACTGGCTGCTACGGTGGTTTTGCCGGCCTCCTGTGTCAGCATAGTTGCCGCGTCCACTTTTTAATCAATAGCGTTTCATTCATGCCCCAAAAAAATCGTACACCCAAGATAACCGATTTAGAACATAAATCGAACAGTTTGGCAGTGCACTGAATAACTACATTCATTATAAGTCAAAATTTTTTTATTAAATATTGTTCATAGATTTCCTGCCAAAGTGATTGTTGTTATACGATGTAATTTGAAATAGCTTACTCCATAAGTATACTTCAGTGCATTTTTCCCCATATGCGCAAGGGGAGATTTTTTGCTAATAAAAAGGTATGAACTCTGTGTCCCAAGGTGTTAAAGCATTCTCCAGCACTTGGCTGTCTGGATTGCTTTTTTTCTTACTTTTTTTGTCCTCTCTGGCCTTTGCCAATATTTCAGGTCCTTCAACCAGTTCTACTGGGAGAATTGACCTTACCTTCAAAAAAAATTCTTCGAGGCAGGACGGTGAAATTCGGATTTATAGGAATGGGGTTTATCGCTCAACCTATACGGTTAGACCTTCAGTGGGTAGCGCAAATTTTTATTTTGGAAGTGGAAGCTACCGATTTGACTACTATACTGGTACGAAATGCGAACTGAGTGGACCGGATGGCTTTTGTACAGATCCAGGCTTTTTTAGAAAGATAGGTAGCCATACAGTATCGGTACAATTGGCAATCCCCGGGTCAATTAGTTTAGGGGCCACAAATACATCTGGTAGTTATACGGTGAGCTGGGAGGCAGCATCCGCAGCTCCAGACAAATACGAGCTTTGGGAGCGCAAGGATAGTGGTTCCTGGAGCAGCGTCTATGCCGGATCCTCTCGTGCCAAAGCGTTTTCCGGACGTTTAACAGGAAAGTATGAATACCGAGTACGTGCGTGCTTCATAGACTGCAGTAGCTATACTTCCATAAAGCCCATCACAGTGGTGAGAACGCCGGGTTCAATTACTGTACCGGCTTCGAGTACAAATGGTAGCGTCAACATTTCCTGGCAGTCAGTTTCCGGGGCGTCCAAATACAGTCTGCATGAGCAAAAGAATGGCGGTTCTTGGAGTGAAGTTTACAGCGGTACTTCTACTGGCAGAACGATTAGTGGGCGAGGAACAGGAACCTATCTCTATCGAGTTGCCGCGTTTGAAGGCAGTACCAAAGGTGCCTATAAAACTTCCTCTACTGTCACTGTCTCACGTGCGCCATCTGTGCCTAAGAATTTTGTCTTGCCAGGCAATAGTTCCAGTGGAAGTTATACAGTCAGCTGGGATGCAGCTTCCGGCGCAACGAGATATCTTTTGGGGCAATCTGGCAGTGCCACTGGCAGTTGGTGGCTTACGGGTACAAGCAAGACGTTTATCAGCAATAAGAACAGCAGTTATACTTACCGAGTAAAATCTTGCAAGACCTATAATGGAGTTGAGTCTTGCAGCGCCTGGTCAAGTGCTAAAACAATAACGGTAGAATTGGCAATTCCCGGGTCAATTAGTTTGGGGGCCACAAATACATCTGGTAGTTATACGGTGAGCTGGGGGGCAGCATCCGCAGCTCCAGACAAATACGAGCTTTGGGAGCGCAAGGATAGCGGTTCCTGGAGCAAGGTCTATGCCGGATCTTCCCGTGCCAAAGCGTTTTCTGGGCGTTTAACAGGAAAGTATGAATATCGAGTACGCGCGTGCATCATAGACTGCAGTAGCTTTACTTCCATAAAGTCCATCACAGTGGTGAGAACGCCGAGTTCAATTACTGTACCGGCTTCAAGTACAAACGGTAGCGTCAATATTTCCTGGCAGTCAGTTTCCGGAGCGTCCAAATACACCCTGCAAGAGCAAAAGAATGGCGGTTCTTGGAGTGAAGTTTACAGCGGTACTTCCACTGGCAGAGCAATTAGTGGGAGAGGAACAGGAACCTATCTCTATCGAGTTGCCGCGTTTGAAGGCAGTACCAAAGGTGCCTATAAAACTTCCTCTACTGTCACTGTCTCACGTGCGCCATCTGTGCCTAAGAATTTTGTCGTGCCAAGCAATAGTTCCGGTGGAAGTTATACAGTCAGTTGGGATGCAGCTTCCGGCGCAACGAGATATCTTTTGGGGCAATCTGGCAGTGCCACTGGCAGTTGGTGGCTTACGGGTACAAGCAAGACGTTTATCAGCAATAAGAACAGCAGTTATACTTACCGAGTAAGATCTTGTAAGACCTATAATGAGGTTGAGTCTTGCAGCGCTTGGTCAAGTTCTAAAACAGTCAATATCACACTTCCTGGTTTGATGGCACGGTCTGCCTCGAATGATGGCAGGGTGGTCTTATTATTTAATACCGGGTGGAAGAACCTTGGCCAGTGTGTCCTGAAGCGTAACGATATATCTGTCAGTCAGGCTACTTTTGTGGACGGTTCAAGCTTTACAGACTTGCTGTCTGAGAGTGGGGACTATCGTTATACCTATACTTGTCACAAGTGCCTGCAAGGCCAGTTCCCCAATTGTGAATACTCCGAATTGGAAGGGAGGGTCTCTGCAACGGTGACAGTTGTTATTGCGCCCAGTAAAGCGACTCTCTCTATTGCTAGCACAAAATCCTATGACGGCAAGGCCAATCTGACTTCCAGCAGCAGCGGACCCATCCAATCAGTGCGTTGGCAAAAGCGCAAAGCAGGTAACGCCTGGCCTGCGGACAGTACCTACAATACAACGGGAGCCGTTGGGTATACAGCGACCGGTTTGACTGATGGCAATTGGGAATTCCGCTGTAAAAACTGCAACAGCGCCGGCTGTAGCACAAACTGGAGTTCTCCAGTTGGGATTGCTGTTTGGAACCAGCCGGTGCCAACCGCGCCGGTTTTGCAAGCTATCCAGAACAGCAGCAATGGTGATGTCCAGTTGAGCTGGAGTGATCGTTCCAGTGAATTTGTCTACAAATACAAAATCTATGAAAATGGTAACCTTTCAAAGACGATTACCACCAGTTCCTCCAATCCCACTGTACGTTCGGGCACCACGCTCAAACGCAACGACGGCAGCTACCGGTATCATCTGGTTGCCTGTAATCTGCGCACCTGCTCCGGTTCCGGTAATACACAGTCGGCGATTGTGGCCAAAAGACCGGGCACCCCAGGCAACCTGAATTTGTCCCCGCTCTTTTCCCGCACAGGCAGTGTCGATTTGAGCTGGGGTAGCAGTAGTGGTGCATTGGTACGCTATGAAATTATTGCCGGTACGGCAAACTCGGTCAGTGGCACAGTCTCCTGGCAGGAGTCAGCCGTCACCAGGCATACAGATCTGGAAGACCTGACTCAGGGCTTTCTGCTCGACAGCGGATTTTTTGCTTATAAGGTGCGGGCCTGCAATCAGGTTCTCAGTTTTAGTAGCTGCTCTGCAACAGTGGCTTCGGAGATTGTTGAGGTGGATCTCTCCTCGCCGCCGGTCTCTGTGGAGACACCTCCGCACAGCGCAACGGCACCGGAAAATACCAGCCCGAGTGTGCTCGCATCCGATCGTGTCGGTGTGCTGCCGGGCGAGTTCAGGGTCAGCGAATCCGGCGCGGCGACCTATACAATTCCGCTCCAGGCCGGTCCCGCCTCCGGTGGCAGCACCCCGGGACTTAGCGTGACCTACAGCAGTTCCGCCAGCAATGGCCCTCTGGGGGTCGGTTGGGGTATCAATGGACTGTCCGCAATCACCGCCTGCCGCAGAACTTTTGAGGAGGATGGTGCCAATGGTAGTGCCTTTGATCGGTTCTGTCTGGATGGCCAGCGCCTGAAACTGGTGTCCTCCGGCCAGTACGGCAGCTTCGGCAGCGAGTATCGCACCGCTGTGGATGGCTTTGTGCGGGTAAGGCTGGTTTCCAGTACCGTCGACAGTGGTCAGGGGTTTGAGGTGTACCGTAAGGATGGCTCTATCTCCTATTACGGCATGAACGCGGATGCCCGGCAGGAAAAGGAGTGGTACATCAATGCGCAAGAGGACAGCGCGGGCAACCGCATTGCGTACACCTACCTGAAAGACACCGCGATTGGTGAGCATCTTATCGAAACTGTTGAGTACTCCAGTAACAGCTACGATGCCCCGCTAAACCGTATCAGGTTCCAGTACGACACAAGCCGCGCGGATACAATCCACGGCTACCGTTTTGGGCAGAAGCGCGCTTCCACCAGAAGGCTCACCACCATTATCTCCAGCGCTGATTCCGTAGAGTTGAGACGTTACAATTTCTCCTATAAGAGCAGTGCCACAGGACGCTTGCTGCTCGCAGCAGTTGAAGAGTGTGTAAACAGCAACTGCCGCAGACCCACGATATTTACCTATGCGGAGTCTGAAAGAGCGGGGTTGGTCAGTGGTACGGCTAACCCGGCTATATTTCACTCCGGTTACGAGGGTGGCAAATACGCCGATATCAATGGGGACGGGCGCACAGACCTGGTGTTTATCCGCTATGACGGCAGCCACGGCAAGCGTTACATTCGCATCGCGTTGGGTACCGCACAAGGGAGGCTGGCCCTGCAGTCTGCCCAGATGCGGATTCGTGCCAACGAGCGAAAGGAATGGCACCTGCTGGACTATAACAATGATGGCAAGGATGACCTGTTGCATGCGCCCATTGAAGACGATGGTACTCACTGGCAAGTTAACTTTTCCAATGGCACCGGGTTCAGTACCACCGATACCCCCACAGCCATCAGCTACCAAGCAGACCAGTTAGGACAAATGCATGATTTCAATGCCGATGGTCTGCCGGATTACCTGAAGCTGGATTCATCTTTAACCGTGCAAGGAACACCCCGGTTAAGAATCAGGAAGCTACTCAAGGACCACTCAGGGCGCCTGTCTTTTGATACAACGGAAGAAGTTCGTTCTCTTGATGTGCCTATTTCCAGCCCGCCAGGTGGCAAACAATTTCTATACGCCCGTACAACCAGTGTCCAGATTCGGGATAAGGACGTAGTGGCAGATTTTAACGGGGATGGCAATGCAGATATGACTGCTGTTGTTTCCAATACCTGGAGGTGTGTCGAACCCTCTGCCGACTGTTATCAAGGCATCAAAGAAAAAACTGATTATCGATTTGTTGTCTTGATTTCCTCTGAGCGGGATCAATACGTCACAGCATATTCCCGTGAATTTACAGCAAATCCGAACCCGGTTTCACCAATTGTTGCGGACCTAAATAGCGATGGCCTGCCAGATTTCCTGTTGCGATATCATGTCGGTAGCAATTGGGAAGTGTTTTATAACAATGGGGAGAACTTCGTTGTATCGCACAGCCTGCCTTCAGAGGTGGGTGACAAAATCCAGCTGTACGACTGGGATATGGATGGCCTGGTGGATATTCTCTACCCCAATGCCAACGACAAGGAGAAAGAGAAATACCAGTATCTCTATGTTCTGCCCAACCGCTCCAATGGTTTTGGCAGTCCCATAGATACTGGCCTGCTGTTTGGTGTTGATAAAAATGACCACAGCCACTATGTAATGGATTTGACCGGTGATGGCCGCCCCGAAATTGTTGAGAACTGCGCTAACCGGGATGAGGAGGACAACCACTGCGACGATATGCGCAACCGCGTGGGTTTCTTCAGTGGTTCGGGCCTTACCGACAAGTACGTGCGCGTCCTCAAGCCCAAGCATGCTGACAAACCGCTAGATGTACTGACCGAGATTGAAAATGGCTTTGGGGTAAAAACCGCCATTCACTACGCGCGTCTGAACGACGACAGCGCCAATGTCTATACCCGCAAGCAGGGCTCCTTCGAACTGAACTACGGGCGCGGCTCGCCGGTATTCGATCTCTATTCGCCCATGTACGTGGTGCAGAAGGTGATCTCCGACGCCCCTGCGGCCAACGACAACGACAACACCGTTGAGGCCCGCTACCATTACGCCGGAGCGCGTATGCAGAGTGGTGGTCGCGGTTTCCTCGGCTTTGAATCGGTCACCACCTACGATCCGCAGAATCAGGTAAAAACCACCACGCATTACCGCCAGGACTATCCCTTTATCGGCATGCCCGCGCAGACCGCCAAGGTGATTGAGCCCAATGCCGACAAAATCAGCACTCCGGCTTCCTGCAGCGGCTCCGGCCTGACCCTGATTGGCTGTGCCATTAACACCCTGGCATCTATTGAGCCGGTGTCCGGTAAAACCGTGATGCCCTATACCCAGAAGGCCGAGGACCGGTCCTATAGCCTGGGCGGACGCTATTTGGGCAAGGTGATGACCACAACCGCCTACAGTGCCGCCAAGGATATTCAATATGGCAATGCCACATCGGTAACGGTGCAGTATTACGACGCCGCCAACAATGAGGTGCAGCGCAAGGCCACCAGTAACCAATACAACAATGTGGTTGATAGCAGCCGTTGGCACCTGGCGCGCCTGAGCCAAAGCACGGTGACCACCCAGCGTTACGGCGGCCTCGCCTCGCCGCAGATTACCCGCACCGTGCACTTTGCCTATGACAGCCAGACCGGTTTGCTGACCGATGAATGGATAGAAAAGCATACGCCGCTGGCACAGCATACCCACTATGAGCATGATCGCTTCGGCAACCGAATGGTAACCACCGTAACGGATGCCGCCGGTAACAGCCGCAGCAGCCGCACCGGTTTTGACGGCTACGGCCGCTATGCCTTGAACCGGGTCAACGGGCTTGATCAGACCGCCGAGCAGTACCAGGATATGGACCCCTTCGGCCAGCCGCGCAGGGTACTGGATATCAGCGGTGTAGCCACAAGCTACGCTTACTCCCCGTTTGGCAACCGCTATTTTGAACACCACGAAACCGGCAGCCACGCCACTACCCTGAGTGCACTCTGTACCGACAGCAGCGATTGTCCCACAGTGGCAGGCGTACCGGCCCACTTCAAGGTGACGACTACCGGTATTGATCAGACCCGAACTGTGATGTACCACGACCGCCTCGGTCGGGAAATCCGTAAACAGACCCAGGACTTCCACGGCAGAGCGGTATTTGTGGATACCCAATACGACGCGCAATCCCGCGTCAAGAAAGTCTCGGACCCGTTCAGTGCCGGGCAGACCCCCCGCTGGACCAGCTACAGCTACGACATACTCGGCCGCACCTCCGGCATCGATGCCCCGGCGGGCCAGTGCGACAGCACCGCCCGCTACGATGGCCTCACCGAGACCACTACCAACTGTGCACAGCAGACCAAGATAACTCAGAAAAATGTGCTGGGGGAGCTGGCGCAGGTCACCGACAATATCGGCGGCAGGCTTCAGTACACTTACTACGCCGACGGCAATCTCAAGCAGGTGCGCACGCTAAACAGCGCTGGCGGCGAGCTGTCGGCAACGCGCATCGAATACGACATTTTAGGCCGCAAGACCCGCATGGTGGACCCGGACAAAGGCACCTGGACCTACGGTTATGATGGTTTTGGTGAGCTGGCCTGGCAGAGGGATGCCAAGGGGCAGGGCACCGCCATGACCTACGACACTCTTGGCCGTATGGTAACCCGCGCGGATTACACAAACTTTGATACCAGCAGCCAGGACGGCAGCCTGCAACACTTCAGCCGCTGGTACTATGACCAGGACCCCGGCTGCGACACGAAATACCGCTTTGATGGCAAGCTGGTGGCTGTGGCCCAGTCTCCAGTCGCCATTAATGGCGACTGCAATGCCAATCTGGAGGATATCGGCTACCTCAAGCTGCTGCACTACGACCGCTATGGCCGCCTCGGCGAAACCACCACTGTACTCGGTGTACTGGATGGCGAAGGGGATTTCTACGAGAAGGTCACCTACGACCAATACAGCCGCGTCAAGCGCAGCTTCGACGCCAGTAACCAGCAGGTGGGCCGCCGCCAGGATTACCTACACGGCGTGGAGACGGTGTACAACCCCTTCGGCTTCAAGGTGGGGGTGCGCGATGTGCGTACTCCCGCGGGCCAGGGCTACTATTACCGCGTAAAGCGCATGAACCTGCGCGGCCAGGTGGAAGAGGTGCTGCTCGGCAACGGGCTGACCACTACCTACGCCTACAACCCGCAGCACCACCGTCTCACCGGTATCCTCACGGATATTAATCCCGATGTGGGCCAGGTGCAGAACCTGCAGTACGACTGGTCTGCCATCGGCAATCTGTTATCCAAAACCGACCGCAGCGGCGACGGCAGCTACAGCAAAAACCTGCAGGAGCGCTACGAGTACGATGGCCTCAACCGCCTGCGCTACGCCCACCTCTACCGCGCGGGCAGCCAGGCCGGCACACAGGAGGTGCGCTACGATAACACCGGCAATATCACCTTCAAAACCGGTGTGGGTAATTATACCTATGACGGCCCCCGCCCCCATGCCGTGACCAAGGCCGGCAGCACCAGCTACCACTACGATGCCAATGGCAATATGACCAGTGACACGGGCAACCGCACACTGGAATACACCGTGTTCGACAAGCCCAGCCTGGTTACCGAATGCAGCCACGATACCCGCTTCGACTACGGCCCGGATCGTAGCCGCTACAAGCGCGTGGATGACAATGGCAGCGGCACGGTTACTACCCTGCAAATTGGCAGCGTGGAGAAAGTCATTGAGCGCAGTACCTCTGGTGCCACTATCAAGAGCTTTTATCGCCGCACTATCGCTGGGGTTGCTATTGAGCGCATCGAACTTGATGCCTCCGATGCAACTGCCAGCATTACCATCCAGTACCTGCACAAAGACCTGCAGGGCTCACTGGATGTGATTACCGATAGCCATGGCCAGGTGGCAGAAGATGAGAGCGGCAACAAGTTGGTCTATAGCTTTGATGCCTGGGGCAAGCGCCGTAACGCGCTGAGCTGGCAGCAGATTGCCGGTTCGCCTTCGAGCATGGTTAGCGCACTCAGGGTGGGTATCTTCAATCATCTGAGTAGCAATCGTGGTTACACCGGCCATGAAATGCTGGATGAGGTGGGCCTGATCCATATGAATGGCCGGGTTTACGACCCGATCCTGGCCCGCTTTGTGTCTGCAGACCCGATGATCGATGGTGTCACTTCGGTACAGGGCTACAACCGCTACGCCTATGTGCACAATAATCCGCTGGCCTATACAGACCCTTCGGGGTACAGTTCGTGGAATAAATACCGGGACTCTGTAGTAAAGCCGGTCATTGCACTGGCTATTACCATCTACTCAGCAGGTACTGCTTCTGGACTAGCTTGGGGGTACTTTGGTACCGCAGTTACCCACTCTCAAGCTGCGGCAGCTTTACTCATTGGGGGCGCTGCTGCGGGCGCAATACAGACCGGCACAGTTAAAGGGGCCTTTTTTGGTGCCTTCAGTGCTGTTGCGTTCTCTGGAATGCCTGGAGGGTGGAGCCCCACAAACATAGCGATTCGGGGTGTAGCGGGGGGGATATTGGCAAAGCTGGGCGGAGGAAAGTTTGCCCACGGCTTTGTGTCCGCCGGTGTAGGTGGAGGCTTTGGCAAGGATACCCATATTGCTGTTAGGATGGTGGTAACGGGCCTGGTTTCTGAGGCAACAGGTGGGAAGTTCGCAAATGGTGCCGCTACGGCTGCGTTTGCTGCGATTGTTAGTGAAGCTGCAAGGGAATCACAAAAAGAAAGCATTGCTCGAAGAGGTGGTGTTTTAAAAGCCGCTAAAGGCGGCAAACCAATTACTCAAGAGCAATTGAATCAAGCACTGTCAGAAATGCGATCAGGGTACTTTGATGGAAAGATAGCAAGCGACCTTACGATAAATATTTCTTTTGGCTCTATATCTGATATGGGCCAAGCACCAGACCAAAATACGATAATTATTTCTGATGAACTAGCCATCTCGCAAAATTTGATGAAGTTTGTTAAAAGTACAATAGGTCACGAATTGGTGCACATTATGGATCATATCCAATATGGAGGAATGACCCCAGGGACGGTTACACATTATCAAAGTGAAATTCGAGCATATAACTGGAATTTAAAAAATGATCCCAGCCTTGGAATTCCACTTCATGAAGTTGCTCTAGATTATTACAACCTAATAGATGAATACAAAACAGCTATTAAAAATGTTGAGCGACAGCAGCAACTTATGGAAATGATGAGATGAATAACCTAAAAAATATCTCCCTTTTTCTAATATTTACCTTTAATATTACTCATGCAAGTGCAAACTATAAAATACCTATTTTTTCAAATTTAAATATTAGCGAATTCAAAGATGTATATGATTTAGATGATGGTAAGGTTCTCGTCTCTCTTGCAAAAAATGGCACCTTAAAGGTTGAGTTTTTCATAAATAATAAAATCTTTGAACTTAAGGAAAATCTTTCTGATATTGAAAGGGATGTTGATGTAAATAGCTATAGCTTAAGTCGTTCAATATCTAACCCTGAGAAATTTAAACTTCTCATCCCGTTTGGAAATCCTAGGGAGGTTAAAGTAGCGGGAGCGAAAGTGATAGAAAGAAATTTTATAGATATCAGAGTTGATTTAGATGGAAGGGTAAAAAAAGAGATTTTTTATTGGCCCGAACCACAAGGATAATCAAGGCAGCGGAAATTATTGCCATCAAAGATTCGGTGGAACCAACCAACCCGGAGCTTCGTCCTATCTGTCTTTCCCGCTTTAGCTGCTATGTACCTCTAATGGTGAGTCTGCCAACGCTCTCAGCAGTTGACTCTGACTGGGGTTTTGGTGTCTTCAGCCAGCGCGAGTCCAGCGCCGGACCTCATACTTGAGAATCATTCCCTCCAGTACCTCCCGAATAATTGCCTGCTCCCCGTCTTGAAGCTGTTCGATGGCCTCGAACAGTAGCCGGGTCTTATTGGAGGGGCCGCGCTCGCTCTCTTCGAATACCAATTCATCCAGGCTTACATGCAGTGCCTTGGCCAGCTTTACCAGCCCTTCCAGGGTCGGCTGTGCCGCCCCGGCTTCATATCGTCGAACTTGGTTGATGTGGAGGCTGGCGGCATCTGCCAGCCCTTGCTGGGTCAATCCCTGCCTCCTGCGAATCTGAATTAGTTTAGCCGGAAAGTTCATGGATGCAACTCACGCGATGGAAGTGGCCATGAGCTTAATCCTCCAGCCCAAAACAGTTTGACAAGAATACCTTAAGAGGATTTAAATAAAAACCTAGAAAGAGTATTGACAGGATTTTGCCAAAATGGGGAAAACACCATGGCACGCATCGCAGATGAGGTGATCGAACGAATCAAAACAGAGGTGTCATTACAGCGGCTGGTGGAGTCCTACGGGGTCGCGCTAAAAAAGCACGGCGCCGACCGGATAGGCCGCTGCCCCTTCCACGACGACAAAACCCCCTCGCTGGTGGTAAGTCCCAAAACCAACCTATGGCACTGCCTGGGCGCCTGTCAGACAGGCGGCAGTGTGATCGACTGGGTAATGAAAACCGAAAAGATCAGCTTGCGCCACGCGCTGGAAAAGCTGCGCGACGACATTCCCGCCTTAGCCGCCTCATCCACCCCGCCCGTCGCTAAGCCTGTTGCCGCTACTGCCCCGAACCCTTCCGCACTCTCCGCCGACTTGGAATCCCACCACCTGCTGGGCCAGGTGATCGACTATTACCGCCAAACCCTGCTGGCCAGCCCGGAAGCGCTGGACTATCTGCAAAGCCGTGGTTTGGGCGACCACGAACTGATCGAACGCTTCAAACTCGGCTACGCCAACCGCACCCTCACTTACCAACTGCCCCCCAAACGGCACAAGACCGGAGCGGAGATCCGCGCGCAACTGCAAGCCTTGGGTATCCTGCGCCAGAGCGGCCACGAACATCTGAACGGTTCTCTGGTTGTGCCGGTGTTTAACCGGGCGGGCCAGGTGGTGGAAGCCTATGGCCGCAAGCTGCGTGACGATCTTAGAAAAGGCACACCCAAACACCTGTACTTGCCCGGTCCGCACCGGGGTGTGTGGAACGGGGAGGGCCTGCAAGATCATCGGGAAGTGATACTTTGCGAAGCACTGATCGACGCCATGACCTTCTGGGTCCACGGCTACAAAAACGTCACCGCTAGCTACGGTACGGCGGGTTTTACCGATGACCACCTGGCACTGTTGCAGAAACTGAATATCCAGCGCCTATTGATCGCCTATGACCGCGACCAAGCCGGCAACAGCGCCGCGCAGCAGCTGGCCAAAAAACTCCAGGCCGAGGGCGTTGCCTGTTACCGCTTGCTGTTCCCGAAAGGCATGGACGTAAACCAGTACGCACAGGAAGTGACCCCGGCCAGTAAAAGCCTGGGTATGGTGATCCGCGCGGCGGAATGGATGGGAGCAGGCCCGGCACCGGAGTGGCAGCTGGATATTGAAGCTGTCCAGCCACAGCAAGACCCCCAACCACAAACCCCGCCCACTTTGGCCGCCAACCCGGAGCCCAACCCGCGCTTTGATGCACAGGCAGAAGTACCGGTCGCAGAGACCCCGGCAATACCAGCCACCGCCGTACCACCCACACCGAAAAACCTGCCCGAACCCCAGCAATCCGAGCACGAAATCACCATCATCTTCGGAGAGCGTCGTTACCGGGTGCGTGGTTTACAGAAAAACACCAGCTACGAAGTTTTAAAAATCAACCTGTTGTTACAGTGTGACGAACGGGTTCATGTAGATACCTTCGACCTGTACAGCGCTAAATGCCGGCAGGGGTTTGTACGCATGGCGGCTGCGGAATGTGGTATTGAGAACAAGGTGATCCAGCGCGACCTGGGGCAGCTGCTGTTGCAGCTGGAAACCCTGCAAGACCAGACCATTCAGGAGGCACTCAAGCCGAAAGCGCTGGCCAGCTACCGGATGGAAGACGATGACAGGAAAGAAGCATTCACGCTGTTGCGCGATCCCACCTTGGCACAGCGTATTGTGAGCGACTATGCCCAAATCGGATTGGTAGGTGAACCGGCCAATGCCTTAATGGGCTATCTGGCCGCCGTCTCACGCAAGTTAAAAACGCCGCTGGCAATCATTGTGCAGAGTACCAGTGCCGCCGGCAAAAGTGCCCTGATGGATGCGGTATTAAAAATGGTGCCGGAAGAGGACAAAGTGCATTACTCCGCCATGACCGGGCAGAGCCTGTTTTATTTGGGGGAAACCAACCTCAAACACAAAATACTGGGGATTGCCGAAGAGGAAGGGGTCCGGCAGGCCGCTTATGCCCTTAAGCTCCTACAGAGCCAGGGCGAACTCACCATTGCCAGCACAAGCAAAGACCCGCACAGCGGCAAGCTGGTGACGGAGGAATACCGGGTGGAAGGCCCGGTGATGCTGTTTCTGACCACCACCGCTATAGACCTTGACGAAGAGCTGTTAAACCGTTGTGTGGTGCTCACCATTAACGAAAGCCGGGCGCAAACGGCGGCGATCCAGCAGCGCCAACGCCAAGCGAGAACGTTAGACGGCCTGCTCGCCAATCATCAAGCTGACCGGCTGATCCGGCAACACCAAAACGCCCAGCGGCTGCTCAGGCCCCTGGCGGTAGTCAATCCCTATGCACAGCAGCTACGCTTTGCCGACAGTCGCACCCGCACCAGAAGAGACCATGAAAAGTACCTCACGCTCATCGACAGCATCACATTACTGCACCAATACCAGCGTGGAATCAAAACTGTTGCGCACAACGCGCAGCAGATCGACTACATCGAGACCACGCTGGACGACATCGCCCTGGCTAACGACCTCGCCCACGACATTCTCGGTCGCTCCCTCGACGAACTGCCACCGCCCACCCGAACACTCCTGCAACACCTGCACACGCTGGTCGCGCAAAAAGTCAAAACCGAAAGCCTGCGTCAGACAGAGGTACGCTTTACCCGTCGGGAAGTGCGCGAAGCAGCGGGACTGTCGGACAAGCAGGTACGGGTGCACCTGGGTCGGCTAGTGGAGTTGGAATATGTGCTGGCCCATCACGGCAGAAACGGCCAGCGCTTTGTGTATGAGCTGGTGCTTGATGGTGAACTGGAGACCAACCAGGCGCAACTCATCGGCTTAATCGATGTAGAGCAACTCCGAAAACACAAAAAAACTGCTCCTACGACTGACAACCTCGTGGCCTCGGGCAGCAACCTCGTGGGCAGCTCGTGGCCTGCTAGTGGTCAGCTAGTGGCCACCTAGTGCATAGGGGAAAACCCCCTCTAGCCCAGTGCTGATAAGGCTTTGGGGCAAGTGATGGTGAAATCCGGAAAAAATGCACTAATACGGGAAAAAATAAAAACCAATCGTACCGTACCAGCAGACTGGTCAGTGAGGCATGCTATGCCCTATCTCGAACGCACACCAAAAAAACCCAGCGACCCCCGCGCACTGGAAGCCTACGCCCTGGCTTACAAAGAACAACTGCAAGCCCGGCACTACGCCAGCCAAAGCGTACAATACAAACACGCCGCCCTGGGCTGGTTTATCGACTGGTGCCACGAGCGCGGAGTGGATCGTATCGAGCAAATCACCCGGCCGGTGCTGCAACGCTATCAACGGCACCTGTACCACGCCATCAGCCGCACCGGCAAACCCCTATCGGTGGTGAGCCAACGCAACCGCTTAACGGCGGTTCGCACTTGGTTCAAGTTCCTGATACGGGAAAACCTGATCCTGTACAACCCGGCCAGTGAATTGGAACTGCCCAAAGCGGAAAAGCGCTTGCCCAAACACACCTTGACGACGGAAGAGGCGGAGCTGGTGCTATCACAGCCGGATATTGAAACGGATCAAGGCATCAGGGATCGCGCCATGCTGGAAGTGTTATACAGTACCGGCATAAGGCGGCAGGAAGTGATTAACCTGGCCTTGCCGGACATCAACACCGGTGCCGGTATACTGTCGGTACGACAGGGTAAGGGCAAGAAAGACCGCTTTGTCCCCATCGGTGAAAGGGCGCTGATCTGGATTGACAGATATCTGGAGACTGTACGCCCACAGTACAGCTTACCGAGCAGTCCGGACGCAGTGTTCCTGGATGAAAATGGCAAGCAACTCGACCCGCACAAAGTCAGCCGCGCGGTGAAAAAATATGTAAAGCAAAGCGGCATTGACAAGGTGGGCTCCTGTCACCTGTTCCGGCACACCATGGCGACGCTGATGCTGGAAAACGGCGCGGACATCCGCTTTATCCAGCAGATGCTGGGCCACGCGATGCTGTCCACAACCGAGATTTACACCCATGTAGCCATCCACAAGTTAAAGGAGATCCACACCGCGACGCACCCGGCGCGGGCCGACCAGTACCACAATGAGGGTAAGCCGGAGCCGAGCGAAAGCGACCTGCTTGCCACCTTGGCCGCTGAAGCTGCCGAGGAAACAGGCGAGGGTTGAGTGTACGGCTGCTGGACTCAGTGTCACCAATCCGCCTGTCACATGGCTTGCAAAAACGGCAAGCCAAGGTGCCAGGCTCGCCCCATGCCGTTGGATAGCACAAACCGTCCGTTCAGCCTCCGCCACAGTCGTGGCTCCGGGCAGCTCTCCGCTTCGCTACGAACTGCACAGGAAAAAGGCCGCAGCTAACGCAAGCTCGTGCCTGTCACCCTGCTTGCAAAAACAGCGCAAGCAGGGCGCCAGCCCCAATCTTGCCTTAGCAGCCCTGTCCTAGCCATGCCTCCCCCGGCGCGCAAAAAACGCGCACCTCCCCGCCCGAAAAACCCTGCCCGCCGGCGCGGGCGAGCCCTACGCCGGCTGGGGGGCCGCTGGCCCCAATAAACGCCGTGCCCGCGTAAAGTCTTTAAGCGGGCAGGTCGGGCTGGTCCCATGGTGTTTACCCCCCGCCTGTCGGCGCGCCCCCAAGGGGGCTCACTGCGTAGTGGGTTTATCCAGTATGCGCGGAATAAAGCCCGGCGTCCTTGCCACCATCCACCGCCGCGCCGGAGTGCCACACAAAAAACCGTGAGCACTGTTTGCCCTCCCATTGTAACGACGTGCTCACACCGTCAAGGGCAAGGCAAGTCGCAAAAAACGCGACCCTTGACGGTGCTGTGCGCGACGTTCCTGGGAAGGGCAAACGGTGCTCACTCCGAGGACTGTATCAGCAAAAGGGTAAACCCCATGCACATCACCATAAACCCCGAAATACTGAAAGAGCTGGAATACCTAATTGAGCTGCACCAGCAATATGGCGCAATAGAGCAAATGGACAGCGTTGAATCCCTGATCCGCTATGTCATGACCAAAGTGGCCGATGGATCGCGCAGGCCGGGCGCCTGGGAGCGTCAAATGCTGGACATGATGGGGCTGGTAGCCGACTGTGACGCGCACAATTACTACCGGGCACAGTACGGCAAGTAATGGCTCAAGTCGCTTCACAGCGGCTTACCCAGTGGGCGCTGCGGCGTCCACTACTCGCATGCTGCCCATCCCACCTTCCAGCGCCACGCTCAAGCTAAGGCCGCGGCAAGCCGCGAACGCTGTTTACCTTGGGCTCCGTGCCACCGGGAAACCCCGTGTCTGCTGTGTGTCTCCTCAGCATAACCCCGTGCTCAACCTGTAAAGGCCAAGCCGCTGCGCGGTGCTGCGCAAAAGACGCTACGCAGCCTTGACAGGTCTGCGCGCGAGGTTGTGCCCGGAGCCCACACAACAGCCACTCAGGAGAAATGGCTATGCAACAGAAACTCCAAGATCAAATAAACCAGTTGCCGCATCCCTTAGACAAAATCCTTAACACCGCCTACAGCTTGCTCTGTACCGAAACAAACGGCGCCAGTACCAGTGAGCAGATTGCCGCTGCCTTCGTACTGGAGCGCATGGAATATCTGCCGCAAGACTGGGACGTTATCGAAGCCTGGGAGCGCCTGAATATTGAAAGGCAGCTCTACGTCAAGCACTTGAGGCAGGAATACTGGCATCTGATCGAAGCCATCGAAGAAGCGGCACCACCGTTTTAGCCGCCAAACAGGAGGGGCCAGGCCCCTCCGCTTTAATCGCTTGCGGGCAAAAAAGTGCCTCAAGGGAAATTTTTTGGTAAGGTCGATCTTTGACAGGGAAAAATTGCTGCAAGCGCTTGATCCCTCAAGGGAAAATCGCTTCCGCACTACGACTGCACGTCAGGCGCACCCATCTTCTCAAATGGCGCCGCAACGGTTGCGTTTGCGGCGGTTGTGAGTTCGATGGGTAACGGTGACAATGTTTTAGTTACTGGTGAGTGTGGTGGGGATGCTCCACCAACTGATGCGAGTGATCCAAGAGTTGTTCGACCAGAAATAAATTTTGATGAGTCCTTCTTAGATTCTGGTTCAGCTAGAGAGGCATTGAATACAGATATTATGGCTGCAAAAGATGCCGGTAACCCTAGGTTAGAATATGGGGGGATTACGGTTTCGCAAACAATCGACGGTCAAACCCTATACTACAATTCGAATATTGTGACCAGTGGCAGCTCCAGTTGGATCGCTTGGAGTAAAACGCACTTATTAAACCTGAATGTAAATACGCCTCTGATCGCGTTAGATCATTTTCACCCCTTAGTTAGCAGTGGACGGGGGATAAATCGTATTAAAGCAGTGCCGAGAGCATTTTCAGATGGAGACATGGTAACGTACCGTGGGTTAGTAACTGGAGGTGCAACTCACTTTAGTCGCTAGACTGGAGGCTGCATCCCCAGTCGTGAGATGAAGTGCCTCAAGCTGCAATCACAACCCGGCGTCTGCCCAGTCGCTTCCCTTCGCGAACACTACACTCATCCAGTTTGCTAACTTGCCCTGTTCCAGCGCTTCGACTTATTCTTCTGGATAATCGCGTCCAGCATCTCAGAGACCAGTTTCTGCTCAGAACGAGGCAGTTGTCGTATCTGCTCCACCTGCCGCAGCAGTTTGGGCGCTGGGCCGCGCTTCGTTGGCTTATCTTCCATCCCCACCAGCGTATCCACAGATATACCAAACAAAGTGGACAGCTTCGGCAGCATTGAGACGGACACCTTACGTCGCCCCACCTCGAAAGCCTGCATGTACTGCTGGGAGATCCCCAGGTACTCCGCCAACTGCACCTGAGTAATACACAACTCCTTGCGGAGGCCGGCGATACGCTGGCCGAGCTGTTTAAGGAATACCTGGTCGTCTTCAATCATTTTGGCGAGTTCATGGTCAGTCGCTGATGATATAAGCCTACCCCTCGTTTTAGTAGTGTTTTGGGTGGTTGTTGCAAATACTTCTAATGGGAGTATTATGCCTCCAGATTATTTTTTTGCAAAACCTCTTGACAGGATTTTGGCCAAAATGGGGAAAACACCATGGCACGCATTGCAGACGAGGTAATCGAACGCATTAAAATAGAGGTGTCATTGCAGAGGCTGGTGGAATCCTACGGCATCGCGCTTAAAAAGCATGGTGCCGACCTGATAGGCCACTGCCCCTTTCACGATGACAAGACCCCCTCGCTGGTGGTTAGCCCCAAAAGTAACCTCTGGCACTGCCTGGGCGCCTGCCAGACGGGCGGCAGCGTGATCGACTGGGTGATAAAAACCCAAAAGGTCAGCTTCCGCCACGCGGTGGAAACGCTCCGTAAAGACATTCCCGCCTTAGCCGCCTCACCCACACCACCCGCCGCCACTACTGCCCCGAACCCCTCTGCACTTTCCGCCGACTTGGAATCCCACCAGTTGCTGGACCAGGTGATCGACTATTACCACCAGACCCTGCTGGCCAGCCCCGAAGCGCTGGACTATTTGCAAAGCCGGGGGATCGGCAACCGCGAACTGATCGAGCGTTTTAAACTCGGCTAGTGGTCTTGACAATCTTATTATTACGCAAACTATAGTTAATGGTGAGGGGGCTATCGTTAGAAGGCAGCAAGGTCCACCGGGGTTTTAATTATTATGAAACCTGTATTACTTTATTTAAAAGAGCTTTTTTCATATCGATTTTTCTTAAGTGGTTTTTTTGGGCTGGTAGCGTATTCAACCTATTTTTTTAGAGTTGAGTTGGGAAGGTTCGGCTGGATTCCTCTCGTAATTTTGGTGGTATGGGTAATCTCTAGCATAATTTTTTTTGTAGCCAAAAAAAGAAAGTTTATGTAAAGCTTTGGAAGAGTCAGCTATCGGGGCACCTATTGCAACTTCTAGCAATAACCCTCTTTTCCGTCAGTTAACAGTATTAAGATCCCGGCAGAGCAATCTACCGGGGCTTTGATATTCTGAGAAGAGGCTTGTCAAGAAGCCTGTTGCTGCTTAATCAGTGCCTCCAGCATCTCTGAAATAAACCTTTGTTTGCTTCGAGGCATCAAGCCAATCTGTTCAATCTGGCGCTGTAGTGTGGAGGCTGGGCCGCGCTTCTTTTTAACTGCCGATGCAGAACCTTCAATCAGTTCCTCGAAAGATGCTCCTAGTGTCGTGGCCAATGGCCTCAGCAGGGATACGGCAACCCGCAAGTTACCACCTTCATAGTGCGCCATGGTCTGCTGAGCGATCCCCAATATCTCGGCAAGTTGAACCTGAGTTAACCCCTGATCCTTCCGATATTGGGAGATTCTTTGCCCCAGTGCCCGGTAAAACTGCTTATCCTCTGGCGTCATGCTATGAACCCACTTTTGATTGACCGCCATAGGATATCCCCCGGGTTTTAGGCTGGAGTTGACAGTACCCTAAAACAGAGTACCCTGCAACAGGGTTATTTTTACTCTTTTGGGGTTGACAAGGTTTTAGCCAAGTGGGGGAGCAGCTATGGCGCGCATCGCAGGCGAGGAGATCGAGCGAATCAAGGCGGAAGTGTCCCTAGAGCGGCTGGTGGAAGCCTACGGTGTTGAGCTTGCGCGCCACGGCAAAGACAAGGTGGGCCGCTGCCCCTTCCACAACGACAAGACCCCCTCGCTGGCCATTAGCCCCAAGACCAACCTATATCACTGCTTTGGTTGCGGTGCGGCTGGCAGCGTGATCGACTGGGTGATAAAAACGCAGGGGAAAAGCCCCGGCAGAGCCATCTGCCGGGGCTTGTTATTTAACCCCTTCAATCAGCGCAATGTCCTTCTTGAGCAGGTCATTGACCAGGACATTGAGCTCAACCCCCTTGGCCTTGGCTCTGGCCGAGAAATAATCCAGCACCTCGGCATCGAGGTAGAGGGGCAGATGCATCTTGGCGCCGGCATCGTAGAACTTGCCGCGCTTACCTTTGGAAAAATCGTACTCGTCACGCATGCTGTTCACCCGTTCTGATACTGCGTCATCTCGTGTCTGGTGGCGTGCCTGGCGGAGATCAGGCGGATCACCACCGCATCGTCCGCCTGTTGCTGGCGGTAAGTATGTACCACCACCAGGTAATGCTGCCCGTTGACCTGCCCGAGGGTAACCCAGCGGTCTTCCTCGTGGCTGGAGTCGTCCTCATCGTAGATGGTCAGGGCCATGGGGTCCCGGAACACCTCGCTCGCCAGCTCGAAGCTGACGCCATGCTTGCGCAGGTTGCCGCGGGCCTTGGCCGGGTCCCACTCGAAATTATATTGCATCCCTCAGCCTCTCCTCGGCGCTCAGGCGCGCTTGTTGCCGATGACCTTGCTCATCTGCGACTTCTTCACAAGGCTGTCGATCACCAGGATCAGGGCCCGTTGTTCTTCGTCGGAGAGGTGATCTACTTGCTGGTAGAGACTGTAGAGCTCGGGGTTGTGGATCTTGGGCTCGCTCGGTTCCTTGCGCCCCGCCAGCTCATCCAGGCTCACCTGCAGGATATCGGCGATCCGGATCACCGTATCGAACTGGGGGGCGGCGGAGCCCTTCTCCCAGCGGTTGTAGACCCGGGGGTCCACTTCCAGCAGTTCAGACAGGCGGGCCTGGGTGATATTGCGGGCGGAGCGCAGCAGCTTGAGCCGTTCGGAGAAGACCGACATATCCAGTAAACCGATCCAGGAATGAGGTGCCGGCATTGTAAGACCCCCTGCGGATGTGCCTTGCTTAAAATCTACCAATAAGTTTATAGTTAAATCTATCTAAAAGTCTATTGACGGGTTTTTGGCGAATCGGGGGAAGCATGGCGCGTATCGCGGACGAGGTGATCGAGCGGATCAAGGCGGAAGTGTCTCTGGAGCGGCTGGTGGAGCAGTTCGGCGTCGAGTTGAAGAAACGCGGCGCGGACCTGATAGGCCGCTGTCCCTTCCACGACGATAAGACTCCCTCGCTGGTGGTGAGCCCCAAGAGCAATCTGTGGCACTGCCTGGGCGCCTGCCAGACTGGCGGCAGCGTGATCGACTGGGTGAGGTCAGCTTCCGCCACGCGGTGGAAAAGCTCCGTGACGACATTCCCGCCTTAGCCGCTTTATCCACCACCCCCGCTGCCAAACCTGCCGCCGCTACTGCCCCGAATCCTGCGGCACTCTCCGCCGAACTGGAATCCCACCACCTATTTACGCCAAGTCATCGACTATTACCACCAGACACTACTGGCCAGCCCGGAAGCACTGGACTACCTGCAAAGCCGAGGTCTCGGCGACCGTGAGCTGATCGAACGTTTTAAACTCGGCTACGCACGCGGATTATTCCATAATAAACTCGAATGGAAAGATTATTAGAACGAGCAATCCACTAAGGGATCACTTTAATTCCGACCACTTCTCATCTACAGATTTTAGAGGGATTGCGACGGATGCAGGTACGAATGCTGCATATCGTGGATATTTGGGCACCCCAAGCGGAGTATTTAGGGCCTATGATCCGGTTGGTCAACGGGAGTACATATTAAACCCATGAACGTCGTACGAATGGTGGCTATAGTAGCGTTATTTATTAGCGGTTCTATAGTCGCAGCAGACCAAGAGGTTAGTGTGTTGAAGAAAGAAATATCTTTGACTGGAGAACAGCTTGTTGCCTTTAAGCTCGCTCTGGATGAACTAAAAAAGCGTAACCTTGGCACTCAGAATTATAAAGGTACGTTGTATAAATTTGGAGAAAATTACGTTGTGATTTTTGAAGATCCGGCGTCGCCTACCGGCCAAAGAGGAAGTGCAAGTAAAGTACGAACCTTTGAAGTTGAGCTAAGCCCAAATCATGAAGTGGTAAGAGCCAGCTTCTCTAAGTAAATATCTTTAAAAAAGATGAAATGTAGTAGTTCAGACTTGATCTGACAGTTACCGGTTTTTCTGACGGTGGTCTGTCAGGTCAGGTTCAGTTCACGAA
>NZ_CANLDD010000028.1 GCF_947489355.1 uncultured Microbulbifer sp. | reverse complement strand
GTTGTGTTAGAACCTCAACAATGCGAGCTTGCTCTTACAAATCAATAGGCTACATCCAAACGGGAACAGCCCCTAGCAACAAAAATCTTTTTGCGTTGAGACTTTGTTGAGACCTCAACGAAAAAGGGCGGCACCAATGAAATTGATGCCGCCCTTCGATGCTTGTAAGTCTATGATTTACAAGACTTTATATGGCGGTGGGGCAGGGATTCGAACCCTGGGACCTGTTACAGTCAACGGTTTTCAAGACCGCCGCTTTCGACCACTCAGCCACCCCACCAATTTGTGCCTGGGATTATACCTAGCCCCTTAATGGATACAAGCATCATTGTAAATTTTTCAAGAAGTTCAATAAGTTAGACCGTTTATTGACCAGTTTTGGCCGCATCGTCGCACGGGTCAAAGCCACTTGCCACCTCCGGGGCAGGCGGCTTTGATCCGGTATGCTCTAGCTGGCCTCCGCTGAATTGCGGCCGATGCCGGCATCGACATTACTCTGTGCTTGCCCGTGGGCCACACGGGGGTCGTTGGTGGGGCGGGACAGGGTGCGTGGGCTGTGCTCGACTGCGGCGGGTTGGTCTGTGTCCAGCGGTTGCTGAAGGCCCACTTTCCGGTGCTCTGTGACAATCGAAAGCTCGCGCAGCGGCTTGGGGTTGATCCGGGGATCATTGCCGGCGCGGCCTTGGAGTGCAGAGGTAGTTGCTTTTTCCGATGCTGCAGCTTCCGTGGCCAATACGGCTTCCTGGGCACCGACTCTCGCATCGCGCCGTTCCCGCAAAGCGGCGTCATTGGCTTCTTTCAGGGCGACCTCTTCGGCATTCTCCGGCTCAACAACGGAAGTATTATCCAGCGGTGAGGGCTCTGCTACTGGTGTTCCGGCAGTTGATTTCTTAGCAGCAGCTTCTATTTCCACCCTGGCAGGAGCTTGCTCTCCTGCCAGCGGGGATGAAATCAGCTGCTCTCCAGTTGCTGCCGGGAGAGGTTGCTCTTCAGTATCAGTCGTGGTTGCCGGTTGTGCGGGTGTAGATACCTTTTTGGTCTCAGATCTAATGTGCCTGGCCGCATCACTTTGGGTTGCCGGGGCTTCAGGTTGTTCCATCAAGTGATTGCTTGTTGGAGCCTCTGGCATCTGCGCAATTTGCTCTGTCTGAGATGCGGGCTTAGATGGTTTGGGCTGGCCCTGGTGCCGGCTCCTGGGTCTGGTTTCCTGGGCTGCAGGCGATGCACCGGAACTTTTATTGCCAATGGCTTGAGACTTTCTGGCTTCACTTTCCGCTTCGTCAATGGCTTCATTAATCTCGCGGTTCAGTTCTTCCTGGCCTTGGGCTACGGTTGCGGTATTTTCTCCACGGCGGCCGCGGCGGCGAGCCTGCGGGCGTCCACGGACATTGCTTGGGCGGCGCGCAGGTCGCTGCTGTTGCCCTGCGGCTTCACCGGCCTGTTCAGCCGTTTTGCTGTCAGTAACCGCAGAGCGATTGTCGTCTTGATCACGACTGTCGTGGCTTCGACGGCGACGGCGGCGGCGTTGGCCATCACCCCGTTCAGTACCGGCTTTGTGCTCTACAGTTTGTTTCCCCTGATGCTTATCTTCCTGTTTGGCCTCCTCGCGGCGGTCATCCTTGCGGCGTGCGGGGCGCCCATTGCGGTTACTGCGGCCACCGCGCTGATTGCGATTGCGCTGGTATCCCTTGCTGCGATGCTTGGATTTTTTGTGTGTGTCTGATTCTTTTTCCCCGGTTGAGAAGAGGGAGGCAATGGCGTTAATCAGGCGGATGAACAAACCGGGCTCGGGCTTTTTTTCCGGTGTGGGGGCTGGAGCGGTATGTGCGATCTGCTGCACAGCCGGTTGAATCGCTGTGCGCTGGGGCTTCTCCTCTTTCCTGGTAGCGGCCTCTTCGACAGTGCCGGAAATTTTATAGGAGGTCTCCGGGGTGGCCGTATCGTCATCGCGCAGGCGCTGCACTTCAAAGTGTGGAGTCTCGAGCTCCGCACTGGGTACGACAACGACGCGGGTATTGTTTCGAGATTCGATCTGCGAAATGGTTTTGCGCTTTTCGTTGAGCAGATAAGTGGCGACATTCACCGGGGTGATCGCACGAATCTCCGCGCTGCGCTCTTTTTTGGCCTCTTCTTCCACCAGGCGCAAGATAGAGAGCGCCAGGGATTTGGTGCCGCGAATGGTGCCCTGGCCGCTACAGCGGGGGCAGATCCGAAAAGTGGTTTCTCCCAGAGAGGGGCGCAGGCGCTGGCGGGACATTTCAAGCAGGCCAAAGCGGGAGATGCGGCCAACCTGGACACGGGCGCGGTCCATGCTTAGGGCCTTCTCCATGCGCTTTTCAACTTCGCGCTGGTTGGATTTACTCTGCATATCGATAAAGTCGATAACAACCAGGCCCCCCATATCGCGCAGGCGCAACTGGCGGGCAATTTCATCAGCCGCTTCCAGATTGATATTGCGTGCAGTCTCTTCAATATCCCCACCCTTGGTCGCGCGGGAGGAATTGATATCGATAGATACGAGCGCCTCTGTGACGTCGATCACGATGGAGCCACCAGAGGGGAGTTTCACTTCACGCTCAAAGGCGGTTTCTATCTGGCTTTCGATTTGGTAACGGTTGAACAGCGGGATGGCGTCTTCGTAATACTTTACCTTGTTGGTAGAGTGGGGCATGACCTGGCGGGCGAATTCTGCTGCCAGTTGGTAAGCGCCTTTGTCGTCGACAATCACTTCGCCGATATCATCGCGCATATAGTCACGGATTGCGCGAATAATGACGTTGCTCTCCTGGAATAGGAAGTGTGGCGCCTTGGAGGAATCGGCTTCCTCCTTGATAGCGGCCCACAGCTTCAGGAGGTAATTCAAGTCCCACTGCAGTTCGTCACTGCTGCGGCCCACACCAGCGGTGCGTACGATGATGCCCATGCTCGAGGGGACTTCTACGCTGGCCAGGGCATCGCGTAGTTCAGAGCGCTCATCACCTTCAATGCGCCGGGAAATACCCCCGGCGCGGGGGTTGTTTGGCATAAGTACCAGGTAGCGCCCGGCAAGGCTGATAAAGGTGGTCAGTGCTGCGCCCTTGTTGCCGCGCTCTTCTTTGTCCACCTGTACGATGACTTCCATGCCCTCCTTAACCACATCCTTGATCTTGATGCGGCCTTCGTGCTTGAGGAAGTATTCGCGGGAAATTTCCTTTAGCGGGAGGAAGCCGTGGCGATCTTCGCCGTAGTCAACAAAGGCAGCTTCCAGGGACGGTTCCACACGGGTGATCTTGCCTTTGTAGATATTGGCTTTTTTCTGCTGGCGGGTACGGTTTTCAATATCCAGATCATAGAGCCACTGGCCGTCCACCAGGGCAACACGCAACTCCTCTGGCTGGGTTGCGTTGATTAACATTCTCTTCATGCGTGTCGTTTTCCTTGCGTTACACGAAGGAGGACAACCGCGGTTCACAGGCTTGCTTTTGGGCCGCCAAAAGGAGAGGACCAGATGGCGGGGCAGGGAAAAGGGTGGCACTATGCTCTGCCGCTCATTCGATCTATGCGGCCTATTGAAACAAATGCCCACCCCTTTCTGACACTGCAAAAACTCTGGATACGCGCTGCTGCCACGTTATCCATTGGTACCTTCAACAGTACCATTTTTCCTTCAGTACCTTTTGTAGTACTGCCCGGTACCAGTGCTATGGGCTTCCATGACTGGGTCGGGAGCCACCCGTCGGTCAATTTCAAGCTGGGTGACAAGGTTTGCGTCAACATTGCTGGTTGTGTAGCGCGGCTTTTGACCGAGACCAGCAGTTCTATATTTTGTCCACCGGGTTTGTGGAAGCGGTAAAACCCGGTTCGCCAGTGCGGTCGCTGGCGTTATCTGCTACAGAATGGGACGCAAGTCAATGAGTCGTCCTTTCAAGCGCTGCGGGTCACGGCCCGTCTTACCTTCGCGATAGTTACCCGCACAACCGCGGGTTGTTACTACCGATGAGGCTCCCAGGGATTTGCATTGCTGGTAACGCCTCACCGGCTGGGTTGTAATCGATAACGCGGCATTCCCGCGCACCGGTCGAACGGTGATATTTTCTTTGAAAACATAGCTGTCTTTAACCTTGGCAAGGTGCCAATGGTTGAAAACCAGCCGAATCCGGTCTGCCTGAATATAGCATGGACAGAAGAGTGCTTCAATTGTCCCGGTTGCAACGCTATGATGCCTGCCATGCGAAGTACCCCCTCTCTTATTAAGCCGGCACGAACCGACAATTCCTCTAGTATCTGGACCCCCTCTGGCGGCGTGCAATTTTTGACTGTGCCGCTTGAGCTGGCAGGGCAGAGGATTGATAACTTTCTTCTGGCGCGCCTCAAGGGTGTGCCCCGTTCAAGGATCTATCGAATCCTGCGCAAGGGCGAGGTCAGGGTAAACAAAGGGCGTGTGAAGGCGGAATACAAGCTGAGGGCGGGCGATGTGGTGCGCGTGCCGCCCATACGCGCGGCCAGCACGACACCCGCTCCGCTGGCCGGGGCGTCTCTGCGCCAACTGGTGGAAGCATCCATTCTCTACGATGACAATGGACTGCTGATTGTCAACAAGCCTGCGGGTTTGGCGGTGCACGGTGGCAGCGGTGTACGGCTCGGGCTGATCGAGGTGCTGCGCCAGATGTATCCGCAGAGCCCATTTATTGAGCTGGTGCACCGGCTGGACCGGGATACCAGCGGCGCAATTATGGTGGCGCGCAAGCGCGCCGTGCTGCAGCATGTACAGGCCGATCTGCGCTGTAGCCGCGTGGATAAATCCTATTTGGCGCTGGCTGCGGGCAAATGGCCGCGCGGCCGGCGGGTAATAGAGGCCTGTCTGCGCAAAAATACCCTCAAGAGCGGCGAGCGAATGGTATCCGTTCATCCCGACGGTAAGCCCTCGGAGAGCCGGTTTCAGGTGCTGGAGCGCTTTCGGACGGCGACGCTTCTTGGGGTGGAACCGGTGACGGGGCGCACGCATCAGATCCGGGTGCATGCGCAGTTTGTCGGTTGTCCATTGGCGGGTGATGGCAAGTACACACCGGATGATGTAAACCGGGAGTTTCGCAACCGGGGACTCAAGCGTCTTTTTCTGCATTCCGCCTCTGTGGCTTGTCGACTTCCGGGTGGGGAAAAGGTACGTGTGGCGGCGCCGTTACCCGATGAACTGGGTGCATTGTTGAAGAGGTTGCGCGAGGAAGTGGGCTGATGCTGGTTATTCTTGACTGGGACGGCACTGTCTGTAATTCCGAGTCGCGTATCGTGGCGTGCATGCAGCGTGCCGCTGAGCGTGTGGGGCTTCCACTGCTTGCTGCAGAGGCGGTGAGCAATATTATCGGGCTCGGGTTGCCCGAGGCGCTGGAGACGTTGCTGCCCGATGTTGGCAGTGAGGAAAAACAGGCGCTGCGTCAATTTTATTCCGAGGAGTGGTTGTTAGCCTGGGCCGAGCCCCTGCCACTGTTTGACGGGGTTTTGGATACCTTGGATCGCTTGTGTTGTGCTGGGCATCTGCTCGCGGTGGCCACGGGTAAAAGCCGCCGCGGTCTCAATCGCGAATTAGAGCAGCATGAGCTGGGACACCTGTTTACCGCGAGCCGCTGTGCAGGCGAGACGGCCTCCAAGCCTGATCCGAGGATGCTGCGAGAGCTGCTGCGGGAAACAGGCCGCTCCGCCGGTCAGGCGGTCATGGTGGGAGATACGGTATATGACCTGGAGATGGCTGCGGCAATTGGTATGCCCTCCGTTGGGGTCAGTTACGGTGTGCATTGTCCGGCGCGCTTGCAGGAATGTGGCCCCAAAGTCATTATCAACCGGTTTGCCGAGTTACTCAGCTGGCCGCCCCTGGTGCCTTGAGGGGCGTTGCCAGTGGGTCGATGCCATGTTCGCGCAACAGATCTGTGAGGCGGATCAGCGGTAGGCCTACCAGAGTATTGATGTCGGTGCCCTCCAGCTTTTCGAATAGTGCAATCCCCAGTCCCTCCACCTTGAACGCGCCCACGCAGTCGTAGGGCTTCTCCAATTCCACGTAGCGTTCAATTTGCGCTTTGCTGAGTGGGCGAAAATAGACGGTATAGGTTTCAAGGCCCGTCGATTGTCTGCCGCTCGTGCTGTCAAGGACAGTCAAGGCGGTATGGAAGGTGGCCCGCTTGCCCGCACAGATGTTCAGTTGCGCTATGGCGCGCGCTTGGGAGCCCGGTTTGTGGAGGATGTGACCGCAGCATTCGGCCACTTGGTCCGCCCCAATAATCAGGGCTTGCGGGTAAGTCGAGGCCAAGGCGCGGGCTTTCTCTCCGGCGAGTCTCAGAGCTCGGGCGTCGGCATCCTCCCCAGGTTTTGCCTTTTCATCAGTACGGGGGTCGGCGTACCGGAAGGGAAGTTGCAGCTGCCTGAGCAGGGCTCTTCGATAGGGGGAGCTTGAGGCGAGTATCAGGGGCTGGGTCATGCTTACAGTGTCTCCACTTCTGTGCGGTTGCGGTTTAAGCTCGGGGGATACTGCAGGGCCTCAATTGCTTTGACAAGGGTGGGGCGAGTCCATAGAATTGCGCGCTTATGCCGACAGACCCCTCTAAACCAGTATTGCCGAAGTGCGTTGATGCACGAAAGTTGGTGCAGCGCGAGCAGTGTCTCGACGGTATTTTGCCGCTGGCTTCGCTCGAGCGGCTAAGTAGTGCTGTAGAGTCTGTTGATGGTGCGATTTCGGCCGAATTGCGATTTAGGCGGGACCTGCAAGGGCATCTCACCGTGCGCGGTAAAGTCACTGGTACTGTTGAGCTGCTTTGCCAGCGCTGTCTATACCCGGTGCGCGAGCAGTTTGAAGCGCCATTTTGCTGGGGTATTGTGTGGTCTGAGGCGCAGGGCAAGTCTCTTCCCAAGGATCTGGATCCGGTGATACAGGGTGGCGATGCGCTGAATTTGCACCAGATTCTCGAAGATGAAATTCTGCTCAATCTGCCGATAGTGGCTTATCATCAGGAGGAGTGTGTCTCCAAAAGACGCTTCCATTTTGGTGAGAGTGGTGTCGAGGGGGGTGGGCAACAGGAAAACCCCTTTAAAGTGCTGGAACGATTGAAGGGTTCATCGGGTAAGTCATAGATTGGCTCGATGAGTTAGGGCTCGCCGGTAGGCGCCCCGGTTCCAGCGAAATTTGCTTATTTTAGGAGCTGGCAATGGCTGTTCAACAAAACAAGAAGACTCGTTCCCGTCGCGGTATGCGTCGCTCTCACGACGCTTTGGGTGTCGATACAACCCTCTCGGTGGACCCGACAACTGGTGAGAAGCACCGTCGCCATCACGTGACTAAAGATGGCTTCTACCGTGGCCGCAAGGTGATCGCAACCGGCGGCACCGAAGAAGAGTAAGTCTTGATCAGCCAATTGCGATTGGCCGTGGATACGATGGGCGGGGACTTAGGTCCCCGCTCTGTCGTTCCGGCCTGCACCAGATTTCTTCAGAACTACCCCGAGGCGCACTTAACGCTTTTTGGTCCACGCAAGGTGCTCGGAACTCAACTATCGAAGCAGTACCGTCTGGAATCTCCAAACCGATTTGAGATCATTCATTGCGAGCAAATCATTACCCAGGAATGCAATCCCCTTCAGGCTGTGCGCCACAGGCGTGAGTCCACAATGGCCCTGGCCTTGCAGGCGGTTGCCCGTGGCGATGCCCAGGCCGTGGTCACTTCCGGCAATACCGGCGCGCTTTTAGCTTTAAGTCGCAGTATTCTCGGTAATATTGACGGGGTTAGAAAGCCGGCGCTGGGCAAATCGGTGCCCTCGGGCAAAGGCTCCTGCTATCTTCTGGATCTCGGAGCGAATGTCGACTGCAGTGCAAAAGACCTGCTGCAATTTGCGCGGATGGGTATAGAGGCGCAGCATATCCACACGGCGATTGCCCGCGAGGACATCAGGGTGGCCCTGCTGAATATCGGCGCGGAGGCGTACAAGGGGACAGCCGAGATACGAAAAGCCGCAAATCTGCTCGAGGCAGATCCCCAGATTAACTATGTGGGCTTTGTGGAGGGGCACGATATCTTTACCGGCGCGGTGGATGTGGTTGTCTGCGATGGTTTGATGGGCAATGTGGCGATGAAGTCCGCTGAGGGTGTGATTCGACTAATGGGTCAAAAAGTGTTCACCATTGAGAAAAAGGGATATTTCAAGCGTTTTTTTGGCCAATTGGCCATTAAGCTGTTGCGAAAATGGCGTACACAGCTGGAACCTGCCCGCTATAATGGCGCCAGTTTTGTAGGGGTGAAGGGCAACGTGATCAAGAGTCACGGCGGGGCCAGCAGCGAGGCGTTCTACCGGGCATTGGTGACGGCCAAAGAGTGTGCCGATGCCAATCTTGCCGCCAGAGTTGGTGCTGCCATGGCACGATCCGGGGCGCGCAACCCGAGGGGAGCAGGATAGGAAATACCCTCTGCTGATAATTGCCAATTTAGGTTTAAGGATATCTTATGACCAATGCTGCACTTGCATTTGTCTTTCCGGGGCAGGGATCTCAGAAGATAGGGATGCTTGCCGAGATTGCCTTGGAAGCCCCCGAAATCCCGGCTACTTTTGCCGAAGCTTCGGAAGTTCTGGGGTACGACCTCTGGGATCTCTGTCAGAATGGCGAGCAGGAGGATATCAATCTCACCCAGCGCACCCAGCCCCTTCTCTTGACGTCAAGCGTCGCCCTGTATCGCCTCTGGCGCGCGCGCGGTGGCGCCTTGCCGGCCCGTATGGCAGGCCACAGTCTAGGGGAGTGGTCCGCCCTGGTCTGTTCCGGTGTTCTGGCCTTTAAAGAAGCGGTACATCTGGTGCGCGAGCGCGGCCGCCTGATGCAGGAGGCTGTACCTTTGGGCAGCGGAGGCATGGCGGCAGTAATTGGCCTCGATGACGAGGCAGTGGAAATTGCTTGTGCTGGTTCGGCAAAGGGCGAAGTGGTTACTGCCGTGAATTATAACGCTCCCGGTCAGGTCGTGATCGCTGGCAATAGCGCTGCAGTGGAGAGAGCCATAGAGGCCTGTAAGGCGGCGGGTGCCAAGAGGGTCATGCCTCTGTCGGTCAGTGCCCCTTTCCACACCGAGCTGATGCGACCGGCTGCTGAGAAGCTTGCGCCCCAGATTGAAGCGGCGCAGTTTGATACGCCTGAAATCCCCATTGTGCACAATGTACATGCACAAACAGAATCAGATCCGGCGGCAATAAAGGCCCTGATGATCAAGCAAATCTATCACCCCGTGCGCTGGACTGCCTGTACGCAAAAGATCATCGCCGATGGTATAGCGCAGTTGATTGAATGCGGGCCCGGCAAGGTGTTGGCCGGACTGGTAAAGCGAGTCGATCGCAACATTGCCTGCCACGCTGTTGATAATCCATGCAGCTTTAATGAAGCGCTGAGATCCACTGCGGCATAGGCCCTACAACCTACAAAAAGCCGAGTGCGACTTTTCACAAGGACAAAGCTACTATGACGTTTCAGATTTCCCTTGAGGGCAAAGTAGCCCTGGTTACCGGAGCCAGCCGCGGTATTGGCGCGGGGACGGCAGATATGTTGGGCGGTCTGGGTGCCACGGTCATCGGCACTGCCACGAGTGCTGGCGGCGCCGAGAAAATCACTCTGCGTTTTGCCGAAAAAGGCATCAACGGTGTCGGCATGGTTCTCGATGTCACCGAGTTGGAGAGCATTGCGCAATTGCACGCTGCCGTGAAAAGTGATTTCGGTGCACCCACTATTTTGGTCAATAATGCGGGAATCACCAGGGACAACCTGCTGATGCGCATGAAGGATGACGAGTGGGACTCGGTCATTGAAACAAATCTGTCCGCCGTATACCGTGTAACCAAGGCCTGCTTGCGCGATATGACCAAGGCGCGCTGGGGGCGTGTTGTCAATATCAGCTCTGTTGTAGGCAGTATGGGAAATGCGGGCCAGAGTAATTACGCTGCTACCAAGGCTGGCGTGGCAGGATTTGCGCGCTCACTGGCGGCGGAAATCGGCTCTCGCGGCATCACGGTCAATACCGTTGCGCCCGGGTTTATTGATACTGATATGACCAAAGTGCTGCCTGAAGCACAGCGCCAGGCACTTCTGGGAAAGATCCCTCTCGGCCGACTCGGTCAGCCTGAGGAGATTGCCTCTGTGGTAGCATTCCTGGCGAGTGATGCCGGTGGCTATATCACCGGTGAGACAATCCAGGTCAATGGCGGCATGTACATGACCTGATGAGCAATTGAAATTTATTCTTTAACTTATTGATTTTTAAAGTATATGTTAGTTTGCTGGCGGTGGTGCAGGGCCGTACATTACATCCCCAAAAACTTGGGGTACAATGGCCTCTGAATTAGCCAAAAGCTGTGTGAGCCGGTCGTTATCGCCAAAGATTGAATTTGGTGGAATAACAATAGCGACCAAAACAGATTTTTACCCACTAGGAGTTAAATTGAATCATGAGCAGCATTGAAGAGCGCGTTAAAAAGATCGTTGCTGAACAACTGGGCGTGAAGGAAGAAGACGTTAAGCCTGAAGCCTCTTTTGTTGAAGATCTGGGCGCGGACTCGCTCGACACAGTTGAGCTGGTAATGGCTTTGGAGGAGGAATTCGAGACCGAAATTCCCGATGAAGAAGCTGAGAAAATCACTACTGTTCAGCTGGCAATGGATTACATCAAGAACAACCTTGGTTAATTTCTGCTGGGTAGTTTAGGCGCTGGCAGTATCATTCCGATACTTGGCCAAGCGACTCTGGGAGCCGTTCTATGTTTTTCATAGCGCGGCTCTCTTTTTATTCGCACCATGGAATTATGACTGCTGACCGGGGGTTGTTCTCTCCACTGGGTTGGAATCTACGGCGGCAGCAAGAGCTTCGGGGGAACCAGAGTGTCGCACAGAAGAGTTGTAGTAACCGGAATGGGGGTTGTCAGCCCGCTGGGTAACACCATTGGAGAGACTTGGTCCGGCATTCTCACTGGGACCAGTGGCGCAGCTCCGATAGAGACATTTGATGTTTCCGCTTTTTCCACCCGCTTTGCGGCCACAGTCAAAGCGTTTGATCCCACCCCTTACATGTTGGCTAAAGACGCGCGCAAAATGGATCCCTTTTTGCAGTATGGCCTGATTGCGGGTATCCAGGCGATGGAAGACAGTGGCCTGGAAGTAGGCGAGTGCGACGCTCCGCGCATGGGCACCTGTATCGGTTCCGGCATGGGGGGCATCCTGGCCATTGAAAATAATGGGATGCTGATTGCGGAAAAAGGGCCGCGCAGGGTGTCACCCTTCTTTGTGCCGGGCGCCATTATCAATATGGTCGCGGGTAATTTGTCGATTAAGTATGGTCTAAGGGGGCCGAACCTCGCTGTGACCACGGCCTGTACAACCGGCACGCATGCGCTGGGCCTGGGTATGCGCACAATCCAATATGGCGACGCAGATGTCATGGTATGTGGCGGTGCCGAAATGGTTACGACACCCGTTGGGCTCGGCGGATTCTGCGCAGCGAGGGCACTTTCCACCCGCAATGAAGACCCGCAGGTCGCCAGCAGACCCTGGGACAAGGACCGCGACGGTTTTGTGTTGGGAGAGGGGGCTGCGGTGCTTGTTCTGGAAGAATACGAGCGGGCCAGGGCGCGAGGGGCAAAAATCTATGCGGAAGCAGTCGGTTTTGGTATGAGTAGCGATGCTTTCCATATGACCTCCCCCCCCGAGGACGGCGCAGGTGCAGCATTGTCAATGCAAAATGCGCTCAGCGATGCCGGACTCAATGCGGATGCCATCCAGTACATCAATGCCCACGGTACCTCAACGCCACTGGGTGACAGGGCAGAAATTCAGGCGGTGCATAGTATCTTTGCGGACACTAACAGAAAATTGGCCGTGAGTTCCACCAAGTCAATGACTGGTCATTTGCTCGGGGCAGCGGGTGCAATAGAAGCGGCTTTCTCCGTTTTGTCGCTGCGCGACCAGGTAGCACCGCCTACCATCAACCTGTATGACCCGGACGATGCCTGTCGCGGTATAAACCTTGTCCCCCATGAACCCCAGTCCATGGCGATAGGCGCAGTGCTCTCAAACTCCTTCGGGTTTGGTGGTACTAACGGGTCACTGATCTTCAAGCGAGTCTGATCCGCTCGCCCATACAGGGGTGAGCGCGCTGTTTTGGGGGGAGGATGTTTCAGTTACCACAATTCTTCCTGCGGGGGCAGGCTGTGCCCCGGTTGGTCCCCGACAGTGACTATACAGATGGCATCCTCGAAACCATGCGTTGCCGTAACGGCAGCCTGCGGTTGTGGCCGCTGCACAGGACCCGCCTGATCCGAAGCGCCTCTTTGGAACAGGATCTCCTCGCTGAAATAGATCGTTCCATCTCACACCTGGCGACCCAGTCTATCCGGGGGGAGGCGACCGCCCGATTACGTATCGGCCTTGTTGACGGCCACAAATGCTGGGATCTGTCCTTTTTTCCAATGATGCACTCAATGGAGGCAGAACTTGGTGTTCACTTATTTCCCTGCAACACGCACCTGCCAATTCCTGAATTGATGAATTCGGGCTGCAAATTTTTGTGTCGCAGCCGATATAATGCAGCAAAAGCCGAACTGCCAGATGGCGAGCGCCTGGATGGTCTGATGCTCGATAGTGCCGGCAGGGTAATAGAAAGCCTGCGCTGTAACCTGCTGGCACGCTTCGGCGAGACCTGGGTGACCCCGAACCTGCAGCGCTGTGGTGTCCGGGGAGTCATGCGTGCATGGTTGTCTGATTGGATCGGGTGGCAGGAGCGGGACATGGATATACACATACTGTGCGGTGCCGATGAGGTGGTGCTGTGCAACAGTGTCCGGGGGGTGTTGCCCGTGGTAGAGATTATTGGTTTTAAGAGCTGGTCAATAGGAGCGGGTGCGCGAAGGTTGCAGCAGTTGATTGGGGAAGAGTTGTGGTGAAGAAAAAGCGGCCCAGTGCCTCAGGAAAGCTTTGTAAGGCCGCATTTGGTGGGTTCTTCCTGGTGTGCCTACTGGCGGCACTATCACTGTGGGTGGTGAAGACCACTTTGACGGCTGCACTGCCACTAGGGGAAAGCGGGTGGCAGTTCCAGGTAGAAAAGGGCAGCAGCTTATCCGGAGCGCTCAGACACCTGGAGCGCGATGGCATTATCCACTGGCCCCGTCTTGTGCTCGCCTATGCCTATTGGGCGGGCAAGACCGATATCCATTCCGGAGAATACCTGCTGCCCCGGGGCAGCAGCGCAGTAGACCTGGTCTCCCGTCTGCACCGCGGCGAGGTTATGCGCTACCGGGTTACGCTTGTGGAGGGCTGGACGTTCCGCCAGGCACTGCAGAAGATCAGGTCTGAGCAGAAGATCGTAAAATCCGCAGCGGGCAGCACTGTGCATGCCGCTGCCCGGGCGCTCGGCTTGGAAGGCGGCGCAGTCGAGGGCTGGATTTTCCCCGACACTTATGTGTATCGCTCCGGCACCACCGATATCGAGTTGCTGCAGCAGGCCTATGAACGTATGCAGCAGGTGTTGGGCGAGGAGTGGCTGGCGAAGGGAGACAGGCTTCCCTACAAATCCCCTTATGAGGCGCTGATCATGGCCTCTCTAATCGAGAAAGAGACCGGGCAGCCTTCCGAGCGCAGTCAAATTGCCGGGGTTTTTGTGCGCCGCCTGAACAGGGGTATGCGGCTGCAGACAGATCCTGCGGTGATCTATGGTTTGGGTGAGGGTTACAACGGAAATCTTACCCGCGCGCATTTGCGCCAGCCAACCCCCTATAATACTTATGTCATCCGTGGACTTCCCCCGACGCCTATAGCCCTGCCAGGGCGCGCAGCCATTCGCGCAGCCCTCAATCCCGAGCCGGGCAAAAGTCTTTATTTTGTAGGTAAGGGTGATGGCTCCCACCATTTTTCAGCGACTCTGACAGAGCATAACCGTGCAGTGCGGGAGTATCAGCTGAAGCGGCGAGCGGACTATCGCTCCAGCCCGGCAGAAGGAAATTAAATTGTGTCGCACGGAAAATTCATAACCCTGGAGGGAGTGGAAGGCGTTGGTAAGTCCACCAACCTGCAGTTTATTACCCAGTGGTTGAAAGATCGTAACATCCCGTTTATTCAGACCCGAGAGCCTGGGGGTACGCCTCTGGCGGAACAGTTGCGCGCCCTGCTGCTCACCAGGCGCGAGGAAGTAGTGAACCCGACGGCTGAACTGTTAATGGTATTTGCCGCACGGGCCCAGCACCTGGCCCAGGTGATTGTGCCGGCGCTGAAACGTGGCGATTGGGTTGTCTGTGATCGTTTTACGGATGCTACTTACGCGTATCAGGGCGGTGGTCGCCAGCTCGATAGAGCACGGATTGAGCAGCTGGAGCAGGCTGTGCAGGGGGACTTGCGTCCGGACAAAGTACTGCTGCTGGACCTGGACCCGGAAACCGGTTTGCAACGCGCAGGCCGAAAGGGGGCGGCAGATCGTTTTGAGAGCGAGCACCTGGCTTTCTTCCATCGAGTGCGCGCCGCTTATCATGAGCGCGCACTGACCTTCCCGGGGCGGTATGCCATTGTCGATGCCAGCCAACCCCTGGAACAGGTGCAGAGAGCGCTGGTGCAGGAGCTGGAGCGCTTGTTGTAGCCGTGAGTCAGGCTCTCCTCAAAAAGTGCGGCCTGCAGATGGCGGTTTTCCTTTAACATGAACTTGGCAAATGTCCGTATCTGAAACACTTGAACAGACTTCCATTCCCGCCCTGCTACCCTGGCAGATTCAGCAGTGGCAGCGCCTCGGGGTTCAGTGGCGGGCAGGACGCTGTCCGCACGCACTGCTGCTGACGGGCCAGATGGGGCTTGGCAAACGACGCTTTGCCGAGGCTTTTGCCGCTCTGGTGCTGTGTGAACAGCCGCAGAACGGGCAGGCCTGTGGCAGTTGTCGGGATTGCCGGCTCTGGCAGGCGGGCTCTCATCCGGATTTTCTGCGACTGGAGCCTGAGAAGACAGGGGTGGCCATCAAAGTGGAGCAGGTTCGTCAACTGGGTAACTTTGTTGCACGTACCAGCGGGCGTGGAGGCGCGAGGCTGGTATGGCTGGCGCCGGCGGAAGCGATGAATATCAATGCGGCCAATGCGCTCCTGAAGAATCTGGAGGAGCCGGCGCCGTCGGTCATCTTCCTGCTGATTACAGATTCGCCCTCGAGCTTGTTGCCGACCATACGCAGCCGTTGCCAGTCGATTGTTTTTCCGCCGCCATCGGAGGAAATGGCCTTGCAGTGGCTGGAAAACGCCGGCCTCGAAGACACCGTGGCGCGGCGATCCCTGGCTCTGTCCGGCGGGGCACCACTCATGGCTGCGACTCTGGCTGGAGTGGAAGCCAGGGCAGAGCGTGAACAGTTTCTGCAGGCGTTGACCGCCCTCGCTCAGGGGAATGTCAGTGCAGTCATCGCGGCCGCTCGCTGGGAGACGCCCCCCGGGCACACAGCGCTGGACCAGTTTTTACAGTTCTGGCAGCAATGGCTTGCGCAGATGGTGCAAATGCGCAGCTGTGATTTAAGTGGGGATGCCCAGATGATGGCCCTGTTGCAAAGACTGCCTGGCGCCGGGGAGGAAAGCCTGCGACCGCTGTTTGGATGCTACGATCACCTTGCGCAGGCGCGCAGGGGATTGATGGGAGGAGCAAACCCCAACCGCCGTTTGCTTCTCGAAGAGCTTATGATCCGCTGGGCGAGGCTGTTTATCTAGAAACCTGCCCCGAAACGGGATTTGAGATTGCCGCCAGGGCCCATTCAGGGTCAGAGAAAGTGTGAATTCTGGACAGGGCCGGTGGGCTCGGATAAGTTAGTACGATAGTAAAAACAGTGGGATTGAGCATGAAAGCCATGGGAGGCGGTGCCCGCAACGGTATCCTTTCGCTGAAGATTCAGGATAAGTCTGTTCTCTATGCGGCCTATATGCCCTTCGTAAAGAATGGGGGTCTGTTTATCAGTACTGAAAAATCCTACAGCCTCGGCGATGAAGTTTTCCTGCTGCTGAGTCTGATGGATGAGCCGGAAAAAATCCCGGTGGCCGGCAAGGTCATCTGGATAACTCCGAGCGGGGCACAGGGTAACCGCACGCCGGGTATCGGCGTTCAGTTTGGAGACAAGGATAATATCGCCCAGAATAAGATCGAGACCTACCTGGCAGGCACGCTGGAATCGAGCCGGCCCACACACACGTTGTAGATACCTTTATGCTTGTAGACTCCCATTGTCATTTGGACAGGTTGAAACTCGATCAATTGGATGGTGATCTCGATGCGGTGCTGGAGCTCGCCCGCAGTCGCGGGGTTGGCAGGTTCCTGTGTGTCGGGGTCAGCCTGGAAAATGCGGATACGGTAGTGGAGATTGCTTCCCGCTACCGGGATGTTGTCTGCTCGGTCGGAGTACACCCTCTGGATGTGGAATCGGGGCTGGCCGATGTCGATACACTGATAAAAATGGCCGAGCGCCCCAAGGTGGTTGCACTGGGGGAGACCGGTCTCGATTACTACTACAGTACAGGAACCAAGAGCATTCAGCAGCAGAGTTTTGCTGCACATCTGGAGGCTGCCGGCCGAGCGGTGCTGCCGGTGATTGTGCATACCCGCGATGCCCGCGAGGACACCATCAACCTGATTCGCGCATACGGTAACCTGGAAACGGCAGGGGTTCTGCACTGTTTCACTGAGAACTGGGAGATGGCAAAGTCTGCACTGGATCTCAACTATTATATTTCCCTGTCCGGCATTGTGACTTTTAAAAATGCGCAAGCACTGCGTGACATAGCGCGCAAGCTGCCTCTGGATCGTCTGCTAGTGGAGACGGATTCCCCTTATTTGGCCCCGGTTCCCTATCGTGGCAAGCCAAATATTCCCGCCTATGTACGGGAAGTTGCCGAGTTTATCGCCGACTTACGGGGAATTCCCTACGGGCGACTGGCCGAGATGACCACTGAAAACTTTTTCCGATTATTCTCCCGAGCCGCTTGATTCGGTCTATAGGAAGTACCCCAATGATGAAACAGCAATTGCAGGTCATGCTGACACTGCAAGACGAGATTAATACCTTGGTCAATGACAACTGGCGCACACAAAATTTTGCCTGGTATCGGGCGATTTGGGTGGAAAGTGCCGAGTTGTTGGATCACTTTGGCTGGAAGTGGTGGAAAAAACAGCAGCCGGATATGGATCAGGTAAAACTGGAGCTGGTGGATATCTGGCATTTCGGGCTCAGCCTGGAGTTACAGCAGGGCGCTCCGGAACGGGTGGCGGTGACTATGCTGCAGGAACTTGAGAGCGAGCGGCGCGCGCCGGGAGATTTCCGTGAGAACCTGGAGTCTTTCACCCTGAACACGCTGGCCAGCAAGCAGTTTGATCTGGTGGGATTTGCCCAATTGCTCGCCGATACCACAATGTCATTTGCGGAGCTTTATCGGCGTTATGTCGGTAAAAATGTGCTTAATCGCTTTCGCCAGGACAATGGTTATAAGCAGGGTACCTATCTGAAGCACTGGTGCGGGCGTGAAGACAATGAGCACCTGGCCGAGATTGCCGACCAGCTCGATTCTGCCGATGCCGACTACAGCGACCAGGTTTATCGCGCTTTGCAAACGCGTTACCGGGAACTTGTGCGGGCTTGAGGGGCCTTGTGCGGTGTTGGCGCAAGCAGGGCGTTTTCACTCTTAAATTGGCTCGCTTATTCGCTTGAATGAGATGAATTTTACCTGCGAGGCCCTATAATGCGGCCGCTTACCAATGAGGGAGAATTATCGTGAAAGCACCTGTTCGTGTTGCTGTTACCGGCGCTGCCGGCCAGATTAGCTATTCGTTGTTGTTCCGTATCGCTTCCGGCGAGATGCTGGGTAAAGATCAACCGGTTATTCTGCAGTTGCTGGAAATTACACCGGCATTGGAGGCGCTGAAAGGGGTCGCCATGGAGCTTGAAGACTGTGCTTTTCCGCTGCTCGCGGGTATCGTTCAGTCCGATGTTGCCACTATTGCCTTTAAAGATGCCGATTACGCACTGCTAGTCGGTGCGCGCCCCCGCGGGCCGGGTATGGAACGCAAGGATCTGCTGGAAGCCAATGCCGCAATATTCTCTGCACAGGGTAAGGCCTTAAACGACGTTGCTTCGCGCACGGTAAAAGTACTGGTAGTTGGCAATCCGGCGAATACCAATGCGCTGATCGCCCAGCGCAATGCCCCGGATCTGGACCCGCGCAACTTCACCGCGATGACCCGGCTGGACCACAATCGCGCTCTGTCCCAACTGGCCAACAAAACAGCGACCAGCGTGAACGATATTACCCATCTGACGATCTGGGGCAATCACTCCTCCACCCAGTATCCGGATCTGTACCAGGTGAAAGTTTCCGGCGGTGCCGCTATGGACATGGTCGCGCAGGACTGGTACGAGAATGACTTTATTCCCACTGTTCAGCAGCGTGGTGCGGCAATCATCAAGGCTCGAGGTGCCTCCTCCGCGGCATCTGCTGCCAATGCGGCGATCGACCACATGCATGATTGGGCACTGGGTACTGCTGAAGGCGACTGGACCAGCATGGCAGTGTACAGTGATGGTTCCTATGGTATTCAGAAAGGCCTGATTTACTCTTTCCCCTGCACCTGCAAGGATGGCCACTGGGAAATTGTTCAGGGTGTTGAAAACAACACTTTCTCCCGTGAGAAGATGGCTGCCACCGAGCAGGAGTTGGTGGAAGAGCGCGATGCAGTAGCGCACCTGCTGCCATAATCCGGTTGATCGACCAGCCATTGCGTCTGGTCACTCGCCAACAAACCCGCCCGGTCCAGCGGGTTTTTGGCTGTGTTTGTTCTGGAGCCGCATTTGGGAGGATTTACCGGGCTGTTCTGCCAATGTGGGCTGCCGGCAGCGACACTACACTGAGAGTAAGTACTTGCCGGAACCGTCTGCCATGGTTACTGAAGTCGGCCGTTACTCTCCCCGCTGCGCCTGTATTCTTCTTCAACCAAATCAATCCCTGTCTGTCTCTGCAAACCTGTGGGTGTTTTTCTCCCTGGTCGCTGTTTCCCTCGGTATCAGCCTGGCTTTCGCCTTTGCCGGTGCCTGGATGATTCTGCCGTTTGCGGGCCTGGAGATGCTGTTATTGGCGGTGCTGTTTGCCTATGTCTGCCTGGAGGGAACCCGCCGCGAAGTGATTCGTATTGATGATGAGCAGGTCGTGTTCGATTGCTGCAGGGGGTTTCGTCAACAGAGCGTTTACCACCGGGAGTTCACCAGGGACAGCCTGGCGGTCCTGGTGCGCATGGGCAGCGGGACAGCAGAACCCGCCTCGGTGAGCTTTAGTGGCCCTGAGGGGTGCCTGGAAGTGGGGGAATTCCTGACCGATGCGGAAAAGGCGGAGTTGGTTAAGAGGTTGGGGCGTATAGGTATCTGCGCGCGTAAAGACAGGGCATTGCAACTGCACCAGTTTTGATTTTTGCGCCGAACTGGCGTTTCTATAGCCTCCTTTCGTTATAATCCCTGTATTGTTTACTCCAGCTCCCCAGGGGATTTCATATGGCCTTTCCCAAAATTGGTAATTTGGCACCGGCTTTTACCTTGACCAACCAAAATGGTGAGAAAGTTTCTCTTAAGGATTTTCGTGGCAAAAATCATCTGGTGCTCTATTTCTACCCCAAAGCGCTGACGCCGGGCTGCACCACGCAGGCCTGCAGTATCAGGGATAGTGCCGAGGCGTTCAAGAAACGCGGTACCGTAGTGTTGGGGGTCAGCCCAGATGGGGTGGGGAAGTTACAGCGGTTTATTGAGAAACAGGGACTCAACTTTGATCTCCTGTCCGATGAAGAGCATAAAATCGCCCAAAAATATGGTTGTTGGGGCTTGAAAAAGTTTATGGGCCGGGAGTACCTGGGCTTGATACGGACCACCTTTATCATCGACAGGAGCGGTCGTCTCAGGCATGTCATTGACAAGGTTAAAACCAAGACCCACCATACCGATGTGCTCAACTGGATCGATGAGAACCTGGATTGACCGTCGTGTAGGGTGGGTTTCGGCAGGGCGTGTGTCCATTGGTCGCCCTGGGGCGCGGTTTCCTGCGCTTTGAGCCCTGGTTCAGGGAGTGGATATTGCACCTGCAGCAAAAGACAATGAAAAAAAGCGCTGTCGTCCCTTGCTTTCTCAAATCTTGGTCTATACTGGCTGTTGTAAAGGAAAGGTGCGCCGGCGAGAGAGTGTTTCTCTGTGGGGTATTGCCGGAGCGGTTAGTTTAAAAATTGTACATCTCTGTGAAGGATTCGATGTCAGTTTTCGATGCATCCCGCATCAAGTGGTAGCCCGAAAAGATGGTTGGTATGCAGGAGCGGGCAGTGGTAACCGGGATTCGCTGGAAGCGGACATAGAAAAATAACTGCGGCTCACGGAACTCAAAAGGAGCAGCTCGATGAACCATACTCAGCCCGACCAGACTTCGCTATCTGAAGACAAATCCCTTCAGCAGGCCAGGATATCCGGAGACCCGAATATTCTCGACCAGCTCCTGGCCCCCCCCGAGGCAACTAGCTTTGGTATTGCCGCTCGGGTGATCGATGTGCTGGAACAGCGCATTGGCAAGGCCTCTCTCGCGATTCGCCCGGTCGCTTCCGATTTAAGCATGTCTACCCGGACTTTACAGCGCCGATTGCAGGAGCACAGCTTGAGCTTTGCCTCGTTGCGTGATCACGTGCGATTCCGCCATGCAGTGCATTTTCTCAAGGATACCGCGCTCAGTGTCGACGGTATCTCAAGAATTCTGGACTTCTCGGACAGAACCAGTTTCACCAGTGCCTTCAAACGCTGGACTGGTATGTCACCAACTGGCTACCGGCGCCAGGTCCGTCAGCGGTTTTAAGCGGAAATGGGTTTGGCCGGTTCAGCCCGGATCGGTCCGATCCGTTGCCTCGGCGGGGTAAACCCGTTAGAGTTGGCGGCAATTTTATAGGCTGACTCTTTGAGGTTTTGCATGAGCTTTTTTATCCCTTCTGCCATGGCACAGCAAGCCGGGCCGGCACCCCAGGGCAATTCAATGATTACCCTGCTGATGTTTGCGGGCCTGTTCGCGTTTATGTGGTTTTTTATTATCCGCCCTCAGCGCAAGCGCCAGAAAGAGCATCAGGCGTTGGTGGGTGCTCTGAAAAAGGGCGATGAAGTGGTCATGAGCAGCGGTATGCTGGGCCGGGTCGACAAAGTCGATGACGACTACATCGTTTTGGAGGTGGCGGACAATATGTCCCTGAAATTCCAGAAAGTGGCAGTGAACGCTGTATTGCCCAAAGGCACGATCAAAAAGATCTGACAAGTTGTACGGCCTGCGCCTTTAGCTGTTTAGTCAAGAAAAGCCTGGTAGTCGCCGGGCTTTTTTATTGCGCCTGATTCAGTTTTGAAGAGAATCCCCTGCGTACTGTTTGGTAGGGGATTCGCTATCATGCGAGGACTGTGCTTAAAACAAAGGTAATTGGTTGATAACAGACATTGTCTGGAAGGTAATGACAATCCGGGATTCAGCTCAGCTTACCTTACCTGTGAAAGGGGGGAACCGCTTCTTTTCTCAGGTCAATTGTTCTGCACAAGCCGCCCTTAATCGGGCTTTTTTGATCAGTGGGACTATCCAGAATCCAGGCCAATCTGCCGGAGGAAGCGACTGAGCCAATGAGGAAAATTTGCCGGGCTGCCTGTATGGGCTTACGCCGTGGTATAAGCCATTCTCGTCGCCTTGGCCTTGGCAAAAACGGGTTCTAGAGGCACTAATCTGTAGGGGCAAGGGATTCCCAATTCGGCCACCGTTTGCCATTGATCCAATGAACTGGGATGGAACCGCCGTGCGCAAAAACCTGCCCATCGAGTTGCCCGCCCGTCTGAAGCTGGCCAATCTGCCAACCCCTTTACAGCCGTTGAATCGTATCAGCGAGCGTTTTTCCTTCCCTTATGGTGGGCCGCGAATCTGGGTGAAGCGGGATGACCTGACTGAATCCGGGATGTCGGGCAATAAGCTTCGCAAGCTCGAGTTTGTCACCGCTGCTGCCACCGGGCAGGGCTGTGATACCTTGATTACCTGTGGGGGCTTGCAATCCAACCATTGCCGCACCACGGCACTTGTGGGTGCCCGGCTCGGTTTGCAGGTACAGCTGTTACTGCGGGGAGGGACCAGTGAGGAGATGGATGGAAATCTGTTATTGGATCGCCTGGCTGGCACAGCCGTGGCAGTGTATCCAGCGGAGGAATACCAGGATACGTTAGCTGAGCGCTTTAAATACTGGGCTGAGGACTATCGGTCCCGGGACCACCGGCCATTCTGTATTCCCACGGGTGCCAGTGACGGCCTTGGTATCTGGGGGTATATCGCGGCGTCCCAGGAGTTGATGACTGACTGCCTGGCGTATGGTTTCGAGCCAGAGCATATCGTGTGCGCTACCGGAAGTGGGGGAACCCAGGCTGGCCTGGCGCTGGGTTGCCACCTGCTGAAGACCGGGTGTAAAGTCACTGGCTACGCTGTCTGTGACAACGCGGCCTATTTTCAGACCAAGATAAGGGAGGATATTCGTCATTGGTCTGCGTTAGCGGGAGCGAGAGTGGATACCGCCTCACTTGTAGTTCGTGTCAATGAAAATTATATCGGGCCGGGATATGCCCAAGCAGAGAGACCGGTTTATCAAACCATTGCTGAAGTGGCGAGCCTTGAGGGACTTTTACTGGACCCGGTCTATACCGGCAAAGCCTTCCATGGGCTTTTGCAGGAATTGAAAATGGGGAATTATGGAGGGGCTGACAATCTGGTTTTCGTTCATACCGGGGGGCTGTTTGCTCTGTTTCCCTACCGGCAGAACTTTTCATTTCTGGGGGATTGACCGGCATTACTGTTCTAGCGCCGTGGAAGCTGCTAATCTGCGCCACGTATTACAGCTTTGGCTGTCTATAAAATAATCAAAACTCAGTCAGAACCGTGGGGGTTAGCTTGGAGTCCTTTAATCAATTATTGCTGTCACTGGACGGCTTGCTCGGTTCAGCACGCTGGTTTCCCTACGTGTTGTTGGGAGTCGGTTTCTTTTTCACCATTTATCTTGGGTTCCCGCAGATTCGCTACTTCAGGCATGCGATCAAAGTTGTACAGGGCAAGTACGACAAGCCCAGCGATCCCGGTGATGCCTCGCACTTTCAAGCCCTTGCGACCGCGCTTTCCGGTACTGTCGGTACCGGTAATATCGGTGGTGTGGGTCTCGCCATCTACTTGGGAGGGCCGGCTGCGCTTTTCTGGATGTGGATGACGGCTTTTCTCGGTATGACAACCAAGTTTGTCGAGGTGACGCTGTCCCACAAATACCGTATCAAGGCAGCGGACGGGTACTTTGCCGGTGGCCCCATGTTCTATATGGAGCGCCGCCTCAACATGAAGTGGCTGGCTGTTCTGTTTGCCATTGCCACGGTCATTTGTTCATTTGGCACAGGGAGTCTTCCCCAAGTCAACAATATCGCCCAGGCCATGCATGATTCTTTTGGTATCAATAAGGGGTTGACCGGCGGAGTGCTCGCTATCTTGCTTGGGATGGTGATCATTGGGGGTATCACGCGGATTGCCAAGGTGACTTCCACCATTGTTCCCACCATGGCATTAATTTATGTGATCGGTGCCCTGGGTGTTATTTTATACAACTACGAAAATATTATTCCTTCCTTTGGGGCCGTTTTCCGCGATGCCTTTTCCGGCAGTGCGGCAGTGGGCGGTTTTCTGGGTGCCAGCTTTGCCTATGCCTTTAACCGCGGGGTAAACCGGGGCCTCTTCTCCAACGAAGCGGGGCAGGGTTCCGCACCGATTGCGCACGCCGCAGCGCGCGCCGATGAACCGGTTTCCGAAGGTATGGTTTCCCTGCTGGAGCCTTTCATCGATACGATCATTATCTGTACCCTGACCGGCCTTGTGATTCTCTCCTCCGGGGTTTGGACAGAAAAGCATGAGAACCTGTTTGAAGGGGCGGATACCTATGTGGTGGAAGGCCGCTTTGACGAGAACAATGCTAATAATGTGAAGCAGCTGTTTAATTACCTGAGTAGCCAGCCAAGTACTGTAAAAGCCTATAATGGCTCTGTAGTGGTGGACGACGGTCATGCGCAGAATACCCAGGATTTTACCCTGATTCACGCGCGCTCTATCGCGGAGGATCTGGATTTTCGCGTTGGCGATGACAGCTTCAGCGGTGTTCTCACTGTAGTGGATGGTAAGTTCGCCAATGAGGATGTCGATATCTGGGGCAAATCCCTGGTGCACTCGGTGGCATTGACCAACAAAGCGTTTCAGCGCGGTTTCTTTGGGGAATATGGTGGGCTAATTGTTACCCTGGGGATTCTGCTGTTTGCCTTCTCCACGGCTATCGCCTGGTCTTACTACGGCGACCGCTCGATGATCTACCTGTTCGGGCCTAAAGCGGTAATGCCCTACAGAATTGTGTATGTGGTTGCCTTCTTCTGGGCGGCAATCGAGGACACAACCATCATTTGGAACCTGTCCGCTGTGGCGATCATTATTATGACCCTGCCCAATCTGTTCGGTATTACGGTGCTGGCAAAAGAAATGAAGGATACGGTAAAGGAATATTGGAAAGATCCCAGGCACAAGTAACTGGCTGATCCCGAAGAGGTTCCTCGAAAGTGAAAAAGGGCGGCCAAGAGGCCGCCCTTTTTATTGGCGCTGTACGGCTTCCGTTCCCAAGCCTTAATCTAACCCCAGTGCGGGGGTAGCGATGGGTACTCCGTTAATTGCTCTGGGCCGGTCGCCGATACATTGGTTCAGTGCCTGTGCTTACTCCGCTTGAGCACTCAAGGTTACGTCTGAGTAGGAGGAGTAGCCCCGGATACTGACATGCCAGGTACCCGCCTGAGGATTGTCGATACTACAGCTTTCATCGTTACCCCATTTGTAGGGACGGCAATCCCAGGTGTCGCGGGTGGGGGCGGAGCCGTAACGCACGTAGAGGTCACTGTCGCCGCTGCCGCCGGACATTGTCGCGGTAAGAGAAGACATGCCACTGGCCACCTCCAGTGTGAAGTGCTGCCAGCCACGCTGGGAGCCGGACAGGTCGGTTTCCTCCCAGCCGCTTCCGCTGCTGCCGGCGTAGTTGCCTACCAGGTTGACGCCGGTGAAGGAGGTGTAAGCGCGGACCATCACATAGTAGGTGCCTTCCTGGACATTGGAAACGGGGCAGGTTTCGTTGTTGCCAGGGGTGTAGGGGCGGCAGTCGTAGGTGGAAGTCGTGGGGGCGGCGCCGAAGCGGACATACAGGTCGGCATCACCCGTTCCGCCAGACATGGCGAAACTCAGGTCGGTCGCGCCTGCCGGGACTGCCAGGGTATAGTGGATTTCCTGGCCGGTGTTGCCCGACAAATTCTCTTCGGGGACGCCGTTCTCCAGCTCACCACCGGTCGGGGGTTCGGTACCACTACAGTCGCTGGTGGAGACGCCCACCGTGTCGAAGGCCGCCGTGACCGCCGATACGTCGTAACCGAGGTCTTCGGTTGCCGAGACCACGCCACAGGCGCCATCAACGAAATTTGAGTTTTGGTTCCAGTACATCTGGTTGGCAAGCACAAAAGTGTCAAAGGCGGTACGAGTGGTCCAGCCGTTGGTATTGGAAATCAGGTAGAAGGCACGGTTAAAGACACCGGAGCTGAAGTGGACATCCATCCCATCGACATAGTCACTGGCGTGGCCGATAGAGCGGCCATCACGGGTTGGATCTTCAAAGTAGCGCAGTGCGCCATTGGATTTGAAAATCTCAGCACCAACCAACCAATCGTTACTATCGCGCAAATAAAATTCAGCCGCTTCACCGGCGATATCCGAAAACGCCTCGTTGATGCCGCCGGACTGACCACTGTAGCGGAGGTCGGAATTTTGCTGGGTGAAACCGTGGCTCACTTCGTGGGCGGAAACATCCAGGCTGACCAGGGGATAGAAGGTATTGCGACCATCGCCGAAGGTCATTTGACTGCCGTCCCAGAAGGCGTTTTCAAAGTTGTTGCCGTAATGCACCCGCATCCGCAGCTTCTGGGTGAGAGGGGAGGTGTTGTACCAGTCACTGTACAGATCGAAGACCACGCCGCCAAAGAAATGGGCATCGTTCAGCGGTGCATAAGCGCCATTGATCGGTTTATAGTCATTGTAAGGACAGACAAACTGGTGAATATCACCGCCACTGGTCCCGTGATTCATATCTACCGTTTCGACATTGGGATTATTCATGCGGCAGTTTCCGTCCACTACAAAGGACGGGAAGTCAGTACCATACTCGTAGCGGCCGGTTTTCTGGTTGCCGCCGGGGCCAGTGGCATCCTGGTACTGCTGGAAGTTCAGGCCGTCCCAGTGCTGGATGACTTCGCCGGTCATGGCATCGATAAAGTAGAAGGGGCGGGTGGGCTTATCGCCGTACTCCACCCAGTTGACCAGATAAGCCAAGCGGGCCTCATCTTCTTCATTGATATAGATATAGAGTTCTTTCTTTGGGTTCTTGGCTTCCAGCTTGAGCGCGGGCAGGGAAAGTGCGCCCTGCACCAGGCCCTGCTGGGTGCGCATGGTGATTTGGTGGTTCATTGCGCGTTCAAGCGCATTGTTGCTATCAATGGAAGCGCGAACATTGGGGACTTCCAGAGCCAGGCCAGTGAGCACATTGCCGTGCACTTCGGTGATCAGTCCCTGTCCAGAGCTGGTTACTGTTTGACCCCAAATGGGAATTCCCTTGTGAGTCTGCTGATATCGGGCGACAGTTCTGCCATTGCTCAGAGTGCGTTCACGCACTTTTTTAAGCCCGATATCAGACCCGGCAATGGCGGTTAATGCCTGGGGCGAGAGCATATCCACAGTGGCGGGGACGCGCTCGGCGGCCTGGGCACTAATAGCCATGGCTAAAGTGCAGGTAACTCCTACTAAATGCTTCATTGCTAGCTTTCCCTTTAATTGCTTTCTTATACGAAACCGGAAGCCCGGCACCGGAAATCCTCCCTTGTGAGGATGTGTGGAAAATCCGGCAGGTACAGTCCGGTCTTCATGTTTGGTAAGACGTCAGAAGGTGGCCGGGCGTCAAGGGGGTAGGGCCGCATGAGCGGTATTGACGCACGCTTTCTCAAACCGGGTGCCCGATATTTTCGGGTATAGAGAGAGTACCTTGCATACATATGCTGGCAACAAAAAATTCATGGCAAATCCTTTTATTTTAATTGTTTTCGATAGTTTTGCCCAAGTAGTCACAAATCAGGAGTTAATATCCTGCCGGGTAATTTATTGGTTGAGTGGGGGCGGATATTGTTTAAACGGTACGCCAGTTAATTAATTATTTTCAGAAAAGTTCGAGATGATTCGTTAGGGACGTTTACACGTTAAGAAGGAGGAACTCTCTCTCCCAGGAACTGATAACCCTATTGAATTCTTCATATTCGTCGCGCTTAATGGCACTCCATGCTTTTACGAACTTGCTGCCAAAAATTTCAGCGGCTTCCTTGCATTCCAACAAGAGGTTGAGTGCGTGTTCTTGTGTGCGGGGGAGAGTGATGGGCTCTCTTGAGCAGTCGCCCTGATACGGTGCACTCGGTGCCACTTTATTGATCATGCCCAGATAGCCGCAGGCAAGGGATGCCGCAATTGCGAGATAGGGATTGCAGTCGGCACCGGGGAAGCGATTTTCCAGTCTTTTTCCTTGTGGTGTGCTATCGGGTACACGAAGGCCCGTGGTGCGGTTGTCATATCCCCAGTGTAAACTGATCGGAGCTGCCATTTCCGGAATAAAGCGTCGGTAGGAATTGACGTTGGGGGCAAAAAAGCTGATAAATCCAGGGATATATTTTTGCATGCCGCCAATAAAATGCAGGAAAGTATCATTTTCTTTTCCGAGATTATCGACAAAAATATTCTCCCCGGTTTTTACGCTGACAACACTTTGATGGAGGTGTAGTGCGCTGCCGGGTTCGTCCTCCATGGGTTTTGCCATAAAGGTTGCGTAAATGCCATGGCGTAGAGCGGTCTCACGCACGGTGCGCTTAAAAGTGAAAACCTGGTCGGCAATTTTTAGCGGGTCACCATGCAGGAAGTTGATTTCCATCTGCGCGGTACCCGATTCGTGGATCAGTGTGTCCACATCCAAACCCTGTGCTTCACAGAAAACGTACATATCCTCAATGATGGGTTCATATTCATTCGCCGCATCAATGCTATAGGGCTGCCGGTTTTTTTCAGTGCGTCCGGAGCGACCAACGGGGGCGGTTAGTTTTTCATCCGGGTTCAGGTTGCGCTTAACCAGATAAAATTCCACTTCCGGTGCCACGACCGGTTTCCAGCCCCTTGCCAGATATTTTTCTAAAATAAATTTGAGAATATTGCGCGTGCTGATGGGATGCAGTCGACCATCACGCGTATAGCAGTCATGTACAATTTGCGCAGTAGGGTCGTTGGCCCAGGGGTTAAGGCGGACGGAATGGGGATCGGGTACCAACAGCATATCGCTATCCGCCGGGTCCACCAGTGTATTGTGCTCATCCACGGAGCCACCGGTGACGGTTTGCACCAGAATACTTTCCGGCAGGCGGCTGTCCTGGGTCAGGAACTTGTCTGTGGGAGTGAATTTACCTCTGGCATTGCCCGACATGTCCGGTATCAGGCACTCCACTTCGACAATTTTATGCTCGGCGAGCCAACGCTTGATTTCGTTCATGGAGTTCCTTTGAGTTCATGCTCCAGCCTGCGGTATTGCTTTAGTATACTTTGGGGTCCCGGTCTGTGGGTGCTGCCTCGCAGGTTGCCCAAGCGTAAATGCGGCGGCGGTTGTCACCAGCTGTATAGGGCGACATACGTATTTTGATGAAGGTAAAAATGCGTATCACCATTCAATATTGTTTGGTCAATGATTCGATTTTGGCATGAATAGGCGCGTTGGTACTTTTTAAAGTTCGGCAGGAAATGAAAAGGTTACAGGGGCACACAGATTCCTACTATGCGGCAAGCGCAAATGTCGCACCGTCTTTTCCCCAGTTGACAGGTGCTGTTTCTGTGGATATCTGTGTGGTTGGCGCCGGGTACACCGGGCTTTCCACAGCGTTGCACCTGGCCGAGCGGGGCTACAAGGTTGCAGTTGTGGAGGCGCAGCAGGTCGGCTGGGGGGCTTCAGGCCGCAATGGCGGCCATGTCGGTGTGGGCCAGCGCCGAAGCCAGGCTGACCTGGAGAAAATGCTCGGCAAGGCTATGGCAAACACATTGTGGCAATTCAGTGTCGAGGCGGTACAGCTGGTTGAACACCTGATCAAAAAGCACAGTATCCGCTGTGACCTGAAGCGCGGTATTATGCACCTGGCGGCCAAGCCCAGCCATGACAATCATCTGCGCAGCGACGTGGATTTGTTGCAGGAGCGTTACGGTTACACTCGAATTCGCTATGCGAATGCGCAGGAAGTTCGCGCTCTTATTGGGTCTAAGCGCTATTTGGGTGGACAGCTGGATTGTGGCTCTTTGCACCTCCATCCCCTGAATTATGCCCTGGGCTTGGCACGGGCCTGTGCTGCTAACGGTGTTGACCTCTATGAGCACAGTCGGGTATTGCGTTATCGGGGCGGGAGCCCCTGCGAAGTAGAAACGGTAAATGGGCGGGTTAGAGCGCGCAATATTGTGCTGGCCTGCAATGGCTATCTCGGCAAACTTGAGCCGCGCCTGGCCGGCAGGATAATGCCGATAAATAATTTTATACTTGCCACAGAGCCACTACCGGTGTCATTGGGCAAAGCGTTGATCACCAATGATTACGCTGTGCAGGACACGCTCTTTGTTATCAATTACTGGAAATTATCCGGTGATAACCGCCTGATTTTTGGCGGGGGGGAAAACTACACTACTCAGTTTCCCAAGGATATATCTGGCTTTGTACGCAAGTATATGCTGCGCGTCTATCCCCAGTTAGCCAATATACGGATTGACTACGCTTGGGGAGGTACCCTCGCCATCACCCTGAATCGTTTGCCCAATTTAGGCAGGCTAGCGCCAAATGTTTTTTACAGTCAGGGCTATTCAGGCCACGGTGTCCCCACAGCGACTTTTGCCGGAAAACTGCTTGCGGATGTGATCGCCGGCACAGAAGAGCACTTTGATATTCTAGCGAGTTTACCTGCGCACAGTTTTCCGGGGGGAACGCTGCTGCGCTGGCCCTGCCTGGTGCTGGGAATGCTCTATCACAGCCTGCTGGATCGATTCGGCCGTTGATCCCCAGGGGCTTTCGGGTGCCATGGGGCTTGGAGTCGGGTGCTTATACGAATAAGTTGCCCAATAAGCCAAAGCGGTCTTTCATAACCTTTAGTAGGCTGTTGAAAAAACAATTTTCAGCAACCTGTTAGGCCGTTTATCTTTGAAATACCAACAGGCCTTGCAGGGTTATTTGGATATTAGGGCCTACCCCACGCAGCCCGAAGCCAGTGACGGTGAACACTTTAATGTGGCACATTGACCGGTGAGACTGCCTCTATCATGCCAATATATGACCATTGCTACACCGTATTTTGGATTGGCAAACAGCATCAAAGTTAGTCTTGGATGCCGCAGCCTGACAGAGCCAGCCCAAGGCAGAAATTTCGGTGCAGGCTGGCCTCGCTTGTCAATCTCCCGGTCTGCAGTGAACGCGCCCTCACGATGAGAGGGGAGGGCAGTTTGATGATAAAGTACCCCCAGCCATTACCGGAGGACCGATCTTGTCCAACATCAACGGGCGAAAGCGCAAAAGTCAGCCTATATCCCGGTGTGGACCTGGGTGGGCCCGCACACGCGGAGAACTTCGGCAGAATTTCTCTATTGCCAGGCGGCCTTTGACGTATGGTGAACCCAACTTCTGTGCCTCTGTCAGGTCGTGGCTTGCCAGCATTGCCAGCATTGCCAGCATTGCCAGCATTGCCAGGTTGGCGGCCCCCCAGTTGACCGGGTGCCTGGTGCAGTGTGGGCTGTCGCCAATGGCAGCGACGATGTGCCGCTGGTCCGAGGCGCCGTCTGTTGTGAGGGCGCACAGATGAGCACCCTGCCGGACAAGCTGGTCATTGCAATCTCTTCCCGGGCGTTGTTTAACCTCAACGACAGCCACCGGGTGTTTGAAGAGCAGGGATTGAATGCGTTTTCCAGTTACCAGGTTGAGCGAGAGAATGACATCCTGGAAAAGGGCGACGCTTTTCCACTGGTGCAGAAATTCCTCAAGATCAATAAGCTGCTAGGCGGCGAGCCCCGTGTGGAAGTGATCCTGCTTTCGCGCAACAGTGCCGATACCGGCCTGCGTATTTTTAACTCTATTGAACACTATGGACTGGACATTACCCGCGCAGCTTTTTGTAATGGCGAGAGTCCCTACCGCTATATTGGCCCTTTCGGCTGTGATTTGTTTCTGTCTGCGGATGGGCTGGATGTCAGGCGCGCTCTGGAGCAGGGTGTGGCTGCGGCCACCCTGGTGGCTGGCGGCGGCCATGAGCAGCAGGAAGACGTGTTACGGTTTGCTTTTGACGGTGATGCGGTCATTTTCTCTGACGAAGCGGAGCAGGTTTACAAGCGCGACGGGCTTGCTGCTTTCACCGAGGTGGAGCGTGCTTCGGCACAGAAACCGCTGGGTGGCGGCCCCTTCAAAGGGTTTCTGGAAGCATTGCACAAATTGCAGGCGGAGTTCGAGCCCGATGCCTGCCCTCTCCGCACCGCGCTTGTCACGGCGAGGTCAGCACCGGCGCACGAGCGGGTAATCCGCACACTGCGAGCCTGGGACATACGTGTGGATGAGTCCGTATTTCTAGGAGGGTTACCCAAGGGCGCGTTTCTGCGCGCTTTTGGCGCTGATGTCTTTTTTGACGACCAGCCCGCCCACTGTGCTTCAGCCGCTGAGCATGTGGCTACAGGCCATGTCCCCCATGGCATTGCCAATATCGAAGCCTGAGCGCAGCAGCCCCACAGAATGGTACGGATTTCCCAAATCCGATTGACACCCGCCTCTCTACACTGGATATTCATCCGTCAGTTGGTCTGGGGTGGGTTTCACTGCTATTCTTTTTGCGCATAATTTTTGATGTTCTTTATAACAAACAATTTATCTGTCAACGTGGCGCTCGCCTAGGGGCGGGGTGATTGATCACTCAGGGAGGACCTATGAAGCTGCAGCAGTTGCGATATATCTGGGAAGTGGCGCATCATGAGCTCAATGTTTCTGCTACAGCGCAGAGCCTCTACACGTCCCAACCGGGAATCAGTAAGCAAATCCGCTTACTTGAAGATGAACTTGGCGTAGAAATATTCGCCCGGAGCGGCAAGCACCTCACACGGGTGACACCCGCTGGTGAAGCCATCCTCAAGACTGCCGGCGAGATTATGCGCAAGGTGGAGAATATCAAGCAGGTTGCCCAGGAGTTCAACAACGACAAAAAAGGCAACCTTGCCGTTGCCACCACCCACACCCAGGCCCGTTACGCACTGCCACCGGTGATCAAGTTGTTTATCTCCCGCTATCCGGAGGTGTCACTGCACATGCACCAGGGTACGCCGATGCAAATCTCAGAGATGGCCGCGGACGGCACGGCGGATTTTGCCATCGCTACCGAAGCGCTGGAATTGTTCAGTGACCTGGTCATGATGCCGGTATACCGCTGGAATCGCTGTGTGCTGGTGCCCAAAGGGCACCCTCTGTGCCAGGTTGACCAGTTGGAACTGGATGATGTCGCCAAATACCCTATTGTGACCTATGTCTTTGGCTTTACCGGTCGCTCCAAATTGGATGAGGCCTTTATGGAAAAAGGGTTGTCCCCGAAAGTGGTTTTCACCGCTGCAGATGCGGATGTCATCAAGACTTATGTACGTCTTGGCCTGGGTATAGGCATTGTCGCGGATATGGCCGTGGACGGTGAGGATGAGGATTTGGTGGCGCTGGATGCGAGCAGGCTTTTCGAGCCCAGTGTGACAAAAATCGGTTTTCGCAAGGGGATTTTCCTGCGCGGCTTTATGTTTGATTTTATTCAGCAGTTTGCCCCGCATCTCACCCGCGAGCTGGTAGAGCAGGCCGCGCACGCCACTTCCCGCGCAGAGGTGGACGCCCTCTTTTCGAGCCTGGAACTGCCGGTCTATTGAGTGGGCTCGCAATCGGGGGGTGAAAAGAGTGGAACCTAGCAGGGCTCGATCTGGCCCGCTGGCTGCAAAACCTCTTTGGCAAACTTGGCGTAAATCGTATAGATCTCTGCCTCTCGACCTTCCCGCTCCACAATAAAGAAGGGGGTGCGCTCCACTTTGTACTGCCGGGCGATTTTAATGCCGGCACTTTGGGGGTCGCGTACATCTGCGATCAGCGTCCGGTCAATCCGACTGAGCTGCCCTTTTTCTTCCAGTCGTGCCTGTACGTCGCGGCATTTTCTGCAGAGAGAGCCGTCGGCGAGCACTTTTTTGACCAGTGTGATTTTCACGATAAATTCCCTGATGTGAGTTCAAGGCCAAAGGGCACTATTGGCATGGAATTTATCAGCATGCTTAATAATAATGAAATATCAATCTCTGATATTTTTATAACCAAACGCTGTGACGGCATCCTAAAAAAGCGGGTTGTCCAAAGGAGAGGCAGGCCCTGGCCGCGAACGCGAAGCGGTCCCGCTGTGTCAGCTGAGAAACTGCTCAGTGGTCTCCAGCAGCAGGTGCACCTTGGCGAGGCACTCCCGGTGTTCGGCTGCCGGCTCGGAATCAGCAACAATACCACCGCCTGCCGCGCAGGTCATACGGCCTTTGCTGGCGCTAAAGGTGCGGATGGCAATGTTGGTGTCGGCACGACCACAGCTGCTGATATAACCGATACTGCCGCAGTAGATACCCCTCGGGCTTGACTCCAGTTCGCGGATCACTTCCATAGAGCGCCGTTTCGGCGCCCCGGTGATGGAACCACCGGGAAAACAGGCGGCCAGCAGCTCGCTGTAAGCGGTGTCTTCAGGCATTTCTCCGGTAACAACACTGACCAAGTGGTGCACATTGGCGAAGCTGGCCAGCTGAAACAGCTCGGGCACGCGCACGCTGCCACTACGGCACCGCTTGCTGAAATCGTTGCGCAGCAAGTCCACAATCATCAGGTTCTCAGCGCGGTCCTTCGGGCTCTTCTGCAGAGCTGAGGCCGCCTGCTGATCCCGGGGCGCATCGGCCGCCCTGGCGGCAGTGCCTTTGATGGGTTCGCTGCGCAGGCTGCAGCCATCGGCGCGAATAAAGCGCTCCGGTGACATGCTCAGCAGGCTGCCCTGGGGCAGCGCCATATAGGCTGAAAAAGGCCCTGCAGCCCGCTTGCGCAGGGCAAGGTAAGCGCTGAAGAGGTCGCCCTCGTAGGGAGCGCAGAAACGTTGGGTAAAATTCGCCTGATACACGTCGCCGGCAGCGATATACGCCAGAATCCGTTCGATGCGCGCGTGGTAATCCGCGGCGCTGAGTTCGTGTTCGAAGGGTTCCAGCAGGCGGAATTCGCCGGGCGCCGGGGGCTTTTGCCACTGTACGGATTCAAACCGGCCGATCAACTCTCGCACCTGCCGGGGCGGGCAGGCGGGGTGGAATATCAGGTGGCTGCTGCCCAACTGGTGATCCGCAATAAAAGCCCAACAGTAAAGTCCGAAAAAACCTGCGGGCAGATCGGTTGAGCGGGGATCTGCCGGCAGATAGTTGCCCTCCACCCCCAGTTCATAGCCGGCGTAGCCGATGGCTCCGCCACAAAACGGCAGTTGCGAGCTTCTGTCCTGTGGGCAGAGTTCGCGTATCAGGTCATCCACCTGGGTAAATGGCCTCGGGCTGTCGGCACTCAGTACCAGGGTGTTCAGTGGGTCGGCGCTGATAATATCAAAGCGACCGCCGCAGCTGAGTGGCCGGCCACTGTCGAGCCAGACCGGTGCCGGCAGATCGGCCACTGCGCCGAAAGCGGCTGCGGAGTTAAGCGAGTAGGGCAGGGAGACAATTTTCATTTTACAACACGGCCTTCCGTCAGACGGCGCACACTACACAGTTTGCGGCGGCTAGAAAAGGCCGGGCGGCACTTTAGTCAATTCTTCGTTCAATGCCGGCCTGAGACATGAGGCGGGTGGCAAGCTCTTCCACCGAGAGTTGTGTGGCATCGAGGAAGGGCACCTGGGCCCGCTTCAGCATCTGTTCAACCTGGCGCACCTCAAAATCACACTGCTCCTTAGAAGCGTAGCGGCTATTGGCGCGTCTTTCCTGCCTAATCTGCATCAGCCGGGTCGGATCTATGGTCAGTCCGAATAGTTTGTGGCGGTAGGGGAGTAGTATTCGCGGTAGATTGGTGGAATCCATATCCTCTTCGGTAATTGGGTAGTTGGCTGCACGCAGGCCGAATTGCAGGGCCAGGTACAGGCAGGTGGGGGTCTTGCCGGTGCGGGAGACACCGAGGAGTACCACATCCGCCTGCTCGAATCCGCTGGTGCGGCGCCCGTCGTCGTTGTCCATGGCAAAGTGTACTGCATTGATACGGTCGCTGTAGCGGTGATTGTCGGCGATTCCGCGCGAGACGTTGACCGTCTGGGCGGGGTCCCGGTTGAATAGACCGGCAAGAGGCGTCAGATAGTTTTCGAAGATATCCAGCATCAGGGCCGGGCTCTGGTGTAGCTGTTGGCGAATCTGGTCGGATACGATGCTGGTGATGATGATGGGCTGTAAACCCGATTCGCTGGCGGCCTTTTCTATGCGCTGAAGAGCCTGCTGTACCTTACCGGCGGAGTCGATATAGGGCAGCGTGACCTGTTCGAGATGCTGGTCCTGAAACTGCGCCAGCAGGCTGTGGCCAATGGCCTCCACGGTGAGCCCGGTTCCATCGGACATAAAAAAGGCGGTGCGCTTGTCTTTTGCCACATCTCTTCTCTGGTTGTTGCGGGGGTTCAGGTTCAGGGGCGTTAGTATAATGAGAGGCGTGCTGCCAAGGGGCTTTTATTTTCAGGTTGCACATATTTCTGTAGAAATTTTACAACAAGTCCGCTGCTGTTTCCGGGCTATTTTTTACAAGCCGCATCCTTATAATCAGCCGCCACTGACACCGGATTTTAGAGGGCCTTCACTTGACGAACTTCACCATCGACTTCGCAAAACTGGGTATGGATGATGTCGACAAGGTCGGCGGCAAAAACGCATCGCTCGGTGAGATGATTACGTCGCTCACCGGTGCCGGTGTCAGTGTACCGGGGGGCTTTGCCACTAGCGCGGAAGCTTACCGGGCTTTCCTTGCCCAGGGGCAGTTGGCACAGCGTATTGCCGAGCGCCTGAAGGGGCTGGATGTCAGCGATGTCACTGCCCTTGCTCGGGTTGGTGAGGAGATCCGCAACTGGATTTTGCAAACGCCGCTCCCCGCGCAACTGGAGAAGGAAATCCGCGCAGGCTATGAGGGCCTGGGCGGTGGCGGGACCGCCGTTGCGGTGCGCTCTTCGGCCACTGCGGAGGACCTGCCGGACGCCTCTTTTGCCGGTCAGCAGGAATCATTCCTGAATATCCGCGGTGTCGAGTCGGTGCTGCAGGCGGTGAAAGGGGTATTTGCCTCCCTGTATAACGACCGCGCCATCGCCTATCGGGAGCACACCGGATATGGGAATGTGGGGGTGGCGCTTTGTGCGGGTATCCAGCATATGGTGCGCAGTGAAACCGGCTCCGCTGGTGTTATGTTTACTCTGGATACCGAGAGTGGTTTCCGCGATGTAATTTTTATTACCGCGGCATTTGGCCTGGGGGAAACTGTGGTACAGGGTGCGGTAAACCCCGATGAATTCTATCTCTATAAGCCCGCACTGGATGCGGGTCGTCCGGCGATTTTGCGCCGCAACCGGGGTAGTAAGGCGATCAAAATGGTCTATGGCGAGCGTGGTGAGTTCGGCCATTCGGTGCAGACGGTTCAGGTGGCACAAGAGGATTGCCAGCGTTTCTCCCTCAATGATGAGGAGCTGACCAGCCTGGCGCTGCAGGCCCGCAAGATTGAGCAGCACTATGGTCGCCCTATGGATATTGAGTGGGCCAAAGACGGGGATAGCGGCAAGCTGTTTATCCTTCAGGCGCGTCCGGAAACAGTGCGCTCCCGCGACCAGGGCACCAGCATTGAGCGCTACAGCCTGCAAGAGCGCGGTGAAGTGCTGTGCGAAGGCCGTGCCATCGGCCAGCGTATTGGTACCGGGCGCGTGCGCAAACTCAATTCTGCCAAGGCGATGGCGGAGATGCAGGACGGTGAAGTCCTGGTGACCGATATGACCGATCCGGACTGGGAGCCGATACTGAAAAAGGCGGGTGCCATCGTGACCAATCGCGGTGGCCGCACCTGCCACGCGGCGATTCTGGCGCGGGAGCTGGGTATTCCAGCGGTGGTGGGCTGCCGCAATGCCACTGAGATCTTAGAAAACGGGACTCCGGTCACTGTGTCTTGTGCTGAGGGGGATACCGGCTTTGTCATGTCCGGTGAGTTGGACTTTGAGCGTGAAGAGGCCGAAGTCAGAGATATGCCCAAGTTGCCCTTTAAAATTATGCTTAACGTGGGCAATCCGGATCGTGCCTTTGCCTTCAGTCGCGTACCCAACCGGGGTGTCGGTCTGGCGCGCCTTGAGTTTATTCTGAACCGTATGATCGGTATTCATCCGAAAGCGCTGCTGGAGCTGGACAGTCTGCCGCAGGATCTGCAAATAAAAATCCGTGAGCGCATCGGTGGCTACCCATCCCCGAAGGACTTTATCGTGGAGAAACTGGTGGAAGGGATTGCCACTCTGGCTGCGGCCTTTGCACCCAATCGCGTGATCGTGCGTCTGTCGGACTTCAAATCCAATGAATACGCCCACCTGGTGGGAGGGCAGCTGTATGAACCCAGCGAAGAAAACCCGATGCTGGGCTTTCGCGGTGCTGCGCGCTACCGTTCCAAGGACTTCTCCCAGTGCTTTGCACTGGAGTGTCGTGCTCTGAAAAAAGTCCGCGACGAAATGGGCCTGACCAATGTGGAAATCATGGTACCTTTCGTGCGTACGCCCGAGGAGGCAAAGGAGGTCATCGGCCTACTCGCGGAGAATGGCCTGCGCCGTGGCGAAGGCGGTCTGCGAGTGATGATGATGTGCGAATTGCCCTCCAATGCCCTGTTGGCGGAGGAGTTCCTACAGCACTTTGATGGTTTCTCCATCGGTTCCAATGATCTGACCCAGTTGACATTGGGGATTGATCGGGATTCCGGTCTGGTGGCGGACCTGTTCGATGAACGCAACCCCGCGGTCAAGGTATTGTTGTCCCGCGCCATACAGGTTTGCAAGAAAGCCGGGAAATATGTGGGAATTTGCGGGCAAGGCCCGTCCGATCACAAAGACTTCGCACGCTGGCTGGTGGACGAAGGGATAGACAGTATTTCCCTGAACCCCGATACCGCTGTGGACACCTGGCTATATTTGGCCAATAAAAAAGATTAAAATTTTTTTATGCGGCCATTTTGGGCCGCTTTTTCGTTCTGAGAACCGTATTTCCCCGACAGTTTTTTTCACAAAACAATGATCTGTTCTGCTGATAATTTAGAAGGTTGTTGCAGTTTGCGCTGAAATTGCCAGAATTTTTCCTGCATTTTTTGTGTGAGACTTTGCCATCACACACTACCGATAAAATCCATTCCACTATCACCGCCTGCCTAGAGAAGAATTCATTCTAACTGTCAGCGGCGGCCTCAATAGAATCGAAAGGGTCTTGGGGCTGTGCGTAATTTGGAGAAAGAGTTTGCGCATTTTGCTCTGAAGCTGAGTCATCGCAAAGAGAGGACTCCGCCGCCGATGAACTTCAAGCGGTTTTGGTTGGACTTTTCGACTGTCCACCCGTTGGATCAAAGCGGAGAGAGTTGGTGAGGTGAGCCATGCACACAAGTAGACAGCTACAAATCCCCATACTACACCTCTTTATGGTGTTGTGCCTGATGGTATTTTTGGCGGTGCCCCCGGCAATGGCGAAACCACGGGGTGTCAACTGGTTCGATGACCGGGCCGCAGCCAGAGGCGGTGGTCCCTCAATTAAAATTGATTTGAGCGAGCAGCGCGCCTATTTGTACAAAGGTGGCAGGCTGGTAGGGGTTTCCAAAGTCTCTTCCGGCAAGCGTGGCTACGGTACCCGCCCGGGGTCTTTCCGCGTACTTTCAAAACATCCGTATCATCGCTCGACCATTTATGGGAGCTTTGTCAGTAAGCGCACCGGAAGAGTGGTGAGATCCAATGTGAATACCCGCAGGCATCGCCGCCCCGCCGGCGCCGTTTATCGCGGTGCCAGAATGAATAACTATATTCGTTTTAATGGCGGTATCGGCATGCACGCATCCGGCCATGTGCCCAATTATCCAGCATCGCATGGTTGCGTGCGTATGCCGCCGCATATGGCGAGAAAGTTTTACCGGCATGTGCGTGTCGGCACACCGGTTCGTGTCACCCGATGACAAGATTTGCGACAGCGAAGGTTTGACCGGGCATTATCCAAAGAGGTGATGCCCGGTATTTGTTGACATCGCTGCTACTGTTGTCCCAGTCAGGTTACTATTATTTTTCATCTGATAGTAACGAGATACTTTATGTCAGTTTCGACGCCCGATCTGTGCGATGCGCACAGGGAAGATGTGCAGGTGGTTGAGCCTTTTTTTGTTAATTATGGTGGTCGCGAGCGCTTCGGTGGACAAATCGTTACCATCAAATGCTTTGAGGATAACTCCCTGGTGCGCGATCTGGTGGCGGAGCCGGGTCAGGGAAAAGTACTGGTGGTGGATGCCGGTGGTTCCATGCGCTGCGCCTGCCTGGGGGATAGACTCGCTGCGCAGGCGGTGGGCAACGCCTGGGAAGGCATTGTAGTGTTTGGGTGTATCCGCGATGTGGACGAAATATCGGCGCTGGATCTGGGGGTGCAGGCTCTGGGCAGCCACCCCATGAAAACGGAAAAGAAGGGCGTTGGTGAGAGAGAGATCACAGTGGCATTTGGCGGTGTGACTTTCTATCCAGGCCATTATCTCTACGCGGACAACAATGGCATTATTGTCGCCACACAGTCGCTGCTCTGAACCTTCGCTGTGATCCCCCCACTGGCCTCAGGCTAGACTGTCATTCCGGGCTGAGTCTGAACCTCTATGGTGGAGAACGCGGCAGGCGGTTCTTAGCGCAAGAATACCTTCCCCTGTCCGCAATACCGCCTTTGTAGCGCCAACCCGGTCCAGTCGCTCATTCCCTCCGGCAGTCAAACTGTAGAAGAAATCGTCACCTATCATTGTCCTGTGATACCACTCAATGACCCGGGGGAAATGGCAGGATATTTCGCTGTCGCGACCACCATGGAAGGTAAATATGGGCGAATTGCGCAAGAAATTCTTTACGGCACCGCTTTTGAAAACCATCAAGCGGGTTCTCCCCTCGATTTCCGCCACTGAGCGCGAGGCGATGGAAGCCGGGGAAGTTTGGTGGGACGCCCAGTTACTATCGGGAAAACCGGACTGGAATCAACTGCTGGACATGGGGCCCCCGGAATTGAATGCAGAAGAGAGGGCTTTTCTGGATGGCCCGGTGGAAGAGCTCTGCCATATGGTGAACGATTGGCAAATCAGCTTCGTGGACTACAACATCCCCGAGCATGTATGGGATTTCCTGCGCAAACACCGCTTTTTCGGCATTATTATTCCCAAGAAATACGGTGGCCTTGGCTTTTCTCCTTCGGCACATGCAGAAATAGTCACTAAAATCTCTACCCGCAGCACCTGCGTGGGAGTGACCGTCATGGTGCCCAACTCCCTCGGGCCTGGAGAGCTGCTGCTCTCCCACGGGACCCAGGTGCAGAAGGATCACTATCTTCCCCGCCTGGCCGATGGCACCGATATCCCCTGTTTCGCTCTCACCAGCCCCCAGGCGGGCTCCGACGCTGCCTCCATGGTGGATCGGGGTGAGGTCTGTTACGGGGAGCACGAGGGCGAGAAAGTCCTCGGTATGCGCGTCAACTGGCACAAACGCTATATCACCCTGGGCCCCATTGCCACGGTACTGGGTCTGGCCTTTAAACTCTATGACCCCGAGCATATCCTCGGGGACAAGGAAGCGCTTGGTATCACCGTTGCCCTGGTCCCCACCGATACCCCGGGAATCACCATCGGTCAGCGCCACCTGCCAGCCATGCAGTCCTTTCAGAATGGCCCCAACTGGGGCAAAGATGTGTTTATCCCCATGGAGTGGATTATCGGCGGCAGGGAGAATGTGGGCAAAGGCTGGGAAATGTTGATGAGCGCGCTTGCCGCCGGGCGCGGCATCTCTCTTCCTTCGCTGTCAATGGGGGGCGCGAAAATGGCTGCCCGGACCACCGGGGCCTATGCGCGCGTGCGAGAGCAGTTCAATGTGCCCGTGGGGCGCTTTGAGGGAGTGCAACGGCGCTTGGCAGAAATTGCCTCTATTGCCTTTGTACTGGATAGCGCCCACAAGACGACAACGCGGGCTTTGGATGAGGGCCGCAAGCCCGCGGTCATTACCGCAATTATGAAAGCCAATGCCACCTCCGCATTGCGCCGGGCGATCAACGACGCCATGGATATCCATGCGGGCAAGGCCATTATGGACGGACCCTCCAATTACCTTGGCAATGTCTACCGGGCTATCCCCGTAGCGATTACCGTGGAAGGGGCCAATCTGCTGACACGCAGCTTGATGATATTCGGTCAGGGTGCCATACGCTGTCATCCTTATTTGCTGGATGAGATACTCGCGGCAGAAAATCCCGATACCGGCGAGGGGCTGGACCAGCTTGATACGCTTCTGCCAAAACACTTCTGGTTCCAGATAAAAACCCTGTTTCGCGGTGTATTCCACGGCTGGACGGTGGGCCTGTTTGCCAGCAGCCCCCGTGATGTCGGTGTTGCTGCCAAGTACTACCGACAGCTGAACCGGTATTCTGCAGTACTTACCCTGGTTACAGAAATCTCCCTGATGACCCTGGGGGGGGAGCTGAAGAGAAAGGAGTTGATCTCTTCCCGCCTCGGGGATGTACTCAGCCAACTCTATTTATTGAGCTGTACCCTGAAGCGTTTTTATGACGATGATAACCCCAAGGATGACCTGCCCCTACTGGAATTCGCCATGCGCGATGGCCTGCATAAAATTGAGGTCAGTTTGCTGGAAGTTTTCCAGAATTTCCCGCGGCCATTCTTCGGACAGTTAATGCGGTTTTTGGTCATGCCCTGGGGCCACAGTGTCCATACGGCTTCGGACCGTCAGGCGCGCGCGTGCGCCGAGCTCCTGCTGGCCCCGTCGACAACCCGAGACAGGCTGACTTGTGGTGTCTATCCCGGCAATCCCGGCGATGGAGTTGATATTGTCGAGCAGGCTTTCATTAAGGTTTGTGCTACAGAGCACGCACGTGCCAAGCTGAAAAAAGGCGGGATACGCGTGTTGAGCAGGGAATCGGTAGAGGAAGGTTTACAGCGCAACCTGATCAGCGATGGGGAAGCAAGTGCCCTGCGGGAAGCCGCGGATGCAGTGGATAGTGCGATTCAGGTTGATCACTTTGAGCACTTGGGGGAGCATATCGGCCGCTCGGGCTAAAGGTGTACGGTTGTAGATATCCATGCAAACCCCTTCCAGAAAAACCCCCCAGCGTTTTAGCACCGTTGAGCCCTGTATTGATGCGCTGTTGGAAAAAGTGGGCAAGGAAATCGTATTGGGCCTGCCCCTGGGGATCGGCAAGGCGAACCACTTTGCCAATGCCCTCTACGCTCGTGCGGTTGCCGATCCATCGATTTCCCTGACCATATTCACCGCCCTTACCCTGGAGCGCCCCAAGGGGAACAGCGATATATTGCGTCGTTTTATCCAGCCTTTACTGGATCGCCTCTATGGTCACTATCAGGATCTCGCTTACGCTTCCGCCCGCCGCAGGGAACAGTTGCCGAGCAATATCGAGGTGATCGAGTTTTTTATGGCACCGGGTGCACTGCTGGGAAATGACTATGCACAGCAGCATTATGCCAGTGTTAATTACACTCAGGTGCCCGAAGCGCTTTTGAGAAGCGGTGTGAATGTGATTGCCCAGATGGTGTCGCCAGTCGAGGATGGTGTGCGTTTTAGTTTGAGCTGTAACCCCGATCTGACGCTGCCGTTTTTGAAACTGAGCAACACCTGCGATGACCATCCATTGATTCTGGTAGGCGAGGTCAACCCACAGCTGCCCTATATCACCGGCACCAGCGAGCTGGATGCAATCGAGTTTGATTTTTTGCTGGAGGGAGACACTTTTGATACGCCGCTGTTTGCGGCTCAGGCGATGCCGGTGAGTTTTACTGAACACAGTATTGGCATGCATATCGCCAGCCTGATCGCAGATGGTGGCACCCTGCAGCTGGGTATTGGCGCGCTCGGAGATGCGGTATGCCATGCCCTGCGTTTGCGCCATTTAGAGAATGGACATTATCGGCGCTTGATCGAAAAACTGAACCGCCACAAGTCCCCGGCCTGCGGCGAAGCACTGACACCCATGGCGGAACCCTTTCAACAGGGGCTCTACGCTGTCAGCGAAATGCTTCCCCATGGATTTTTGCACCTGCGCCGGGCCGGTATTCTTACCCGGGAAGTCTATGCCGATGCCGCTCTGCAAGCCCTGCTGGATCGGGATGAAATTACCCATACGGTGAACGAGGAGACCCTGTTGGCGCTGAAGAAATGCGGCCGCATCTCTTCCCCCCTGACCCCGGAAGATACCGAGTTCCTACAGCGCTTTGGCATTGTCGATGCCAGCTACAGCTGGCGCGGGCACAAGTTGCTGACCCCTGACGGGGAGGAAGAAGAGTGTGATCTGCACAGTGAGCACGGCCGCAGGCGCTTGATAGGAGAGTGCCTCAACAGGAAGCTGTTGGGGGGAACCTGGTTGCACGGTGGATTCTATCTGGGGCCGGAATTGATGTATCGAGAGCTTCGCGACCTGCCCCCCAGGGAGCGGGCCGGCATTGATATGACCGGAATCGATTTCACCAATGACTTGCAGTACCAGCGGACATTGAAGCGGGTCCAGCGCAGGCAGGCGCGTTTCGTGAACTCGGCCATGATGGTGACATTGGGTGGCGCGGTTGTCTCCGATGGCCTTGTGGACAACCAGGTGGTGAGCGGTGTGGGGGGACAGTATAACTTTGTTGCCCAGGCGTTTGAACTGCCCGGTGCACGCTCGATTATCGCCTTGCCCAGCACCCGAAACCGCGATGGCATCTGTGTAAGCAATATCGTGTGGGAATATCCCCATACCACCATCCCCAGACACCTGCGCGATGTGGTGGTCACCGAGTACGGAGCTGTGGACCTGCGCGGCAAGACGGATCGGGATGTGATGGTATCCATGCTCAGTATCTGCGATGTCCGTTTCCAGGCAGTGCTGCTGGAACAGGCCAAGCAGGCAGGTAAAATTGAAAAAGAATTTCTTCTTCCCGCAGAGTACAACAACAATACGCCTGGGCATATCGCCAAAGTTTTCACAAATAAAAAATGTCTGGCAATGCTGCCTTATTACCCCCTGGGTACCGATTTTACCAGTGAAGAGGCCCTGCTCGCGGTGGCATTGCAGCAGCTAAAAGCGGCGGACCGGCGTTGGTGGCACATGTTGATGGCTGTCATCCGGGGACGGAGAGTCTGGCACGACAAATCCGAGAGTGCGGAGTATATCCAACGCTGTCTGGCGCGCATGGGCTACGATCACACCGAAACTTACGAACACCGCCTGGAAGCCTATGTGGTTGCTGCCGCTTTGCGGGATTTTGTCGATACGAGGCGGCCTCTGTGCTGGGAGTAGCCGGCTATTGATTCCGCTGCTGCGCCTGGATGGCCGTGAGGGCGATGGTGTAGACGATGTCATCCACCCGGGCGCCGCGCGACAGGTCATTGACCGGCTTGCGCAATCCCTGCAGCATGGGTCCAATGCTCACCAGATCCGCACTGCGCTGCACAGCTTTGTAGGTTGTATTGCCGGTGTTCAAGTCGGGAAAAATAAATACCGTTGCGCGCCCGGCCACCGGGCTGTGCGGTGCCTTTTGTGCGGCTACTGTTTTGATGAGGGCGGCGTCGTATTGCAAGGGCCCATCGATAACCAGCTTGGGTCGCTGTTGCCTGGCAATTTTGGTGGCTTCGCGCACCTTGTCGACATCCGAACCGCTACCCGAGGTTCCGGTGGAGTAACTGATCATGGCCACACGCGGCTCGATACCAAAGGCTGCGGCCGAGTCCGCGGACTGGATGGCAATAGCGGCCAGCTGTTGCGCGTTGGGGTCCGGATTGATGGCGCAGTCCCCGTATACCAGCACCTGATCCGGCAGCAGCATAAAAAATATGGATGAGACCAGTGGCTCGCCGGGGGCGGCCTTGATCAGCTGCAGGGCGGGGCGGATGGTGTTGGCGGTGGTGTGTATGGCCCCGGACACCAGGCCGTCCACCTCGTCAAGTGCCAGCATCATGGTGCCCAGTACCACATTATCCCGCAGTTGTTCCCGCGCCACTACCTGGGCCAAGCCCTTTTTCCTGCGCAGGGTGACCATGGGCTCCACATAGCGGTCCCGCACCTCTGCCGGATTGATGATCTGCACCTTGTCACAAAGCTTGAGCCCCTGTTGCTCTGCAGCCCTCTGGATGGTTTTGGCATTCCCCAGCAGTATTGTTTGGGCAATACCCCGCTCGCTGCAGGTCAGTGCGGCTTTGATGGTGCGCGGCTCCTCCCCTTCCGGCAGGGCAATGCGTTTTAGCGAACGGCGCGCCAGCTCGGTGAGGTGATAGCGAAAGGCAGAAGGTGACATACGCCGGGGACGGCTGGAAACCTGGCTGAGGGAGTGTACCCAGTTTTCGTCCAGGTGGCTGGCAAAAAAATCCTGCACCCGGTTGACCCGCTCCCGGTCGTCTGCCGGGGTGCGCTGGTTGAAGGTCTGCAAATCCATCACAGTTCGCCAGGTATTGGCGCCCACGAGGAGGATCGGTAAACCGGTTTCCATTGCTGGGGTACAGATTTTGAACAATTCACGATTCAGCTGGTAACCGCCGGTGAGCAAGAGACAGCCGATCTTCACCCCATTCATCACCGCCAGACAAGCGCCAGTAACAACATCGGGCCTGTCCGCAGAGGTCACCAGCATGGCCCCCGGTGTAAAGCGTCTGAGCATATTGGCCAGGGAGCGGGAGCAAAAGGTCACGTTGCGTAGTCGCCGGGTTTCCAGTTCCCCGCGGTTGATGATCTGTGCATCGAAGTGTCGGGCCAGATCCAGAGCCCGCGGTGCGAGCAGATCTGCATTCCAGGGAATGCAGCCCACAATCCGCAGGGGGACCTGCTGGTAAAGGGCCTCTTTGGTGATGGAGGCGGCGCTTTCCGCGGGGGCCTCCCCTTGGGCGGTCATGCCGGCGTGGGCGCCGGGAGTATCCGAATAACGGAAAGGGGCGCCGAGTTTATTGATGATACAGCCCGCCACCCGGTTGGAATCCCCTTCGCCGAAAGCGCGCACCGCAAACTCCAGCCGCTCTTTTAACTGTTTGGTGGCGCCGCCTGGGGGGCAGGCCACCAGTACCACCTCTGCGTCGAGGGTTTTGGCAATCTGGTAGTTGAGCTGGTTGGAGAATTGGCTATTGCTGCTGGGTAGAATGCCTTCAATCACAATCACATCCGCGTGTCTGCTGCCACTGCGGTAGCGCGCCAGTATCTCTTCCAACAGCTCGGGCATTTTCCCGGTGGATACCCGGGTCTCGGCATATTGTGCGCTGAAGGGACTGGGACTGGTCAGGTTGGCATTGTGTCGCAGTATTTTCGTGGTGCGCTCTGTGGTGCCGTTCGGGGAGGGTTCCGCGACAGGCTTGAAAAACTGCACTTCCACCCGGTTGCGTTCCAGTGCGCGGACTAGACCGAGGCTGACCGAGGTCATGCCCACGCCCGCACCCACAGGAACCAGCATAAGGGTACGGGCATTGTGCGGCATGCTTAGTCTCCCCCTCGCGCCAATTGGGCGGTATCTTTGGCGATAACCCAGTCTTCCCGGGTGGGGATCACCAGAACTTCCGGGGTATTTTGCCGTGAAATCCGCCCCTCGGCACCAAAGCGTATTTTTTCATTCAGCGCCGGGTCCAATTGATAGGCGAGGCCATTTAACCAGGCGGTGGTTCGATCGCGCACCCAGGCGGAGTTCTCGCCGATACCTCCGGTAAATACCAGTGCAGTGACCCGGTGCAGGGGAATGGTGTAGGCGGCAATGTATTTTGCCAGCCGGTAGCAAAATACCTCCAGGGCCAGGCGTGCGCCGGTATGCCCGTCTTCAGCGGCCTGCTCCAGCGCACGGCAGTCATTGCTGAGCCCGGAGAGGCCGATCAGGCCGCTTTCCCGATTCAGCAGTTGCTCGATTTCGCCCAGGGAATAGTTCAGTGTCCGCCCCAAATACAGCAGTAGGCCTGGGTCCAGATCACCGCAGCGCGTGCCCATGACCAACCCTTCCAGCGGGGTCAGCCCCATACTGGTATCCACGCTGTAGCCACCTTTGATGGCAGCGATGGAGGCGCCGTTGCCCAGGTGTGCCGAGATAATGTTGACCTCCGGGGTGGGCCTGCCCAGCAGTTGGGCACTGCGTTCACTGATATAGCGATGGCTGCTGCCGTGCATCCCGTAGCGGCGGATATGGTGCTCCTGGTAAAGCCTGTAGGGGAGCGCGTACAGGTAAGCGTAGTCCGGCATACTCTGATGGAAGGCGGTATCGAACACGGCAACCTGTGGCAGTTGGGGGAAGGCGGCAAGGGCTGCTTGAATGCCCTGCAAGGCGACAGGGTTGTGTAATGGGGCCAGTTCGCAGCAGGATTGGATGGCGGATAACACCTCCTCGTCAATCAGAACGGAACTGGCAAAAAGCTCTCCGCCATGGACCACCCGGTGACCTATGGCAATCAGCCGGTTTTTCAACTCCGACCACTGTCCATCGAACCGGTCGACAAGTGCCCGGATCACGGTGGTGTCGTCGTCATCCCGAGATAGTTTTTGTGCACCATTCTGCGCTCGGTAGCGCCAGATAAGCTTCGCCGCAGCCCCCCCCAGGGCGTTCGCCTGGCCGCACAGGAATTCTTTCCCGGAACCGGGGTCGAGTGCGGCAAATTTGAGTGAAGAGCTGCCGCAATTGAGGATCAGCACGAGGTCAGGGTTGGCCATAGAGCCGGTGTTTCAGCGGGATACACCTTAAGGCTAGACAAAATGCGACCGAGGGTTTTACCGGAGGGAATCGAGGAAAGTGGCTTTATACGGCACCGTGGCCGCCATCGCTCGCCACCGGCTGGCGCGCGCATTTGGGGCACTACAGTGCTGCGCAGTCGTGTCAGTACAGTTAAGGCGATCCGCGCATCAAAGCTCACTGGTGACAAGAAATGCGCCTATCGACTCGCCCACAGCAAACCGGTAGTGGATCAGTTCTTCCAGTGGTGCCAAACCCAACTACAGCGCACAGACCTGGTTCCCTCCAACCCGCTCGCCAAAGCACTCGATTAAGTTTTCCATTGGGAGCACAAACTCAGAGTGTTCCTGGAAGACCCGGATTTACCGCTGGAAACCAATCACCTGGAGCGCGTTCTGCTGGACAGAGCTGGGGGTGGAACACGTGGGCGTCATCCAGAGACTGATCACCACCTGCAAGCTGCATGATATCAATCCGTACACCTATCTCACGGATGTATTGCTGCGCATTGGGCAGTACCCAGCCAAAGAAGTTGCGGATCTGACACCGCGGATGTGAAAAGAAAAGTTTGTCAGTAAGCCTCTGCGATCAGACATCTATGGCTAGGGCAACGACTCCGTAGAATGAGCGGTTACGCTGCAGATGCTTGGAGTGATTATCGCCATGTTTGGTTTAGTGTGGAATGTGTACGCGGTGATTATAGATCCACACAGCACAGTGTACTAAGCTTAGCACTGCCAGGCGGTGACACTGGGTGTACTGCGCGAAGAGGAACCCCTTACTTGAGAAACCGTTGAGCGGGTTACCAACGAGCGACTGTCACGAACTGAGTACACCAGTGAAACAAAGTATGCCGAATGCTTGGCTGCGCTTTCCGGAGGCAAATTTGATGCGAACCAGTATTAGAGAACTTGAAGCCAATGAAAGCGGCGGCACGACCTCTTATTCAGCGAGCTAACAGCAGCAGTCTTATGGTTCCTTGCCTTTTTAAGCTGGCTGAAGCAATAGCTGAATAAAGTGACAAATAGGAACCTCAACTTTGTATGGCCTACGCCCGAATATTTTTGGTCCATTGCTGGAAGGGCAGAAGAATGCAGCAGCCACAGTGCTTACTGCCAGCCGAGATGCTGATTATAGGGGTAAGGAGAGTGCCGCTCAATCAACCACCAGTTGTGGGCATCCATACAGGGGGGGAAGGTGAATAAGCAAGGGAGAAGGGCGAGGTCACGGAATTTGCCAAGTCGAAAGAGGGCCAGGCGCTGATGGACAGATTGATTTTGCAGCGCCTGGAATAGCTAAATTAGATAGATATAGATCAGTCGCTTATTTTATTGGGGGGCATAACACGTCAATAGGTAGAGACTGGGCCTGAGGAAGTAATTGGTTAACAGCTTCCTTAAGGGTATTCCCTATAGACATGAATTTTTTGCTCGGGAGCCCCATTGCATCGATAACGTGTGCCGTAAATTTAGGTGGGTTGGCGGACTTACCATTTTGGAGTGTTTCGCGAACTTCTATACGAACCACTTCAGATGAATTGCGCTCAAGGCGGAGTCTGTGAGTTTTAAACAGAGTGCTATCGGCGGATGTGATGTTGAACATAACTATTCCCTTGTTAGCTATTGGTTAGCACTTGCAGATTACCTGTAAATGCGCCACCTGCCCAGGGATATTACAGCCGATAGAGGTCGGTTATGCCGCCCATATAACTGAATTTTCATACAGGCGAGAAAAGGATGGACAAACAGGAGTTACAGGGTGCAGTCGTGGATTTCCTCAAGTCGGAGCAGGGGAGGGCACTAGTAGTTAAAATCCTTTCTGCCCATATCGTTAGCAAGGATTTAGTGCTGTTTGAGCACGACAGTGTATGAGGTGTAGTAGTTCAGACTTGATCTGACAGTTACCGGTTTTTCTGACGGTGGTCTGTCAGGTCAGGTTCAGTTCACGAA
>NZ_CANLDD010000027.1 GCF_947489355.1 uncultured Microbulbifer sp. | reverse complement strand
ACACCAGAAGATTTAATGGATAATTACTTGGCGGCACAAGCCGCATAAATGGTATGCGCTTCAAGGTTGAATCCGCGAAATAATAACGCTTGGTGTTTTGCTCAATAACTGATCGCCACAGTGTTGAAGCAATATTTGGCTTACTTGGATTGCTCATTCCCAAAGGCACACTAATGGCACGTATCTGGGAGAATACTGAAGCAATAGCATCGCGGCGTTGTTTAAATTTTGGTGAAGACTCGAGGGCGTAGCTGGCACGCGCAAAACGATCTGCTGCACTAATGGTTCCTGGTAAGAAATTATTACCCCCTATAAGACTCCAGTAAGTATTGAGGGCTAATTGCTGCCCGTAAACAGGTGAGTTTGTCATCACCGTATATTCTTTACCATGATGAATTCTGAGATCACCATCGATATACTCAAAGATGGCAGAATCGCCTGTGGGATCGGAAAGTGCAATATGCGCATCAGCCGGCTTTCCATTTGGCAGGTTGGTAGAAATGATGGTGATAGGATCAGTCTTCATCACCTGAACAGCCTCAGCAACAGTCGCATAATTATCAAGAAAATACTGTAGCCAGGCACCAACTGAAATCGTTGGCTTCCCTCGAGTAGCAGCATCCCCGTAGTCGGTTTCTGCAAGATAAAGAAGGTTTCCTACCAAGCCGACTTCATTTACCCCATCAGAGGTCGCTGCGTCATAAATACTGATAATGACGGACCCATATCTGGAGTTCCAAGTGATCGAACCTTTACCAACGCCACCGTTACGCTCCATTCCCTGTGGAAATATCCAGAAATCCATCGCAGCTGTAGTATCGCTCCAATCCATGGATCGCCCAGTGATATAAGTTCCCGTTCCAGTTTCATAAAGAATCCGGGTACATGCTTCAGTAGGGGGTACAGCGATGTTTACAACGACAGCAATGCCTGATAACACCAAAGAGCAGATACGCTCCTTTATGCCATTTAACATATTAACCTTCCTCATTTCACCTTTTTTCACTCTCAATTCAGCATTTCAAAGCCTAAGTAAACAAGTATTGACTCCAATATCAATGAATGGCAGACGTGATAAGAGGATAGTCCGAAGGTATTCGCCCGAAAGGTAATCTACGTCAAAAGTAGAATTTTCTCATAAAATGTGCCGAGGAGATTCTGCATGGAAAATTGAAGTTCCTGGACTGTCAAGTTCTCGCGATTCTCAATCAGGCAGAAATCGGTATCCCGGTGCCCAAGCTGTGGTGGAAGTACGATATGAGTCCTGTCGCCTTTTGCAAGTGGCAGCCTAAATATGGCGGTATACATGCCATCCGCGATGATCCGTCTAGAGGGGCTGGGGGGGCTGGAGGGGGAGATCGCTACTTTAAGGAGATATACGCTGAGGATTGTCTCAAGGTCGAGATCGCAGGTTAGTTGATCAGGCTGGACCATAGCATCAACTGGAAGACGGTGATCGTTATCGCCTCCCCAATGTGATTGACAACTTCAATCGTGAGGACTGGCCATCAAATTTGATTTTCTTTACCTGCTGAGCGGGTATCGGTAGTGTTCAGAATTCTGGGTCATCTCTTTTTTGCTAATGATAAAGAAATGACACAGAATTCTGAACACTACCAATTGGTAGGGGGTGGGCAATGAGGGATCACATCCACATGCTGCTGATGATCCCTCCGAAGTTCAGCGTGGCCAATGCAGTGGGGTTTCTCAAAGGTAAGTCAGCAATCCGTATGTTCCGAGAGTGCTTGCAAGTCAAAACGAATTCACTGGTCGCCACTTTTGAGCCAGAGGTTACTGCGTAAACACGTGGGTTTAGATGAAGAGGTAGTTCGGAAGAACATAAAGAGCCAAGAAAGTGAGGAGCAGATGCGCTTGGAAGGGTTTTAACTAATATAGCCCCCTCCGGGGGCTTCCATATACCACCCGCTCCGCGGGTGGTTGCTGATTTTTTTGGAATGCAGTCGGTCGCGAGACACTGTCTATGCATTTGATTATGCATAATGCCATCGCCAGGCAAGGACGATGTCTGCTGTTTTTTTGTATGCTCTCGTCAGTGTGTGGATTCAGTCTGTACCAGCGCGGCGCCATGCGGCAATGATAATGCTTGTTACTTTTTTTACCCCAAAGCCAGGTTAGCGCACATCGAGTAAATGACGTGCGATAATCAAGCGCTGGATTTCGCTGGTGCCTTCGTAGATTGTCGTGATGCGCACATCGCGGCTCATGCGTTCCAGGGGATATTCGCGAGTGTAACCCACGCCACCGTGAATCTGCAGTGCCAGATAGCAGGCTTCGTTGGCTTTTTCGCTGGCGAACAGCTTGCCCATGGAAGCCGCTGGGCCAAAGGGCATCCCCGCATCTTTCTGCCAGGCAGCCTGCAGTAGCAACAGGCGCGCGCCTTCCAATTCGGTACATTTATCTGCCAGTTGCCATTGCAGCCCCTGGAATTGTGCCAGTTTCCTGCCGAACTGCTCCCGCTCATGCATGTAAGCGCGGGCGCAGTCCAGGGCTTCCAGGCCGATACCCAGTGCCAGGGCGCCAATACCAATGCGCCCGCCGGCAAGTTCCCCCGCAGCGATACGGAAACCGCGATTCTTTTCGCCCAGCAGGTTGGCGGCGGGAATACGGCAATGATCGAAAGAGACCTCATTGGTGACAGAGGCCTTCTGCCCCATCTTCTCTTCGGCCTTGCCGATAATCAGACCCGGGGTGCCCGCCTCCACCAAAAAGCATGAAATCCCCTTGCCCTTTGCCGCGGTGGGATCAGTTACCGCCCAGACAACAAAGATACCCGCAAACTCGGCGCTGCTGATAAACAGTTTACTGCCGTTTAATACATATTCATCGCCTTCCTTTACGGCCCGGGTGCGCATGGCTGCGGCGTCTGAGCCGGAACCCGGCTCTGTCAGGCAGAAGGAACCTGCCGAATATTCGCCGCTACAAATTTTCGGGAGGTACTTTTGCCGTTGTGTTTCATTTCCAACTGCCTGGATAACTTCGGCCACCATGTTGGTTACGGAGGTGGTGGTTGCTGTAGAGGCGCAGCCGCGTGCAAGTTCAGTAATGGCCAGACAGAAAGCGATGGTTCCAGCGCCAGTGCCGCCATACTCCGGATCTACATTGATGCCCATAAAGCCCAGTTCGGCCAGCTGTTTGAGTTTTTCCAACAGCAACTGGCGATTACCGGTTCTGTCAAGTTCAGCGGCGATCGGTTTCAGTTCGCTTTCGGCAAACTGTCTCGCTGCCTCCTGAATCATCTGCTGTTCTTCGCTCAGTGAAAAATCCATACAGTACCTGTTGTTTTATGGTTATCGCGGGTTATCGCGGTCAGCTCAGTGATAAGGGGCACACCCAACCTGTGCCGAGCATAATAAAACTCCGGCCAATATTGATTGCCAAATTGTCTTATTCAAGTACGAAATACGCAATCGATGGTAAGAATAGCGCAACCGAGGAGTCAATCGGGACTCAACACCGATCCAGATTGCGCACGGCATAGGGCTTCTGGCGGCGCCCCTCTCACCGGTTAGGCTGTCTTGTTGGCCTGTTTCAGTGGTCAGGTGCTCAGCACAGCCAGGCCTTTGCGCGCCAGCAGTGCCTTCATACGGAACGTCGGCCTGGTTTGGTCTTGGGCTCGGGGTCCGGCACGGCCACGGCCGTATCCGTCTTTACCTCTTCCATCACCACATAGGTGTGGGTTTCGCGTACGCCCGGCAGTGAGGCCAGCTTTTCGCCGAGAAAACGGCGATACCCGAGCATGTCCTTAATACGAATTTTTACGAGATAGTCAAAGCCACCGGCGACCATATGGCACTCCTGTACTTCCTCCAGACTGGCCACATGCTGGTTAAAGGCTTCCAGGGCTTCGGAGGCGGTGTTATTCAATGTGACCTGGATATACACAACCAGGCCGGCGTGGACCTTGAGCGGGTCCAGCAATGCGACATAGTCCCGGATAAACCCTTCCCGTTCCAGGCGCTTGACCCGCTCCAAGCAGGGAGTGGGGCTGAGATTCACCCTGCGCGCCAGCTCTACATTCGGTAGGCGTCCATGGCGTTGCAGGATACGCAGTATTTGGCGATCAATACGATCGAGATCTTCCAACTGTCGAGACATGACAAAATACCCTACTGGTAATCACGCAATTAGGCGTTATATTTAACCACAGTTAGCGCCAAAATGGCGATTAATTCTAAGCACTTTCCCACATAATCCGGTCTTTTATGCTGACCATGGATATAGAGCTTGGGAGACGATATGTCGACAACCTTCGCCGGAGATCTTGACAGTGCCCGGGAACGGGTACACCGGTATTTGCACGCCGACGAAAACCAGTGCGTAAGTGAACTCCTGGCCGGGCCCCGGCCAAATGACGCCCTGCGCAAGAGAATCCTGAGCACCTCCCGCGAGCTGGTGCGCCATTCGCGCAAACAGCGTAGCAAACGCGGAACTCTGGATGCGTTCCTGCAGCAGTTTGGCCTTTCCAACAAGGAGGGCGTGGCCTTGATGTGTCTGGCGGAATCTCTGCTTCGGGTTCCCGATGCGGATACTGCCGACAAACTGATTGCAGAGAAAGTGCATTCCGGCAACTGGTCCAGCCATCGTGGCCAGTCAGACTCCCTGTTTGTGAACGCCTCCACCTGGGGTTTAATGCTCACCGGCAGTGTTGTTGAACTGGACCCGGATATCACCGAGCAACCGTCGCACTGGATCAAACGCCTGATTAGCCGCATCGGTGAGCCGATGGTGCGGACTTCCATGATGCAGGCCATGAGGATCATGGGTGGCCAGTATGTTCTGGGTCGCACCATCGAAGAGGCACTGAAGCGCGGACCCAAGGAAAACCTGCCGGGCACCCGCTTCTCCTTCGACATGCTCGGCGAAGGTGCGCGCACCATGGCCGACGCCCAACGCTATTTTGATGCCTATAGGATGGCGATTGAAGCGATCGGTAAGGCCAACACTAAGTGCGATATTGTAGAGACCAACGGAATTTCCATCAAACTGTCCGCCCTGCATCCCCGCTACACAGTACTTCAACGTGAACGCGTCATGGGCGAACTGCTGCCCCAGGTGAAGCGTCTGTGTCTGGCCGCAGCCCAATACGGAATGGGCCTTAATATCGATGCGGAAGAGACCGAACGGCTTGATATCTCCCTGGATATATTCGAAGCCCTGGCCCGTGACCCGGAATTGAAAGGCTGGCAGGGGCTGGGCTTTGTGCTGCAGGCTTACCAGAAACGCGCTCCATACGTAGCCGAATGGCTGATTGCACTGGGCCGCGATACTGGCCGCAAACTGATGGTGCGCCTGGTAAAAGGTGCCTACTGGGACAGCGAGATCAAGCATGCACAGCAACTGGGTCTCACTGATTACCCGGTGTATACCCGCAAGTGCCATACCGACCTGTCTTACCAGATATGCGCGAAAAAGTTGTTGGACGCCGGCAGCGCCATCTACCCGCAGTTCGCCACCCACAATGCCTACACCGTGGGCCTGGTTCTGGCCCTGGCCGGTGACCGTACCGACTTCGAATTCCAACGCCTGCACGGCATGGGCCATCTGCTGTATGCGCAGATTGAAGCGGTTCACGGCAGGCGTGTGCCGGTGCGGGTTTATGCGCCCGTGGGTGCACATCGCGACCTGTTGCCTTATCTGGTGCGCCGCCTGCTCGAAAATGGGGCCAACAGTTCATTTGTAAACCGTTTTATGGATGAGGAAACCCCGATTGAGACGCTGGTGCAGGATACCCTCGACCTGAGTGAGGCCTGCACTCCCTATCGCCACCCGCAAATTCCCCTTCCCGAGAATATTTATATGGGCGCAGAAGCCCTGCCACGAAAAAACGCACAGGGTATTGAACTGACCGACCCCCTCGCGGTTGCCCCTTTGATGAAAACGCTGGAAAACCAGCGCGACAAACACTTTCTCGGCGGCCCTATTGTCGATGGCGTTATGGGCAAAGCGGAGGAGCCGGTTTATAACCCGGCCACTGGCGAAGTGGTTGGCCACACAGCCAATACCGACAAACACCTGATAGAGCAAGCCTACACCTCGGCTACTGAAGCGCAGATCGGCTGGGATCGGCTGGGGGGCAATGAGCGCGCGGCCATACTGGACAGAGTCGCTGACTTCTATGAAAAGAAAGCCGGTGAGCTTGCCGCTATTATCTGTCTGGAAGCGGGGCGCACCCTCAACGACGGCATCAGTGAAGTACGTGAAGCGGTGGACTTCTGTCGCTACTACGCCAATGCTGCCCGCCAGTATTTCAGTGAACCCACCGAGCTGCCCGGCCCGACCGGTGAGCAGAACCAACTGTACCTGGGTGGCCGCGGTGTATTCGTGGCGATCAGTCCCTGGAATTTCCCCCTGGCCATCTTTACCGGTCAGGTGGTTGCAGCACTGGCTGCGGGCAATGCGGTACTGGCAAAGCCCGCTGAGCAGACACCGATTATCGCCGCTCACGCTGTGCGTATGATGCTCGATGCCGGTGTGCCAGCAAAGGTGCTGCACCTTATTACCGGCAGCGGCGCTGCCGTGGGTAAGCTGCTGATCGAAGATCCGCGTTTGAGCGGCGTGGCCTTTACCGGCTCCACCGAAACCGCACGACTGATTAACCAGCAGCTGGCCGCCAAGGAGGGCCCGATTGTGCCGCTGATCGCCGAGACCGGCGGTCAGAATGTCATGATTGTGGACTCCACCGCTCTGCCGGAGCAGGTAGTGGACGACGTTATCCAGTCCGCTTTTCTCAGCGCCGGCCAGCGCTGCTCCGCCCTGCGTATCCTCTGTGTACAGGATGTGATCGCCGACAATTTGCTCACTATGCTAAAAGGCGCCTGTGAAGAGCTGACCCTGGGCGACCCCGGTAAACTGGAAACCGACATCGGCCCGGTTATTGACACAAAAGCACAGGGCATGCTGGAGGCGCACCGTGAACGTATGAGCCGGGAAGCCAAGCCACTGTTTACTGTTAAAGAAGATAAAAAACCCGATAAAGGTACTTTCTTTGGCCCGCAGGTTGTGGAAATCGAGGATTTCTCTGTACTCAAGCGTGAGGTATTCGGCCCTTTCCTGCATGTTATGCGTTTTAAGGCGGAGGAACTGGATGAGGTCATCCGCCGCATCAACGCCACCGGCTACGGCCTTACCTTTGGTCTGCATTCGCGCATAGAAGGGCGTGCCCAAGCGGTATTCAAACGTGTGAATGTGGGCAACTGCTATGTGAACCGGGATATGGTGGGTGCAGTCGTGGGTGTAAACCCCTTCGGCGGCCAGGGTCTTTCCGGCACAGGCCCCAAGGCCGGTGGGCCGCATTATCTGTTTCGTTTCGGCAGTGAAAAAACCAAGACCATCAATACGGTTGCCACTGGAGGTAATACCCAGTTGTTTACGCTGGGGCAGTGAGGGCACGGAGGTGGAAAAATATGCCCTTGTATGCAGCCACTGGCGGCAAATTCCCATTCACGCTGTGAACCCGACAATACGGTCGGGTTCACGGTAGTATTCCCCATCAGTTTGTAGAGAGCTTTGCGGAACACTACCGGGCCGATGCCGGAATCGGCACGTTCCGGAGGTGACTTTCGCCGCTACACAGAAGACCAAGTGCAGCAGCTGCACGTTATACGGCGTTGTCGCACTCCTGATATACCAGTCGAAGATATCCGTAATCTACTCAGGTTCAGCGCGCGGTTGGCTGAGAACTGCGCCGAGATCAATGCGTTGGTGGATAGCATATCCACCAGGTAAAAGCGTAACTGGCGTCCATAAAGCAGCTGAGGTAAAGCTTGCAGGCGTTACGCAACCAGTGTGTGGGACCGGATTCTGCCAGCTTCTGCAAAATACTGCGAAAGCCCGCCAATTGCGCAGGTTATTGGAGCGGATGACCTTTCGTCTCTGCGCAGCTGTGGGGCGGCTGGTCTCCCCAAGATCCAGTGATGCCATTTTGGGAACAGTGGTCAAGCGGCTTGTGGAGATCTATTTGATGGCCTGGATAACGCTATGAGCTGGCGCATCCTTGGAAATTGGTTTGGCCTCAAAAGTGAGAATGCCGTCTTCAATAGCGGCATTGAGTAGGATCTTTGAGTCCTTTTCATAATCATTGAGCAGGCGCCAGGGGGGCTTGCTGCCCTGGCGGGGTAAAATCCCCTCTGCTCTCTTTACATAACCGGAGTTCAGGCCAGCCATTATCGAGCTATTCTCTGCACAACCTTCCTTATCGTGTGCCACGCATACCCGGTAGCCTTTAGCGGTCATATGATTGAGAAGTCTGCAGATATAACGGGCTGCGATATCTGCTTTTAAGGTCCAGGACGCATTGGTGTAACCAAATATCCAGGACATGTTAGGTACCCCTTCCATTAGTACGGCTTTATAAGTTAATTTCTGACTGATGGGAACTGGTTCATCGTCAATGCACAGTGCTATGCCGCCGAGTACCTGTAGCTTGAGGCCGGTAGCGGTGATGATGATATCGGCATTCAGTTGTTTTCCCGATTTCAGCAGAATACCGCCCTCATTGACGGTCTCGATTTGTCCGGTTTCCACCGAGACTCTTGCGGAAGTCATTGCCTTAAACAGATCCTTATCGGGTATCGCGCAGACCCGCTGGGTCCAGGGATTGTAGGTCGGAGTGAAATCCCGCATATCAAAACCCGATGGCAGGCTCTTTCTGACCGTGCGCAGGAACAGGTTTCGCATTATACCGGCCAACGCCTGGATGCCTTGAAGAGCCAGCGCTGTATTTTTATGTTGCGCCAACGGGCCATAAAGAATACCCAGGGTTTGGGTAAAAATTTTAAGAGTACAGATGAAAGCCTGTCTGATGAGGGAATCGACAGGATATAACCGGGCGAGCGTTGCAGCATGGTTACATGTTTAGCCGCTTTTGCCAGGGCGGGTACCAGGGTGATGGCAGTGGCACCACTGCCAACAACGATAATTGTCTGTTTATGATAGTCTAGCTTTGCAGGCCACTGTTGAGGGTGTATATAATCTCCGCGAAACCTCTCGGCCCCGGGGAGTTGCGGTTGGAGCCCCTGCTGGTGGTCATAATAACCGGTGCAGGAGATAAGAAAATGACAGGTGTAGTGGCAAGGCTGCCCAGTTGTGGTGCTTACTCCCTCGAGTTGCCAGCATTTCTGAGTGCTGCACCAGTTGGCTCTGTGCAGGTCTATGCCAAAATGGATATGTTCCAAGATACCATATTCTTCTGCAGTATCATTGATATAGCGCTGAATTGAGGCTCCGCCGGCCAAAAATTCAAGGTCTTTCCAGGGGCGAAAACTGAAACTGAAGCTGAACATGTCGGAATCGGAGCGGATACCGGGATAGCGAAACAGATCCCAGGTTCCCCCGATTCTTGAGCGTCTCTCTAAAGTGGCAAAACGCCCATTGGGACACTCCCGGCTGAGATGGCAGGCGGCGCCAATGCCGGAGAGGCCAGCACCTATGATTAAAATATCAAAATGACGCGGTTTCAAAATCGCGTTCCTGCCCAATGAATGCCTTGTAATTGATCTTACCAACCCGGCACAGCCGTACTTTATATGAACCCATGAAAGTCAAATGGGGCGCTGGGTAATGCTGTCCTGCTGATAAGAGCGGAGGTCTGTCACAGTTTATATATTTTTATCAGGTTATGAAGAATCATCAAGACCAAGAATAGGTTTGAATCCGATTTTAATTTCAGTGGGCGGCCCATGGGATCAATATTTCCAATTTAGCCCGATTTGAATCCCCTTATTCTGGAGTCAATGCGCTGTAATAAGGAAAAATAAAGGTCGGCAACTGGAATATACAATGGGTAAAGTCGTAATTATACGCAATTGGTTGTGATAACCGATTTATCAAATAACTGCACGAGGCAAGCCAATTTGAGCAAAAAAACAGCCTTGCAGTTGTTTCATTTGTAACTAATTAGGGTCTAAGCCCTGGTAAATAAAGCGCAGGCTGGCAGTATTCTTGTAGGTCCAGAAAAATAGACAAGATTTCCAAAATAGTTTTTGCAAAATAAAAGTTATTACATCAATCAATATAAGCAGTATGGTCATGCTCTGTAGGTATATTTTTTATCATACCTATCCAAAAATTCACATTTAGCAGGAGCCCATAGCAAAAAAAATTATGTGAATATAAAATTCTATTTGTATAAAAAGTAGCGTGAATCGAGAATCTAGCAGTTTTCACGTTTGCTAATCAATTTTTCTTTCTTAAAAATTATTACTGAATAGTATATTTGCATAGATTCCTGAGGAATTTATCAAAACAAACCCAAAAATTGTAAACTTGGTAGATGTCATGAGTGCAAATAAAAAAATAGGTCACAAATTTTTAAGGAGATGCTTGTTATTGTCAGAAACCCATCCTATAAGTCACTGAACTCATAGTGGTTGAGCGTGCATTGACTAAAAATAGACATGGATGTCCAAGTTGGAATATTTATACTAATTAAATGGACTAAGAATGTTTTCGCTTGCCGATCTATTCGAAAGAGTTGCTGCTAAGTCCTGGCATGGAAGCGTGGAAAACTTGTCTGGTGAAAAATTAACCGCGAAGCAGTGTGAAAAGGCATATTCAATCTTACAACAGAGAGATATTTGTCTGGGCTTTGGTGATAGGCTGATAGTTAAGGCCCAGAGTGATGTCTTTACAATAGCGGTGATACTGGCTGCCTGGCAGTTGGGTCTCACAGTGGTACCGGTCAAGGAGGATGCTCGCAACACTGCAGTAGGATCTGTAGCGACAGATTGTAATGCGAAGGCCCTGTTTGAAAGGGGTAAACTTCAGTTATTGGGAACTTATCGGTCAGAAAAAAAGCGGTTTAAGTTTTGCTCAGCACCCCGGCTAACCGGTGCAGATCTGGCGTTGATTATTTATACATCGGGTAGTACAGGTAACCCCAAAGGTATCATGCTCACGCACCAGAATGTGCTGACAGCGCTACAGTCCATTACGCATTATCTTCGCCTGACCAAGGAAGACCGAATCCTCTGTCTATCGCCACTCTCTTTTGACTATGGCCTTTATCAGATATTGTTCGCACTTTTCAAAGAGTGTACAACGGTACTTTATAATAAGATATTTCATCCAATTCAAGCCCTGCAAGCAATTGATCAATTCAATATATCAATTCTCCCATTTGTTCCCGCCATGGGGTCGACGCTAGTTAGCCTGGTGTCGGTGGTAAAGCCCGATCTTTCCCAGCTACGCAGCATCACCAATACCGGTGGGCACCTATCTGAATCTATAATTCAAGCTTGGAAATTCCATTGCCCCCACGTGAATATATATTCAATGTACGGTCTTACCGAGTGTAAACGGGCATTGTATCTGGAACCGGAATTGTGGGAGCAAAAAATGGGTTCGGTTGGAAAACCGATTCCAGGCATTGAGGCCAAAATTTTTATATTTGATACGCTGGATGATAGCTATCGGGAGGCGGAGGCTGATGTAATTGGAGAACTGTATGTGCGGGGTTCTGCAGTCATGCAAGCGTATAACGATCCAAATGTTTTGAGAGAAACATATATCCTGGAAGGGAAGTATCGCGATGATAACTGGCTTGCAACAGGAGATTTGTTCAGTCGTGATAAAGATGGATTTTACTTTTTTAGGGGGCGTTCAAAAGACCTGATCAAGCAGGCAGGGTTTTGTCTTTTCCCTAAGGATCTGGAAAACCTTATTGATGCCTGCCCCCTGGTACATCTTAATGTTGTAGTGGGGTCAGTAGACAAACAGGGAAATGAATATGCAATCTGTGTTGTTGAGTTACGTAAAAATTGTCCGGATCATAAAATACAGTTCCATGATTGGTTAAAGCAAAATCTGGACTCTGACTATATACCTCGTGAAATCAGATTTGTTGAAGCGATACAATTGACAGAAAATAATAAAGTAGATAGAAATTATCTTAAAAAAGAAATTCAAGGCTGAGCTGGGTTGTTTTCAGCATTGCCTGAACTGGATTAATAAATAGCTTTTAAAATGCTCTTTTATCCTCATGATTAAATGGGATCTATTGTTTTATGAAATGTTATCTATTTGTTTGTTCTCTAAAGAATTAATACATACTGGTAAAGCAGGAGGGAAGAATGCCCCCTCTCCCAGGACCGTATGATGCACGGATGCCGATTACGAACGTACAGGGATGTATTCACAGCGCGTCCTGGGAGAGGGGTATTATTACTTTCCGACCGGGTAGTAGAAGTGCCTTAATTGTCATTGATGTCAGAAAATGTGCGATTGCTAGAGCCATATTTTTGATTCTTGGGTAGGCTATGAATGTTTCCTTGAAAAAAGTGATTACCCAGCTTAGAGAGAATAAACAATACTTCTCAACACCCTGTTATGTTTACTCTATTGAAGATGTTGCTAACAATTACAAAAAACTCAAGGGGGATCTGGGAACATCCCTGATCTACTCTCTAAAGGCGAATAGCTGTCTTGATCTGATTCTGCGCTGTGGACATATTTTTGAGGATGGCGTAGAGATAGCTTCTATAGGGGAGTTGAATCTTCTTCCGAGAGGGCAAGTTTTTCGTTATATTAATAATCCTTCTGCGGATAAAAAATTTCTTCGATCAGCAGTCTCCAGTAACTCTGTATTGGTTGTGGATAATTTATCCCAGTTAGGTTTGATAAAAGAAGTTCAAGTAAAGCGCTCTATTAACCCGCTGGTATTGCGATTAAATCATAGTATTTTGGATAAGTTTGGTGTGATACCTGGCAGGGTAAGGTCAGACCATTTTGGTTTGAGTTGGGGTGATGCCCTAGCGGCTTTGGATATCTGTAAAAAAAACCACCTGACAGTAGCTGGGTTTCATATCTTCAGAGGTTCATATAGCTTTATAAAGTTGGCCAACATTACCGCACAGGCTGCATTGCATATTACTAAAAGCTTCGAAAGTGCACTGGGTTATCCAATTGCATTCGTAAACCTAGGCGGTGGAATCGAGAGCCACTGGCAAAACCAGAAGTTTGAATTCTCCAGATATAGAAGCCTGCTTTCAGAGTTTCCGTCCTATATACAAATTGCCCATGAAAGTGGTCGAGCCATTATGGAGACAGCCGGATACTTTGTAACAAAAGTGCGTTATGTGAAATGGATTAATAAAACGCAGTATGGTATTTGTGATGGCGGTATGGCACAGAATTTTCTTCTGGCGAAAACAGAACAGACATTTAGGCGTTTACAAGAGCCCATAATAGTGCGAAAAGGAATAGTTGTAGACTCAGGGGATACAGCAAATTGCGGTTATCTCGTCGGTACATCCTGTAACAGGGATGATGTGATCGGTAAGGTGATGGGGAAAGAAATTGAGCCTGAAGATTTGGCCATATTTTGTAATTGTGGTGCGTATAATGCCAGCTATACCCTTGCACACTTTCTCAGGTTGCCTCCGGCAAAATCCTATCTGATGGAGTAGATTATGCAACTGCAATCCCAAGTAGGTGACTTTATAGTAAGACAGCTTTCTACAATTTCTCCAGCTCCTATATCCTTCCAATGGTTAATTGAGTGTGCATGTATTCGTCTATTTGATGCCTCGATGATTGTTGAAGATCCATTGTCAGAGTTGGCGCCCCTGAAAGAACCGCGGATTGAACAACCGTTAAAACAGGTTGAGCAGATCTATGCGATTGATCGTGTCATCGACTCCGTGCGCAATGAGGGTTTGATCAAATACTTTCACGAGATGATAGGACTTTTCGGTTCAGTGATGATAAGCCTGACAGCAACGGAGAAACAGCATGCCCAGGTAAAAAATTGGGTTGATCGCGGTATTTCCGGTCACTTTCTAATGACGGATAGTGGAGGGCCAAGTCTGAATAGTTGGAGAACCGAGCAAATCGAAAATGAACGTGGCCTAGTATTAAATGTAGATAAAATACATGGGATCGGAGCGCAAAATTTAGGTTTTGCCATGGTGGTTGCCAAGCAGTCAACACGGCCATTTCCGGCTACCTTCTTACTGCCTCCGGATATTTGCGCACAGTTGAACCAATCTGCTATCGGTAAACCATTTCTGGCTGGGACACTGCAACTGGGGAATTGTCATGGCAGTGTGAGAGTATCAAGGGATATGCTGCTCAGTAAGGGGGGATTGGGATCGGTCAATCAGTTTCTGAGTTTGATCCGCCCCCGCTTTGTCAAATCTCTAATGCACCATGTTTTATGGCTGCATGACCAGAATGAAGTGGATCTCACCACCTTAGATCAGGAGCATATTGAGTATCTTATTTATTTGTGCAATGAGCAGATTTCCACTCCGGTTTTTTCTTTATGCAGTATAGACAGAGTCCTGGCGATAAAATTTTCGAGCAATGAGCTGCTTCTGGATCTGGTGTGTGCCGGTAAAGTGAAAAGCAAGGTTTGCCAGAGGGATTTTCTGGCTTTTACAAAAGCGGAAGGCAGTTCATATCGGTGCTTTTATGAAATCTATAGTAAAGCGAAGGAATACAGGATATGAGCCTGTATTTAAAGTCCGCCGCGTATACACCCATTGAAACAGTCAATATTACTACAAATGGCAACTTAAAAAGAACCGTTCATTTAATCACAGCTCTAATCTATGAGCAAAGTGAGCGAGTGTTAAACGTTATACGCCCAGAATTAAGAAGGCAGATAAGTCGTCACTTTCTTTGCTCTACAATGATAGAGCTACCTTTCACTTCGGGAACGATCAAAGAGCGGGATATCCGCCCTATAGAAAGAGAGTATTATGTACCAGTTAGTAGTTTTGTAAATACCTATGAATGTGCATCCTGGGGGTATAGTCTTCGTTATTATTTGCGACAAAACCCAAGTGTTCACTATATTTTAGTCAGCATCCTGGATGTGAACATATTGAGCTTGAGTTTTTGGAAAAATAACAAAAACTGGGGGAAAAGCGGTTTTGGGCTCTGTACATTGCTTTTGGAAGTGGAGCAGTATAATGAAAAAGAGATAACTGCGGATTGTACGCTAACTTACAACACCATGCCGGAATTTGCAATCATTATCCGCAAAATAATCATGAACCAAAGTAATCTTACTTTGGCACTGCCTTTTTTCCCAGAAAAAACCCGTCAAATTTTCTCAAAGCTTCTCAATGATGTTGAACAATTTTCGGATCTTCATGCAAGATGGGGGCATTGTTTTGGCAGCGATCCATGGTTGAATATTATCACTCATGGTGTGAATAAAAAAATTCAAGAGCACAAACGGATTTTAGCGTGCTCGTTGGCGCTCAATGGCTATTACTGCATTGCGGAGGTAGGTGTCGATCAACATAGCAGATTCTATTTGTCAGAAAAAATATGAATATACGAATCCAAATATCGGCGAATCTTCTGCGCAACCCCTATCCGCATTTGCCAAAGCTTTGCTCTGCCAGAACCTTACCACTTGAACATGCGGGCGATTTTCAGGCTCTTTCCAGTCTTCATGTTAATAGTGTGCCAATTTTATTGAATTACTCTGAGCACTATAAATTTATCGTGAACTTGCTGAAATGCATAAATAGTTGTAATCCCCAGTTCAAAACACTCTTGCTAAGGATGCAGATGCCAGCGGGCGGAAGAATGCCCAGGGAATTTTTGCATGAACAAGTGCTAATGCTCCAGGATGTATCCAATGAAGAGGCGATACTCACCCAGGAAGGTAAGGCGTATTTAGTTATTGAGGATACACTGATTCGGCATCCTCTGGAGGCTGGGCAGAATACTATCCGTGTAAGAATTTCTTCTCCTGACCACTGTCGGGATTTAGTCGAGAGTATTTGTCAACGATTACATGCACATGGGTTTGAAGGAGTAGAAACGACGTTTTCGCATGAGGCCATCTAGATATGTTTATTAAAAGTGTCTGGATAGAAAATAGTGGAGAAACAATTCAGTTATTGTGCTGTCTGAATCGATACCTGTCCATGTTTTCAGTTCTTCCAAGGCTTATTTATATCGTATCTGCCGGGGAAGTAAATGTACTGCTTGATCGATGTGTAATACGCTTTATTGCCGATCTGGAGGATGTCGGTCACGATATTTTTTTTCTGGGAAGCGCTTGTACCAGCTTTCATGCAGCCATTCTAAGCTACTCAACCAGAAAAGAGTCGGAGGCCCTCATTATTAATCTGGAAGTCGCCAGAGATCGGCAACAAGAGTGTTTGGATGCCTTGGGAGTTGGAATAAAACCAGGCCAGGATGGTCTTAAGGTGACTACCGGAGTGGCCGTTACCTGGATATGCAGAGACTATCAATCGCAGAGTATTTGTCGGATATCAAACTGCTCTATTTTATCTCAGCATCCATCACTTAACGGCGCTCAGCATCTGATAAAGAATTTGAGTAAAATAACTTCTATTATTGCAGAGCAGAATACAAGTCGTGTGGTATCGTTCAATATTGCATCTCGTTGGGCGAAATGCCTGCTAAAGGGATTTTCTTGTATAGAAAAAGCCTGTTGGTTGCCAAGTATTGAGGATGATGGAAAACATTACCTGAGTATTAAACCTCTCATAGAGATCAATAAATATTTCTTAGATGAAGGTTTTGAGAAGCTCGTGGTCATTACGCTCGGTGGTGGTGGCAGAGCTGGATGTCTTACAATCGAACGTCCTTTTGCTGGACAGAACGGATCGGTTTCAAGATTGATCAATACGAAAACCCTTTCCCTTGAAGAAGCTTATCTCGACTTTAGTGTGGCATGGCATATCGGGTACATCAGGGGTGGAAACCATCTATTGCATATACGCAACGCCTTGCAGTATCCCCAAAAAAAATATCGAGGGAAGATAAATCAAATATTTCATTGGGTATTAGGTTCCCGAAGCTGGCGAATACTCCTGCCCGGTCAAGGAGTCGGATATGTCTAAAAATATCTATAAGATTGATCTAAGAGAGTTCAAATTTCTTATTGAAGATCAGTTCTATCAGACGCGAGAATTGTTTGAACACCCTCTCTACCAGGACTGCTCACCGGAAATCCTGCACGAAGTATTGTTGCGCGCAAAGAATTTTGCCTATCAAGTGTTGGGTCCCGGCTTTCAGCAAGCTGATGAACAAGGTTGCCAGCTAAAGGCTGGTAGTATTCAGCTTCCTGAGTCTTTTCCGAAAATGTGGAAAAGATTTAAGCAGGAGTGGACCGGTGTAACCTCTGTAAGCGGGGAGAGAAGAAGTACTTTGCCGCCATTTATTTTGCAGATGATTCTTGAGATGTTTATGGGATCTAATCCCAGCTTTATGGCCTATGGAGGTTTCTGCCTGCCCTCATCCACTTTGTTAGACAGATATGGCAGCGAGATACAGAAGGTGCTTTTTAGAGACAGGTTGGCTGCTTCGGAGTGGACTGCTTGCCTGTGCCTCACAGAACCACAAGCGGGAAGTGATGTCTCTCTAGTGGAAACCAGGGCAAGGAGACAGGCAGACGGCACATATTTGCTGACTGGTGAGAAATATCTGATTAGTGCCGGTATGCATGATCTGACTGATAATATTATCTACTTTGTATTGGGCAGGGGTGAGCAGAGTGGATCGGGGACCTATGGCCTTTCTTGTTTTGTAGTACCCAAATACTGGGTGGATGAAGATGGTACTCTCGGCGGATTTAACCATGTAGAGTGTATATCTTTAGCTGAAAAAATGGGTTTCAAAGGGTGTGCCAATACACATCTTACTTTCGGTGCGCAGGGTCCCTGCCGGGGTTATTTGTTGGGGGAGCGGGAAAATGTGGGCCTCTTGCAGTTCCTTACGTTAATGAACCAGGCCAGGATAAGCACGGGTGTCTATGCTCTGGGAATGGCCTCTTCTGCATACTATAACGCACTTTCCTACGCTTCCAGGCGGCTTCAGGGCAAGCGGTTCGATCAGAGCTTTAGTCCAACGGCCGATCGGGTCAACATTTTAGAGCATGCCGATGTACAGCGGATGCTGCTAGAAATGAAGTCCAAGGTAGAGGGTTGTCGTGCTCTAATTGCGAAATTGACCTTGTCGGAGAGTCTTATTAATACTTTTGAGGGGCGCGATGATAAGGAAATGGAGAGAGTGCATCACCAGGGTCTGGTAGATCTACTGACCCCGGTTGTAAAAGCTTATATCAGTGACCAGGCTTGGAGAATATGTGAGCTGGCTATTCAGACCTGTGGTGGCCGCGGGTATTTACGAGATATGGGCTTAGAGCAGTATGCCCGGGATATCAAGGTACTGGCAATATGGGAAGGTACTAATTATATCCAAAGTCAGGATCTTATCCGAGACAAGCTGGGATTGGGTAATACGAGTAAGCTTTTCAATATATATAAGATAGAGATTGATAGATTTATTGATACGGCAGGGGATTATCCGCAGCTCCTAGACGAATTTAGCTGTTTGAAAGACTCCCTTGGACACTTTGAAACCGTATTAAAGGTTGTACATGACTGGGTCAAGAGCAAGGAAATGTTGAAAATCCCTGCCTATAGTACCCGGATTCTTCATATGATGGGAGATATTACTCTGGCCTGGTTGCTACTGGAAGCTGCTTGCGTGTCTTCTTGCAAGTTGAGCAAAAGAAATGAAAATAAAGAATTTTTTAACTCAAAAATTATTATTGCCAAATTTTTCATCAGAAATGAGTTACCTAGAACACAATATTATTTAAATGTTATTCAAGATCGTAATTCATTTTGTGAATTAGAATTTTCTGACTGGAGTTCTCTGTTGAGCGAATTGGAATGATTTTGATGAATGCAGTCACACTACTAAAATCTGAATATGACGTAATCATCATCGGTGGAGGTTGGGCAGGCCTAACCCTTGCCCGACAGCTAAGGCGCGGCAGCCGTAACATATCTATTCTTGTAGTGGAAGCCAATAGTAAATTTCGCGGTAAAGTAGGTGAGGCCACGGTAGAGATGGCGGGCCATTACTTTATAAAACAACTGGGTATGGTTAATTATCTTTACCGCAATCACCTTCCCAAGAACGGCCTGCGTTTCTTCTATGATAATCCTGATCACAGTTTAACTCTTGCGGAGATGAGTGAACATGGAACCACCAGTATTCCACCGCATCCCGCATTTCAGTTGGATCGGGCCCGTTTGGAAGCAGACCTGGTAGATATGAATCGTGATAACGGTATCGAAGTGATAATGGGAATCAAGGCTACCAGACTGGAAATAAGACAGGGTGATAAGAGGCATTCGGTAGAGTTGTCAACAGAGGATAATGAGATTTCAGTGCATGCTCGCTGGCTGATCGATTGCAGCGGTCGAAATAGAATTTCCCGGAAGCATAAAAAATTAACCCGACTAGAGAATGTGCCGAAGCATTTTTCCGCTTGGGGGCGTTTTAGGAATATTCAGGATATTGACTCAATGGGTAATGAAGCCTGGAGAAAAAGAGCCTATGGACGATTTTTGTCTACGAACCACTTCGCAGGTAATGGATATTGGATCTGGGTAATACCTCTCAGTGGCGGTTATACGAGTATAGGTGTCGTTGGGGAAAAAGAAAAATTTAATTGTCCGCCGACCAAAAAAGAGAATTTTCTCAACTTTCTAATGCAATATAGGGCGGTTTCGGAATTATTACAGGGTGCTGATATTGTCGACTTTGAAGCTTGGGGGCAGCTTGCCTACAGGGCGGATGAATTTATCTTCGCAGAAAGATGGGCAACATCCGGATTTTCGGCCATGTTTCTCGATCCTTTGTTTAGTGGCGGTGGGGACATGATTGCCCTGTTTAACGACCATATCACAAAATATGTGCTTAAGGATATTGGAGAGGTTGACAGAGATAAAGCGCAGAAAATACTCGAAACTGAGTTGCCGATTGCGAATCGAACTGCCAAGGAGTTCTTTCAGGGACTGTACGCTCATGTGGCTAATGTTTATCCTATTATTGACTCTGCAGAACTCTGCTCTCCTTTACTGGCTTACAACACCGCTGCCTATTTCCTGGAGATTGTCTGGGATTATATATCGGGAAGTTATCTAAATCAGGCATATTGGCAGCGTAAAAGCTATTTACGCCGCGGCTATATGGCGTTAGAGCTGATTCTGCAAAATCAGCTACTGGCCACAGTGGAGATTGTAAAATCCGAGGGCAGATACTATCGAAAAAATTCTGATGGATTTTTTGAATCTGGTGCTGATTATTATAAATACTTTGTATATCAGATGGGTATAAATGGACGTGATGGTTGGCGTATTGATTTGCGAATCAAGCTCTGGGTAGAAATATTCCTTACGATTGTTCAAGTTAAATTAGATCTCCCGTTGCTCGCCAACAGGATGGTGGTGCATAACAGTATTTTACTATCCGATATCCTAGAAAAGCCTACTTTGAATAAGAAAGATGAAGAATGGCTTTTTCAGAAGATTTCAGAAAAATTATCTGAGATTATTTCTGATCAAACTAATACCAAAGTTAGGGCTTTTATATCTGCCGACTCCTTCCATACCGGGGTAGTCAATATAAGTGATTCGTCAGGTTGCCTGTCTGAGGATGAGCAGAAAAATATTACAAAGAAAGCTGAGGCAATCTGGGCGCAGACTCAGGACTATATTGCCAGGCCTGGCATGGTGGCGGTGTTTTTGGCGTTCGCTCGCAGCCAGCCCGACAGTATTATGAACGCAGCGATCGATCAAAGAAAAACACAAGAATGAACATAAATATTTAAAAATAGAACTTTCGAGGACTATGTGACTCAAGAATTTTTTTTAGCGCGTGATGGGAAGAAATTAGCGTTTCGCTGGTTGCCGTCAGAATATACTCAGGCGGTGTTAATTTGTATGCACGGTAGTACATTTAACAGTCAATGGTATCTTATGTTTGGTCGTATAGTACAGGACCGGGGTATCACCGTCTGTCTGCCGGATTGGCGAGGCCACGGCAACAGCGAAGGGCGTCCAGGAGATCTGGATTACCAAGATCAACTGCAAGATGATTTGCAAGACCTGGTAAATCACCTGAAGGGGAAAGGGGTGCATCATTTCGTGCTCGGCGGGCATAGTGCAGGTGCACTGGTGGCACTTCGCTATCTGGGGATGTATGGAACAAAGAATATTATCGCTTTTTTTGCGATTGCGCCACCACTGACACAGACAGACGAAACAAGGAAACATAATTACGACACATCCGGATGGGGGCATTTTTTCAGATATTTCCGTAGGAAAAGATATTCAAAGCCTCTGGTAGAGTCTGAGCTGAAAAATCTTCCTAAAATGAACTTGTGGCTTTACTGGCTGGCGCTGCTAATCCCTTACTTCAGGAACTTACCAGTTTTACACTTTCCTGCACTGGGATCAATTGCGGGGAACCAACAAAGAATTCTCGACTGCAGCTACAATCTGCTGGGTGCTTACAATGCTAAATACTATGCTGAGTTATTTAGCAGTATTGACATTCCCTGTCATTTTATTGTTGGAGAATTTGATGAGGTGATTGATGCGCATATTCTATATACGGTAATGACTTGGTTTATCTCTCCGGATATAGATTCGCGACTGACTGAAATACCGAGGGCGAATCATATGTCTGCTATTTCGGCGTCAGCAAAACTGATTTCATCTTGGTTGCACGCAACATCAATCTTTTCTCTAGCGGTGGAAGTGTGAAAAAGGGGTATGATACTAAACCAGAGATGAAATCGATTGCAATAGCAAATGGATCAGAGATTTGCCTGCTAAACCTCATAAATGGTAGAAGCTCAACAAAGCCCAGTTTTGAAGGGTGTGGGGGAGAGCAAGGCGTTATTCGTAAATATGGTAAAAAAAATTTTTACTTACAGATTTCGCAATCTTTCGACAGTGCTTTATTCTACTATATAAATAATAACCGATTGTACTTAGGGCAGAACATATTATCCTTTTTGCAAATGGGTGTTAATAGGGTTGATCTTCGTTATCTTATTGAAATGGAATACTTTGGCTTTTCGATTGATCGAAAATGTTTGCTTATGGGTGTTAGAATGCTGTTTCCGGGTGATTGTGTATCAGTTAACGCCAAAGAACTGATATGGTTAGAAAAGCGCATGCCTAAACAAGGTGGTTTTCATGCATCGCTGCTTGAACCACAGGGGCATAAGTCAGCAATTTATAACCTGTTGCCAAGAGTGGCTTCTCTCTTGTTGTCACCTTTTGATAGCGTGTTTCTTGCAAAATATTATCACAGTATGAAGTCCTGTAATACAAATATAATTACTGTGGAGAGAAGTAGTCTTCCAGGTAGTTTTTATTGTAATAGGGAAAGTAATTTGATTTTTAATAAAGCTCATAAAAACAATGTTGTCAGTGGTATTGATATTAAGGGGCATGCCCTGAGAGTGCTTGAATTTCTCAATTTAAGTTGGAATAGCTCCGGGTGTAATATGGAAATTGAAGAATATATAGATATTAATTTTAACTTTCCATTCAAGAGATTTTTGTTAAATATATTAGCCTCAAATACAGGAACAAAAATCCGGATCGTAGATTCCCATACTGTAGAGCCAACACTTGGCTCTATTTTTTCCATTGATGATAACTCAATAGCCAATATTTATGATTCGTTTCAAAGGATTTTCTTTTACGGAAACCAGTGGCTTGCTCGCAACTGGTTTTTTATCCCTCCTATGATTAGTGCGAAGCTCATTAAATTACAATATAAACATTGTAAAGATGAGCATCGGATCTATCTATTTACTCTAACTCTGGATTATTTGTTGAGATTTTATAATTTGAAAGTGCACCATACTAATGGAGATTAATGATGTCTACAGAGATTATAGAGAGTAAAGTCAAGGTGCTTTGTGAACAAATATCACTTATGTTGAATGTCGATTCTGTTGACCCTGATATGCCCATTGCCGATCTGGGGATAGACTCGCTGAATATCGTTGAAGTAATACTGATTTGCGAACAGCTCTATCCTGGTGTAATGAATCCTGAAAATCTAGTTTTTGATGAGCATACTACGCTACAGGAAATGGATAGCCAACTTATTGAAAATTCTGTTGAAGCGTAAACTTCTTTGGATCCATCAATGATTAAGAAATGGCTGGTAATACTATTAATAGGTATGGGTATTGGGAATATTGTTGCCTGGTTTTCAGGTTCAGCACCCATCGAATTCGAGAAAATAGCCTATAGTGGGCGCGACGATAAACAGTTAAATTTTCTTCATGCAAGGCTTGACGAGAATAAATTTGACACGGCCTCGATGCTACAATTAGGGCAATTGTACAGCCAACACAATGAGATAGGTAAAGCAGCTGGTTTATTAGGAAGAGCCTATCGGAAAGAGCCTGATAATATGCTGATCAAGGCTGCCTTTTATTCCAACGAGGGGAAATTAGCTGGTGCTATGTTTGACCCATTGATGGGTATTTATAAACTCTATCGTTTGCGTCATGCCATGGGTCAAGTGGATGCGGCTGCACTCGAAGCAAATTCAGATTTTAGCGTTCGTATGATTCGCTTGTTGACTTTTGCCTATGTGGGTCCAATCGGTGGTTTTTTCCATCGCGTCTTTGAGGATGAAGCCTGGTTTAATGCGTTGATAAGTGAGACACCGAAAGCCATACCCATGGAAGCCAAACAACTGATCTATATAGCGTTGGCTAATGCCTATCTTATTAAAGAACGGGAGGATAGTGCGGATATGGCTACTGCATCCAATTATTATCAAAAGGCGATGGTCTTGGCGCGTTGTCCATACATCCTGCAGGCATCCTGCAAGGAGCTGACACAACGGTTTGTGGCTTTGGATGGCAACTGATGCTGGTTAAACTTACCAGTGTTTCAAAGCGCTATTTGATCGGAAATGCCTGGGTTGATGCTCTTAAGAATATCACCCTTTCAATGGATAAGGGCGAACTTGTTGCGCTCACAGGCCCCAGTGGCAGTGGTAAGAGTACTTTGCTGAATATTATATCGGCATTGGATCAAAGTGATTCCGGCAGTGTGCTTGTGAGAGGCGTGAATATCGGAACGCTCAGCGAACACAAGCGCTCCGATTAAGGCGCAGGAATATCGGTATTGTATTCCAATCGTTTAATTTGATACCCGTACTCACCGCCTTGGAAAACGTGATATACCCTTTGGTACTGAGAGGTGTGCGGGATGCCAGATCACAAGGGGTTCAGGCTTTGAGAGATGTCGGTCTGGAGAAACTGGGTAGCCTGCGGCCGGCGCAGATGTCAGGCGGGCAAATGCAGCGTGTCGCTATTGCCAGAGCCATAGTTACTCAACCGGATATTGTTCTGGCAGATGAACCAACTGCAAATTTAGACTCCAGAACCTCTGAAAATATTATGCGGTTGGTACAAAATTTGAATAAGGATCAAGGCATCACTTTTGTTATTTCAACGCATGATGCGTATATTACAAACCTGACGTCTAGGGTCATTACCCTTTGCGATGATGAATTGGTCAATGATAGCGCTGTAGCAGCAGTGACTTCTGCTAGACAGACGTTGAAGCGCGTCAGTGCGCAGGAAACCCAGACATGATAACCAACATCTTGCACATTTTTCATTTCCGCTTCGTTGTCATGCTGGCTTTAACTGCCTGCTTTTTCAAGGCATGGGCTGTGGATTATATTCTGCCAACAGAAATTCCTGCCAATTATTCTGACAGGCTCCGTCTTATTGCCGCCCTGGATAGTAATTCTTCGCCTGAATATAAAAAGGCAGCCTATCTCACTCAATTGGCCTTGTTGACTTCGTCTTCCGAGGCCCGTGTTGAGGAGGTGGTAGCTTTAGAAGAGCACTTGAAACAGTTGCGAGAACAGCTAAATGATGACGCAGAATTGGACGCGGCTTTGGGTTCTACGATTTCATATAAATCCAGTTTCTATACTAATGAGTTTAGCAAACTCGCACTATTCTCAAGAACAGGTAACCGAATAATGGATAGGGCGGTGAAACAGTGGCCGTTCAATCTGGGTGCTAGGCTTCAACGTGGTATCAGCTGTGCAAATATGCCAGCCTTTTTGAGAAGGGCCCACTATGCAGTAGAGGACCTGGAGATGGTCAGGCAAAAAATCGGCGAAAAATTTGGAAAAGAATTTCTTGCATTGGTTGAATTTAACCTGGCGCAGGCTTACAGCAGAAATAAGCAGAAAGAAGAAGCCAGGCTGTTATGGCAAAAGTTGGCGATTTCAGAAACAGGCTGGGTCCAAAAATCCCGTTTGTCATTGGAAGCACTGTCAAAATGACTTTGGGCTGGAAAGTTGCACTGTTGAATATTGTGAGGCATCGAAGACGCAGTATGACTACTCTGGTAGCAATTGTCTTTGGTTGTGCCAGTTTGATCGTATTTGGGGGTTTTGTCCAGTCGATATATGAGGGTATGCGTGAGAGTATGATCCGTTCACAACTCGGTCATATCCAGGTTTACACCAAAGGTTATAGCCAGTATGGGAATATTGATCCTGAGCGCTACATGGTTCCCGCGCCCGTTCTGGAGCAAATTGTTCGGGTGATTGATAAGAAAACGCAAGCATTGGTTGTGGCTCCACGATTGAATTTCAATGGATTGCTTAGTGATGGTAAGCAATCTATTGCGATATCCGGTATTGGTATAACGGCCGAGAAGGAAGTTCTGCTTTCTTCGGCTATTCGCATTGTAGATGGTGAAGATTTGTTTGCAGAGGATAGATCCGCGGCCCACTTGGGGGAAGGACTTTTTAACGCTCTGAATGCACAGGTTGGAGACTATTTAACCCTGTTGGCGAGCACTGGAGATGGTGTAATCAATGCAGTCGATGTATACAGGTAATGGGTGTTATCAACACAGGTGTCAAAGTGTTGGATGACAGGCTGTTGCGAGTAAATCTGTCTCTTTCGCAGGAGTTATTGTATACATCCGATGTGACCCGCCTGCTTGTACTGTTGGAGGAAACAAGTATGACGTCTGAGTCTGTTACTAGGCTGACGATGGCTTTTCGTGAACATGGACTGGTGCTCGAGCTGAAAAGCTGGGAGGAGTTAGCGGATTACTACCACCAGGTGGTTGGTCTGTTCGATGGTGTGTTTGACTTTATCACAGTCATCGTTTTGGTGATTATAGCGTTAAGTATATCGAATACAATGCTAATGTCGGTGATGGAACGTACCCGTGAACTTGGCACCATCAGGGCGATGGGCGGTACGCCAACACAGGTTGTTGGGTTGATTCTGCTTGAATCAATGTTTCTGGGGGTTATCGGAGGCCTGCTCGGTCTGCTGGGCGGAATTCTAATGGCTAGGGGAGTTAATTTTGGGGAGTGGATGATGCCTCGGCCGCCCGGCAGTACTGAAGACTATCCAATACGAATATTAATTGCGCCGGATATTTTGTTAAAAACGTTTGTGCTGGGTGTGTTGACTGCTTTTTTTTCCTGTGTATATCCCGCTGTAAAGGCATCCAGAATAGCAGTTGTAGATGCATTGAGATTCGCCTGATAGCGGTTGTTGTTTGTGATCCAGTGGATTCAAACTGTTTGGTGCCGTGATGGATGGATATCGCTTAGTTTTTCTTGTTATTTTGTTGACGAATTTCAATCATTCAGTTTCGGAGCAAATCTCTGTCGAATCGTTAGTCAATAGGTTAGATGAGGTGCGCGGTTATAGGGATCAGGGGTTCAGCTTTAATCTTACCAATATAAGTTATAAAAAAACAGGGAGCCACGAAGTAATAAATTTAACATAAAAGTTTACAATATTAAATCGCTTATTTATTTTCAGTCGCCCGCTCGTGAAAGAGGTTGGGTAATGTTGAAAGAAAATACCAATATGTGGCTTTATATTCCTGGTACCCGCCGGCTTATCCGTGTTGCCCCATCTCAACGGTTACTTGGTGAAACCAGTAATGGTGATGTTGTGGGTGCCAGCTTCAGGAAAAATTACGATGCGAAAATATATGGAGAAGAATCAATAGTGGGGAAGGAGTATTGGATATTGAAATTGACCGCAAAATATCCCAGTGTTACTTATTCATCTGTGAAAGTTTGGATGGAAAAATATGCAGGTAATAAGCCATTCAAAAGTGAATTCTATTCTCGTTCAAAACGTCTTTTGAAAACTGCTTACTACAAAGAGTACAAATTCTATGAAGGCGAGCTTAAACTGCATAAATTATTGTTGGTGGATGCTCTAATGAAGGATAGTTACACCTGGATGAGGTTCGATGACTATCGTTTGGAGGTGCTGGATGCCGCTATTTTCCAGAAAGAGTCCCTGGGCAGGCTTAATTAGAAAAAAACAGTAAGATTTAGCAAAGGTCTGATCATAGGTTGTCCATTTTTTTGTTGGGGGCCGCTATGAACAATGATACCATCGAGTATAAAGATCCGTTTTCCAATGAGGCAGATCAAGTCCATTTTTCCGATGATATCAAGACCACTGATACAGTAAAAACGGGTTTACTTAAGGAGTGTTCAGCTTCTGTTGTTGCTTACCATGAGTTGAACTCTGTCAGGGAAAAGCAATTTTTCGACACGGGTGAACTGGTGTTTCCCATAGGCAACACACAGTTGGCACTGGATCTCAATGGCCACTTCGCGGACGGCCCCTATTTTTCGGCCTATACACGCCTCGCATTTTTCGGACATTACCAGATAGATGAAGGTGGAAAATCGATGGGAAAATTTGGCCACTATTTGCTGGAAGAATATGTATCTTATTACAGTGTGAATAAAAGATTTGGAATTAATATCGGTCGTCACAAGCCTCAGTGGAGCAATGGTTATCATTGGACACCAGCGAACCTTCTCAAACCTGTATATGATCGCCCGAGTCTCGATTCCGATATCCTCATCCAGCAACAGGGTTGGGACATGCTTCACATAGATCTGCGTTATGGGGGCTGGAATATTGGTCTTTATACTGTCGAAGTCGCCGATGGAGCTGGCAAGGTGTCAGATCGCGCTTTTACGCAAAAGGGGTTACAGACGGCGCTCAGGATCAATCGCGAGGGCGATCTGGATACGCAGTTGATTTTTCACCGATTGAAAGGGGGAGACACTGCTGCCGCTTTGGGGTTGAGTACACTGGCGCAGGATAGAATGACACTACGCCTGGAGGCAGCTTGGGAGCAGCAGCGGGAATTGCCGGTGGTCAGTCATTTCCGTTACGACCATAAAGAGAGGCAAGGGTATCTTAAAATGGTCTTGGGCACTCAAATCAGCCTCAATGGCGGCTGGGAGTTTACAGCAGAGTATCTGCATAATACCCACGGGTATGAAAATACGGAGTGGAATCAGGTGCGAGCGCAGGTTGACCTGGCCCAGATGAGCCTGCAATCCACACAGGCACAGGATGCCGCTGAGTTTCTGATCAACAGCTATGATTTGCTCAAAGTAGGGCAGCTGCGACGGGAGTACTTGTTCTTTATGTGGGGTAATACCCGGCTTGAAAAAAAGTTTCAATATCGCCAGAGTATTCACTACAACATGGATGATCATAGCCAGCTCCACAGCCTGGAATGTACTCAAAACTGGACTGAACATTTCAGTACCCGGCTCCAGGCCCAGCTGTTCACCGGTTGCAAACGTTGTGAATATGGCCTGATTCCCAATAAGGGGTCGAGTGCGGCTGAGTGCCAAATCCCCCTTTAAACAGATTATTTGGCTGAGCGGCAGTTCGCCTTACGAGCGGCGGATTCAGCAAGTGGGCCCATACTTGATGGTTTCTACAACACGGATGAATGTCGGCTTTTTTCAAGACACCCCATGCTGACAGCATTTATTTGTGCCTGCAAACGCAAACCGGGGGCAACTCAGATGATTTTTCGCTACACAATTCTATACGTCGACGATGTCGCGTCTTCGCTGATCTTCTTTGAGAAGGCATTCGGGTTTGAGCGTGGCTTCCTTCACGAAAGCGGCGACTATGGTGAACTGGTCACCGGAGCGACCAAATTGGCCTTTTCCTCAACGGCTCTCATGCAACAATTGGGCAAGAACCCGGCATCACCGAAGAGTGACAATCCGACATTTGAGATCGCTTTTGAGACGGATGATGTCTCTGGTGCCCTTCAAAATGCGCTCAATGCCGGTGCCTCGCTCATTCAAGACGTGCGTGATGAACCATGGGGGCAGACAACGTCTTATGTGTCGGACCCGAACGGCTATCTGATCGAGATTTGTTCCGCTGTGAAGCTTCCGGGATGACGTCATGATGGATGAGACGATAAGAGCCGAGATTGCTGGGCGATTGAAAGCTCTTGTCCATTCTGTCGCCCCTGATGCGGAATTCGTGGCCAAGTATGGTGGAACGATCATCCAGAGTGCCCCCGGGCAGCCAAAGTCGCAGTTCTGCGGGGTCTTCGAGTATAAGAACCACGTTTCTCTGGAATTCACGAACGGAGCCCAATTGGACGACCCGAAGAAAATCCTTGAGGGGAGCGGCAAACACCACAGGCACCTAAAGTTCGTTAGTATGGCTGACATTGATGACAAGGAGAGTAAGGATTTTCTGAGACAGGCATACAGGTTACAGAACAGCCTGACTTGACCAATTGCCAAGGCCGGGTTGGGCCAGGTCTTTAAGAGTGGCGTGGTCGCGACGCAATTGAACGGGCGTCTTTCCGAACCAACGTACAAACTCGCGCGTCATGTGGGCCTGATCGCTATAGCCGTACTCAAGTGCTATCTCAGTTAGCGGAACGCGGCAGGGGAGTGCTTGAACCGCCCGCCTGGCGCGTCCCAATTGACGCCAGAATCCCAGCGACGGTAGCGAGAGACCTTTGAAGTGACGTTGCAAAGTTCTTTCTGATACGCCTTGCTGTTTGGCCAATTCGGCGACGCTCCTCCCCGGCAGACCAATGTCATCAATGATTTGGGTAATCTCCTGATCGTGTCGCACGACGCTGCTGATCTGCGCGGCGAGATTGGCCGCGCTATGTGCTTCGGTGCCCAGGTCGCGAAGATCTATGGTAGCTCCGGGCCTTAGCCGAAAGCCCGTCAACGATGTGCCAGCACGCAGGCGTACCCGTCTTGGTGATATGTCCCAGCTCGTCGAATGAAGCCCGCTGATTTCCGACTCGTCATTGGAGATGACAATAATATCCGTACAGCCATCAGGCAAAACGATTGATGTTTCATCTGTCTCAACTGTGTAAGACCATTGATGAAAATAAGGTGGCTGCTCGATATTTGTTTCAGTCATAAACATCAGCGAAAGTCAGGTCTGGTGCCGGTTGAGGGTTCGGTAGATTGTTGGGCTGGACACGGAAAACACTTCGGTCAGATCGCTGATTGAATACTCTCCGGTTCCATGCATACGGCAGAGTTCTTTCTGCTGCTTGTCAGATAGCTTTGGCTGCTTTCCGCGCAATTTTCCCTTGGCACGAGCGATGGCCATGCCTTCGCGGGTGCGCATGCGGATGAGGTCGGCTTCGAACTCAGCGAAAGTGGCGAGGATGTTGAAGAACATTTTGCCCATTGGGTCTGTTGGGTCATAAACGGACGCCCCGAGAACAAGCTTGACGCCTTTGGCTTCGAGCTGATCGGCGATAGCGCGGGCATCTGGCACGGATCAAGCCAGCCGGTCGAGTTTGGGCACGACGAGCGTGTCATCTTCCCGCACAGCGGCAATGGCCTGATCCAAACCAGGGCGAGCGCGGCTGGTGCCGGTCAGGCCGTGGTCGGTGTAGATGCGATCCGAAGCAACGCCGAGATTTTCCAACGCCTGTTTCTGGGCGGTGAGGTCCTGATCGTTGGTCGAGCAGCGGGCGTATCTGATAAGCGTGGTGTTCATGGCAGAACTGTACGTATATGACCCCTTCATTGCAATTTTTATCGTACTACCTATACGAGACGCTTCCCGCACCAGTTTTTCTGGGCAGAGCGGATCACGAAAAACCGTCCGTTCATCGGACCTCTTACGGACATAACTTTGAATGGCACACCGAGCGGTTCTGACCGTGCGACAACGCGCGGCGCTTTTTGATCTTCCTGTCGATGAGGCTTTGCTGCTGAAACACTACACATTGGATGATGAAGACATCGCGCATATCCGCACCCGGCGGCGGCCAGAGAACCAGATCGGCTTTGCGCTCCAACTCTGCGCTCTTCGGTATCCGGGCCGCTTGCTGAATGCAGGTGAGGTGATCCCTGAGCTTGTCTTGCGTTTTGTGGCTGCCCAAATTGGCCTAAAGCCTGACGATCTTCTTCCCTACGCTGCCAGAGAAAACACCCGTTACGAACACCTTGACGTTTTGCGTAAGATATATGGGTACAAGATGTTCACGGGCAAGGCTGCAAAGAAGATGAAACGTTGGCTCGACCAGCACGCCGAGGCCGCACAATCCAGTGAAGGCATAGTGCGCGGGTTTGTGGAAGAGTGTCGGCGGCGCCAGATCGTCTTGCCCGGCCCAACCAGAATAGAACGTCACTGTGCGAATGCGTTGGTTGACGCCGAACGGCGAGTCGATGCCCGTATTGTCGCGCGTCTCGATAGCAAGATGCGCGTTCGCCTTGATGCCTTGCTAAACGAAGAGGTGGATGGTCGGGTCAGCCGGTTCATTTGGCTGCGTCAGTTCGAGGTAGGTAAGAACTCTGCCGATATGAACCGTCAGCTTGATCGGTTGGAATTTCTGCAAGGAATTGGCTTGTCACCTGCGGTTCTAGACGACATCCCAGTGCATCGGGTCACACAATTGCGCCGTCAGGGGGAGCGCTATTTTACAGATGGTCTTCGGGACATCACCAGTGATCGCCGATTGGCCATTCTCGCCGCATGCATTGTGGAATGGTCAGCTGCCATCGCAGATACCGTCATCGAAACCCACGACCGGATCGTGGGGTCAATATGGCGAGAGGCAAAGAGGATTTGCGATGCTCGTGTTGCCGCGGCGCAATCGGAGATCGCAGCAACCCTGGCCGGGTTCGAGATGTTGGGCACGACATTGTTGCTGGCCAAAGGCGATGAGGTGGCTGTCGCCGGCGCCGTGTATGCTTCCTGTGGCTGGGATGCTCTGGAAAACCTCGTCGCGACAGCCGGAGCACTCGGTAAGACCGTCAAGGCGGATACGCTGGCCTATGTCGAGCAGGGCTATCACCGCTTCAAGCTCTATGCCCCGCGAATGCTGGCAGTATTGGATATCGCGGGAGCCAGTGTGGCTGAGCCGTTGCTGGCGGCGACCGATGTGATCCGCGACAAGCGCGATGTTCCAAGTCGTTCTGCGCCCTTTCTTCAGCCACAGTCGAAGTGGCGAACTCACTTGCGGAATCCGGAAACCAACCGGGACCGCCTTTGGGTCGTCGCGGTTTTGTTCCATCTGCGCGAAGCCTTCAGATCCGGGGATGTCTGGCTTGCTCATTCCCGCCGCTACAGCGACATGAAACAGGCCCTGGTTCCGGTCGAGGCCGCTCAGACTATGGGTCTGTCGATGCCATTGGAACCGGAAGTCTGGATCGCAGATCGAAAACAACGGCTGGAAGACGGGCTGCACAGGCTTGCGATGGCGGTTAAAAACGGAACCCTCCCCGGTGGTGTCATCGGGGATGACCGGTTGCGTGTCGACCGGTTTGAAGCTGATGTACCCGCTGAAGCCGATAGCCTCATCCTTGATCTTTATCACCGCCTGCCGGAGGTGCGGATTACGGATATCCTCATGGATGTGGACAATGATATCGGGCTCACAGATGCCTTTACCCATCTGCGCACAGGAGCACCCTGTAAGGACAGGCTTGGGTTGCTGAACGTCATTCTGGCCGAGGGCTTAAATCTCGGGTTGAGCAAGATGGCCGGGGCAAGCAGCACGCATAGTTTTACTCAGTTGGCACGGCTTTCAAACTGGCACGTGGAAAGTGAAGCTATCAATCGGGCCTTGGCCATCGTGATCGAAGCGCAGGCACAGTTACCAATGGCAAAATACTGGGGTGCCGGTGAAACCGCTTCCAGTGATGGGCAATTCTTCTCCACCACGCGACAGGGTGAAGCGATGAATCTGATCAATGCGAAATACGGCCATGAGCCGGGCTTGAAAGCCTATACCCATGTACCAGATCAATATGGTCCCTTTGCCACGCAGGTTATCCCTGCCACGGTGAACGAGGTCCCATATATTCTGGGTGGGTTGCTGATGAACCCAACGGGCAAACGGATCAGGGAACAATATGCCGATACAGGCGGCTTCACCGATCTCGTATTTGCCGCTACTTCGCTGCTTGGCTATCTGTTCATCCCGCGCATCAGGGATTTGCCGTCCAAACGGCTGCATGTCTTTGATCGGCGAGGTGTCCCGACTGAACTGAGGGGTTTGGTGGGTGACAAAATCCGGGAAACCACCATCATCGCCAACTGGCCGGATGTTCTGCGCTGCATTGCGACGATGCTTTCAGGCAGGATGCAGCCCAGCCAGCTTCTGAAGAAATTGGCGGCACGGCCACGGCAACATGATCTGGCCATTGCGCTGAGAGAAATCGGGCGCATCGAGCGGACATTGTTTATCATCGAATGGCTGCTCGACACTGACATGCAACGCCGCGCTCAAATCGGCCTCAATAAGGGTGAGGCTCATCACGCCTTGAAGAATGCACTTCGGATCGGGCGGCAGGGGGAAATCAGAGATCGCACCGCAGAAGGCCAACACTTTCGGATCGCAGGGCTCAACCTTCTCACCGCTATCACAATTTACTGGAATACAAAACAGCTTGGGATGGCGGTCGCGCAGCGGAAAAAGCGCGGTTTGAAAACGCCAGAATATCTCCTATCGCACATATCGCCGCTTGGCTGGGCTCACATCATCCTCACAGGTGAATACAGGTGGCGGCAAATGAAGATGCAAAACGCTTAAAGGGGGATTTAGCACTCAGCCGCACTCGACACCTTGTGGGTTTAATCCCGTATCTGCAAAGTGGGACTGCCAGTCTGGAGACCTTGGATGGAGGGGAAATAAAACTGGCGATTAAGACCACGCCCTTGATCTTGTTGCTCATCAAACTGCATAACTCATAAGCAATCCGTCCAGAATAGGACTCAGCAACTAAAAAAAGCTGCCTATCAGAAAACAGTTCCGCCAGGCGCTGTGCCTGCTCAAGGTAGATTTTTTGAGGAAAATCGAAAAAAGAAATAAGCTCAAGGTCCAGGGATTCTGGCAGGGCCTCAATCAGGTGCCTAAAGAGCAATCCCGTTCCATCCAGCCCCGGCAATAATAGAATTTTCACAGGGAAGTTGTCATTTCGCCTTGTGATCCGGGCAGAATACGGGGGGTTAACATCTTGGGATCAAATCCCCAGCCGGCCCAGATCGTTTGTTTGGCTCGGTGTGCATGCGAAGCTACGCTGAAACCTGTGCCCCCGGCAGAGTGCGACAGTATCGCTCCATTCCCAGCATGGTTTATATTTTAAGGATCAGTGCCGGCCTCGGTGTGGTGTTGCTCACTCCCGGTGCCCTATTGTTTTTGCAATTCCCTGGATTGCCGGGTGAATCATAAACCAGTCATTGGTTGCGGGATCGGAGCGGTTCACGCAATTGTTTCGCCATGTCCAATAGCAGGGATTCGGTGGTTTCCCAGTCGATGCATTTATCGGTCACAGAAACCCCGTATTGCATTTGATCCAGGTTCGGCAGAAGTTTTTGGTTGCCGGCTTTCAGGTTGCTCTCCACCATGATGCCGATAATCGAGCGGTTGCCGTCGAGAATCTGGTGGGTCACATTGTTCACTACCAATGGCTGCAACTCGTGATTTTTGTTGGAATTGGCGTGGCTGCAATCCACCATGATATTGGGAGTGATATTGGCTTTGCGCAGTTCTTGTTCACACATGGTAACGCTGACAGAATCGTAATTGGGTTTGTTATTGCCACCCCGCAGCACCATATGGCCGTATTGGTTGCCGCTGGTGTGGATGATAGCCACCTGACCGCGCTTGTTGATGCCCAGGAAGCGGTGTGGATTAGCGACGGATTGCAATGCATTGATAGCCACTTCCAGGCTGCCGTCGGTGCCGTTTTTGAAGCCCACGGCGGAAGAGAGGCCGCTGGCCATTTCCCGGTGAGTCTGGGATTCCGTGGTGCGCGCGCCGATAGCGGACCAGGAAATCAGGTCTTGCAGGTACTGGGGCGAAATCGGGTCCAGGGCTTCGGTGGCTGTGGGCAGGCCCAGTTCGGCAACCTCCAGCAGCAGCTTGCGACCGATATGCAGCCCCGCTTCGATCTTGAAGGAATCATTCAGGTGGGGGTCGTTGATCAGCCCCTTCCAGCCCACTGTGGTGCGGGGTTTCTCAAAATAGACGCGCATCACAACCAGAAGGGTATCGGCGACCTTGTCCGCCACCTCTTTGAGGCGATGGGCATAGTCCATCGCGGCCTTCACGTCGTGGACGGAGCAGGGTCCGATAACCACCATCAGGCGGTGGTCTTTGCGGTCTAGGATATTGCGCACTGCGGCGCGCCCTCTGGCAACGGCGGCCTCCGCGGCGCCACTGATGGGGAGTTCCACTTTGAGGGTTTGCGGGCTGATCAGAACTTCCTGGGAGACAACATTCAAGTCGTCGAACTGCTGTGTGCTCATAGCGTTTACTGGCTACTCTGTTTCTTTGTTGTCCGGCGCACATTCGCGCGCGGATCGCTTATCCTACTGTGCTGAGAAGGCTTGGGCGAGGGTTTCATGTGCAACCAAATATTGGGTGTTATCTTGGGAAATTAGGTGGCATCCATCCTGTAACAGTTTGGCACCTTACTGGAATTTGGCGGTGATGCGGTGAATGGTGATTGGGCAAGCGAGGAAGTAGGGCGGATACTAGTAAAGCAGGAGGGAAGAATCCCCCTCTGCCAGGATCGTATGAGGCATGGATGCCGATTACGAGCGTACAAGGAAGTATTCTGGGAGAGGGGAATTCTTTCCTTCCGACCCGGTAGTAAGTCTTTTGGCACAAAGGTGAGCGGCTAAATTGTGCTTATTGTCGGGCTGGCACGCTCACCCACAGTGTATTCAAACCAGTTCGGCCAGTTGTTGCAGTAGTGGAAAATACAGGGCACAGCGAATATTGCGTTCGCCACGGGTATAAAAGAGTTTCCGATAGGTTTCCAACTGGGTGCGGTAGTGCTTCAGTTGGGCGGCGATAAACGCCGCCTGATCCTCTCCGGGACCGGGCTCGGCCGTCTTGTAGTCCACGATCCAGCGTACACCCTGAGTATCGATAAATGTGCGGTCCACGAATGCGCGGCGCAGATGCCGCCCGCCGCTGTGGAGTTCCAGTTCACAGGCTGCATCCTGCACCGATGTGCTATCGAGTAGCCAGCGTCCGGTAGGGCAGTTCAGGCTGTTGCGCACGGCAACTTCCACTTTTTCAGCAGCACGGTCCAGGTTACTGCCGGACAGGCCCAATTGAGACAAGCGCAGTTGCCAGAGTGTACGCTGCTGCGCGAGGCGTATCTCGTTCCACTGCGCGATATCTGTCTGCGCAATGGTGGCCAGGGTCTCGTGGGCCACGGTGCCGGCGTGGCGCAGCCAGCGCTGGGCAACCTGCCCCAATTGCGGAATATTATCCCCCCCGTCCTCACCCGGCTGGTAATCGCGCATGCGGTACTGGGCCAGCCAGTGCTGTTGCGGTATCGGTTGCGGTTGCCACTGGGCGGGTATGCGCAATAGGTAGTTGGGATTTTGGCTGGCGCGGATTTCGGATCCCGAGTCCGGCTGGTTTTCTAGCCAGTGGCACCAGTGGCTTTCCCGGTTTTGTATCACCGAGGGCCAGATACTGGTGAGCAGTGCGTCGCTGCCTGGCGCCTGCAAGGTCCCTTTCTTCTCATCGCGATTGACACAGGCGAGCAGGTGCAGGGAGCGGATGGCGCGGGTACAGCCGACGTAGAGCAGGCGTGTGCCCTCAAGGCGTTCACGCTCACGGTTGTCGTACTTGAGGTATTCGTACAGTGGGTCACTGTCGCCGCGGGCATTATTCGGGGCCAGCAGGAAACGGCTTTCGCCTCTGTGGCTGAGCCACTCGGTCCAGCGCAGCAGCTGGCCACTGCCGGGCTTGTCACACCGGTCGAGGCCGGGTATCAACACATGCTCGAATTCCAGCCCTTTGGATTTATGGATGGTCATCACCTGTATGCGGGCATCCTGGGCCGGGCGCGCATACAACTGATCCAGGGCAAGGGTGAACTGCTGCCAATCGGAAATGGTACCGCCGCTGTCAAACTCCTCCAGCAATTGCAGGAAATCCTGCACATTGTCCAGGTCGTTTTTATGCGCCACGCTGGCGGGGCCGCCCAGGGCCAGCCAGAGGCCCTCAATCCAGTTGCGCAGGGGTTTGCGGCTACGCTGTTCCCAGGCCTGCAACAGCTTCGGCGCAACCTGGGCCAGGCGTGCCCGGCCCGCTTCACTGAGCAGGGCGATCCGGTCTGCCTCCCCTAGCGCCAGCAACAAGGGGCGTGCGCTGCTGTCGGTGGCCGCGATATCGCCGTTGCCCCAGTTGGCCAGAGTATACAGGTCCGGTAGTTGCAGCCCGCACCAGGGTGCGCGCAGTACCGCGAGCCAACTGGTGCGGTCGCTGGGGTCGAGTAGGGCGCGGGTGAGGCTGAGCAGATCCAGTACCACCATTTTACTGGCCAGCGGTGCCAGTTCCGGCGCCTGAAAAGGGATACCCGCGGTACTCAGGGCCGGCAAAATGCGCTGCAGGTGTTTTTTCCTGCGCACCAAAATGGCAATGCGCCCCTGCGGATCGCAGCTTTGCAGGTGCTGAACCAGCTCGGCAGTGTGCGCCGCCTCGCAATGGCGGGCCCGATCGTCGATGCAACTGTAGACATTCACTGCAGGCCCAGACCACTCAGTACCCTTGAATGCCTGGGAGTTGCGGTAGCGCACGGCACCGCGGCCGATATTGTCGGCCTGGGGGAAAGCCCGTGTAAAAACCTCGTTGACCCAGTGCACCAGGGCGTCCTCGGAGCGGAAGTTTACCTGCAGGTCCAGCGCCTCCAGGGCGACTTCGCCGATGCCGCGTGCGCGGGCACTCAGGAAGATCCCCACATTGGCATTGCGAAAGCCGTAACAGGACTGTGCACCGTCGCCCACGATAAACAGGGTGCGGCCGTCACCGGGTTCCCAGCCGGCGGTGAGTTTCTCCAGCAACTGCAATTGGGTTTGGGAAGTGTCTTGGAATTCGTCGATCAGAATATGCCGGGTCTTAAGGTCCAGTTTCAGAGCCAGGTCTGTGGGGGCCTCGCTGTTTCCCAGGGCAATCAGGGCGGCCTGGGCCACTTCCGTATAGTCGGTGGTGCCGAGTTGCTGGAAGACCAGCTTCAGTTCGGCCACCAGTTTTGGCAGTATTTGGGCGAGTGCCTGCAGCAGCTGCCACTGGCTCTGTTGCAGCCCGGAGGGCAGCTTGCCCATTTCCCTGAGTGCTGCGCGCAAGGGCGCATTGTCAGCCATCTCTGTCAGCAATGCCTGCATGCGCTGTTTATATTCCTCTGCATGCGGGCGTGCCGGATCTTGCTTGCCCGGCAGGCCGAAGCCGAGTTTCTTATTGATACCGCCACTTTTGCGCAGCTCCCCGCTGCCGGTGAGCAACAGTCCACCCAGCGCCAGCCAGTTGTGCAGACCACTGCTGGTGGCAGCGGGCAGTGCAGTGAGTTCTGCACAGTTGCACAGTGGGTGGGCGGGGTTGTCCCGCTGCAGGTTGCGGCCGGCATAGCGCGCCAGTTCGAGTAATTCGCCCGTGTAGCTGCCGAGTACGCACTTCAGGTCTTCGAGCTTTTCTGCCACCAGTTCATCAATGACGAAGTGGAAATAGTCCTGGGCGTCTTCGTGGCGCACATTGAGCAGGGGGCCCAGCCACTGTTCGCGTTTCTCCAGCAGGAGGCGCAACAGCTTATTCAGCTGGCTCAGATCGTTGTCCAGGTGCAATAGCAATTGCTGCAGGTCGCGGTCGGGCTGCTCACCGTCCAGGTGTTGGAGCAGGTTCACCACGGCCAGTTCGAAGGGGATACGGGTGTGCTCCAGGGGTTCACCCGGCGCGCCCAGGCCACTCTCGATGGGCAGCTGGCTGGCGAGGTTTCTACACAGACCATCAATGGTCTGGATACGCAGGCGCTGCGGTGTTTGCAGCAGCTGCCAATTGCACTCGCGATCCCGTTCCAAGAGTGTCCGAGCCAGATCCCAGGTGGCAGCCTGGTGGGCATCTTCCGGGCGCGGATTGTGGTGGGCGCGGTACAGTGCTTCGACCAGGCGTGCGCGCATTTCGCCGGCGGCCTTATGGGTAAAGGTAATCGCCAGTACTTCCTCGGGCTGCTGGCAGGTGGCCAGCAACTTCAGTATTCGCTGGGTGAGCAGACCGGTCTTGCCTGAGCCCGCCGGTGCGGAGACGGCAAAGCTGTCGGTGATATCCAGAGCGCGGCTGCGGGCCCTGGCATCAGTGGGAAGGCGCAGGGTCGGGGTGGTCACTGTCTCGTTCATTCGCACCTCTGCGCCCTTTCGGGCCAGCGGTTAAGGGGCCAGAGCTCCGTGGTGTTGTCTGCGGGCCGGTCGAAGGTGAGATCGGCGGCACCGCTGCGGTATTCGCCCGCGAGAGATTTCAGGCTTTCACGCCAGTGCGCCACCAGGTTGCTCCAACTGCCGAAGGGGGTGTTTTTCTCAATATCTGCCACGGTTTTGATCCCCGCTATGGGCTGCTCAAGCTCACCGCAGCCATGCCATTTACAGTCGCCACTGCGTACCTGGCCGAAGGTGATGGCACGGGCGTGGGGCTGGAACAGGGCATAGAGTGGCAGCTGGGGTTCGCGAATACGTGGGGTGAGCCAGTCGCGAATAGTGGGAGTCCCGGTCTTGTAGTCGATCACCAGTCGTTCTCCGCTGGCAAGTTGGTCCAGGCGGTCCAGGCGCAGGTTGAAATGCAGCCCATCAATCTCCACTGCCTGTTCCCATTCGATTTCCTTCACGGAAAAGGCGGGGCGCTGCAACTCTGTGGCCAGCCACTGGTGCATCAGTCGCTGCAGGCGCTGCGCTTCCAGGGCCCAGAAACCACCGGGGAGGTGGTGGTGTTTCCGGCGCACACCGCCCAGCGCATGCTCTATGGCGTGTGCTATTTGCTCACGGCGCTGTGCTTCGCCCAGGGCCTGCAGCTGCGTCAGGGCGCCACATCGCTGCCAGAATTCTGCCAGCAGCTTGTGCACCACATTGCCCCGCTCGGCCGGGCTCAGACCGATATCCGGCGCACTATCACTGCCAGCACCGAGGCGATAATGCAACTGCGCGTTGAGCGGACAGAGCGCCTGTGCCTTGAGGACTGAGGCTCCACCGCGCACCTGCTGGCAGTCTTCTGGTGTCAGAGGGGGGAGCGATTCATCGTCGATTTTTTCCAGTGGCACAGCCCTGGCCAATGCATTGAAGTGGCTTTGCAGGGCGTCACCGGCAAAGTGTTCGGCCGCTTCGGGATGCCCGAACAAGCTGCTCAAGCTCTGTTGCGCGCCGTCTTCCTCAGAGGCGTAACTCACTACAATATCGCCACTGGCATTGAGCAGGTCGGTTGTGATTTCTTGCGCCAGACCCAATTCCCGCTCTGCGCTTGCGCGGGGCATTTTCCAGTGTTTTTGCCACTGGATTGGCAGCAGGGGGTTGGGTGCCGGTGTCGGCGGCCACTGCTGCTGGCCGAAGCCCACCAGGCGCAGGTGATCGAAGGCGAGGCCACCGGCCTCCAGCACACCCAGGATCTGCAGGGGGCCGTCGCGGGTCTCCGCCTGAAATGGTGTGCGTCTGGCGATCTGGTGCAGCAGCTGCAGCGCTTGTGCCAGGGTCAGGTTGCCGGCGTAGGTGTTGAGGGCTGCAAGCTTTTCCAGGGTGGTTTCCCACAGCATCAGTTGCTGGTATTCCTGGCTGTTGGGGGTGCGGGTACCGGGCCAGCCGAGATCGGCCAGGGTCTTGGACAGACGGTTCGCCCAGGTTTCAGCGGGTGCGCGCTGCCAGCGGCGGCAGCGTTCGGCCAGAAGCGCCAGTTGCCTGGGGAGCCGGGAGGACTTCAGCTGCAGGATTTCTGCAGTATGCTCTGCCCAGAAGCGCAAGGTGGCGCCATCAATACGGCGCAGCTGCAGCTTTTGCAGGCGCCGATACAGCGCACTGCGCAGCCAGGTTTCGCCGCTGTCGCTCCAGAAGGGGCAGAACAGCGTATTGCGCAAGGCATTGCAGTCCCATTCACCGCGCAGGAGATCCAGCAACTGCAGGGCCGCACTGCCAATGGGGGTCTGCGCCAGTGGCACACCGGCGGAAAAGTTGAAGGGCAGGGTGTAGTGCGGTTGTTGGGGATCGGTGCACTGGGGCTCCAACACCCGTGAAAAAACCGTCTCCACCCGGGTGCGGCACTGGCCCAGATTGTTCACCACGATGCCGATGCTGTCCTGCGGGTTTTGCGTCAGTTTTTGTGCGGCCCAGCGCGCGGCCTGGAATAGCTCGTCGTCGCGATCGGCACAGGCGGCGGCGCGCAGTCGGCTCGGCTGCCGCACACCGGCTCTCCTGCATACCTTGTGGGCGGCAGCCTGGATAATCTCTCCGGCCAATGGCGAAATCTGCGCGAATCCGGCCATATCGATTTGCGGCAGGGGTTTCAGTATCCCCTCCTGCAGTGCACGCAAGATCAGTTGGTCGCGCTGGTCCGGGGTAATGGCAGTATAAGCCTGCAGCGTATTGGCAAAGACCTTGGTCATAGTGCATAGAGGGAGTTCTTCCTCCTGCAACGACAGCGCAAACTGCTCCATCAGCGGGGGGATGGTCTCTTCAAAATTCTGGATATCGGTAACCAGCTGCCACTGCACCAGTTGCGACAGGGCGCTGTCGGCATCCCGGCACAATTGCTGACGATTGAGCAGCTGTTGTTTCAATGACTGGTCCAAAGCGCGCTGCCAGAGCAATTGCCGCTGTTCGCGGTCGAGGACCCGCTTGAGTGCAGGCTGCCAGTTGCACTGCTGCAGCTCGAACCAAAGTTTATCGAGCCAACCCTGCAGGGACTCCACTGGCGGCGGCAGCCAACAGGTGCCGGGTGGCTGCTGCGCGGCATAGATCTGCTGGCAGCGGTTGCGCAGGCGGTTGTTGGGGGTGAGCAGCAGCCCCCCCGGGGGGAGCTGTGCGAAAATCTCGAGGGCGGGAAATGCCGGCTTCAGCATGAATTTGGGTACCGGTGGGGTCCTGTTATGAAGGGGAACGGTCGCGGTTTGTGCTTACACTGTCAAGGGCATTCGGCGGCCTGGTGAATTCAGGAGCCTGGTGCCAGAGGTTCGCTGAGGGGGGCAAATTCCCGGAAAGCTTGCGCGATAGTTCCGCTGCGGTCGGCGGCGCTGGTAATCAGGCGGCTGGGCTGTGGCGTACCTGGCAGGGTCAATTGCAGTTCATCGACCCACCAGCGCACCCGGCGTGCTATGGCCTCACCGGAGTCCACCCATTGAATCGAGCGCGGGGCGAATTGCTCCAACTCGTCGCGCAGCAGGGGGAAGTGGGTGCAGGCAAGCACTGCGATATCCACCTGGTCGCCACCGGCAGTGCGAAATACCCGGTGCAAAACCGGCTCCAGGTCCCTGGCGGACACAGCCTCTCCGCGCAGCTTTTTCTCGGCCAACTGGACCAATTCAGGCGCCGCTACATTGATGATCCGATTGCCATTGGCGAACTGCGCAATCAGCTCGCGGGTATACTTGCGGTTTACCGTGCCCTCGGTGGCGATCAGTGCGATGGTGCGGGAGCGGCTGGCCCCAGCAGCGGGTTTGACCGCAGGCACCACGCCCACTACGGGCTCCTCCAGTGTGCTGCGCAGCTGCGGCAGGGCCAGTGTGCTGGCAGTATTGCAGCCCACGATCAGGATGTCGGCCCCGCAGTGTGCCATCATGGCCTTTACCTGCTCCAGGATACGGGGGCGCAGTTCCTCCTCGCTTTTGTTGCCGTAGGGGTAAAAACCGTTGTCAATACCCAGATGCAACGTCAGCCCGGGTATCAGGCGGCGGATCTCCCGTGCAATACTGATGGCACCCACGCCGGAATCGAAGACCAGTGCGCTGGGGGGGGGCGTGTCGGGGAGGGCACTTTGCTTGAACATCTGCTTGGGGTACCAACATCAAGACCAATTCCCCAAGAATACCTCAAATTCCCAAAAAAATTCCTGTCGCACCACACTGTGCGTGTACTTTTCTGTTGTCGGTGGCAGTGCCGATCACTGGGGGAGTGTCAACCCTGCGGTTGCCGCAATTGCGTTTTGGGTTGAGCGCGCACCGAGCAGTGGTGGCTTGCTGCAATCGCAGCACTTTCGGCCTGCAAGCTGATAGAATGGGCGTTTCGCCCGACGATCATCTGGGGCTGCCAGGCGCGAATGGCCTGTTTCCATAGAAAATCCAAACTGATATCGCTCTATTACGGGTCTGGGAGTGTCTCTCTATGCCTGCGTTTCCGCTGCAACTGAATGCCGATCACGCAACACTGGCGGTGCTTGTCTTGCTGATTTTAGTGGGGGCTGTATTTTGGCTGTCCCGTGCTGGCAGTCGTCGCAGCCTTTCGAGTGCTGAAGTCGCACTGCAGGTGGCCGAAACCCGCCTCGAAAGCTGTCGTCAGCGGGAGGCCCAACTCGACACCGAAATACAGCGTCTGCGTGCAGAACTGGCCGACAAGCTGCAGCAGCTGAGCCGCAGCCAGGTGCTGGTTGAGAGGGGCGAAGCTGCCCTAGTGGAGCAGCGACAGGTCATGGAACAGATGCGCAGTGCCTTGGGTGAACAGTTCGAGAATTTGGCCAACCGTATCTTTGAGGAAAAGCAGCAGAGCTTTATGCGCCGCAGTGAAGACAGCCTGCGCAAGAGTCTCAATCCCCTTGAGCGCGAGCTGGGGGATTTTCGCAAGCGTGTGGAGCATGTCTATGATCGCGAAAATGCCGAGCGCAATAGCCTGCTGGGACAGATCAAAGCGCTGCGCGATCAGACGCAGCGTATCGGCGATAAGACCCTCAGCCTCACCGCCGCCCTGAAGGGGGATCGCAAGTTCCAGGGCAACTGGGGGGAGGTGGTGCTGGAGCGGCTGCTGGAAGAGTCCGGCCTGAGGAAAGGGCGGGAGTATGAGACCCAGGTCAGCCTTGCCAGTGACGGCTGCCGGCGCCAGCCCGATGTGATCGTGCACCTGCCGGAAAACAAAGATCTGATTATCGATGCCAAGGTCTCCCTGGTGGATTACGAACGCTACAATTCGGCCCAGACCGACGAGGCGCGCGCACAGGCCCTCAAACAACACGTCAATGCTCTGCGTGCCCATATCTCCGGTCTCAACAAAAAGGCCTATGAGCAGTTGGAAGGCGTGCGCACCCTGGACTTCGTATTTATTTTTTTACCCATAGAGGCCGCCTACCTGCTGGCCATGCAGGCGGCCCCGGACCTGTTCCGCTTTGCCTACGACAAGCAGATAGTCTTGGTCAGCCCCACCAGCCTGATGGCGACCCTGCGCACCGTGGAAAATATCTGGCGCTATGAAAAGCAGAACAAGAACGCGGAGAAAATCGCCGATGAAGCGGGCAGGTTGCACGATCAGTTTGCCTTGGTGCTGGAATCTCTGGATGCGCTGGGTGATCGCCTGCGCCAGGCGGAGGACGCCTATCAGCAGACCTACAAACGCTTGGCCAGCGGCCGTGGCAATGCGGTAAAGCGCATCGACAGCCTGCGCAAGCTGGGGGCCAATACCCGCAAACAGATTTCCCCTGAATTGCGCGAAAAGGCAAATGCGTCGGAACCGGAGGAATTGCCTCAGGCGACCACCGTCGCTGCGAAAGAATAACCCGGTATGGAAAACCTTGTATTCGCGTTCTCGGTCACCGGGCCTATTTTCCTGATGATTGTGGCCGGATACCTGTTGAGTATCAGCGGTATTGTGCGCGAACGCTTTATCGACGATGCCTCCAGGCTGGTTTTTCATATTACCCTGCCAGCGTTGCTGTTTATCAGTATTTACGCATCCAAGGCAAGACCGATGGAAGAAGTCCCGCTGTTAACCGCGGGAGTTTTGGGGTCTTTTGCAATGATCCCGCTGGCCTGGTTACTGGCTCGCCCTCTAGTGCCTAGTGACCGAAGCGCTTTTATTCAAGGCACCTATCGGGGAAATCTTGCCATCGTGGGTTTGGCCTGGGTGGAGAAAGCTTACGGAGGTTCCGGGGTCTCCCATGCGGCTACATTGGTGGCAGCACTCGCCGTCCAGTTTAATGTGATCGCAGTCGTTTTATTCGTACTTTACAATAAGGATGCGAACTTTAGTTGGCGTATGCTGGCATGGGAACTTTTTAAAAACCCCCTGATTCTGGGGGTGTTTGCCGCGATCTTATGCCGGATGCTGGAAGTCCAACTACCGGATATGGTGCGGGATACCATTCAGGACCTGGCCTCTGTTAGTCTGCCTTTAGGGCTTATCTGCATTGGTGCCAGCATGAAAATAGGGGTACTGCTGCACAGCCCTCCTACAGCGCTTGCCGCTTCTCTGCTCAAGCTGGTTGTAGCGCCGGCGATTTCGTTTGTGATTGGCTGGATGATGGGATTGAGCCCGGAATATCTGGGCTACCTACTGTTGATGACGGGGGCTCCCTGTGCCATATCGGCTTTTGTTATGGCACACACAATGGGTGGCAACAGTCAACTTACCGCGCATATCGTTGGGCTCAGTACCTTGCTCTCCGTGGTTACCGCCAGTATTGGGCTGGTGCTACTTAAGGTGTATTTTTGATGGCGTTATTTCCAACCTGGCTGCAGATTGTAGCCGCAACGATTATTGTCATTCTCGGCCTGGTGGCAGGGTACTTTCTGCACAAGTTGTCTGCCGCACAAAAGAAACAGGCTGAGCAGCTGGCGGAACTGGCGCAGGCAGCGGCAGATCAGCGCCGGTGGGTCAATGACAGTATCCAGATCCTCGCGCGCGCACTTCTGGATGAAGGCATCGGATTGACCGAAGCGTCGATACGTATTCGTGTACTTCTGGATGCGTTACAAGTTGATCAGGCGGTGCGGGATGAATTTGTGGCCTTCTATACCCTTGCAGAGAAAACCGCTCATATCCCCATTTTGCAGGATTGGAAACAGTTGTCGCGCAAAAAGCAGTTTCAGTTTGAGCTGGAAATGGCCAAATTAGAAACGGAATATAGGGATTTCGCCTTGGATGCCGCTAAGCGAATGATTGGTCGCTCTTTCTGAAAGGCCGGCGAGCGGTGAGTGGAAAGTTAAAGACTTCGGAGTCCGCTCGCCCCGTTGGTTCATGGCCCCAAGGGCGCTGTCTAATGCGAGGCGGCAGTTTGCCCGGGCAGCTGTGGGTTTCTTTCGCTAAAAACCGCCAGGTAGTGAGCCTGGCGATTCCCTGCCAAATGGCTGGAGATGATTTGGACTTTAATGGGGCTTATGCGATCAGCGTGTTCAAGTCGCGCAATAGGCTATAAGCCCAGCCTTTACCTGTCCCGGTTCAATACGGGATAATTGACGCGAGAGTTGTCCTGAGTCAGTGGATATTACGACCGCGGTCCACTGGGTGTAGGTGGGGATTAAATTTGAAAGTCTGGAGTGATGGGTGACTACAACGATTGAACGCAAGGCGACCAATGTTCATTGGCACAAGGGGGATGTAACTCGTGAGAAGAGGGCGGACATGCTCGGTCACAAGGGAGTGACTCTTTGGTTCACAGGCCTGTCTGGTTCTGGTAAGAGCACGGTTGCGGTTGCTTTGGAGCGGGCGCTGGCTGCCCGTGGTGTGTTGAGTTACCGGCTGGATGGCGACAATATTCGCCTGGGTATCAATGCCAACCTGGGTTTCTCCGCGGCGGATCGCCAAGAGAATATCCGCCGTGTCGGTGAGATTTCCAAGCTGTTCGCGGATACTGGCATTGTGGTATTGAGTAGCTTTATCAGCCCCTACCGGGAGGACCGTGAAAAGGTCAGGAAGATGCACGAGGTAGGGGGCCTCCCTTTTATAGAGGTGTTTGTTGATTGCCCCTTGGGGGAGGCGGAGTCTCGTGATCCAAAAGGCCTATACAAGAAGGCCCGTGCGGGAGAGATCAAAGGATTCACTGGAATTGATGATCCCTACGAGGCGCCGACTTCGCCTGAGTTGCACCTGAATACCGCTGAGATGACCCTTGAGCAGGAAGTGGCAGTGATAGTCTCCACCCTGCAGGAAAGAGGAATCATTGCCAAAGACTGATCCTCGAGGCCCGGGTAGAAGGAGACCCTTATTGGCCTTCTCTTGTGCCTGAAACCATGGCGTGAGGCTGCCGCCTTGCGCCACGTCCTGCCCCCTTTATGTCTATCCAGGTGCCAACTGGCGGTTGTCCTTTCCATCCCTTCATATACTCAACCTGTACCAGATAGCGAAGTTGCCAGTTGTGGAGGCGTCTATGTCGGTAAGGGGAGCCTGGTTTGTCACTGTTTTTCTGTTGGTAGTGACAGGAATGCTGGGTTTGGGCGCATGGTATGGATATCAGAAGCTGCCAAAAGTACACGGAAAGGCCAATGCGCCAGTGCTTGGGGTACCGAGAGGCGCGCTCGATTACCCCGCCATGCCGGCCTATGCCGGCCCACACCCGAGGAGGATGGCGCGCCCGCCGGAATACTTTCCCTTCCCTATTGGGATTGGTGAAGTTGGGCCGGTAGAAACCCTGTTCGCGGGTGCCTCAAGATATCCCTTTCTCTGCGGCTGGAATGCCATTACCGGTAAACAACCGCTGGTGGATAATCAGGCAGGTGAGGGTGTTCCTGTGTTTGCCCTGGATGGTGATGGGCAAAAGACAAAAGAGGTGATTGGATACAGTCGTGATTGTAGCCATGCCACTGAGGTCACCTATTTCTACCGCAGTACAAAGGATGGGCAGTTTTATAGCCTGCATGAAGCTCGTAACGATGTTCAAAAAGTAACTGTTAATGGGCGGCAGGTGGATTTTATTGTGCGTGTTGAAACAGGGACCATTAACCGCCACTTCTACGCTATCGCGGTATTGAAGGGCGAAGGGGAAGGTGCTGGGGAGCCCAACAGTAGCAATTGGAACCGGCGCTTGATCTACCAGTTCCGCGGTGGTGTTGGCATTGGATGGCGCCAGGGAAATATCAGCAAGGGGGATATCACCACCCGGCGCGTGGATCAGCTGGCGCGGGGGTATGCCATTATCTATTCGACGGCAAATCAAACCAGAAACCATTACAACATATGGCTGGCGGAGGATGCCTCGCGACGGCTCAAGAAGCAGTTTGAAGCCCTCTACGGTGAACCCATGTACACGGTGGGTATCGGTGGTTCGGGCGGGGCCATTCAGCAATATTTGTTTGCACAAAATGCCCCCGGTCTTTTGGACGCAGCGATTCCGCTCTATTCATACCCCGATATGGTCAGTCAGACCATTTACGCATTTGACTGTGAGCCGCTGGAATATTTCTTCGATGTTCTGGATGCCGGCAATACCCGTTGGCGCAACGCCGAAGCGCGTTCAATCATACAGGGGCTTTCGGCAAATTCTAAGGTGAGCAGCCGTTTTGATTTGATGAGTATGGCGGCGGGGTTGTTTGATCGCCGTTATAGAAGCCGCGCACGCGGCACGACTGAATGTGTGGAGGGTTGGCGCGGTCTGGTGCCACTGGTCAATAACCCCAATTTTGTACACTTTTTCAAAAGCTTTTCCGAAGACCTGGTGAGGCAGGTCCACTGGACGCATTGGGAAAACCTGCGCAGCTTCTATGGTTCCGGTGCCAATGGATATGCCAACACTACTTGGGACAATGAAGGTGTTCAATATGGATTGAAGGCCCTTGTGAATGGCGATATCAGCATTGACACCTTCCTAAAACTCAATGCGTCGGTCGGTGGGTGGAAAACCCAGGAGAATCAGACCGAGGAGCATCTTTGGTTTTTGAATGGCAGCCTGCTCCCTGTCCGCCTTTCTGTCTGGAGTGAACAGAACTTAAATATGGGAAGCCTTGAAAACCCCGCAAGGCGAAGTCGGGCCAGTCTGGAGGCTATCAAAGGAATTTACCGCTCTGGTCATGTATTTCTGGGCGATGTAGAAATCCCGATCATTGATTTGCGTCATTATCTGGATAAAGAGCCCGACATGCATCACAGCTCCGCTTCCTTTACTGCGCGTGAGCGTATCCGTCGTGCGCGCGGCCATGCCGACAACCAACTGATCTGGATCAGCCACAAGGCGTATTATCCCCTGGATGAAGCACTCGATATGATTGACCGCTGGATGGAGAATATTATCAGAGATCCAGCAGCCGGCGTAGTGGGCAATCGCCCCGCAGAAGCCAGTGATCGCTGTTTTGACCGCGAGGGCAATGTACTGGCGGCAGGCTCCGAGGTTTGGGACGGGGACTGGAATCGCCGGCCATCGGGGAAATGCACCAGGATGTATCCAATTTACAGCACTGCGCGCCAAGTGGCCGGAGCACCAGTGACGGATGACGTTTTTAAGTGTGCCTTGCAACCCATAGAGCGGGCGCTGGTAAAAGGCATTTATGGTTTGCATACTGAGGAAATCGCCGGGCGTGCTGAAGATTTGCGCCGCATTTTTCCTACCGGTGTGTGTAACTACAATGAACAGGATGTGGCGCGCCCGCGGGAGCAATTGATTCCCAGGGAAATTCCTGTGAAAATTGCGGGCCACTTGATCTCCCCCGACTATCGCCAGGATAAAATGCTGCAGGAAGCCAGGGCGGGTGAAGACGAGATTGGAGGCGCACGAGTGTCGCTGTCCGACGAAGCAAACCCGAGTCACTGATAATATTTGTGGCGCAAAAATTGTTGACAGAATAGTCCAGTCGGGTAGTATGCGCCTCGCTTTGGGGGCAACCCCCCCAGAGAGCAAGGGTGGTTAGCTCAGTTGGGAGAGCGACGGCCTTACAAGCCGTAGGTCACAGGTTCGACCCCTGTACCACCCACCAGCTTCTCACTGGGAAGAATACTATCGGGGACCGGTAGTTCAGTTGGTTAGAATGCCGGCCTGTCACGCCGGAGGTCGCGGGTTCGAGTCCCGTCCGGTCCGCCAAACGATAAATACACTCCGTCTGCTCTAAGTCTGAATGCTTCTCACCTGATTCAGTTTTTTTCTCTGCATTTGCTGAAGATACCTATATCCACTTAGTAAGGACTCTATGGCGAGTTGGGTTACCCTTGGCCCTCTCGGCACAGGGTTCGTTGCCATTTGTCCGATTATGATCTATAGTTTGGACATCTGGCCATTAAAAACAAGGTATATGAATTCCACCCCAGATTTTCACCCCCAGCCCAGTGCTGATACGGTACTTCTTGAGGCCCTTCTGAGTACAGCCACCCATTTGGCGCTGAAGAAGAGAGAGCTTGGAGAAATCGTTCACCTAGACGAGCGGACCTTGAGACGAAAATCAGGCCTGGATCCCGCCAGCGCGGCTGGCCAGCTTGCACTGCTATTGATCCGTGCTTACCGAGCGGCCTTTGTCCTCTGTGGCAGTGAAGAGGGCGCCCGCCGCTGGTTTGCCACACCTAACCGGGCATTGAATGGCATTCCGCGTGAGTTGGCATACCGGATTGATGGATTGGTGCGAATTGTCACCTATCTCGATGCAATGCGGGGCAAGGTGTGACTATCGTTCTGACTCAAAGAATTGAGTCTTCGAAGATTCGTATCATGGGGCGGCTGTACCGTATCGTTGAGTCGCAAGAGGAGATCGCCACTCGCAGCCTGGTGGACAGCTTGCAAAAGCAGCAAGTACTCGAGCACTTGCTGGAAGAAAACAAACCGCAGAGACTGTCGGGTACGGAGGCGTTGCATTACCTGTTAGCTACTCCCTTTCGTTACCCGCCATTGCCCTGGGGCTCTCGCTTCGGTGGGGTGGCGGAATCGGGCATTTATTATGGATGTAAAACCCTGATGACGACTCTGGCAGAAGCGGCCTATTACCGTCTCCTTTTTTTTCACGACATGCTTGAGCCCCCGCCCGATCCCCTTACCAGCTACCACAGTGTATTTTCAGCAAAGTATCGCGCAGACCCGGCTATCCGGTTGCAGGATATCGCTTGGGAAAAAAATTGGTCTGCACTTACGCATCCAGGCGATTACCGCTACTGCCAGAGTTTGGGTAGGGAGCTTCGGAAGATGCATATTCAGGGTCTGGAAGTGATTTCGGCGCGAGCGCTTCAGGTAGGATTAGTAAAATTTCCACCAAGTAACGGAGAGGGAATCAATGTGGCTCTTCTTGAGCCTCAGGCACTTCTAAAGAGGCCACCCTCCCAAGAGGCTGATGTCACGGCGGAGACTGGTGGTACAGGGGTGGTTTTTCTAGTTAAATCTGGCGATAGGACAGAGATTGTCCATTTTGTATTGGATGATTTTCTGGTGGATGGGCTTTTGCCCAGACCGGCATAGCAGTTAAGGTATAGGGTTTAGTCATGTCGCCCCGATTTTGGGATTGTTTGGATCTGAAGGCCTTTACAGACGCTGCCTGCGAGGTCCCCTATCAGCAAATAAAGAGCGATCTTTTTTCCGGTTTCGATATCTGGGTGCGTCGAGACGATCTAATCGATCCGATCATTTCGGGAAATAAAGCTTACAAACTTCTATTCAACCTGATTGAGGCGAGAGATAGAGGTGCGGAGATACTGATTACCTGCGGCGGTGCCTGGTCAAACCATATTCATGCTGTTGCGGCAGCGGGTGCTCGTTTTGGGTTTCGAACGGTCGGCGTTATCCGTGGTGAAAGACCCGCCATACTAAATGCAAGCTTGCAAGATGCGCGGCGATTTGGTATGAGACTGGAGTTCGTTTCACGAACTCAGTATCGGAGAAGAGATCAGCCTGACTTTCTTCATGAGGTGGGTTTGGAGCTCGATTCAGCTTATTTCATACCGGAAGGTGGCTCGAACCTGCTTGGGATCAAGGGCGTTCAGCTACTAGGAAAGGTGATAGAAGAGACAGCGCCGGTCGCCTTTGACCAGATGTGGGTTGCTTGTGGTACCGGGGCTACCTTTGCGGGATTTTCAGTGGGTATCCGGAATATTTCCGTGATAGGGGTTGAAATTATGAAGGCTGGCGATAGCATTCTCAAGGATGCGGGCCTCTGGATTGAACGATTGAGCGCTACTAGACTTGGGCACCTTGAGAAGGATAAATCAGGAACCCGGTTACCTTTAGACCGACTCTCAGCTTTGAGACTGCGTTTGTTGAGTCAATACCACTGTGGGGGGTATGGTAAATATCCAAAAGCGCTAGCAGATTTCCAAAGAGAATTCGAAGATCAAGTGAATATTCCGCTGGACCCCATCTATACAAGTAAGCTCTTTAATGCACTAAAAAAAATTATTGCCAAGGATGGAGGGCAGCAAGGGGTGAGAGCACTAGCAATTCATACCGGGGGTCTTCAGGGGCGGCGTGGCTATTGCATGAAAAGCTAATTGCATTCTTGCCCTGAAAAATGCGAGCCTTCAATTTGTCTCTGCGGCTATTTCTGGCTGTTCGATTTAGCGATTCTACCATTCATTGTTCGATGCTGTAGGAAGCTTAAAAGAATCGACTTGGTGATTGATTGTGTTGACTAATAGGTAAGAGTATAAAGGTGCATCACGGGGGACATGTGTCAGAATTTCGAAATATAGGATTAATTGGCCGAACTGAAAGTAATAGTGCAGTTATTTCCCTTAAGCGCTTAATGACTTTTCTTCAACGGGAGAGCTATTCAATAGTATTAGAAGTGGAGACTGCAAAAGCGGTATCTGGTCATGGTGCCCGTGTCTCCTCTAGAGATAAGTTGGGCGAGTTATGTGATTTGGTGATTGTAGTTGGTGGTGACGGCAGCCTTTTGGCTGCAGCACGTACTCTTGCTAAGTTTAATGTCCCTCTACTAGGTATTAACCGGGGGCGCCTTGGCTTTCTTACAGATATTACCCCTGACGATATTGAAAAAGAAGTTGGTGAAGTATTGACTGGTAAGTATATTGCTGAAAGTCGTTTTTTATTGGATATGTCAGTGACCAGAAAAGGTAAGCTTATTGGTGAGGGATCAGCATTGAATGATATTGTGCTTCACCCAGGTGAATTCATTCGAATGATTGAATTTGATCTGCATATCGATGGACAATTTGTCTACACACAACGATCAGATGGCCTGATCATTTCTACCCCAACTGGTTCCACTGCATATGCTTTATCTGGAGGGGGGCCAATTATGCATCCTAAACTTAATGCAATAGTATTGGTTCCCTTAAATCCTCATACGCTCAGTAGCCGGCCAATCGTAGTGGAGGGCAGTAGTGAATTCAAACTAATTATAAGTAAACAGAATATTACAAACCCTTACGTTACTTGTGATGGACATGAGCAATTCATTACTGAGCCAGGAGATATGGTTCGAATTCATAAAAAACCGCATAGGCTTACTCTGATACATCCTGTTAAGCATAATTTCTATGAAATATGCAGAACTAAACTAGGTTGGTTGAGCTAGGATGTTTGATTAAAAACAGAAATGAAAACTTTTGAATAAACAAGGTATCTAATTAAACCTAAATTCAACTTGCAAGTGCATATCTTAATGGGGTTAGATAAAGACGGCCAGTTACCCGTAGACTTCATGCTTTTCTCCGGCAAGAGATATTCGATGAGACACTGCAGGACAAGCGACTGGCTTATGTGCAAAAAAAATGCCAGATTGAGGCGTTTAAGAAAACGGTTTTACACAAGCAGGAATTGTGGTGGTTGTAGGTGTGAGCCAGTCAACGATATCGAGGGGGTTAGCCCGGAATGGTGGTCAGCGTGGGTAACACTTCAAGCAAGCCCAGAGGTTTACGCTACCCGTCGTGAAGAGGCTAGGGGCTGTTCCCGTTTGGATGTAGCCTATTGATTTGTAAGAGCAAGCTCGCATTGTTGAGGTTCTAACACAACG
>NZ_CANLDD010000026.1 GCF_947489355.1 uncultured Microbulbifer sp. | reverse complement strand
TAGCCAGATACGGCCACACCAGAACAACGACGGTTTGCCGCCGAATGTGGCTGAAGAAAAATATTGGAATGCTCAAAAGACGGTGGCCAAAAATACTTGACCACTACAGTGACAACGTCAAGTCCCAGTTCTGGATCGGGTGCGTCCAGCGCTCGGAAGCTTTCAGTATACCGGCGTAAAGCAGCTTGAGTAAGCTGTTCTCATTGGCAAAGCCGCCCTTGGTTTTAGTCAGCTTGCGGAACTGGCGGTGTACAGCCTCAACGGAGTTGGTGGACACCCATGTCTCTTAACTGCCCAGGGCTGCCAGCCGCGGGTGCATGATCTTAAACCACAGTGCAGGGATACCAGCCAGCAGCATCATACCGGGGTAGCCCGTGGGCATCTGGGGACTGCCCTTATGGTGTCGAAGAACAGGGTACTTGCGACTGGCACGGAAGTGGTGGTCCGAGTGGCGCGATAGTTCGAACAGACTCAGCCGACCAAGGATGTGGTTTGAATTCCAGGAGTGTGCCGGCATAACCCGCTCGTATCGGCCGTCAGATGCTTGTCGGCGGCTGAGACCATAATGTTCGATGTAATTGACCGTTTCCAACAAGAGAATACCCAGCAGTGCCGCGAGGACAAAACAAACTGCGGTTTTAGCGCCAAAGAGCCAGCCGATCGAGGTAATGAACGCAAGTTGGGTGAGTTGAAATTGCAGCATTTGGTTGGCGGGGCTGCACCAGGACCTGCCGCGCTTGGCCAGTCGCTGTGCTTCCAGCCGCCAGGCGGAAACATACCCCTGTCCGATTGAGCGCAGCCAAAAGCCGTAGAGTGTTTCGCCATAGCGTGCACTGGCGGGATCCTGTGGTGTTGCTACACGCCGGTGATGCCCACGATTGTGCTCGATGTAGAAATGCATGTTGAGGGAAGTGAGCAGCAGCAGTTTTGCCAAAGTTTGCTCGAAGCGACTCGTTCTATGGCCCAGCTCATGGCCGATATTAATGCCGAAGGATCCGCACATCAGCCCCATGCTGAGGATTGCCCCTGCAAGAGCCCAGGCTTGCAGCGAGGGCACCAGCACCAGGAAGTAGAGAAGGACTCCATACTGGACCGGGACAGACAAGTACAGCATCCAGTTGAACAATGGATTGGAGAGTGTAGTTTGCTCCTGCTCCGGTCCCAGGTTGGCGGTCGGTGCGGGTGTGGCGAGTTCCAGTAGTGGCAGCAGTCCGTAAAGATACAGAAGGGGTAAAAACAGCCAGAAGCCTTCCTGCCAGAACCCCAGTAGTACCAGTACCGGCAATATATAGGCGAAACTGTATCGCAATGGGTGCAAACGCATGACCACACCTCCGGCAGGCGCTCAGCGCCTATTTAATTCGATTTTTTACTATTTTTATCACCGCAATTCCTGTGAAACCCCAGGCACACCAAATGCGGGGACAGCAGGCGTTGGGCTGAGTATATCACCACTGCAGTGGCATTTAGCGGTTGACCTAATGGTCATGAGATAGTTTCACTTCTTGCTTGCCCGACGCCCTTGCAATGCCGGCAGAGCGCTTGAATCAACGCAAGGAGCTGCATAGGAGCACCAAAAAAAGCACCCGGCCACTCGATATTGCCCACTGCAACTTCAGAACCCAAAATGCGAATTCAGTGAGGCGAAATTAAAGTCTGGATTGGGGTATGGGTGTAGGGATTTTATACATTCACCAGCTATGCACGGTCCGCATTTGGGGGTGTTTTACGCGAACTTTCGTGATATGCATGAGACAAGAAACTTAACAGGTTGTTGAAAAATAGTTTTTCAACAACCTGTTAGGAATGCGCATCCGGGCCTACCGCACATTGCGCAAACTGAAATTATGTATTGTCTACCCGGAAGGTTGGGCTCTGTACGCAGAGTGGGTTGCCGGGATGTCGGGCTTCCTGGCCTCCCTACGATGACCCGGGTCGCTTCTGTCTGAGATATTTATGCAGTGCGCCGGTTAGTTACCAGTTTGCACTGTAAGTATGGGAAGCGCGATGAGGCAATCAAGTGCAGGGTGGAGAAAACCGATGACAGAGGCCGGAATGGCCACGGAAATTTAAGTATTATTTGTTATACAGGGACAGGCACTGGGCAATGTCTTTGAGCAATAGTACTGTGCCTCGGCAGTTCTGGAGTATCAGATCGGTGCATGGATTGCCGTGCGGAAGGGTGAGTGCGGCGATCAATAGGTTATAAGCCCCTCAGGGGCAATGATCAGTTACCGGTCTATGCCGGTAAAAAACAGGGCCGCCAAGAAGAGCGGCCCTGTTTATTGCAAAGTGGTTTCATGCTCTGAGCGAACAGGATTGCGGGTGATCGGCTGTTTATCGCCAGCCACTCACTGCTGGGCCTGGACCTCAGCCACCCAAGCGTCAACCAGCTCTTCCAGTACATCCAGCGGTACTGCTCCGTTGGCCAAAATAGTGTCGTGGAAGGCGCGCACGTCGAATTTTTCCCCCAAGGCGGTTTTGGCTTTCTCGCGCAGTTCGACAATTTTCAGCATGCCGATTTTATAAGCGGTTGCCTGGCCCGGTAGGACAATATAGCGTTCAATCGCCTTAACCACATCCCCTTTGGGGTTGGGGGTGTTTTCCACCAGGTAATTAATGGCATCTTCACGGGTCCACTTTTTGCTGTGGATACCGGTGTCCACCACCAGGCGGCCAGCGCGCCACAACTCCATGGCCAGGCGGCCGAAGTCGGAGTAGGGGTCCTCGTAGAAGCCCAGCTCTTTCGGTACCAACTCGGAGTAGAGACCCCAGCCCTCGGTATAGGCAGTGTAACCACCGTATTTGCGGAACTTGGGAATATCCGGCAGTTCCTGGGCGATAGACAGCTGCATATGGTGTCCGGGAATACCCTCGTGGTAAGCCAGCGCCTCCATCTGGTAAGTGGGCATGTCTTCCATTTTATACAGGTTGGCGTAGTAGATACCGGGGCGCGAGCCATCCGGTGCAGGGCGCTGATAAAAGGCCTTGCCGGCGGACTTCTCGCGGAAAGGCTCCACCGCCCGGACGTCGAGGTCGGCCTTGGGCTTGGTGATAAATAGTTGGTCCAGCTTGCCCTTCATGGTATTGATAATGGCAGTGGCTTTTTTCAAGTATGCCGCTTTGCCCTCTTCACTGGTGGGGTAGTAGAACTGTTTATCGGTGCGCATGAATTCGAAAAATTCCTGCAGGGTGCCTTTAAAGCCCACCTTCTGCATGATCTCACGCATTTCTTCGTGGATACGTGCAACTTCCTTGAGACCAATCTGGTGGATCTCGCCGGCGTTCATGTCTGTTGTGGTGTAGACGCCCAGGCGAAAGTTGTAGAAATCCTCTCCATCCGCCAGTTTCCAGGCACCGTCATCGGTGGTAGCGCCTTTTTCAAGCTGCTGCAGATAGGCAATCAGCTTTTCGTAAGCCGGTTTTACACGGTTTTTAAGCGCGGCGGTGGCCTGATCTACCAAGGTTTTTTTCTGTTCAGCGGCAATATCCAATTTTTCCACTTTGCCCTTGAAATCGGCCAACAGCGGGCTGTCCGTATCGCCATCAAAGGGGGCGCCGCTGATCAGGTTCTTGGCATCACTGATGGCATAGGGGAAGGCGAATTTCGGCACAATAGTGCCGGCTTTTGCGTTCTCCCTCAGGTTTTCTTCCAACTGGGAAAAGTGCTGGGGCAGACCATTCAGGCGTGAGATGTAATCTCTTGCATCGCTTACGCTGTCAATGCGGTGCTGGCTGATCAACAGGGAGGCCACACTGGTGTGGGTGGCATACATCTGATTGACCGGGTAACCGTGGTTGCGCCACTTGTAGCCCTCGATATCCTGCTCCAGGTTGCGCTTGGCCAGTCGCAGGCTCAGGCGGGTGGCGCTGTCCAGTTTTTCGGGGTCAATGGTATTCAACTCGGCCAGTTGGCGCTTGTTGATCGCCAGGGTTTCCTCTTCAAACTGCGGGGAGAGATCGTCCCACTTGTCGTAGTCCTCTTTCATGCCCAGAAAGGTTTTGAATTCCGGGCTGCGGGCCAGGTGTTCCTGAAAAAAGTCCTCGAACATCTGCTTGGTTTGTTTGATGGCCTCCTGGCTCACCTTGGCAGGGCTGTCAGTAGCAGATTGAGTGACTGTACTCTGCGCGGAAGTCATGGTGTTTTGCTCCGCAGCATTGTCGGCGCTGCGGTTACAGCCGCTGATAACCAGCGCGCTTATAGCGGCTGCGATCAGGGTGGGTTTCAATTTCATGAGCATGTTCCTGGGGTTCGGTTAATTGTTGTAACTTTGTGCCACCAAAAGGACACGGTTTAGAAATACTTTTCTGCACGATCCTCATTTCGTGCAGGATGATCGCGCAGGTCAGTGGGTATTGTGCGCACTCGCGCAGCTTTTGGCCAGATACAACGTTTTTGCGGATAAGGTTGGTTGTATGGAGGTGCAGGAATAAAAAAGCGGGCATTGTTGGCCCGCTATTAAGTGATTTTGTGATCAAGCGAAGTTCTGGTTTACAAATTCCCAGTTTACCAGGGCCCAGAAGGCTTCCATGTACTTCGGGCGCAGGTTTCGGTAATCGATGTAGTAGGCATGTTCCCACACATCGCAGGTCAATAGGGGGGTTAGCCCCTCTTCGGTCAATGGGGTGCCGGCATTTGAGGTATTTATAATAGCGACTGAGCCGTCAGGTTTCTTCACCAGCCAGGTCCAGCCGGAGCCGAAGTTGTTTACAGCGCTGGTGGTGAACTCTTCTTTGAACTTGTCAAAGCCGCCGAAAGCCGAGTTGATGGCTTCTGCAACGGCACCACTGGCTTCACCGCCACCATTGGGGCTGAGGCAGTTCCAGTAGAACGTGTGGTTCCAGACCTGTGCGGCATTGTTGAATACGCCAGCGGAGGAGGACTTGACCACCTCTTCCAGGGATTTGTCGGCGTCGGCGGTGCCCTCTAACAGGCCGTTTAGCTTGTCGACGTAAGTTTTGTGGTGCTTGCCGTAGTGGTACTCCAGGGTTTCTTCGGAGATATGTGGTTCCAGGGCATTCTTCGCGTAGGGGAGTTCGGGCAATTCGAAAGCCATGGTGTCTTCCTTCCTTTGTCTGAGGTTATTGGTGAGAGTATTCTACACGCGCTGCGTGTCGGAATTAAGCCGGTGCAATGGAATAGAGGAAGCCGGTATGATTTGCTCAAACTCAAGGGGAGGGGTTTCGTGCCGGCATCGTCCGACTGTCGTCTATTATTACCATTGAACGCTTACTTTTTCGTCAATTTTTGGTATAACTGCCGCAGAATTCGACGAATCTGTCTCAACTTAATTGGCACGTAAGTATTGGTTGGCCGCCACTGGAATAGAGTGATGCCGGACTGACCAGTACTCGACCTACCAGAAAAGTCACCGGGTGTATCGATCCATGCAACGCAAAGAGCCCACACTGGACGGCAATGCCGCTATTGAACCATCACTGGACCTCAAATCTTCCGAGCTGCGCGAACAGGTGCCAGAGCCTCAGGTCATCGTGGAGGAGCATCGCGGTGGTTTCTCTTTCCTGGGTCTGTGTGCGCTGGTGCTCGCTTTGGGCGGACTCGCCGCATCAGGCTTCCTCTACCAGCAGTGGCAGGCGGGGCGCACGCAACTGGCCAATGCAGAAAACCGCATTGCCGATGCGGAGTATCGCATTGCCGAACTGGAGAAGCGCTTCAATCTGTCCGACGAGGAGTCCACCGCTTCCGTAGAGGTGCTAAATGCCAAAGCCAGGGAGAACACTTCTGAAATCCGCAAGCTCTGGGGCGTCGCCTACGATACCAACCGCAAGAGCATCGCTGCAAACAAGACGACTGCAGCGGCCAACAAAAAGCAGGTTGCCGCGCTCAATACCAAGCTGAACGGCCTCGGCGCCAGTGTGAAAAAGATCGCAGCCGTGGAGTCCGCCCTGGCCGAGCTGCGCAACAGCAACACCCAAAGCAAACGCGAGGTGGCCGATAAACTGTCCCAACTGGAGCGTCAGCTGGTATCGGTGCGCAGTGATCTGACCATGCGAGTCGGGGCCAACGAGGAAGCGGTGGAGTCGATTGATGCTTATCGTCGCTCGGTCAACAAGGACCTGGTGCAGCTGCGCGATGCCATTCGCTCTCTGCAGGTCAGCGAGCCGACAGCTTCCGCGATGTAACCTGAATCGGGACTTCTCAAGGGGCGAACCGGGTGTTCGCCTTTTTTATTGCCACCTGCCCAGGTTGGTAAACAGGGCCCTCGGGCCGGGCCAAGACCCCTGCATTTCGTGTAAAATCGCCGGCTTTGTGACGTTAATCGGAGTTGGTTATGACCACTATCTGCCAGGGTGATCTGATCGAAAGCGTGGCCGGCGCGCTGCAATTCATTTCTTACTATCACCCGCAAGACTTCATCCAGGCCCTAGACAAGGCGTACAGGAAGGAGGCCAATCCGGCAGCCAGGGATGCCATGGCACAGATACTGATCAACTCGCGTATGTGTGCCGAGGGGCATCGCCCCATTTGCCAGGACACGGGTATCGTCACTGTCAAACTGAAAGTGGGGATGAATGTGCGCTGGGAAGCGGATATGGGTGTGGCTGATATGGTGAACGAAGGCGTGCGCCGCGCCTACCTGAATAGCAGCAACCTGCTGCGAGCCTCAATTCTTGCGGATCCCGATGGTGAGCGCAGGAACACCGGTGACAATACCCCGGCGGTGATCCACTACGAAATCGTACCCGGCGATACCGTCGAAGTCTATGTGGCGGCCAAGGGCGGTGGCAGCGAGGCCAAGACCAAGTTCGCCATGCTGAACCCCTCCGACTCGGTGATTGACTGGGTTTTGAAGATGGTTCCACAAATGGGTGCCGGCTGGTGCCCCCCTGGCATATTGGGTATTGGCATTGGCGGTACCGCGGAAAAAGCCATGCTACTGGCAAAAGAATCCCTGCTCGATCCGATCGATATCCAGGATCTGCAGGAACGCGGCGCCTCTAATCGCGCTGAGGCGCTGCGCCTGGAATTGTATGATTCCGTAAACAAGCTGGGCATCGGTGCCCAGGGTCTCGGAGGTCTGACCACCGTCCTGGATGTCAAGGTCAAAGACTACCCAACCCATGCAGCCAATAAGGCGGTGGCGATTATTCCCAATTGCGCGGCCACCCGCCACACTCATTTTACCCTGGATGGTAGCGGCCCTGCGCACCAGACGCCGCCCAAGCTGGAAGACTGGCCGCAAATTACCCGTGAAGCCGGCAGCAACACCCGCCGGGTAAACCTGGATTTGGTGACCGCGGAGGAGGTACAGACCTGGCAACCCGGTGAAACCCTGTTGCTCAACGGAAAAATGCTCACAGGCCGTGATGCGGCCCATAAGAAGATGGTAGATATCCTCTCCAAAGGCGGGAAGCTGCCGGTGAGCCTGGCTGGCCGTTTTATTTACTACGTGGGTCCGGTAGATCCGGTGCGTGACGAAGTGGTCGGCCCTGCAGGTCCCACCACCGCCACACGGATGGATAAATTTACCCGCGCAATGCTTGAGGAAACCGGACTACAGGGCATGATTGGTAAAGCGGAGCGCGGCCCTATGGCAATCGAGGCCATCCGCGATAACCGGGCGGTTTACCTGATGGCTGTGGGCGGTGCCGCCTATTTGGTGGCCCAGGCAATCAAGGCGGCCAGGGTCGTTGCCTTTCCCGAGTTGGGTATGGAAGCCATTTATGAATTTGACGTGGAAGAGATGCCGGTGACAGTGGCGGTAGACAGCCGGGGTGAGTCGGTACACACCACAGGCCCACTGATCTGGAAGGCCAGGATTGAAGAGGGCTTGGGGTAAGCTTGGGGTTCCTGGTAAGGCCCGGTTCGCTAAAAGGCGATTGAGAGAGGCCCTGCATGGCCTTTCTTACCTGTACTGGCCAAGCCGTCTACGCGGTGTCAGAGCACAAAGGTTACGCCCCACCCCCAGTTTTGCACGGTACCGTCTACCTTAAGGGCCCTTAGGTAGACGGTACCTCGGGGAGGACGACGGCTGGGGTCTCGGTGGGGGGCTCGTCCTCGATTTTGAGGACGGCTGGAAGGGCGAAGCCGATGGCGCCCATAAGAAAGCAGGCGGTGGCGCCGGCGATGTACCAGGCGCGGACGCCGACGAGTTCGGCGATGGGCGCCGCGAGGAGTAGGCCGACCGGAGCCGTGATGCCGGCGAGGCTACCGACCAACGTAAAGATGCGGCCTTGGAAGTCGGGAGCAACGGTCGCCTGCAACACGGCTTGGATTGGACCGTTGACGAGCGTCACGATCACGCGGACGGCAAACATCGCAGCAACGGCGGCGAGCACGGTCGGGGCGATTCCCACGGCCAGCGACGCGCCGCCCATTAAGATGAGGCCGACCAACGTCGTCACGACACGTCGTTTGAACCCGCCCCAGATACCGAGGAGTATCCCGCCGATGATCGCCCCGACGCCGAATGCCGAATTGATCCAGGCGAGATCGATCGCAGTCCCGCTCAGTTCCTCGCTGACGAGCAGCGGAAGGAGTGAGAACGCCGGAATCAACAGCATATTCACGCCCATCGCGATCCCGACGATTCCCATGTGCCCAGGCCGGTTGCGCAGGTAACGCAGGCCTTCCCCGACATTGAGGAAAGTGCGCTGGACGGGACCGACCGCGTCCGCTTCTTCTTGGGCGGTCTGTTCGGGAGTCCGCTCCGGCTGCGGCACCGTGATAAACAAGAGCGGCAGGATCGCGATCAACGCGGTAAAGACGTCGACCAGCATGATGCCCTTCATACTGAGGGTTGCGACCAACAGGCTGCCGAGTGAAGCCGCGATGACGAGCATCCCGCCCTCCAGCATTTGGTTGATGCCCTGGATGCGAGTCAGGTGGCGCTCGGGAACCATCAGCGTCGTGGATGCGAGCATCGCCGGCGAGTGAAACGTCGCGCCGATCGCACGGATCAAGAGCGCGGCAAAGACGGCGCCGATACTGGCCAGGTCCATCGCGAAGAGAACGACGAGCCCCAATGACGTGACGGCCACCATGGCGTCGGCAGCCAGCATCACACGCTTGCGATTCCAACGGTCGACGAGCGCTCCGGCAAACGGACCCATAATGATCGGAGGCAAGAGTCCGAAGAATGACGCGGTGGCGAGGACTGTAGCGGAACCCGTCTCCGCGGTCAGCCACCAGATGATGGCGAACTGCACGGTCTGGCTGCCGAGGAACGAAAGCGCCTGCCCGATCCAAAGGATGAAGAACGGGCGCATGGGGCGAGCGTCCTGCGGGGCGCCAATCTGGGGTTCGATGGTGTCCAGGGCAGTCATCGGTGCTCTCCATCATCTCGTCAGGTGATGCGGCGATGGCATCTTCCGTTTCGTAGTGAGCTGTCTCTGTGTGACCTCGCCCGGATGGCAGCGTCTCGCACACGAGGATGGATTAGGTACTATTGTTGTTTTCTGGGCTCAGAGTTCCAGTCTGTTGCGGTGTATATCGACGGGGATAAAGCCCGGTGGACCATGCGAAAATACAAGCGCTTGCGCGGCCACAAGGTGAGAGCATTCGCCTGGCGTGATCGCTCCCAGTTTTTTTGTGCCTTAATAGAGCGCCTTACGGCAATGACAAAAAGTTCTGTCTCCAATTTAGGTTTTAAAGCTATTCATTAGCGCAGACCACTCCCTTTCCAGTTGTGCAAAGCTTTTCCCCGTAACGTCTTTTGGCTGTTGGCCTTTATATAATTTCCAATAAGCATCCAGTCCATAGTTTTCTATTAGAAATTGCGTGAATGCACCCTCTTGAAGGTAGGCCAGTTGCCTACCCAAGCCTGTTCTTGCCGAATGTCTTACTTCTTCTGTTTGTTTTAATGGTATTAGCTCACCGTACTCAATCGATTTTTCAAGCACTGCACGGTATAAATCCTTGCCAAAATCAGGGTATCCTGGAGATTCGCCAAACCGATGCTGCATGAAAACGGCTAAACCATCGTCATAAAACCGATCTTCATAGCTATTTTTCTTGTTCTTTCGGTAAGCACTTACGGCATATACATGAGTAAGCTCGTGAATAACCGCCATTCCCGCGTGTTCCTGATCATTTTCCAAAAAAGTATTTAAGACTCTCTGTTCAGGAATATGAATGGTGTTCCAGTTTTGATAAGGCGTGCGCCGTTGTTTGGAAATGTATACAGCCAGAGGCTCTTTAATGGGGGTGCCTGTATATTCTCCGGTTTGTTTCAAGTAGGCTAAAACCACTTCTCTATTGTCTTTCACCCTTTTTGCCAACTGCTCAACAGCACTTTTAGGGACATTGTCATCATACTCAATTGTGAAATGTTCCGTTTCATAGCTTTTTGCCATTACGTAGGAAGAAAAAAACCACAACGAAAAAGAAAATATTTTTTTAAGCATACCAATTGTGTCCTTTTCTTATACTGGCCATGAATATATGGGGTTTGACGCGGGCCAAGCCGTCATCGGTTTAATTCGGATCGGGTTTCCCAGCGAAAGCTGTTTCTTTTTTGTGCCAAGTTTGTGCAAGCTCCGGTTTAAGTCCTGCTCGAATTTAATTCTATTGGTCATTTCGTAATTCAGTATACGATGGGATTGGTGAAGATCAATAGGACGCCTATCAACGTTGCTGAGCATATAAATGGATATTACGTCAAAACGTCAATTCCCCGCTTGGGTTTGTATCGCAGATTGAATCACCTACAATACATCCTGTATCGTTTTGGGGCAGGAGAAGCCGAGCGTGATGGGCCTGACCTTAATGTGTGTGATTCGGTCTTGGCACTTGCTAGTAAGGTAGGAGGGAAGCATACCCCTCTGCCAGGATCGTATGAGGCACGGGTGCCGATTACGAGTGGTTAGGGATGTATTCACAGTGCGTCGTGGGAAAGGGTAAAGCGCTCAAGCCGTTAAAACACTGGTCATACCGTGTACCAGGTGGACAATAACGACAGGTTCTCGGCGCCTGTTGCCATAAGAGCGGTGTACCCCATTGCGCTAAAGCCCCTGTTTGACTCTATTGACTGACAGGGTGCGGCGACACTGGCTGCCTCTGTGCAGAGCGCACCCAAAAGCTAATCGCATGCAGTGCCATATTGGTGTCGCAAAACCGTATAAAATGCGTTTTTAGGGTGCGCGCTTGTTTCATTGAAGTCCCCCGGTTAGAGTGGCCCCAGGTAAAACAAGGGATAACAAGCAAGGTTTTGAGGGCCCATCCATGACCGAACTAGCTCAACAACAATGTGAAGCCTGCCGCGCAGATGCGCCGCTTGTCAGTGACAATGAACTGCCAGGGCTATTGCGACAAATCCCCGACTGGACGCCGGCCACCCGAGACGGAATCCTGCAGCTGGAGCGTGTTTTCAAATTTCGCAATTTCAAACAGGCATTGGCCTTTACCAACCGGGTTGGCGCCATTGCCGAAGAAGTGGGACACCACCCGGCGCTGCTGACCGAGTGGGGCAAAGTCACTGTGACCTGGTGGAGCCATGAAGCCAAGGGCCTGCACAAGAATGACTTTATTATGGCTGCACGTACGGATCAGCAAGTGGACGCGGACTAGGCAAAGTCCTCGGTTATTGATCCAGTAGAGAAATGATCTCCCTGTCTGTGTTCAGCTCTTTTGGCCGGAAGGCGGTACAGGGCAGGTTCGTGCCGGCTTAATGCCGGCCACCTGTGGCATCCAAATCCAATGCTTGCATATACCCTTAAACCGGCAGGGAGCGCAGCCTGGGTTGGTGTGGATGCCGGCGGGAAGGCGAGGCAAGTTGTCTGAGTACACATCCACGGTTGTCTGGCAGCGCGATGGCCAGATCTTTACCGATAACCAATACAGTCGCGCGCACACTTGGCGGTTTGATGGCGGTGTATCAGTACCGGCTTCCGCCTCCCCACAGGTAGTCCCAGTCCCTTATTCAGTGGCGGAGCATGTCGATCCGGAAGAGGCCTTTGTGGCGGCACTCTCCAGCTGCCACATGCTGTTTTTCCTCGCCGTGGCGGCCAAGCGCGGTTTTGTTGTGGATGAGTACTGCGATGAAGCGGTGGGCGTGATGGGTGCCATTGCGGGAGGCGGAATGGCCGTTACAAAGGTCACCCTGCGCCCTCGAGTGCTTTTCTCCGGTGACAAAGGCCCCACTCGGGCACAATTGGAAAAAATGCACCACCTGTCCCACAAGCAGTGCTTTATTGCCAACTCCGTGAAGACCGAGGTGGTAACCGAGATTCGTCTGCCTTAGGTTTAGGTCTTACCTACCAACAACACCTTGTCTCCACAACAGCACTACACAGCCTGAACGGGCTATTCACACTCCCGTTTGCGGTATTGGCCCGGTGAACATCCGGTAACCTGTTTGAATGCCTTTCTGAAGGCGGCTTCGGATTGATAACCGGCTTCTTCAGCAATATCCGCAATACCGCGCTGGCTGGTCAAGAGGCACTCTTGTGCACTGCGCATACGCCATTGCGTCAGGTATTGCATCGGCGTGATATTGACCAGATCGCGGAAGTGGTTGACAAAGGCCGTTCTGCCCATGGCGACGGCATGTGCAAGAGTATCGAGTGTCCAGGGTTTTTCCGGCTCGTTGTGCATCAGGTTTAGGGCCTTGCCGATTTTCGGATCCGCTAATGCGCCCAACAAGCCGTGTTGTTCAGTTCGGTGCATTTGCAGGCGCAACACCTCGATGAACAGCAGGTAAGCCAGGTGATTTGCAGCTGCGAAACAGCCCATCTCCCGTGTCTGAAGTTCATTGATTAAAAGATCGACAATGGTGCGGATTTGTGGCTGGCAACTCTGTATTCGAAAATCCAGAATCACTGCGGGTGGCATGGCATCCAGTAATGGCCAGGCATTTCGGCTGCTGAATTCGAAAAAGCCACAGACCATGTTGGCAGAAACCGCCTGGTGCTGGTCGATCGGTTGATTGACTTGATCCTGCGGGGGTTCTTTCGATTCACTCGACATCACATGCTGGTGGTCATAGGGAAACAACACCAGATCACCAGCTGTCAACAGGGTTGGTTCCTGGCCAGGTCGATGCAGCCAGGCCTTGCCCAATGTCAGCAGGTGAAACGGCATACGCCGTGAACCCGACGTATCAATCGCCCAGTGGCCACAGAAATCTCCGTGGGCGTAGACATCCACTCTCAGTCCAAGGCCCTGCAGAATCTTGCTCAAGGCATCTTTGTCATCCAGATACATAACAGCCGTATAACCAGTAAAAGCACAAGAATGTACTATTTGATCGAAAAGATGAACAAAAAGGCATATTAAGTACATCCATCTCTACTTTATAGTCCATTTCGCAACCTGGTTGCAAACACTGATCAAACATTTTGGAGAGATGAACCATGTCAATCAGAAAGACCTTAGCCCTGTTTATTCTGGCCACCGGGCTTTTGATGGCTGCGGTAGGTTTTGCCGGCACACCGCAAAAAAATAGTGACGGCGTGACTGTGATCCACCTTGATGAATACAACGGCTATTTTGAGGCCAAGGAAACCGTTGCAGGTTTGAAAGCCGGTGAGTACGAATTCGTTGTTACCAATAAAGCGAATAAGCTGGTGGGATTTCAAATCCAGAACTATAAAACCCGCGCCAGGTTAGACATGTTTCCATTGGAACCGGGTGAGACACGCACCTCGCGGGTGACCGTTACTGAGGATGGTGTCCGTTTCCGCTGCCCCATTAACCCGACGCCTTGGTACGACCTGGACGTTATCTCACCGGCGGAATCCTCATAAGCCCCAATAGAGGCTGAATGGACTCCTTATGAGTAGGGATGTCGGCCTGCCCTGCTGACGTCCCTGAGATCGACTGCCCGAGTGGCCGCCGCCGGCACCTATGATGCCCAAAGACAATGGCATGCCCCCGCCTGAAACAATCCCCCCAAGATAACAGTCACAACCTGTCCTGCCTGTACCCGTGTGTTTTACCCGGCCCGCCAAATGGACCCACCGACATAGTCAGGACTGGGGACCTGAGCGGGAGGATTTTTTAAGGGATTTGCTTGGAGATTTACACCTGAACGGGGTGTTCATCTGTTCGCAGGATTGACAAAATTCCCGGCCAGTGTTCAGGCCAAAAAACACCGGATTTATCCACTGGCCACAGCCTTGCCAGCGCGGGATAATAAGTCATAGCAGTCCCATCAAAGCGGAGACCGGATGCTGTACAGATTGGGGAGTCAACAGCCACAGTTGGTAGGCGAAGGCCACTATATCGCCCCCGGTGCCCATATCATCGGCGATGTGCGCATGCTCAGACACAGTTCTGTGTGGTTTAATGCGGTGGTGCGCGGAGACTGTGCACCGATCACCATCGGTGAGTACAGCAATGTACAGGACGGTGCGGTACTTCACGCCGACCCCGGCAGTCCGCTGGTGGTGGGTACCGGTGTCACTGTCGGCCACAAGGTGATGCTGCACGGCTGTGATATTGGCGATTACAGCCTGATAGGGATCAATGCGGTGGTGTTGAACCGGGCCGTGATCGGCAAGTGCTGTATTATCGGCGCCAATGCGCTGGTCGCCGAGGATACCGTGGTGCCCGATTACTCTATGGTAGTGGGCACCCCCGGCAAGGTGGTGAAGACCCTGGATCAAGCCGTCGGCGAGTTGCTCAAAGCCAGCAGTGACCACTATGCGGCGAACGGCAAGTACTTTGCCGGGCAGTTGGTACCCCTTGGGGCCGAAGATGTGTAAACAGCCGGTAAAACCCCCCGTATCGGCACAGCGCCCGGTCCAGTCCCCCTGTATTTCCGTATGTGCCCTCAATGCCAGTGATATATGTGAGGGCTGTTTTCGCAGCGCGGGAGAGATCAGCCGCTGGGGTGCCATGAATAACGATGAGCGCCGTACGGTGCTGAAGCGCTGCACCGAGCGGGCACGGCAGATGGGCCGTATTTGGTAAATAATTGAATGTGCTCTGCCGGGTCTAAGCCCCACAGGGCCCTGAGTAAAACGCACACATGACCCAATCCTTTGTCCACTTAAGAGTCCACTCTGAATTTTCCCTGTTGGATGGCCTGGTGCGTATCAAGCCCGCCATCGCCCGTGCCCGGGAGTTGCAGATGCCGGCTTTGGCGCTGACTGACCAGTGCAACCTGTACGGCCAGATAAAATTTTACCGGGCCTGTCTCAGCGCCGGTATCAAGCCGGTGACCGGGGCGGATTTCTGGCTAAATGAAGGTGGCGAAGGCAAACCGACACTGTTCACCCTCTATGCCATGAATGGCGATGGCTACCGCAATATCATTGCGCTGATTTCGCGCGCCTGGATGGAGGGGCAGTATCACGGTAATGCCTATGTAAAGCGCGAGTGGATGCGGGAGTACAGTGCAGGCGTGTTGATGCTGTCCGGTGCCAAATATGGTGATGTTGGGCGTGCCCTGGTTGCCGGGCGCCGTACCCAGGCGGAGGAGTTGGCCCGGGAGTGGGCAGAATTGTTCCCCGATCGCTACTATCTGGAGCTGCAGCGCACCGGTCGTGCAGGCGACGAGGAGTACCTGCACGGGGCAGTGGATCTGGCCCAGGCACTGAACCTGCCGGTGGTGGCCACCAACGACGTGCGCTTTATGGCTGAGAGTGAGTTCGAGGCCCACGAGGTGCGTGTGTGTATCCACGAGGGGCGCACGCTCGACGATCCGCGCCGGGAGCGCCGTTATTCCGCCGAGCAGTATTTTCGCACACCCGAGGAGATGTGGGCGCTGTTCAGCGATCTTCCCGAAGCGCTGCAGAACACTGTGGAAATCGCCAGGCGCTGCTCAGCGCCGATTCAGCTGGGTAAGTACTTCCTGCCGGAATACCCGATTCCCGGGGGCATGACCGAAGGCCAGTTCTTTGAGAAAATCTCCAAAGAGGGTCTGGAAAAGCGCCTGGAAAAAACCCTGGACCGCTCTGCCCCAGAGTATACAGAGCGGCGCAGGGTCTACGAGGCGCGCTTGCGCTTCGAACTCGACATCATTCTCCAGATGGGTTTTCCGGGCTACTTCCTGATCGTGATGGACTTTATCCAGTGGGCCAAGGATCACGATATTCCGGTGGGCCCAGGAAGGGGCTCCGGTGCCGGCTCACTGGTGGCTTACGCACTGGATATCACCGACCTGGACCCACTGCAATACGACCTGCTGTTTGAGCGATTCCTCAACCCAGAGCGGGTTTCCATGCCCGATTTCGATATCGACTTCTGTATGGAGAAGCGCGATCGGGTGATCGGTTATGTGGCCGACAACTACGGCCGCCAGGCGGTAAGCCAGATCATCACTTTTGGCACCATGGCCGCGAAGGCAGTGGTACGTGATGTGGCGCGGGTGCAGGGCAAGTCCTACGGCCTTGCCGACAAGCTGTCGAAAATGATCCCGCCGGATGTGGGGATGACCCTCAACAAGGCCTACGACCAGGAAGATGTGCTGCGGGAGTTTCTCAAGAGCGACGATGAGGGCCAGGAAATCTGGGAGATGGCCCTGCAACTCGAAGGGGTTTCACGCAATGTGGGCAAACACGCAGGGGGTGTGGTGATCGCGCCCACCAAGCTCACGGACTTTGCCCCCCTTTATTGCGACGAAACCGGCGCGGGTCTGGTCACACAGTTCGATAAAAACGATGTGGAGGATGCGGGACTCGTCAAATTTGATTTCCTCGGCCTGCGCACCCTGACCATTATCGACTGGGCCAAGCACATGGTGGATAAGCAGCGCGCCCGCGACGGGCTGGCGCCGCTGGATATCGCCGCGCTACCGCTGGACGATGAAAAAACCTTCAAGATGCTCAAACGGGCCGAGACCATTGCGGTGTTCCAGCTGGAATCCCGCGGTATGAAGGATTTGATCAAGCGTCTGCAGCCAGACAGCCTGGAGGACATGATTGCCCTGGTGGCCCTGTTTCGCCCGGGCCCTTTGCAGTCCGGCATGGTGGACGATTTTATCAATCGCAAACACGGCCGTGCCCAGGTGGCCTATCCGGATGCCAAGTATCAGCATGAGAAGCTGCAGCCTATCCTGGAGCCCACCTACGGCGTGATCGTCTACCAGGAACAGGTGATGCAGATCGCCCAGGAACTGGCAGGCTACACGCTCGGTGGTGCGGATCTGTTGCGCCGCGCCATGGGAAAGAAGAAACCGGAGGAAATGGCCAAGCAGCGTGCTGTTTTCGAAAGCGGTGCCAAAGCCCAGGGCATTGATCCCACGCTGGCAATGAAAATTTTTGACCTGGTGGAGAAGTTCGCGGGTTACGGCTTTAACAAATCCCACTCCGCCGCCTACGCCCTGGTATCCTACCAGACGGCCTGGTTGAAAGCGCATTATCCGGCCCAGTTTATGGCGGCTACCATGTCCTCGGATATGGACAAAACCGACAAGGTGGTGACCTTTATCGAGGAGTGCCGAGCCATAGGGCTGACACTGGTGCCCCCGGATGTGAACCTGGGTAGCTTCCAGTTCTCAGTGGATATCGATAACCGGATTATTTACGGTCTCGGTGCCATAAAAGGGCTCGGCGAGGGCCCGATTGAAGCGATAATCGCCGCGCGGAAGCAGGGCGGGCCCTTTTGCAACCTGTTCGATTTTTGTGCCCGCGTAGATCCGCGCAAGGTGAACAAGCGCGCAATGGAAGCGCTGGTACGCTCCGGCGCCCTGGATAGCATCGGGCCGGATACCGGCGACGGAGACCTGGGCTACACCCGCGCAGTGCTGTTTAACGCCCTGGATGAGGCGGTTAAAGCGGCGGAGCAGCAGACCGCCAATGCCAACGCCGGCATGATGGACCTGTTCGGGGCGTTGGTACCCCAGAGTGTCGACGGGGATGTGTATGAGGATTTTCGCCGCACCCGCTGTTGGAGTATTCGCGAGCGCCTAGAGGGTGAGAAAAATACCCTCGGCCTATACTTGACCGGCCACCCCATCGACGAGTATGCCGATGAACTGGGGTACCTGGTGAAGGCGCGCATTGCCGATCTCAAGCCGGGGCGCGAATCGCAAAAAGTGGCGGGGCTTGTCGTCGCCATGCGGGTGATGAAAACCAAGCGCGGCGACACTATGGCGATTGTGAGCCTGGATGACCGCAGTGGCCGCATTGAAGCGGCCATATTCAGTGAAGCGTTTGGTGAACACCGCGAGAAGCTCGTAAAGGATGCCCTGCTGGTGCTTGATGGCCCCGTGGCCAACGACGATTACAGTGGCGGTCTGAAGATGACTGTCAACGGGGTCTCGACACTGGACGAACTGCGCCGGCGCAGCGTGCATGGCGTGCGCCTACAGATCCACAGCGGCAGCGCGCAGCAGGGTCTGGCGAAGCAATTGGCTGCCTGCCTGCAGCCGTACACCGGTGGCAACTGCAAGGTTAGTCTTGAAGTGTTGCGCAGTGACGCGCGCGGCCTCTATCGCCTGCCGCCCCAGTGGGATCTGGAGCCCAATGATCAGTTGCTCCAGTCGCTGCGGGAACTGCTGGGGCGCGAACGGGTGGTACTGCAATATGCAGAGCAACACTAAAGTCTATCGGGCTCGACTGGCTGGTTCCGGACAGTTAAGCTATGCCGCTGTGATTGTCCGGTGGCGTTGAAGAGAGTTAAGGGCACAGATTTCATGAATTTTAATTTTCTCGAATTTGAGCAGCCGATTGCGGAGCTGGAAAGCAAGATCAAGGAGTTGCAGCTGGTCGGTGACGATAACGCACTGAATATTGCCGAAGAGGTGGCCCGGCTGCGAGAAAAGAGCAGAAACCTGACTGAATCCATCTACGCCGACCTGACGCCCTGGCAGGTGGTGCAGGTGGCCCGCCACCCGCAGCGCCCCTATACGAAAGACTACATCGAACGCCTGTTTACTGACTGGGATGAGTTGCACGGCGACCGCCATTTTGGTGACGATCAGGCGATCATTGCCGGTATTGCGCGCCTTGAGGGCACACCCGTGGCGGTAATCGGCGAGGAGAAAGGCCGCTCTGTCAATGAGAAGGTGGCGCGCAACTTCGGTATGCCCAAACCGGAGGGGTACCGCAAGGCGCTGCGTATTATGAAAATGGCGGAGCGCTTCAGGTTGCCGGTGTTGACCCTGATCGACACCCCGGGCGCCTACCCGGGTATCGACAGTGAAGAGCGCGGTATCAGCGAGGCCATTGCCGAAAACCTGGCGGTGATGTCGCGCCTGCGCACGCCCATTATCTGTACCGTGATCGGTGAGGGGTCTTCCGGCGGTGCCCTGGCCATTGGTGTCGGCGACCAGTTGAATATGCTGCAGTACGCCACTTACTTTGTGATCTCCCCGGAGGGTTGTGCCAACATTATCTGGAAAACTGTGGATAAAGCACCGCTGGCGGCCGAGGCCATGGGGGTGACCTCAAGTGTGCTGGAGGAACTGGGTATTGTGGATGAAACCATTCCGGAACCGCTCGGCGGTGCGCACCGGGACCCGGACGCCATGGCGGCGCGACTGAGGGACAGACTTAGCGATCAACTGGACCAATTACGCACTGTCCCCACTGATGAATTGCTCGAAAAACGCTACCAGCGCCTGATGAGCTACGGTAATACCGCTTCGTAACGCCAACCGTGCCCGGCAAACTGATCGCTTGCCGGGGTGAATGCCAAGCTCAACCAGCCCGGATCGCTGGAAAGAGCTTACGGCGATGGATTGCGGTAGTGGTATGCTCTCTGCACAACACGGCCTCCCCCGGCAACTTCATCATTCACGTCGGATTTCAGTCGAAAAAGGGGATATTCACCAAGGCGTAAATACGATCCGGTCCACCCATATTGGGCGAATTACCCCACAAGCGAGCTAACCCCCCCATAATTATCAGCTATCTCTTTTGTAATTTTTCGCGGTTATTGCTTAAGTATTTTTTTGGATTTGTCTAATCAGCGGACTCATTCAATTGATTCTTTTAAAGTCCGGAACAGCGTTGTGTGCTGCGGATCTATTTGCCTGTATCCCCAAAGATGTGCACACACTTTACCTCTGAAGACGGTCGAGTCGTTGTCGGTTGTACACCAAGATCAATCCTTCGAATGGTCTTTTGCTGGCGTTGCGCGTAGGTCCCTTTGTATGCTCTTTGTGTAAAGTGCCGCAAAAATCTTTTCGATCTACTCGCCTATCCAGGTTGGTGAGGAGATCGCGTTAATTCTGCGTGCGAAAGTGGTCTTAGGCATCGAAGAGCCCGGGTTGTATTACACTATGGCCCTGGAGTTTCTTTCGATGGCGGTAGTCTGCCACGGATTTGTGGGTTTTAGGCGTGTCCTGAAAAAAGACGAGACACTACCGTCAATTCCCCTTCACCCCCCATCGTTTGACTGGGACTTGTAATCTTAAGCAATCACCTTAGCCAGGGCTTTTCCTTAGGGTACAGTCCCCGCTATCCCGGATTTAATCCGCAATATCCCGTTTATGCCTCTGGCCTAATGGCAGATTGAGTCGAGCAAGGCACACTGCCGGCAGTTTATAAAAACGACCTGTCGCTATGGCTTACAGAAATCCCATTTGTACCGGGGTGTCATAAACCAATCTGCGACAACAGATATTTCCAGTTAGCTTCATAAAATCAATATCCGGGTGATCAGCCATGAGACAAAAGTGTTTTCACAGAAACCGCCTGGCGTTCATTATTTCTGGCGCCCTGGGAGTAACCAGTATCCCATTAGTGCTGGCGGCAGAAGGCGAAACCCCTCTCGAGGAAGTGACGGTGACAGGCATCCGGGCCAGCCTGAAGACTTCCATGGATGTAAAGCGGGATAGTGCAGGTGTTGTAGATGCAATTTCCGCCGAGGACATGGGCAAGTTTCCGGATTCCAATCTGGCTGAATCCCTGCAGCGTATTACTGGAGTTTCCATCGACCGCCGCAACGGTGAAGGCAGTCGGGTCACCGTGCGTGGGTTTGGGCCGGACTACAACCTTATTACCCTGAATGGCCGCCAGATGCCGTCCACCTCCCTTGCACAAAATGGTGGCGGGGTAAGCCAGGGGCGTGCCTTTGATATGGATAACCTGGCAGCAGAAAGTGTCAGGGCGCTCGAAGTATACAAAACGGGGCGTGCGGATATTGCCTCTGGCGGAATGGGCGCGACGATTAATGTTATCACCCAGCGACCCTTCGACCGCCCAGGGCTGAACATGTCTCTTGGTGCCAAGGTTCTGGTGGATACTACCAATGTCGTAGGCGATGACTATACGCCGGAGGCTGCGGGACTGTTCAGTTGGACCGATGAAGGGGAGAGGCTTGGTTTTGCCCTAACCGGTTCCTACCAGCGGCGCGACAGCGGCGCGAGTGGTGCCTATACCAATAACTGGATAACCGAAGCTTACGATGGCACCATCCCCCAGTCCCCCGGTAAGGGCTCTGGTGAGCCCATCAATATTCTCAATGAGCCGGAACTGGGGGCATTGAGATCGTTGCCCACGGATCTACGTTATATCCATTCCGACCGTGAGCGTACCCGCATTAATACACAGCTCACATTGCAGTGGCGACCGATCGATACCCTGACCGGCACTGTGGATTACACCTACGTCAGGCAGGATATCTATGAAAACCGTTCGGAACTGTCCGCCTGGATGGACACCTATAAAAGCGATATCGTCTTTGATGCGGGTCCGGTACATACGCCGGTGCTCTATTGGGAAGAGCGCCGCGAACAGAACCCCCGGGATATTGGCCTGGCTCTGCAGCAGCAAAATCAGGTCAATAAACTGGAATCCCTTGGGCTGAATCTGGTATGGCAGCCCAGCGATGAGTTTGAACTGGTGTTCGACGCGCATCAATCCAAGTCCTCCAGTTTGCCAGATGCGGATTATGGAAATTGGATCAATATTGGCCTCGGGGCAAATGTCTCCGCCGGCCAGGGAATCGATTTTACCCGGGATGGCCTGCCCATTCTGGTCGTAGACTTCGATGATGAGGTGTACGGCAATGGCAATGGGAAGCTGGACGAGGGGGAAGTCGGTTCCTCGGTAAGACAGATATTTAATGACCGCGCCTTGGCAGAGTTTACTCAGGCCCGCCTGGGTGCCAACTTTGTGTTCAATGAAGCACATTCGATTGATTTTGGGATTGAATCCCGCGATATGGAAACGCGCCTGCAATCCTCCTTTTATCAGGAGTTGCTGGCCGGAGGATGGGGGATCGCCAATCCCGGTGACGTTCCCGCTGAATACCTGTCTCCGATCGACTATGCCAAGCTTTTCAATGATTATAATTTGTCACTGGGATCAAACAGTCGCGAGTTCTTTGACCTTGTCAGCGATGGTCGGGCTGGGCCACTGCTTCTGGGATACACCGGCAATGCGGCACTTATCGGCAGACATCTCTCCAACGCGGTCGGATTGCCCTGGGCGGTTAACCCGGTGGACAATCTGGATCGCACTGTCCACGAAACGGTCTACGGGGCTTACTCGCAATATTATTTCAGCACGGACTGGCGGGATATGCCGGTGAATCTGGTAGTGGGACTTCGGTATGAGAAAACGGAGATTGAATCCATAGATCTCGCCAACTTACCCACCGAAGTAGTCTGGCAGAGTAACAACGATTTCCAAATTCCTGCCGGTGCCATGGCCACCCCTTACTCTGAAAAGGCGGGATACAATCACTGGCTTCCCAATGTGGACTTTGATATCGAATTTATTCCCGGGTTGAAAGGGCGTTTTTCCTACAGTAAGACGATTGCTCGAGCCAATTACGACCAGATGGGGTCTGCCGCCTCCGGCCTGGGTGGCCCCTCCTTGCCGACCCTACTCTCAGGTTCTGCCCTCGGTACAGCGGGATCGGGCAATCCAGGTATATTGCCACTGGAGTCGGATAATCTGGATCTGTCCCTGGAGTGGTATTTCGATGAGTCCAGCTATGTTTCCATGGGTTATTTCCGCAAGGATGTCGATAACTTTATCGGTACTGCGACAACGGATGTCAGCTTGTATGGCCTCACCGATCCCACCAACGGTCCGCGCGCTACCCAGGCAATGGCGGATTTGGCAGCACTGGGAGAGCCACTCAATGATACCAATCTTTTTTCAATGGTTGCGGCCAATATACTCGGGGTTGATTTCTATGACTATACCGCAGAAGAGTTTGAAAATCGGGTCGATGTTACCGGTAATGCTGATGATGAACCCATCATTTTCCGCGTATCACAACCCAAAAATTCTGAGAAGGCGGTGATTGATGGCTGGGAATTGGGCGTTCAGCACTTCTTTGGCGGGACTGGTTTTGGTTTGCAGGCAAACTACACCATTGTGAATGGGGATATTGAGTACGATGTGGAGCAGGACCCTGCGATCAATGGAGGGGAGCAATTTGCCTTAACGGGACTCAGCGATACCGCCAATGTATCGTTGATTTTCGAAAAGTATGGCCTTTCTGCCCGGCTTTCCTATAACTGGAGAGATGCGTTCCTCGCTGGAATTGAGGATGGCGGAAGGCGTCCACGCTATACCGAAGAATACAGTCAGGTGGACCTGAGTATTGGCTATGAAGTGCAAGAAAATCTGAAACTCAGTCTCGAAGGCATCAATCTACTGGGTGAGGACCACCGTCAGTTTGCGCGTTCAACAAGTCAGCTGTTGCGTATGGAGATATTGGGCCCACGCTATGCCCTGAGTGCCCGCTATCATTTTTGAAGGGGGAGCCCTGAGGTCTTGTCAGACCATGCAGGTAGTTTGGGCAAAGAATTTATCCGGCAGGTAACCAGCTTGCCAGACTAAGGTGACGCTGCGGCCGTGGGCTGAGGTGCGTATTAGAATTACAGGCATTTCAGCCGGATTTTTGAATGCGACAGCCAAAAAGGCGGTGGACAATTTATTCAATACCGGTTGAATAAAAATGACAAGAGAGTCGTATGGGTGACCAATATTGTAATTCTCGACAGTAAGCGCAACCGAGATATCAAGGTGGCATTTGAACCCAGGTTAACTCCTCAGGATGGCCTGGGCCATATTCAGGTTTTTCCTTCAGAGTTAGAGGCTGCCCATAAAGAATTTCCGGTTTTCTTTAAAAAACATTCAGGAACCGGCCAATTTTTTTTGGTGGCTATACTTTCCCTGCAGGAAAACGGCAATATATTTTCAAGTGATGGCAGTTGGGACTCCCGCTATATCCCCCTGATGTCCAGGCGCGGGCCTTGCATGATTGGTCGCAATGATGGTTCATTGAGCCTGTGTGTGGATTTGAATGATGCACGCGTAGGGGAGCAGGGGCAACGCTTGTTTGATGAACAGGGCTTCACCACTGAGACTGCAAAAGAAGTTGCCAGGATACTTTCCGTGATCCACCAGGGGAAAATTCAGAGCGACCACCTCATGGATGCGCTCAATGCTGAATCCCTGATTGAGCCGATTTCCGTAGCCTATCCAAAGGGCGCTCCCTTGTGCAATTTGCAGGGACTCTATTCCATTAATCCAAGGAAACTGCAGGATTTGCAGCCTGCCCCCCTCCAGCAGCTCAATAGAAGCGGGGCTTTGCGAAGTGCCTATTTGCTTGCCAGTTCCGCAGCAAACCTGGATAAACTCTGGCAGGGTGAAGAGCGGATGCCCAATGCCGATAAATCCAGCGAGCGTTGAATCGATATGGACAGAATCCATCAAGTCGTTATTGCGGGAGGGGGAACGTCCGGGTGGTTGGCTGCATCAGCTATTGCCAAACTCTACGGTAAACAGGTAGAGGTTACCCTGGTGGATTCTGCAGAGATTGGGCGTATCGGTGTTGGGGAGGCAACAATACCGCCTCTGAGGAATTTTCACCGTCTGCTTGGCATCCAGGAACCTGAGTTTATGTCAGCAACCCAGGCCACTTTTAAGCTGGGTATTGAATTCAAGCACTGGGCACAGCGGGGTGATAGCTATATCCACTCTTTTGGCATTACCGGTAAGGATTGCTGGGCCTGTGACTTCCATCATTTTTGGCTGGCAGGTCGCGAGAAAGCATTGGCAAGTGAGTTTGGCGACTACTGTGTGGAGTTGCAATCTGCGCGAAAACAGCGCCTATTGCCGGGAGATGCCGGAAACTTGAATTATGCCTATCACCTCGATGCGGGTTTATATGCGGAATTTCTTCGACATCATGCGCTGAAGCATGGATGTAGTCATGTTGATGGAAAAATAGAGCGGGTAGAAATTACGGGAAGCGATGGTTATATCGATGCACTGGTACTTGAAGATGGTACCAGAATTCAGGGAGACTTGTTTATCGATTGCAGTGGTTTTCGTGCGCTACTTATCGGTTCTGCCCTGAACGTCGGCTTTGAATCCTATGGGCATTTTTTGCCTTGTGATTCGGCGATCACCGTTCAGAGTACTGCACAGGACCAGTTGCGCCCGTACACCCAAGCGATAGCGCAGGAATTTGGATGGCAGTGGTGTATTCCACTACAAAACCGGGTGGGCAACGGTCTGGTCTATAGCAGTCAGTATGTGACTGATACCGTTGCGGGTGAACGTTTGTTGCAGAATTTGTTCACCGAACCGCTCTCTGAGCCCCGCCGGTTTCGCTATCGGACCGGGCGGCGCAAGCTGGCGTGGCACAAGAATTGTGTGGCCATTGGTCTGTCGGGCGGTTTTCTCGAGCCGGTGGAATCCACGTCCATACATCTAGCCATGTCGGCAATTCTGCGTTTGCTAAAGTTATTCCCCAGGAATGGAATTTCTGACCTGGCGATAACCACTTTTAATGAGCAGACTCGTGGCGAGATTGAGAGGATCAGGGATTTTATTATCCTGCACTACAAGGCGACGGAGCGCACAGATAGTGCTTTCTGGCGACACTGTAACACTATGGCGATTCCAGATTCACTGGCGGGCCGCTTGGCATTATTTCGTGAAACAGGTGTGTTGTCTGGGACAGAGAGAGAACTGTTTCAAATCGATTCCTGGGTGCAGGTGTTACTTGGACAGCGGGTGGTACCCAACGACTACCACCCCATTGTCGATCTTATGAGTGACGATGAGCTGGGAAAATTTCTATTGAGCTACAAAAAATTTGTTGAGACCAGAGTTTCGGCATTTCCCACACACCGTCAGGCGATAGAGCGATATTGCAAGGGCCGTTCGCAAACGGATACCTGTGCATGAACAGGATGATCAAGCGGGTAGTTGTATTGGGTGGTGGAACGGCGGGCTGGATAACCGCTGGGTTGCTCGCTGCAGAGCATTGTGGTGCGAATGCGTGCGGCCTGCAAGTGGTATTGGTGGAGTCACCGGATATTCCGGTGATTGGTGTGGGTGAAGGAACCTGGCCGACAATACGCAACACCCTGCGTAAGATCGGTCTCAACGAGACCCAGCTGTTCCGTGAATGTGATGCCTCCTTCAAGCAGGGGGCGAAGTTCTGCGGCTGGGAAACCGGCAAGGCGGGGGAGTTCTATTACCATCCATTGATGGTGCCTGAGGGGTATGGGGAGGTTGATCTGGCGAGAGGGTGGCAGGAAGAGGAGGTGAGTGCGTCTTTTGCCGATCGTGTGAACTTCCAAAGTCTTTTGTGCGAACGCGGCCTGGCGCCTAAGCTGATGACGACACCGGAGTATGCTGCCATCGCCAACTATGCATACCATATCAATGCGGGAAAACTCGGCAAGCTGCTGGCGCGCCATTGCCAGGAGAAACTCGGGGTTGTGCATCACCGGGTAAAAATTGACGGTGTGCGCAGTCATAATAATGGGGATATTGCCGCTTTGTTACGTGAGGGAGGCGGAGAAATTCCTGGTGATCTGTTTATCGATTGTTCCGGCAGTGCCGCCCGTCTAATCGGCCAGCACTTTCAGGTTCCTTTTATGTCCTGCATCAATCTGCTGTTTAATAATCGTGCGGTTGCGGTACAGGTGCCCTATGCCCGTGAAAATGATCCCATCGCTTCTCACACCATCGGGGCTGCACAAAAGGGGGGTTGGATTTGGGATATTGGCCTCCCTACGCGCAAGGGGGTGGGGTATGTGTATTCTAGCGCGCATATAGAGGACGACGCTGCCTACGAGGCACTGAGGGTCTACTTGGGGCAATGCCTTCCCGCGCAACAGGTCGATACACTAACTTATCGCCAGCTTACCTTTGAGCCTGGCCACAGGGCCAAGTTCTGGCATAAGAATTGTGTTGCTGTGGGCATGGCCGCGGGCTTTGTTGAACCCCTGGAAGCCTCAGCGCTGGTACTGGTGGAGATGGCAGCAGCCATGATCAGTGATGATCTTCCGGTGGACAGAGCGGTGATGGACACCATTGCCCAGCGCTATAATCGTCGGTTTGAGTATCGCTGGGCGGGTATTATTGATTTTCTGAAACTACACTACGCGATCTCCAAGCGTGATGATACCACTTACTGGCGTGATCATACCCGCGAAGCCACTACTTCCGAACGTTTGCAGGAATGGTTGCAACTGTGGAGCCGGCAGCCCCCCTGCAAACATGACTTCCCCCTGGTGGAGGAGGTTTTTGCCTCCGCAAGCTGGCAATACGTACTCTATGGAATGGGATTTAAAACCCAACCGAGACCCACAAGGCATCGTGCGCATAACACGGAAGACTACCAGAAACTTATCACACAGAATAAGAACTTCGCCCGGCAATGCTTTTCTGCCCTGCCAAAAAACCGTGAACTTGTTGAAAAAATCCAACGCTATGGGTTGCAGCGGGTTTAACCTGCTTCGTCAATCTGACTGCGGACGTCCATGTTGTCTTCAATTTTTACCCTTTTGTCGAAAACCCTTGGGGCACAGCTGCGCTAACATGATAGAAAAGAGCGGCATGAATAAATGGCTTGATAGGTACGGGTTTTCCATCACCCAACCGAATCACCTGCCAAGGCTGTACTCTCAGGATCAATCACTATGACATTATTGCAAAGTAACACAGCATCTGGTGCTGCGCAGTTGCAAGCCGGCGACCAGTCTGCGCAAAGATTTGCGCTGGTGGCTTTGACTTCTCTGTTTTTTCTGTGGGGGTTTATCACCTGCCTAAACGATATTCTTATCCCCTATCTGAAAGGGATTTTTGATCTGAACTATGCCCAGGCCATGCTGGTGCAGTCCTGCTTCTTTGGAGCCTATTTTCTGGTATCCCTTCCCGCCGGTGCCCTGGTATCAAGAATCGGATACCAAAAGGGCATTGTGACGGGGCTGGGTGTTGCCGTGTTGGGCTGCTTGCTGTTTATTCCCGCCGGGCGTATGGAAATTTATGCGCTTTTCCTGGGGGCCCTGTTTGTTCTGGCTTCCGGTATCACCCTGCTGCAGGTATCGGCGAATCCCTATGTAACGGTATTGGGTGATGAGCACACAGCGGCCAGCCGTCTCACTATGACCCAGGCTTTTAACTCTCTGGGTACAACGATAGCCCCCCAATTCGGGGCGATAATGATCCTGCCGGCGGCAGGGGTAGCGGCCAGCGCTGCAGGAGCCTCCGCGGTTGCAGTGCCGTACCTGATACTGGCAAGCTCGCTTGCGGTTCTGGCCATTGTGTTTGGCATTCTCAAGTTGCCACAAATGACCGCCCATACCGTTACCAAGGGACAGGCTGAGTCAGCCTGGAATTACCGCCACTTGGTGCTGGGTGCGGTAGCCATTTTCCTGTATGTGGGGGCTGAAGTCTCTATCGGCAGTTTCCTGGTGAACTTTATGGCCGAGGATTCCATTGCCGGCCTGGAAGAATCGGAGGCGGCATTTTTTGTCTCATTATACTGGGGTGGGGCCATGGTGGGCCGCTTCGCCGGTGCACTGATCATGCGATATATTGCCGCCGGAAATGTATTGGCTGTATGCGCGATCGTCTCTTGTATTCTGCTGCTAATCACAGTGATTGGCGATGGCTATCTGGCAATGTATGCGGTACTGGCGGTGGGCTTGAGTAACTCCATTATGTTCCCGACGATTTTCAGCCTGGCAGTGGCCAAACTTGGCCGTGCTACCAGCCAGGGTTCGGGGATTTTGTGTCTGGCAATTGTCGGCGGTGCTGTTGTACCTTTCCTGCAGGGCTTGCTGGCCGATCGTGTGGGTATCCAGCTGGCATTTGTTCTGCCAGTGTTCTGTTATCTCTATATTCTCTATTATGGGATCGCCGGGCATCGCCCGAATAAACGCGCTTGAAGGACTACCTCCCCTCTCCTAAACGCTTTGCGCCGGTGTCTGTATGCCGGCTTTTTTTGATATTGAGCAGGGGGTGTGCCCTGCAAAACAATTGAAAATTAAATATGGATTAGAAAAACTTCACTGGAAATGGGTGCAGGTGGAATTTTCGATGCTTTGGACTTACTGACAAGGCGGAAGAGAAGAATACCCTCCTCTCGGGACCGTATGAGGCATGGACGCCGATTACGAGCATACAGGGAGGTATTCACAACGTGTCCCGAGAGGAGGGTATTCTTTGCTTCCGACCCGGTAGTAAACAGGAGTTCAGTATCGACAGTGAAAACCATTAAGTGGTATTTGTTAGGCTATGGTTAAGAGGCTTTTGTTGCTGCCTGTTGGGCTCTGTGGTTGGAGTCCAGAAATGTCTTGATTGGCTGGCGATAGTTTCGGCTGACTTTGACCTTGGCACCACTACTGAGGGTGAGAAAGTACTCGCCTTTAGTCAGCACCTTGATATGCATAATACAATTCAGGTTTACCAGGGTGGATCTGTGGATGCGCTTGAAGTTATACGGGCACAGTTGCTTTTGCAGGTCCTTGATTGTGCTGCGCATCACATGTGTCTCGCCTTTCACATGCACACACATATAGTCACCAGCTGCGTCAATCCATTCGATATCCTGTTGGTTTACCATGGTGATGGTGCCGCGATCCTTGATGGCCAGGCGATGGGAAAAAGGTTGCGTTAGCGCATTTTCACCAGATAATTTACCTCGCCGGCTGGCATCTGCAATTGAGTTAAGCAGGCGACCCTTTTGCCCTAGGCGGCTGCCATCCTGTGACGAGTGCATTTGCTGTAGCCGCTGGCGGACCCGCTCCAGTGCGGTTTGCAGGCGCCTGCTGTCCAGCGGTTTTAACACATAGTCCACGGCATGAACTTCAAACGCCTTCAGTGCGTAGCGGTCGTAGGCTGTCGTGAATACGATCAGCGGCATGGTGTCGCCTTGCAAACGGCGGACTACTTCAAAGCCATTCATACCGGGCATTTGTACATCTAGGATCAGTAGATCCGGAGCGCTGTCGAATACAGCCTGCAGTGCTTCCCGGCCATTCCGACAGCAGGCGACAATCTCTAAATCCTCGAATTCCTCAAGCATACTTTTCAGCAGTCGCAAGGCGAGGGGTTCGTCGTCCACCAATGCGACAGTGAGTGTGTTCATAGGGTTTCTCCCTGTGTTAGATGGGTAGTATGTGTAGGTATTTCCAGCGGAATATCAATACGCACCAGCATGCCGGAATCCGTTTTTTTACACTGTTCTATATGGAAATTCTGTGGATACAGATTGCAAAGGCGCTCTCGTACATTTTTCACGCCGACGCCGGTAGAGGTAAAATGGCACTCCAACGTATCAGAAAACCTGCTTGAACAGCCGGTATCAGCGACTTCCAGTATCAGGCGGGAACCGGCATGTTGTGCGCTAATGGCGATAGTTCCACCGAGTTCATTGGGGGCAATGGCGTATTTGACTGAGTTTTCCACCAAAGGCTGTAGCAGCATGCTGGGCACCTGAGCGTTCCGCGTCTGCTCATCAATAGACAGGTCCACGATTAGCCGGTCGGCGAAGCGGGTCTTTTCGATTTCCAGGTAAAGCAGTACGGCTTCAATCTCCCGTTCCAGCGCGATTTTCTGCATCGGATCTTCTTTGAGCGACAGACGCAGGAAGTCGCTGAGGCGTATTACCATTTGGCCGGCCTCATCGGCCTGCTCAAAACGGATTAGCGCATTGATGGAATTCAGCGTATTAAACAGAAAATGCGGGTTGAGCTGATAACGCAACATTTTCAGTTGTGCCTCACTGGCAATAGCCTCAGCTTGCAGTCTGCGTAGTTGTTCGTGTTCGTTCACTGCAGCAACCTCAAGCATTTTTCTGTGCTCAACTTGCAGCAGAAGATGATATTTCACTCCGCAATAGAGGGCGCTCCAGAATAAAAATACGAAGAGAGAGGCGTAATACCAGCCGCCAAATTCAGACCAGATGGAGTGTTCGCCGCTCAGGCGGATATAGGCCTCCATCCTCACCAGCGTCCAAATCCCGGAGATCACCGCCACTGCAAGCAGATAGATAACTGTGCGCACGGCCAGCTCTGAACCCCAGGCTATGTCGAATATAGGTTTGAGAAAAAGCGACAGCACAAAGGCGATAACGCATTGAAACAGGGTATTTGCCGGTTCAAAGTTTGGCCATTCTGAGGGGGAATGCCACAGGCTGAGTGAAAGAAAAGTGACCAGCAATATCCCCGCCCAGCTCACTAGCTGCAACTTCCAAAACCAGCGGTTGGACTGAATATCAGTGCTTAGGTTGTTATTTTGACGGGTTGAGTACTGCATGATGTCCCGTTTTTTTAATATTATGAAAATGCCGGGATAGACGCTCACCATCGCCTTCATTATTATCCTGTAGATACTACCTCGGCTTGCCCGGTCCCGCCAGGGCCAGGCAATGCAAACCTTCCGGCTTATCCCTCAAATAGTCCTTTTTGCCTGATTTTGGGGTGAACAATAAAGTAAATTCCGGCAATCTGGGCTTGGTGGCGGGAATCGGTGGTCTTGCCTGTACCTGTTGCATGGATTGTAGAAATTAGGCCGGCTATCCGTGAAATCGCTGTGTTCGGCTTTTAGAGTAATCAGAGGGGTTGTTCTCAAGATTTACCGAACTGAGCAAGTGATTTTGAAGGGGGGTAGTTTGTGTATGATTCAGTTCTTGCTGACTTACTACCGGGTCGGAAGGAAAGAATATCCCTCTCCCGGGACACGCTGTGAATACATCCTTGTACGCTCGTAATCGGCATCCATGCCTTATACGATCCTGGGAGTGGGGTATGCTTCCTTCCTGCTTTACTAGTAGATCGGGTGAATGCGCGCTTTTATGCAGTTTTTGTCGCGGTGGGGTTGTAGGATTTGGGATGAGTGGATTGATTGGGGTAAATGTACTATTGGTTTTGGGGATTACTTTCCGATGAGCCAGATGTTGCCCGAGTCGCGGCGCTCCCCAGAGGAGATAGTGGTTAAGGAATCGGGTCATAAGGGCTCAGTGCCGGCGGGCGTTGCCCCCGGCTATTTCAATCTGGCTGCCCTGACTTCTTTATTTTTGATCTGGGGGTTTATTACCGGCCTTAATGATGTGCTGGTGCCGCACCTGAAAAATGTTTTTGAGCTGAGTTATACCCGGGCCGTATTGGTACAGTTCTGCTTTTTTGCCGCTTACTTCCTGGTCTCGGTACCTGCGGGATTGCTGCTGCACAGAGTGGGTTATCAGTTAGGGCTGGTGCTGGGCCTGTTGGTTGCCTGTGCCGGTTGTCTGATATTTATTCCAGCGGCACGCTTGCAAATCTATGGGGTATTTTTACTGGGACTCTTTGTATTGGCCTCAGGAATTACCCTACTGCAGGTATCTGCCAATCCCTATGTTATCGCCCTGGGTGGCGCCCGCTCGGCACCCAGTCGGTTGAATCTGACCCAGGCATTTAATTCTCTGGGAACGACGCTCGCACCAGTCATTGGTGGTGCGGTATTTTTTACCGCGATCTCTGTGGGCTCTGACCCGGATACTGCCGCGAATATAGCTGAATTTCGTGCCCGTGAAGCGGCATTGGTGGAGACCCCCTATTTCTGGCTGGCGGTCATATTGTTGCTGATGGTGGCCTTCTTCTCCTGGATACGTCTGCCGGTGACCCCCAACCACCTGAAAGCCCCCGGGCGTGGGGTACTTGAAAAGGATGTCTTTTCTATTTGGCGATTTCCCAGGTTGACTTTGGGAGCGGTGGGTATCTTTGCCTATGTTGGGGCTGAAGTTGCTATCGGTAGCTTTCTGGTGAGCTTTTTCGGGGAGCCTTCAGTAGCAAGAATGCGACCCTTTGAGGCCGCACACTTTGTCTCTTTGTATTGGGGCGGTGCGATGATAGGCCGCTTTGTCGGCGCATTGCTTCTGCGCTACGTCTCTGCCGGGAAAATGTTGGCGGTCTGTAGTCTGGGCTCAGTAGCGCTGATTGCGGTGGCTATGCATTCCTCCGGTGCTATTGCTGTGTGGTCAATCGTTGCGGTTGGGCTGTGTAATTCGATTATGTTTCCAACCATATTCAGCCTCGCCCTGCGCGGGCTGGGTGGGCATACCTGCCAGGGTAGTGGTGTGCTTTGTATGGCAATCGTGGGGGGGGCAATCATTCCGCTTTTACAGGGCCTGGTCGCAGATAACGCCGGTATCCAGGTTTCATTTCTGGTGCCTCTGCTGTGTTATTGCTTTATCGTCTACTACGGGGCCTTCTCGCCGGATTTGCGTGGAGATGCAGAGGAGTAAGGCCGTCATCGCCTCTGTGATGGAGCGATGCTTGAACTTGCCTGGCGCAATTCTATGATCCTGTCGGGGCAGGGCGAAAGTCGTATTTCCGATACAACTGACAATATGTGCAGGACGCAGGGTCCGTATCGCCTTGAGAAAGAACCACTTTACCTGATTTTTATTGCCCAATGTCGGTGTGGAATGAATGATAGATTCGCGGTGTAGCGGGCTCTGGGACGCAGGTACAGCTGAGGAAATCACAAATCCCTATCCGTAGATATATCCTTTGGGCATAGAAACTGCGCATTGCAAGATGCGGTGGAACAAGAATAATTAGCGAAGGATAAAAATAGTAATGAGAAAGCACACAACAAACAATTGTATTTTCCGCTCTGGGCGGGCCATTATGGCATTATTGACAGGCTGGTGGCTGTTGCACTCCGCCGGTGTATTCGCAGTGGACCCCCTGAGTGTCAATGGCAACCAGATTTTGATTGGTGGCCAACCAGGCAGCCTTGCGGGCAATAGCTATTTCTGGAGTAATAATGGCTGGGGTGGAGAAAAATACTACAATGCGAGCACTGTCAATTGGCTGAAGTCGGATTGGAATTCTACACTGGTCCGTGCTGCAATGGGGGTTGAAGACGGTGGGGGATATTTTGAAGATCCGGCCGGTAACGAAGCCAAGGTGCGAGTGGTAGTGGACGCGGCCATTGCCAATGATATGTACGTTATTATTGATTGGCACTCCCACTATGCCCATACCCATGACTGGAGCCAGGCGATCAATTTCTTTAAGCGTATGGCCTCTGATTACGGTCATACAAACCATGTGATCTATGAAATTTACAATGAGCCCAAACAGGTTTCCTGGAGTAGTGATGTCAAGCCTTATGCCGAGTCGGTGATCAGTGCCATACGCGCTATCGATCCAGATAATCTGATTATTGTCGGAACACCGACCTGGTCTCAGGATGTCGACGAGGCTTCTTATAACCCAATTAGGGGTTACGCCAATATTGCCTATACGCTGCATTTTTATGCTGGTACGCACGGCCAATACTTGAGAGACAAAGCGCAAACTGCACTCAACAATGGCATTGCGCTATTTGCCACTGAATGGGGAACTGTGAATGCAGACGGCAATGGTGGAGTGAATCATGTTGAAACGGATAGTTGGATGGATTTTCTGAAGTCCAACAATATCAGTCATGCAAACTGGTCAATCAATGACAAAAATGAGGGGGCTTCTGCCCTCTGGCCTGGGGCGAATACAGGTGGCGGCTGGTCTGCCTCCAGTTTGACTGAATCCGGGAATAAAGTGCGTCAGATTATTCGATCCTGGGGAGGGAATACACCTCCAACCCCGTCCGACTGCGACATAGTCACCTTGCCCGCAAGAATTGAAGCAGAGGATCTCTGCGAGATGTCCGGTGTTCAGATTGAGAGCACTACGGATGTGGACGGTGGCAGCAATGTTGGCTATCTCGATGCAGGCGACTGGATGAGTTACAAAATCAGTGTGCCCAGCAGTGGTGGCTATACGGTGTCCTACCGGGTGGCTGCGATGGGTACCGGCGGCGTATTGCAGTTGGAAAGACGTGGCGGTTCACCGGTATATGGTCAACTTGATATCCCCAATACCGGTGACTGGCAAAGCTGGACCACGATTCAAAAGACTGTTCAACTGGATGCCGGAGAGCAGGAGATAGCCATTGCGGTTCTGGGTCCCGCCTGGAATCTCAATTGGTTGGATATTCAGAGTAGTAATAATAACCCCGACCCACCCAGTGAGGGGATCGTTATCGAAGCCGAGAATTACACTTATATGGGTGGCGTACAGGTTGAGCCCACCAGTGATATCGGTGGAGGACAGAACGTTGGGTGGATAGATGTGGGAGACTGGATGGCGTACCACGATATTGATATCCCTTCGAGCGGAAACTATACGGTAGAGTTCCGTGTGGCGGCCCTGGATGGTGGCACCCTCAGTTTTGAACGCGCAGGTGGCAATCCTGTTTATGGTACATTGGGAATTCCCGATACGGATGGATGGCAAAACTGGACAACGATTTCCATGACCGTTTACCTGGATGCCGGGAGGCAGAATTTTGGAGTCGGCGTGCCCCAGGGGGGATGGAACCTGAACTGGATACGATTCACCCGGCAGTAGAAGGGCGCACAGGGGGATTAACCCTCACTGGCTTTTTGCTGGCTGGGTGAATGCGGTACGCAGAGGTGCCGTCGCAGGCTGGCGCAATGTATTGAAAGCCCGGCAACGCCACGCAGTTACCGGGCTTTCAAGGGCAGCAAGCAATACCGGATTGATTGCCGGGTAAATGACAATTTCTCTCCAATCCCATCCTGTCTTCCCTGGGGGCATCCTCTTTCCGCCCGGATCATACATTTGAGTATACTGTGGCGAGGTTAATAACGGGCTTGCCATCCAGTGACATGCACTATTCCAGAACCGCTTCCGACACGCCTGCAGGCGGCACTGCAGCGCCACCCTGTGTCAGGTCATCTCTGGGTCGGCTTCTCCGGTGGCCTGGATTCCACGGTTTTGCTGCATCTGCTCGCCAGCTGCCAAATTCCCGTGCGGGCGCTGCATGTGCATCATGGCTTGAGCGCGAATGCGGACCGGTGGTTGAGCCACTGTCGGAAGTTCGCCGGTAGTCTGTCGGTACCCTTTACTGCGGTGCGGATACATGTGAATTCAGGCAAAGGAGGGTTGGAGCAGCGGGCCCGCCGGGCGAGGTATCGGGCTTTTGCCCAGGCGATGTCTGTGGGGGATCAGATTCTGCTTGGCCACCACGGCGATGACCAGGCAGAGACCTTCCTGCTGCGCCTCATGCGCGGTGCAGGTGTATTGGGTTTGGCCGGTATCGCGGAATCACGCACCGTGGGTGCGGGCAGGTCCCTGTTGAGACCGCTGTTGGGGGCGAGCCGTGCTGAGCTGGCGGCCTGGGCTGCGGATCACGGGCTCAGCTGGATCAATGATGAGAGCAATGCCGATGAGTCGCTGGATCGCAACTACCTGCGCCACAGGGTATTGCCTGCGCTTTCCGCGCGCTGGCCGGCCAGGCAGCGGGTTGCGCGGGCAGTGGACAACCTGCGGGAATCCGCCGAATTGTTGCAGGCGTTGGCACTTGCGGATCTGCACGACTGTGGATTCCGGCGGGAGCGCTGTGGGGAGAGTCTGGCGCTGGGGGTGTTTGCCGGTCTGAGTTTGGCCCGGCGCAAGAACCTGTTGCGCTACTGGAGTTTGCAACAGGGCGGTAAGGCGCCGGAGTGGGCCCCTTTACAGCAGGCACTGGCACAGTTGAGCGCGGCGGCAGCCGATGCCCAGGTTGCAGTGCAACTGGGAGGCAGAGTGGTGAGGCGCTATCAGGGACGCTTATATCTGACCCCTGAGTTGGTGCATTACTCAATGAAAGAGATTGGGGACCAGTGGCGCTGGGATGGTATCTCCGAGTTGCTTCTGCCGGGAGGCGGTGTGCTGGCACCCTCACCGGGCTGGCCAGGTTCAGAGTATCGGGTCCGCTATCGTCGCGGGGGTGAACGGGCACATCCATCGGATCGGGTACACTCCCAGACCCTGAAGAAGTTATTGCAGGAGCGGGCCCTGGAGCCCTGGCTGAGAGACAGGGTGCCACTGGTGTATCGCGCGGGGGAACTGGTGGCCGTCGGCGGCCTGTTTACCTGCGAAGTGGCGGGCCTCACCCAGGCACCGCCGCCCAGATGGCAGTTTTCCGATTGAGTGGAAAGGGGTTTTCTGCTAGTCTGGCCCCCCGTCTCAATGGCACCGGGACAAGCTGGATTATACGCCCGGGCCTGCCCTGTAAGCTTGACTTTCATCGAGCACCCAACTGATCAAGGTTTTGCATGACGCGCTATATATTTGTCACTGGTGGCGTGGTTTCCTCATTGGGAAAAGGAATCGCCTCCGCCTCTCTGGCCGCTATTCTCGAGGCCCGTGGTCTCAAGGTAACCATCCTGAAACTGGACCCTTACATCAACGTTGACCCGGGCACCATGAGCCCCTTTCAGCACGGGGAGGTCTATGTCACAGAAGATGGTGCTGAGACCGACCTAGACCTGGGTCACTATGAACGTTTTATTCGCACACGGATGTCCAAGCGCAACAACTTCACCACTGGCCGGGTTTACGAAACCGTACTGCGCAAGGAGCGCCGCGGAGACTACTTGGGCGGTACCGTACAAGTGATCCCCCATATTACTGACGAGATCAAGCGCCGCGTACTGGAAGGCGGTCGCGATATGGATGTGGCCATCGTCGAGATAGGCGGTACCGTCGGCGATATCGAATCCCAGCCATTCTTGGAATCCGTGCGCCAGCTGCGCGTTGAGATGGGCATAAACCGCGCACTGCTGATTCATCTGAGTTATGTCCCCTTTATCACCACCGCTGGAGAAACCAAAACCAAGCCGACCCAGCATTCCGTCAAGGAGCTGCGTTCCATTGGCCTGCAACCGGACATACTGCTGTGTCGATCCGAGCGTGAGATCCACAAAGATGCCCGCCGCAAGATCGCATTGTTCACCAATGTGGAGGAGCGCGCGGTTGTCCCCTTGCCCGATGCCAAAACCATCTACGGTGTACCGCGCCTGCTGCACAGCCATGGTCTCGACGATATCGTTGTGGAAAAGCTGCAGTTGGAATGCCAGGCCCCGGACCTGTCCGAATGGGACAGGGTAGTGGATGGCAAGCTCAATCCCCGCAAAGAAATCAGGGTTGCCATGGTTGGCAAGTATATGGAGTTGCTGGATGCCTACAAGTCGCTGATCGAATCCCTCACCCATGCGGGGATCAAACACCGCTGTAAAGTGGATATTGACTTTATCAATGCGGAGGACGTAGAGGGGCCGAGTGGTATCGATCTGATTGCGGGCGCCGATGCAATCCTGGTACCCGGCGGTTTCGGTGGGCGCGGTCTTGAGGGTAAGTTGGAAGCCGTGCGCTACGCCCGTGAAAACGATATCCCCTACCTGGGTATCTGTCTTGGATTGCAGTCGGTGGTGATTGAGTTCGCCCGCAATGTGCTCGGCCTAGAAGGTGCCAACAGTACGGAATTCGATACCAAGACGCCACATCCGGTGATTGGCCTGATCACAGAGTGGATTGACAGCGAAGGCAATGTAGAGACGCGCGATGAGCAATCCGACCTCGGTGGTACCATGCGTCTGGGGGGCCAGGAGTGCCGTCTGGCAGAGGGCTCCAGAGCCCGTGAAATTTATGCTGCAAATGTGATTATGGAGCGCCACCGTCACCGTTATGAAGTGAATAATAATTATGTCGACCGCCTGCAGCAGGCTGGCCTTAAGGTCGGCGGCTTTTCAGCGGATGATACACTGGTGGAAATGGTTGAACTGCCGAACCACCCTTGGTTTGTCGCCTGTCAGTTTCACCCGGAATTTACCTCCACACCCCGCGATGGCCACCCGCTGTTTGAGAGCTTTGTTGCCGCAGCCATGCAGCAGCATGAGAGTCGGGGCTAAAATAAAAAATACCATTCCGCCACTGGCTTAAAAGGCCTGGGGGAAAGAACAGGAAACAGACAGTGAAAACCATTGATATCGGAAATATTCAGATTGCGAATGACAGGCCCTTTGTTCTGTTTGGCGGTATGAATGTACTGGAGTCCCGCGATCTGGCCATGCAGGTGGCAGAGCACTTCGTTGAAGTCAGCCAAAAGCTGGGTGTTGCGTATGTTTTCAAGGCCTCTTTTGACAAGGCTAACCGCTCCTCGATTGGCGCTTATCGCGGGCCGGGAATGGAAGCGGGCCTGAAGATTTTTCAGGAAATCAAGGAGACCTTTAATGTTCCCCTGATTACCGATATTCACGAGCAGTCCCAGGTGACGCCTGTGGCCGAGGTTGTGGATATTATCCAGTTGCCCGCTTTTCTTGCCCGCCAGACCGATCTGGTAGCGGCCATGGCCGCTACCGGGGCAGTGATCAATGTGAAGAAGCCGCAGTTTATGAGTCCGCCCCAGGTGAAAAATATAGTGGGGAAATTTGCCGAGTGTGGCAATGAAAATATTATTTTATGTGAGCGCGGGACCTGTTTTGGCTACGATAACCTCGTGGTCGACATGCTTGGCTTTCGCACCATGATGGATGCTTCCGCAGGGGCCCCGGTGATCTTTGATGTGACTCACTCGCTGCAGATGCGCGACCCCTCTGGTGCCGCATCCGGTGGGCGCAGGGCACAGGTTACAGAACTGGGGCGCGCGGGCCTGGCGATCGGTATCGCCGGTTTGTTCCTCGAAGCGCATCCGGAACCGGACAAGGCCCTGTGCGATGGGCCCAGCGCGCTGACTTTGGACAAGCTGGAACCTTTCCTTGCACAAATGAAAGCGGTGGATGATCTGGTTAAAAGCTTTGCCGCACTGGATACAAAATAACAGCAAAAAATATTCGCGGGGAACCCCTTTCCCGGATGCGGTATGCTTATTACAGTGGCACTTCCGTTGCGAAACGGCTGTCAATACCTCAACCGCGGAATGATTGTCCGATCGGGTGTCGCTTAACCGGCGATACTCTTCGCGCAACAGTTTGTATCCCCTTTTCAGTCATGACCTGTTTTGAGTAAGTATGATATGGAGCCCGTTTTAATGAGCAAGATTGTCGCTGTTAAAGCCTACGAGGTGCTGGATTCCCGCGGTAACCCTACCGTTGAAGCCGACGTGATTCTGGAAGATGGCTCTATCGGTTCCGCCTGTGCCCCCTCCGGCGCATCCACCGGTTCCCGCGAGGCGCTTGAGCTGCGCGATGGGGACGAGGCCCGTTATCTTGGCAAGGGCGTTCTGAAGGCTGTTGAGAATATCAATACCATCGTTGCCGATCTGCTTAGAGGCATGGATGCAGTGGATCAGCGCGCCCTGGACAAAGCGATGATCGATGCCGATGGTACTGAAAACAAAGCCAGGCTGGGCGCAAACACCATCCTGGCTGTATCCCTGGCTGCAGCCAAAGCCGCGGCGGCGTCGAAAAAAATCCCGCTGTACCAGCACATTGCAGAAGTCAATGGTACTGCCGGTCAGTATTCCATGCCGGTCCCCATGATGAATATCCTCAATGGCGGAGAGCACGCCGACAACAACGTGGATATTCAGGAATTTATGATTCAGCCGGTAAAAGCCACAACTTTTGCCGAGGCTCTGCGCCAGGGGGCCGAGATTTTCCACAGCCTGAAAAAAGTGCTGTCGTGCAATAAGCTCAGTACTGCCGTAGGGGATGAGGGCGGCTTTGCCCCGAACCTGCCCTCCAACGAGGCGGCTCTGAAAGTGATTGCCGAAGCGGTGGAAAAGGCCGGTTACACCCTGGGTGATGACATCGTCCTGGCGCTGGACTGCGCCTCCTCCGAATTTTACAAGGATGGCAAGTACGATCTGGCAGGAGAGGACAAGCAGTTCGACAGTGAAGGCTTCGCCAACTACCTGGCTGAGCTGTCTTCCAACTACCCGATCCTGTCCATCGAAGATGGTATGGATGAGAGCGATTGGGATGGCTGGAAAATACTGACCGATAAGATTGGTGAGAAAGTGCAGTTGGTGGGCGATGACCTGTTTGTGACCAATACCAGGATCCTCAGAGAGGGTATTGAAAAGGGGGTGGGCAACGCCATTTTGATCAAGTTCAACCAGATCGGCACTCTGTCGGAAACGCTGGACGCCATCAAAATGGCCAAAGAGGCTGGTTACACCGTAGTCATTTCCCACCGTTCCGGTGAAACCGAGGACACCACGATCGCAGATCTGGCCGTCGCCACCGCCGCGGGCCAGATCAAAACCGGCTCTCTTTGCCGCTCGGACCGCGTCGCAAAGTACAACCGCCTGCTGCGTATCGAAGCGGAGCTGAATGGTGCTGCGGCCTACCGAGGCCGGGCTGAATTCACCTGACGGTTCTTGCCGGGTGCAAGCGCACAGCGGGAGAGGTCTGCTGCAGTGTATGTTCACCCGGTCAGCAAATCGGGCTTCGATGACTTTACTGACTGTCGCCCTTGAAATATGGGGGTAAATGCGCTGAGCTGTCTGTACTTTATGGGCTTGCGGTGGCCTGCGGTTGACGGCTTTGCCCCGAGTCGAATCACCTGGTAGCCCGTTCAGCTACCAGGTGAATCCCTTTTATCAGCGAAACAATTTTGGTCTCGTATGAAATGGCTGCTGGCAATCCTCACCATCCTACTGCTCGCCTCCCAGTATCGGCTCTGGATCGGCCCGGGCAGCTTCGCCGAAATCACCCGTCTCAAGCGGCAACTCGCTTTACAACGAGAGAAAAATGCTGCTCTTGAGCAGGAAAATCGCCAATTGTTCAGGGAGGTGCGCAGTCTCAAAGAGGGTACCGATGGGATTGAGGCCAGGGCACGCTATGACCTGGGACTGATCAAGGAAGGGGAGACGCTGTTTATCTTTCTGGATGCGCAAGAGGCCGGGCAGTGATTAGGGATTACTGGGTTGTCGTGCCCGCTGCCGGTGCCGGCAAACGCATGGGTGCCGACCGGCCAAAGCAGTATCTGCCGCTTATGGGGCGACCGCTGTTATCCCTGACACTGGAGAATATTTTAAGCTGGCCAGGGCTTGCGGGCATTGTCGTGGCCCTGTCGAATGAGGACGGCTTTTTCCCCCATCTCAAAGAGGCCCAAAACCCCCGGATACACACGGTTATTGGTGGTGCCGAGCGGGCAGATTCTGTTCTGGCCGCGCTGCAGTATCTCACCGGGCGTGCGGCGGATGACACGCCGGTACTCGTCCATGATGCCGCCCGCCCCTGTGTTGCACTGGAGGATATCGGTGCACTGCTCGACGAAGACGTTTCGTCCACTGCCCTCTTAGCGCGCCCGGCCAGTGATACGGTGAAGCAGAGCCGTATTCTGGGTGGAGCACCCTGTGCGGAACAGACACTGGATCGGGAGCGCATCTGGCTTGCACAAACGCCGCAGCGCGCCCCTTTACAATTGCTGTATGCCTGCCTGAGCCAGGCCCTCAAGCAGGGTAAAACGGTCACCGATGAGGCCAGCGCACTCGAAATGTATGGTCACTCGCCACAGCTCGTAGCGGGACAGGGCGACAATCTCAAAGTGACCCACCCTTCCGATATTCTGGTAGCGGAGGCCATTTTGCGCCTGCGCTATGCCCCCACAGAGGATAAACAGTAGTGAGCTTTCGAATAGGCCAGGGCGTTGATGTACATGCTTTTGGTCCAGGTAATCATATTGTCATCGGCGGAGTGAACATTCCGTACGAGCACGGCCTTGAGGCCCATTCAGACGGTGATGTACTTTTACATGCCCTGGCGGATGCGCTGCTGGGTGCCCTGGCCCTGGGAGATATCGGCCACCATTTTCCGGAGACGGATGTCCGCTACGCCAATGTGGATAGCCGCAAGTTGTTACGACAGACTGTCACCCTGGTCAATCGCAAGGGGTATCGCCTGGTGAATGCCGACGTCACCCTGATTGCCCAGGCGCCGAAGATGGCTCCCCATATTGAAGCCATGCGTGCCAATATCGCCACAGATTGTGGTGTTGTACCTGGCGATATCAGTGTCAAGGCGACGACAACGGAGAGACTCGGGTTTCCCGGGCGCGGTGAAGGCATCGCAGCCCAGGCCGTTGTTTTGCTCGAGTGCTCCCATGACTGAAGGTTGGAAACTGGATTGGCCGCGGGCATTGGGCGCAGTGCGTGTTAGCGCAAACTTTCGCACCGAGCCGGAAGACTTTGTTGTTGAAGAACTGGCGTTTCCCCCACCCTCTGAAAACGGTGAGCACGTTTATTTGCAGATCAAAAAGCGCGGTGCAAATACCGCCTGGGTGGCAAAGCAGCTGGCGATCCTTGCCGGCGTAAACAGCCTGGATGTGGGCTATTTCGGTTTGAAAGACCGCCATGCGGTAACCACTCAGTGGTTCAGTGTATGGTTGGGGAGAAGGCCCGAGGCGGACTGGTCGCGACTAAACGGTGCGGAGATATCTGTGCTGCACACTTTTCGCGGCTCGCGCAAGTTGCGCCGTGGAGAGCACAGTGGCAACCGGTTCAAAATTCGCCTGCGCAGTATTCGCGGGGAACACGCTGCTGCCGAGCCGGCACTGGATAAAATTGGCGCCGGTGTGCCCAATTACTTTGGTGAGCAGCGCTTTGGTATCCACGGGGGCAATCTGGATTTGGTCCGCTGTTTGGCCGAGGGTGGCGGGCGCTGCCGCAAAAGCGAAAAAACCTTCGCCATGTCCACAGCGCGCAGTTGGCTGTTTAATCAGGTCCTGGCAGAAAGGGTCGATGCGGGTAATTGGCGGGAGGTGCTCGATGGTGAACCGGAAGAAAAACCCAGCGGCCCCCTTTGGGGGCGCGGACGCAATCCTGCATCCCGTGTACAGCAGGAGTTGGAGCAGAGGGTTCTGCTTCCCTGGCAGCCCTGGTGCAACTGGTTGGAGCACTGTGGGCTCATGCAGGAACGCCGGGCCTTGGTTCTACGCCCCGAGGCGTTTAACTACCAATGGGAAGATGACAATCTGGTGCTTGAGTTTTCTCTGTCCCGTGGCGAATTTGCAACGGCTCTGTTAAGGGAAGTTGCTCAACTGGTCAATGTGAGTTCAAGTACATAAAATTCGGTACTGGAAGCGACAGGTGTTTTACAGGGCATGGAATTAAACTGTATATGGACCGTTTAAGACACGAAGGCTTGGGAATGACCTCCCGGCGCACCCGCAACCGTCTGATACAGAGGCTGCGGGAAGAAGGGATTAAAAATGAGCAGGTTCTGGAAGTGATGGCTTCCATCCCCCGCCACCTGTTCCTGGATGAAGCCCTGGCGATTCGCGCTTACGAGGATACGGCCCTGCCCATCGGCTACGGCCAGACCATCTCCCAACCCTATATTGTTGCACGCATGACAGAGTTGCTGCTGGGTCGGGCAAAGTCCCTTCGTCGCGTACTCGAAGTGGGCACCGGTTCCGGCTATCAAACAGCCATACTCGCCGGTCTGGTCGAACAACTTTACTCTGTTGAGCGTGTCGAACCCCTGCTGGAAAAGGCACGCCGACGTCTGGCAGAGCTGGGTCTGTACAATGTTGAGTACAAGCTCAGCAACGGGGGCTTTGGCTGGCCGGATCAGGGTCCCTACAATGCCATTCTTGCGGCGGCGGCACCGGTAGTCGTGCCGGATGAGTTGAAGCGGCAGTTAGCGCCCAATGGTGTGATGGTTATCCCGGTAGGGTCTGAGCAGCAGTATTTGACCCTGCTGATCCGTCGCCAGGACAGTGATTTGTTCGATGTAGAAAAACTGGAGGCGGTGCGTTTTGTGCCACTCCTCAGTGGTGTTGTTCGATGAAGTTGGTTGAAATCTTTAAAAGTCGTTATCCCGCAGTGCTACTGCGTGGAATGGCAATGGGCGCGGCGGATGTTGTCCCCGGTGTTTCCGGCGGTACCATCGCTTTTATCACCGGTATTTACCGGGAGTTGCTGGACTCTTTGAGCCAAATAGGCCCGCGTTGCATTACCCTGTTGAAGTATGAAGGGGTAGTGGCGCTATGGAAATACATCAATGGCAGCTTTTTGCTATCCCTGTTTGTTGGCGTATTGATCAGTATTTTTAGCCTTGCGCGCCTGATCAGTGATCTGCTCAACGACTATCCCATTGTGGTCTGGTCCTTTTTTTTCGGTCTAGTACTGGCATCCTCTGTGCCCGTTTTACGCAAGATTCCCAGATGGTCCCTATCGGTCTTTGTCTTTCTACTGCTGGGGACGATTCTGGCGGTTACAGTGAGTGAACTGCGTCCCGGTGATGTCCCCGCAACCCCGCTGACTCTGTTTTTTTCCGGTGCTCTGGCTATTTGCGCCATGGTGTTGCCGGGTATTTCCGGAGCTTTCATTCTCTTGTTGATTGGGATCTATCCCAAGGTGCTCACCGCAGTGCACGAACTGCAGATCATCAACTTATTTTGCTTTGCCGCTGGCGCTGCAGTGGGTTTGATCTTGTTCAGTCGTCTGCTCTCGTGGCTGATACACCAGTATGTCGCCAGAACACTGGCTTTTCTGGCCGGGATATTGCTGGGCAGCTTGAAAATACTCTGGCCCTGGAAGTTGCCTGTGGGCGGGGAAATTGTGACGTCCAGTAAGCTGGCCCCTCTTCAGACGAATATCTCTCCGGGACACTTTGTTGTGCAAAGTGGCGAAGAGGCCCACTTTGGTGCGGCTGTTATCTCGGCTCTTGCCGCTATCCTGTTGGTACTTGCAGTGGACTTTTTTGGCGCAGCTCATAGGGGGAAATCTTGTGCCACACCGCAATAAGATCTGGAAAATCTCGGTATGGCAGCTTTTTAGGTGGCTTTTTCCGGGATTTTTGCTGCTTTTCTTTAGACGCTTTTTCCATAAATGCCGCGGTCTGATTTAAAAAGAGAATAATGGAATGTCATTTTTTACAACATCCTGAACCCCGTTTTTGGCGGGGCAATAGTTTGGGACCTGGTCATTTTTTGTTTAGGTTGTTAAAGATATTAGGCACTGGCGTGCTACTTTTGAGCCTGTTTTCCTGTAGTACCCACAGGGCTCCCAGCAGTGCCCTGAAACAGCCCCCCGACATTCGGTTGAACTATCACACTGTGAGCCGGGGAGATACGCTGTATTCGATCGCCTGGCGCTACGGCAAGGATTTCCGGCAACTGGCCGCACTCAACGGCATAACATCCCCCTATTATATCTACCCGGGTCAGCGCCTGAAGCTGCGCGGAAAAGCCCCTGTCAGCACAGCTTCGGGGGCGCGTGAAAAGGCTAATAAAACGCCGAGCAGCAAGGTGGCTGCAAAGAAGACTGTTTCTGCATCCAGTAAAAAATCTTTAACGCGAAGTACCAAGCGCCATTCGGGCCAGACCCGGCGGACGGGCTCAATTCACTGGCGTTGGCCCGCACGTGGAAAAGTGATCAACCAATTCCGTTCCGGAGACTCCCTGCGCAAGGGAGTTGATATCGCCGGAGAAAAGGGAGAATCTGTACTGGCAGCGGCCGATGGCACCGTTATCTACGCGGGAAGTGCATTGAGAGGTTATGGAAAGCTGCTGATCGTGAAGCACAGTGATGAGTATCTGAGTGCTTATGCCCACAACCACCGGTTGCTGGTGAGAGAGGGCAGCAAAGTCAAAGCGGGACAACGGATAGCGGAATTGGGTTCGAGTGGTACCGACCGCAACAAGCTCCACTTTGAAATTCGCAGAAACGGTCAGCCAGTAGACCCTCTTGCCTATTTGCCGTAAGCCGGACGGATGTTCTGCGGCCCTGTAATAAAAATGGACTTTTTATTGATACCACTTGAGGTAGTCACTGTAATCGTGACGACCGCAAGGTCAGCTGATTCAGTGGCTGTCGCCACATGCCCAAAGCGACTGGTTGTCACCTGAACAGTCTCTAAAGTGTGTTTGGCGGCTGATATTGGCAAAGTACAAGGAGCAGGGGAAATGGAAGCACAGCGGCAAGACCAATCAATGGCTGGCCAGGCAGAAGACTTTCCTCCAGAGTTGGTTGTAAAAAATGATGGACAGCAACTGGATCGGGATAAAGGGATAGATACAGGCCGTACGCGGAAAAAAGCGGCAAAAAATAACTCCATCGCGTCTCCCTCGGAAAAGAGCCGGGTTCGCAGGCTGAATGGCGATGGTCATTTGCAAAAAAACCTGGATGCGACCCAGCTCTACCTCGATGAAATAGGCTTCTCCCCCTTATTGACTGCTGAAGAGGAAGTCTATTACGCACGCAAAGCGTTGCGCGGAGATGCCGCGGCCAGAAAGCGGATGATTGAAAGCAATCTGCGCCTTGTGGTAAAGATTGCACGCCGATATGTCAGCCGTGGCTTGGCTCTGCTGGACTTGATTGAAGAGGGCAACCTGGGGTTAATCCGCGCTGTAGAAAAGTTTGATCCGGAACGTGGTTTCCGCTTTTCCACGTATGCTACCTGGTGGATACGGCAAACGATAGAACGCGCGATCATGAATCAGACTCGGACTATCCGCCTACCCATTCATGTGGTCAAGGAATTAAATGTTTATCTGCGGGCCTCCCGCGAGCTGGCACAGAAACTGGATCACGAACCGTCTGCAGAAGAGATTGCCAATCTGCTGGAGAAGCCGGTAGAGGATGTCGAGCGGATGCTGGGGCTCAACGAGCGGGTTACCTCCGTGGATACGCCGATAGGGCCCTCTTCTGAAAAGACCCTGGTGGATACCATTCCCGACCAGCAGGAGTCTGATCCGGCGGAATTGTTGCAGGACAATGACCTTTTTGAAAGCATCAACCGCTGGCTTGGGGAGCTACCCGAAAAACAGTGTGAAGTGGTTTCACGTCGATTCGGGCTGCGTGGTTTTGAAGCCAGTACCCTCGAAGAGGTTGGGCGGGAAATCGGGCTCACCCGGGAGCGGGTTCGCCAGATCCAGGTCGATGCACTCAAACGCTTGCGCGAAGTGATGGAAAAGCAAGGATTGGATGGACAATCCCTGTTCGGAAACCTGTAAACCTGGCCCTCAAGGTAAGCACCCAGCGAAGACGGTGCCTTCGTGGGGTTTTGGGTGAATACAGCGGGCTTGATTTTATCTACTTCTGTACCCAGCGCCCGAGGTTATCCTGGTAAAACTCGCCCGGTGAGAGACGCTGTTCCAGTTTCTCTGCCGCGCGTGCTGCCACCTGGGCGATATCGATGTTGTTGCGCTTGGCAATCTGGGCATAGGCGGACTTGCGCTTTGTATTGACTTGTTTCACAAGTTTTACCAGTTCAGGAGAGCTGGTCTCTACGATTGCGATGTAGCCGCTGTTTGCCTCACCGATCAGCCCCTGGCCCTTGGCTTCATCCAGAGAAATCGCCAAGGCCGGCAGTGTGACTAGGATACCCAAAAGCAGCAGGGTTTTTTTCAGCATATTCATGTTTTCCTCCTCAGAAAATGCCATCCTTACCTTCGAACAAAGTATCGAGATCCCGGTCCACTTTGACCCGGATTTCGTGCTCAATCTTTATGTTTAGATTGACAGTAATCGGTTCGGTGGGGGCCTTCACAGCGACGGTTGGCGTGCACCCTGTAACAACCATAGCGTATAGCAACCCCACGGAAATCAGTCGTCTGGCTCTCATCTCACATTCCTCGCAATGCCGGTCGGGCACCTTTTAACTTGCGGCATCATCAGCGATTGCCGCAACTGATCGGCCAGGTTCGGCAATCGGGTCGGAAGCGCGGCCATATCTCCCCATGGTACTGACCCAATCTTAACCGGTTCTGAACTGGCCGGGGCTTGCGCCCAGGGCTCAATCCAGCTCAGCAGAGCCTACTTTATCAGCGGCCTATTGGTCCAGCTGCTTTTTCAGCGCCTCTGCCATGTCCCGGCTGGATTGGAGGGAGTGCAACATGGCTGGAATATTGTTCTCAAGGTTGAGATTGATAATCAGGTCCCTGTCAGTATCCACAGAGTCACTGCGCCCCACAAGCTTAAGTTTCAACTGAAGGTCTCCCTTGGGAGAGTACTCCATATTGCCTTCGAGCGTGCGGTAGAGATAATCCTCCAAGGCGTTGGAAACCAGTATCAGTTGCGGGTTATCTGCCAGCATCTGTGCAGAAAAGGCACCGTAGTAGCGCAGTTGGCCACCGGGCGCGAGCGCCCTTATCTGTCCATTTTCCACAGTGATCCCATCGGCACCCGTGACGATGGGAATGGTGAGATTGAGGCGCCCTTTAGCCTCAAAGTGTTTTGATTCTGTTATGCGGGCCAGTTGCTCCAGGGATATATCCTGCACGTACAGTTTGCTCTGTCGCTTCTTATGAGACAGGTTCCATGTCAGCGCTTTCGAAGTCATCTCCCCGTCGAGAAACTCTGCAGTGAAATTTCTCAGGACCAGGTCTTTTTCCCTGTCTAACACAAGGGAGAAGTGGATTTTTTCCAGGGGCATGCCCGCGTCAATGGATTCTACTGACAGTGTTTGTGGTCCCGCTGTGATCCACTGTCCATTATCTTCCTTAAGCAACAACTGTCCGTGAATGCCTGTTGCAAAACTGTCTGCATAAACAGTGGCTATATCAGACAAACTCAACTGGATGGCACTGTCTTGTTGCTGGGGCCAGGAGAGTGTTCCATTGGCTGATATTTGCCCTGAAATCACATCAATAGGGAGTCCCTTAACCGTTTGGCTTAGGGGGTGCATGGGGCTGAAATCGACTGGCGGCAGGGAAAAGAGAATGCTGCCTTTTGTTTGTTTCAGGTTATGCTGTAAATGAGAATTGATTATCAATGAGCCGGAAACCAGGTTTCCTTTTCCCTCTAGCACATTGTCGGTGAGAGAAACAAACCCAGATAGACTGGCATCAACAGCGTATTTTTCCAGAGTGGTCAGATGCAGGTTTTTACTGTTATATGTGCTGCTAAAATCGGTCTTTCCGTCATCGATCTGTAGCTTGAGATTACTGAAATTGACATCGCCTGAGAGTGAGGGAGACTCATCGAAAATTGCTGTGAGGTTACTGTTCCACTCTGTGCTGTTACAGCTGGATTTTTGCCTATGAAAGACACAGTTTATATCTGGGGCAAAGAGTTCGGAGTTCTTCAGATGCAGGCTTCTATCTTTTATCTCTTTTGCAGTAAGTTTGAACTGCTTGACTTGCAATCTATGCTTATCGCCGATTTTTTTGACATGTACTTTAGCCGCTGAAAACAACTGTATAATAGAGATCCCGGAAGTGGGATTGACAATTTCTGGAATCTCAGCTTCTATCTCAAAAGCACACTCGGCACTGTCAGTAATCTTGCATTGGATTTTCCGAAAATGGCTCTGGATTGAACTGTTGCTTTTCTCTCCCTTCATTCCTATAGAAACGGTTCCGCCATCGACCGCCAGGTTAATCTGGTTGGACTGAGAGGCTACTCCCGTGATTGTAAGGCTGTCCTCTATTTCCACTTGTACCCGACTTTTGTCAAAGCCAAATGGTTGTAATGGGGAGCCCTCTGTAAAATTTTGCATAGGGACTATAAAAGACACTTGGCTTTCAGGTGATAAGGTCAGAGTGAACCGGTCAAGCACATTTTTTTCTGCAGAAGATAGTTGATCCAGGGGTTGTAAGTTGATCTCTCCATAAAAGTTTAACCTTCCATTCTGATTTTTAAGTGATGCAAGTGTTGGAGCTCTTTTCCAGAGAGGAGAGTTGGTTAATATTTTATCAGAGGAAAAATTAACCGATCCGTTGACAAGTACATCGGGAATATTTGTCTGGAGAGGGGGTTCGAATTCAAAGTCCAAAAGAAAATTCTGCTCTGAGAGATTTCCCGTTGGGAACAGATTTAAGCTGCCGGACCCAGTGATGTACTCAGGAATTAACGGATCTAATGCACTAAATTTGAGCTCAACAGGTGTCGTAATCGACAGCTTGGCTTCTAGCATTGTATCGAGTAGTTTACTGTGAAAATCTGCTTTCAGATTCTCACTCTCAAATTCCAAACTGATATTTCGATAGCCAGAAATTGCAGTGATATTATCGGGTATATCGGATGTGGTACGGATAGTAATAGTCCCGCGTGTATGGATTTCTGGTGAAAGTCCAACTATTGAAGTTACGGTAGTGTTTATAACTGGCGAGATGCTATCCAAATTTAAAAACATATTTGAATCAAAAATCCATCCACCATGTTCTTTTTTTAAAATAGTTATATCGGTATAAGAAATAGCATTTATCTTATTGGAGTCTAGGTTTACGTTTAATTTAATTTTTTCGAGGGCAACATCTGCTTGTAAGGATAAACTGTATTCTTCCTTTTGAGAGAGCTTGTATGGCAGTTTTACGGTTATACGGCTATGTTGACGCGTGATTTCCAGGGAGCCCATGAAACCAATCTTATCGATTGCTATCTGGTTGATATTAACTTTATCCGGCATATAGCGGATAATATATTGAATGATTCTGCTTAGATAGATTGCTGGATAACCACGCGTTTCCTCTGCAGTGTTCAATGCATTGGTCGGCCCTGTTCGATTCCCCATATGTTGAGTCAGTTTTCCTATTGAAATATCTACTCTCTTATCAGTATTGTGGCTAAAAATAATATGAAAAGGATGGCTAATGGTTACCCTGTCTAGGATAACAGTATCACCCCTGCCAGGTTGCAATCGAATCTGATTAACAGAAATTTCACTCAAACCCAATTCCAAACTGGAGATATTCTGGATAACAGTCTTTCCGTAAAATAGATTGATCAGTTGCGATACGACCTGTTCCCTGTTACACCAACTGAAAATGGAAAAAGCAATCAAAACCAATGTCAACACAGCAAAGAAAATACGTGATTTGCGCACATTAAACCTCTCGACATTGGATGAAATGATAAGGCTGTATTATTGCTTGTGTATTTGCAACCCGGCAACCCAATAAGTAATTCAGGGTCTTTTTGATGTTTGACCTCTAAACATTGGAGAAGCTCTATGAAACAGCTTGTATTTCCCTCTCTCGTGTCACTCCGTGGTTGAGTCGGGTTGAAGGGAAACCCTACGTGACTTTAGCTGATCATATCAAATACGCTGGTTGTTGCTAACCGGTACTCTTAGTTTCTCCTTCCTTGGGGTAAGCCACTTCCCTTTGGAGGGCGAATTATCAGTCAGGACACGCTGCGCACATTTTTGTCCACGGGGTTTGTGGCCATTTTTAGCATCTTACCCCTGCTCTCCAGTTCACATACCTGACACAATAAATACAAAGAGGGCACCTTAGAGGTATTCCTCAGAGTGCTGATGGCATAGCCTTCAATTTGAAAGTTGTCACCCAAAAACTGCATTTTTTATTCTCTGCGCCGAGTTAACAATCTAATGATAGTCAATCGCTATTGATACATATTATTTTATTGTTTTTCCGATAGTGACGTTCATGGCGCAGGATAAACGTCCTGTAAAACGTATCTAGGTAAAACTCTTTATGCTGGATAGGCCGTGACTCTGAGGCAGGTGTTCCAATAAAAATCAGAATACCGATTAAAAGTAGCAAAGCGATTAGCTTGTTACCCATAAGCGCATGCCCCTTTGTAAACAACAGGATGGCGCCGGTTGGAAATGGCTGACTTGGCATCTTTTGTTGGGAGTGAAGAATGTTGTGAAATGCTAGCCTCAAGCCTCGGTACTGACAAACGCTGTTCAACCGCTCCAAAGTGGCGTTCTATCCCGGTTAGTGGTTCCGAACGACACTATTTACCTGGGTGCAAAACCAAGAAGATACAATTATCCCTGCAAGTTTGGTTGCCGGAGTAATAAGGGTTTTTCCACTTGTTGTTTCTGTTTGTAGTGATACCTTATGCCCCTTCAGCGTGAACGACTTTTACTGAGGATATTCCTGACAATGCCAGATGCCAAGCCAAATACCATCTATCTCAAGGATTACCGCATACCAGACTACTTGGTGGACAATACCCATTTGCAGTTTGAGTTGAAGCCAAAGGCAACCCTGGTCAAATCGCAGCTGAAGATTCGGCGAAATCCTGCGGCGGGGGTGGGTCTGCCCCCGTTACTTCTGGATGGTGTGGATCTGGAGCTATTGTCCATCGCTATCGATAGTATGCCGCTTTCATCAGAGGATTATGAGGAGATACCGCAAGGAATTTCGATATCCGTGGATAAGCCTGAATTTCACTTGGAAATTCAAAACCGCATCAATCCCGAGGGTAATACTTCCTTGGAGGGATTGTATCTTTCCAATGGAATGTACTGCACTCAGTGTGAGGCCGAAGGATTTAGAAAAATCACTTTCTATCCCGACAGGCCGGATATTATGTCTAAATTTACCACTACCATAGTCGCGCCAAAAAATTATCCGGTACTACTCTCTAATGGCAATGAGGTTAACCGGGGGCTTTGTAAAGATGGACGTCAATATGTAACCTGGGAAGATCCTTTTGCCAAGCCTGCGTATCTTTTTGCTCTGGTAGCAGGAGATCTAAAGTATTTGGATGACTATTTTACCACTACCAGTGGTAGAAAGGTAAAGTTACAGATATTTACGGAAGAAAAAAATATCTATAAATGCGACCACGCTTTACGGTCCCTAAAAAACGCTATGCGCTGGGATGAGGAAGTTTATGGTAGAGAATATGATCTCGATGCTTTTATGATTGTAGCGGTTGATCACTTCAACATGGGGGCCATGGAAAATAAAGGGCTGAATATATTCAATTCGGCTTGCGTTCTGGCAAGTCCAGAGACCGCAACAGATGCAGGTTTCCAAAGAATTGAATCGATCATTGGCCATGAGTATTTTCATAACTGGTCCGGTAACCGGGTTACCCTTCGAGATTGGTTTCAATTAAGTCTAAAAGAGGGATTTACAGTCTTTCGCGACGCTGAATTTTCTGCGGACTTGAACTCGCGAGCCGTTAAACGTATAGAGGATGTATCTCTATTGCGCATCAATCAGTTTGCAGAGGATGCGGGACCCATGGCGCACCCTGTCCGACCGGATTCCTTTATGGAGATTTCAAATTTCTATACCCTCACCGTATACGAAAAAGGGTCTGAGGTGGTGCGCATGATACACACCCTGTTAGGTCCGGAAGGATTTCGCAAGGGGAGTGATCTCTACTTTGAGCGCCACGACGGCTGCGCAGTCACATGTGAAGATTTTGTAACAGCGATGGAGGATGCCAACCAGGTTAAACTGGTTCAGTTCCGGCGCTGGTACAGCCAGGCGGGCACGCCACAACTCAATGTAACTGACTATTTTGATGAAACGCGCGGCACCTATAGATTAACTGTTCGTCAATCGTGTCCGCCAACTCCCGGCCAGAAAGAAAAACACCCGTTCCATATTCCCCTGAAGCTGGGGTTATTGGACAAAGGTGGAAATGACCTGATTCTAGATGGCACTGGTTCAACCCAATGTGTATTGGAAGTTACAGAAAGTGAGCAGTCGTTTGAATTTACTGGGTTTGAAAATAAGCCCCTGCCATCCCTGTTACGCGGTTTTTCAGCTCCTGTAAAAATTGACTACCCTTACAGTGTTGAACAGTTACTGTTTTTGATGTCAAAAGACACCGATACCTTCAACCGGTGGAATGCTTCCCAGCGGCTGGCATTTATGGCACTGTCTGATCTTCAGCAGGCGTACCGTAAAGGTGGGGCGCTGCAGCTTCAGCCTGGATTGATAAAAGCCTACAAACGTGTGCTACTGAATCGAGACCTCGACCCGGCATTGGTTGCGGAGATATTACAGTTACCGAGTGAACAGTCTATTGCTGAGGAGTCGGCATGCATTGATGCGGAGGCGATAGTGGCCGCGCGAAAATTTGCCCTACAAACGCTGGCAGAAGCACTTTCTGGCGAATTGCGTGCACGGTATAATGCGTTGAATGTGCGAAAACCCTACAGTATCAATGCGAAAGACATTGCCGAGAGAAAACTAAAGAATACCTGTCTTTTATATCTCTGTGTCACAGAAACAGCCGATGCACTGGCTTTGGCGCAAGCGCAGTTTGATATAGCGAGCAATATGACTGACACGGCTGCCGCCTTAAGTGCCTTGATTAACCATGCCGGTGATAGGCAGGCGAATGCGGCGATCGAGCAATTTTATCGGCGTTGGAAAGAGGATGCCCAGGTTGTCGAACTCTGGCTTGGCCAGCAGAGCAGGAGTTGCCGCAGGGGAAGTCTGAAAACCGTTGAAAAACTCATTCAACATCCGGCGTTTGATTTGAAAAACCCCAATCGGGTCAGGGCAGTGATTGGTGGCTTCGCGAAAGGAAATTTCAGCCAATTCCACAAGAGTGATGGCAGTGGGTTTGAATTTCTTGCTGAGCAGGTAATAGCTCTGGATAAGTTGAATCCACAGATTGCAGCGCAACAAGTGATTCCCCTTACCCGCTGGAAGAGATACACAGGTGATCTTGCCCCTAAAATGAAAATTGCGTTAAAGAAGATCATGGACTCTGGAAACCTGTCAGGAGATATATATGAAGTGGTGAGTAAAAGTTTGAGTGAGTAATCTGTAGTAGTTCAGACTTGATCTGACAGTTACCGGTTTTTCTGACGGTGGTCTGTCAGGTCAGGTTCAGTTCACGAAC
>NZ_CANLDD010000025.1 GCF_947489355.1 uncultured Microbulbifer sp. | reverse complement strand
TCAGGTTTTGTCACCTTCATCAAAACCGGTAAACCCCTTCTTTTCAAGGAGATGTGTCAGATTTGGTCTGAACTAATACACAACAGCCGACCAGAGCGCTGCTTGATCAGGCTTGTTGAACACCAGAATTGACAATAACCTACCTTTACCGCTGTCGATCTCTCCCGATTCCCTGAGCCGGCCATTGTGGAAGCACTCGATTTCGAGTTCATCTTCAGCGCCATACTGTCCGATCTGCAGGGCCGCGATCCCACCTTCGACGCTCTGACGGAGGCGGACCCCGCCTATACAATTCTGGAGGTGGCCGCCCTGCACATCACCATTCAGGACGACGGCCCGGATACCTACACCCTGCTCGGCTTCGGTCTTTACCTGGAAGACAGTATCCTGTTTGCACTCTACGGCCAAAGCGGTGTGATTCTGGAAAAATCCACCCAGGCCACCCTGTTGCTGGCAACGGATATCTGTTTTACCGACCTGGACGGCACCGCGCTCAGCTTCGGCGACACTAGCTGGATTAACCCGCCGGCCACCACCGACACCCCCGGCGTGGTGGCGCTCGCCACAGAGGAAGAGGGGATCGCCGGCACCGAGCGGAGCATTGCCTCTACACCCAAAGGCCGCAAAGCCGCGCTGGGTAGTTGCTTTGGCGAGGGCGCCCACACAGATTTTTGCAAAACCCTGTTGGCCCAGGAAACCGCTAATGCTGCACGAGAGCACCTGGGCCTCGGCAACGCCGCCACCCAAGATCAGGGCCCCGACAAGGGCCTCAATGCGGATACCCTGGACGAAAATCCACCCAGACCCGACGGAGATTAGTGCAGCATGGCCTGCGGTTATCAGAACAGTAGCGGCGCCGACCTGAATACGGTATTTGATCTTTATGTGGAGGGCAGCAAACTGGCGGCCACCGGCTACCAGACTAGCGATGGCCAGGACCTGAACCAGCGGTATGCGTCGTTGTCCTACGGCAGCGCCGCCGCGCTGCAGCTCGCCAGCGCTGCCGACCTGAACACCCTGTGGGCCGCCAGGGGCACGACCAGTTACTACACGCCCATCTGCGATGCCACCCTGTCCCGCACCAGTTCCAGCAAACACGCCACTGGCACCGGCAATACCACCCTCACCAGCGACATTTTCCCCGCCGGTGTTAGCGGCGGCGAAGCACCGTACACCTACACTTGGACACGGGTCAGCGGCACGGTATTGACGGTGGTGAACCAGGGCAGCGCAAGCACCACGTTCCAGCGAGTCGCTGCCGGTGTCTCCACGTCATCCGTATACCGGTGTGTGATTACAGACAACACCGGCAGAACCCTCACCACCGTAAAATCACCATCGCCTTTACCAACTACAGGCTGAACCCTGCGGCGATCAAAGATCACTCTAACGTCGATGTGTCGTCATCCACTGTGCACGCTTATGTGGGGGTTTACCGCAATAGTACTACGCGCGGTGGTGCCTATTTTGTGGAGCCCGCCAGCAGCACCGTGGGGGATGGTTTCGAGGTACGCTTTGATTCCGCTTCCAGTGAAATTATCCACGGCTCGGCGGACCTGGCCACGGCGTACACCATCAACGGCACGCGCACGGCCGGAGTGACCGCAAAAATGCTGTCGTATAAACTGACGATTACCAAAAAAGCGGATATCCGAGTACGTATCCGCAGAAAGAATGGCAGTTGACTGATCGACAAGGTGGTGCGAGTTACGGCCACCTGCCAGGGGGAAGACTTCTAATACTGAAACTGAGGTATTCAATGTGTAGACAACGTCGTTCCTTCTCCTTGGAATCCAAATTGGATGCTGCCCGCCTAGCCGCAGATCAAGGTTATTCATCATCTTAGGCCGCTCGTTCAATGTTGACGTCCGGCTCCATAGAGACGAATTGCCGTTTCCTGTGTAGGCCCAGCATGGGCATGAAAGAATGCGGTGAAAGTCCTTTGAAGGAGAACCTAATAGCTTTAGAAATTACTGAAACTCAACCAGTGAATCTTGGTTCAAGTCTCTAATGTTTTTAGCTCCCATCAAGGTCATTGCGACACGCATCTCGTTTTCGTATAAGTCGAGAATTTTTTCAACGCCAATTTGACCCTGTGCAGCCAATGCGTAGATATAAGAGCGCCCTAGCAGAGTACAATCCGCGCCCAGTGCAAGCATGCGAACCACGTCTAGACCGGTCCTGATTCCGGAGTCGACAAAGAGTTTAAGTTCGCCTTTAACTGTGTCAGCGATACTGGGAAACGCCTTTACTGTGGAGAGAACGCCGTCGAGCTGACGACCACCATGATTAGATACCACAATACCGTCTGCGCCAAAAGAGACCGCATCTTTGGCATCCTGCTTATCCAGAATGCCTTTAATTATCATCGGGCCATTCCAAAATTCACGAATCCACTCTAAGTCCTTCCAGGAAATTGAAGGATCGAAGTTATCTTCAATCCATCCTATGTAATCTTCTAACCTGTTAGGTTCACCACGATATGTAGAGATATTACCCAGGTCGTGTGGTTTACCAAGCAAACCCACCTCAAATGCCCAGCTAGGATGAAGCATTGCTTGGAACGCTCGACGTACAACCGCATTAGGTCCGCTCATACCCGAGTGCATGTCGCGGTAACGAGTGCCTGGTACAGGCATATCAACGGTAAATACTAAAGTGGTAACGCCGGCTTTTTTCGCACGCTCTAACACATTTTTCATGAAACCGCGATCTTTAAGAACGTACAATTGAAACCACATTGGACGTTCAAGGGCGGGGGCGACTTCTTCTATCGGGCAGACCGAAACCGTAGACATAGTAAAAGGAATGTCTTTATTCTCCGCAGCCTTTGCCGCTTGTACCTCACCTCTGCGTGCATACATGCCTGTTAAGCCAACCGGCGCAAGTGCGATTGGCATAGCGAATTTCTCACCGAAAAGCTCAGTTTCAAGGCTTAGTTCTTCCATGTTCTTTAATACGCGCTGTTTAAGCGCAAGCTCAGCAAGATCTTCCGTGTTTTTTCTTAATGTATGCTCACAGTAAGAACCGCCATCAATATAATGAAAAAGAAATGGAGGCAATTTCGCTTTGGCAGCGGCACGATAGTCGGTGGGAGCAGAGATAATCATATTTTAATCCTGAAAAATTGTAATACAACGCCTTTCTTCAGTGCCCTAGTATGGTCGATACCTTAAAGGGGGAGGCGCTGCTACTCGCGGCTCTGCTGGTATTTCCACATTCGCAGGGCTAGAGTGAGATTAAATCTCTTGTTGACCATTCACAAGCAAACACCGACCCTGGTTTGCGGCCCCTTTCTTGTCTTTTTGTAGCTCCTCCGGGCGAGGGTCGAGCGGATTTTTACTGGCCTTATGGTACCAAAGAAAAATGCGCGACAGGGGCTCTAGCTTGTAATCACTCCCGCTACCAACCTGCCCCACTGCGGCAGCCGCCCGGCTACCGCACCATGCCCCCATGGACCCGATCACCGAACTGTACCGCCTGCTCGCCAACCTGATCCGTCTCGGCACCATTGCTGCGGTGGAGTACCGGCCCTCCGTGCTGCCGGGTGCAATCCGGTGCACCGCTCACCGCGCCGCTGCGCTGGATCAGCCTTCGCGCCGGGCGTAGAGGCCCAACAACTCTTTCTTGCCTTCGATGTTCAGGCCAAGAATGGTGTAAATGGCCTTGCTGGTATAACGGCCATTTTCCTTGATTTTGTAGTGGATAGCGTCAAGCCAGACGATAGGATAAACCGCCTCCAGATCGCGCTCACGCCATGCCTGAAGTTCAGGCAGCAGCTTGTCAGTAACGGTGTTGATGGTACCGTTGGAGAGTTCCATACCGTAGATTTCGGCAATGTGTGTGCGGATGTCCTGATAGCTGTTGCCCAAGGCGAACAGGGCGATGATCTTGCGCTCCAGCTCGTCGGTAAGCTGGGTTTGATGCTTCTTGACGATCTTTGGCTCGAAGGTGCCGGCGCGGTCCCGTGGTGTCTGCAGCTCGAAGCTGCCCGTCGGGCTTTTCATGGTCTTGGATGTATGGCCATTTTTGCGGTTGGGCCTGTCCTCGCCGGCGAGGTGCTCCTCCAGCTCGGCATTCATGGCTGCTTCGGTGAGCTGTTTGATCAGAGGAGCCAGGATGCCATCTTTGTCGCTGAGGTCTTTGCCCTCACGGCACCCCGGCCCCTTTCTCCTTACCCTTGATCGTGCGTCGTTTTGTGTCGTTCGTCAGCCCCCATCAATCCCCACGCAGCCCCCGCCGAGGCGGCGCGGGGTCTGCAGCAGGCTGGGGGGCATGGTCAGTCTTGGACAAGAAGTTTTCCATCGATTCCACCATTCACACGCGCCATTTCAGGACAGTCAAAGTTACAATTTGCAGCCGTCCTGTGAATTCATGGTATTCCATACTTTTCTGCCAGCTGATCAATTTCAGCCTGGGATCTTGAGACACCGGGGCATTTGCTTCCGAACCATAGGGTCGAATCACTACCAATGCCATCGGGGTTCGTTTTCTTGACATCCCAACAGCGATCTCCCTGCCGAACAAAGCGGCTACCGGTACCAGTGGTAGTCGCATATTCGGTGTCTGCAGACTCAAATTTTCGAATTTTATTGCGCTCCAGATCCAGTCTCTTTCTTAATTTCGGATTGAAAACCGTGGATCGACTTTTGTCTCCATAGGAATCAGCGGGTATCCCCATAGGCCAAGTCTCTGTCGGCGTATAGGTTTCGAATTTTGGCGGTGGCTCGTCCTGAGACTCCGTACTGGGTTCGTAAAGAGTTGAGTGGGGAGCGGCGCCAGGTTGGCTGGATCTTTCTGTACTACGACGCTCAGCTTTGGGCTTGGGCTTACTCTGTTCCACGAGCTTCCGGGGGTTGTGCTGGGTGGGCGATAGGCCGTTATTGGCCGCCGGCCTAGTCTTTTTATGGTTTACCAGCTTAATTTGCAGGGAAAATTGTTTGCCTGCCACCATATCGCGATCCTGCGGAGCCAGTGATGCTGGAATAGCAATCAGCACAGCATGCAAGCCCAGCGCAATAGCCAGGGAAATCACTAGGCGCCTGGTATCCGACAGCTTGGTGGTAGTGGCCAAAGAAATCGTTGAGCTGAAGTTCATCGGCATCACAGACCATTTCCATAGTAGATCCGGTCGAAGTCCTATATCGAGAAGTGCTTAATGAACGCGAGGTTGGTAGATATGACCAGAAAGGGATTGAGAAGTTCTTAGTCCACCAGGAATAATCCCAGACCAAGCCATGCAAAAAGGCCGCGCGGGACGGCCAAGAGGCGAGAGCGCTTTAGGCGGGCTAAGTGTGCGGCTCGCTATCACTGTCGATCTGGTAGGGCTGGAACTGCACCACGGTTTCGCCGATCCATTCGTTGAGTTCGGCAAAGCGGACCTGCAGGGGTTTGAGTTCGTTCTCGATAAACAGCCGGGTCGCTTTCTCCACATCGCCAAAGTCGGCTTTGTTCTTGTGGATGATGTCCATCAGTTGCGGCGGCACGCGGTGTGCCGCGAGCACGGCGTCGCGGCTGGCGTCTTTGATGTGCAGAAATTCATCCTTGGCCGCGACCTCGCTGATAGGGGTTATCTGGATGCCGCCTTTTTTGCCATTGGGATTGTAGAGGAACAGGTTGCGGAAGTTGCCGGAGCCTTTGGATTGCTTCAGGGCCTCGCTCATATTGTCGATATCCTTTTTTTCTGGGCGGCGTCACTCACAGAGAGGATAAAACCGGCGTGGCTGCCGTTGAGGTAATCCTTGCGGCGAAATAGGGTGGCGGACTCATTGAGGTAGGCGGCCTGCAGGGCACTCAGGTAACTGGGAAGCCGTCGAGCGGGTCGAATGCGCCGGCCTGCGCACCGTGTACAAGGTCGGCGTGGGCAATATCAGCTATGCTGCCGGTGTTGATTCCGAGCACCGGGTCATTACACACAAGGGGGTTCATAAATCTTAATAAAGGAAGCAACAGGGTTGAATACATACAAGCCAGCGGTATCAGTAACGCCGGAGAAGGCGAGCAATTTTATGAACTGAACAGCGGCATCTATGTCGGTGATATTGCGCGTATCGCACAGGTACGCAAACCCCATTGATCTGGATCAGGATAGCAGCCCCGACCAGTTTGCTTACAAGATGATCGGTGCCTTCGTCACCATGGATAACCAAGTGCGCAACAACGTCGCAGGCACTTCTTGGCAAATACCTGGCAAGGTGGAAACACTACAGGCTGCCGCCGTGGCCGAAGGCACGGAGAACTAGCAGTCTGTTGAAATAGGCCCATGTATTTACTGGCTTTGGTACAATGCTCGGGTCGATACCCCACAATGAGATAGTGTATGCGCGGTGCAGATATTACACAGGAAGCTTTGTTCACCACGGTTCACCTGGAAGAATTTGTCCCGAAATCCCACCCGCTGAGAAAGATTCGCCAGGAATTTAATTTGGCATTGCAGCGTATCGACTGGTTGCTCGACTGCGCCTATGCACCGAACGGCAAGGAGTTCATTCCTCAGGAGCGATTACTGCGAGCCCTATTGCTACAGGTTTTATTCAGTGTGCGTAGTGAACGCCAGTTGATGGAACAGATGCGCTATAACATATTATTCCGCTGGTTCGTTGGCCTCAGCATCGATGACAAGGTGTGGAATCATTCCACTTTCAGCAAGAATCGTGACCGTCTGCTTGCCCACGACATTATTCCCACCCTGTTCGAAGAAGTGGTGCAGATAGCTAGGCAGAAGCAACTGTTGTCGGAAGAGCATTTCAGCGTTGATGGCACCTTGATTAAGGCGTGGGCCTCGCAGAAAAGTTTTCGTCGCAAGCAGGACAGCGACGACGATGAGGGCAGTGGCAGCAACAGCGAGCGGGACTTCCACAAGGAAAAGCGCAGCAATGAAACGCACGAATCGCGCACCGATCCAGAGGCTCGACTGTACAAAAAATCCAAAGGTGCTGAAGCCAAGCTGGCCTATTTGGGTCACACCACCATGGAAAACCGTAATGGCCTGATCGTACAGGCGGCGGTAACGCAAGCCAATGGCTGCGCTGAGCGGGAAGCAGCCGAGCAGATGCTGACGGAGCTGCCGGGCTCACGACGCAAAACCGTTGGCGCAGACAAAGGTTACGACACTCGGGGATTCGTAGCCGCCTGTCGTGGTGCCAATGTAACTCCGCATGTGGCCCAAAATACCAAGCGCCGCGGTGGCTCCGCCATTGACGAGCGCACCACTCGGCACAGCGGGTATCAAGCGAGCATGAAGGTACGCAAGCGAATTGAGGAGGGTTTCGGTTGGGGCAAAACCATCGGCCTGATTCGCCAAGTAAAAGTCCGCGGGTTAGCGCGGGTCAAGGAGGTATTTACCCTCACCTTTATCGGTTGGAATCTAACCCGAATAAGCAATTTACAAAGGGGATCCGCTTAATGGACGGAGAAGCAGCAAAAATAGCGTTAAGGGGGCGTGTATTCAGCCAAAAGCCGATTAAAAATCCATCAAAATAGAAAAAAGCAGCTTTTCCTCGATTTTTTTGGCATGTTAGAAACATGTTTCCAACTAATACTTCCGGATTTCAACAGCCTGTTAAGATATACTCACAACCTCCAGAAGGTAGCTGCTTGGGTCGGGACCCGTTGGAGAATCTATAAGCAAACCACTTGTCTGCCCAACAAATCGTACTGTGGTCGAAAGTAATTGTAAAACGCTACCTGTCCATGCGCATAGGTCGCCTTTACGTCTTCCTGCGCCAAATCAAGTAGCACAGCTACAAATAAAACAAGATCTATAAGTGGCACGCAAATAAGCAATGCAGCACCAGTCCGTCGCAACTTAAGTAAATAATGGGCGGTCAATCCGATCAAGAGCACAGCCCAAAAGCCTATCTCACAGATAACAAGCAAGCGCAGCAATATAGTTCGCCCTCTACTTGCATTTACTGAGATAATTACTTACAGGGATAGGAATTATAAACCACCTATTTACCCTTGATTCGAAGCATTCTACTCGAGTTTCCTGAAGTTGTTTACCCACGTCGAAATCTGATAAGAAAACCGAATATAACATAACGTAAATTTTAAAATGAATTATCTGTTCTTGTACGACAATCATTCCTACCCATAAGTTAAGTACCATCAAAGTGGCAAATCAAATAGCTGTATTCTGCGAAGGTGAACTGATTGTCTGTAACCAACACAGAAATTTTTAGTAACGTGTCCTTATTATTATTCACGGCTTGACGACGACTTTGATTCTATAGACAATAGTTTATAATCCACCGCGAAGAATCCTTACTCATTGCAGACAGATCAAAGTGGTTTAATCTAGTATTTCAAAAACTTGATAGATTCTCTGTGGCTCTATTTTCAGTGACAAATGGCATCAAACTATATTGCGGGAGTAACAAATGGCTTCAAAATTTCCACGCCTGGCTGGGCTTATCACTATCATCTTCTTTGGGGTCTGTGCTTGTACAACGCCTATATTAAAACGAAGCGAGTATGCCGCGGCACTTACAACAGAGGATGTTATTCGCTATACCACTGATGCTATCCGCCAGGAGTTAGACAGCGGGAATGTAAAAGGTGTGAGCGTAGCTTTAGTTGATAAAACTGGGATTATATGGTCGAAAAGTTTTGGCCTTGCATCAATGGAAGGTGATACAGACCTCAACTCAGATACTCCTCTGCCCATCGCTTCGGTGACCAAAGTCTTCACTTCTATAGCCATCCAACAACTTGCAGAACGAGGAAAACTCGACCTAGATGATGCCCTATCAATTTATATTCCTGAATTGGATTTTTATCATAGCTCTGGAATACAACCTACTGTCAGAGACCTCCTTTCCCATTATTCTGGTGTTCCCAGCAATCACTGGGCAGGTTATCGCTATAACATTGATGAAATCCCTACATTAGTCAATTGGTCATTAGAGCTAGAAGATTTTCCTGCCCAAATAAACCCCCTGCACCTGGTTAGCAAACCTGGCGAAGCCATGATTTACTCTAATTTAGGCTATAGCCTCTTAGGGCTTATTGTGCAGCGCACTAGTGGCATGGCTTACACCGACTATATAAAACATAATATTCTTGAAAAGGTTGGCATGAGGAACACTGCTTTTGTTTTGAACCCAAATATGGAGCGGGCATTACACGAGCAGTTTATAGTAATGGAGCGTATTGATCATCCAGTGGTCCGAGACTTACCAGCTGGCGGGTTAATGTCGAGTGTAATAGACCTAAGCAGCCTTTTAATAGCATTATTAAACCAGTCGGAAGGTACTTTGAGCGCGAAAACTTTAAGAGCAATGTATTCAGCTCAAAATGATGGCACTAATACACATGGAGATGTTCAAATGGGTTTGGGCGTTTTCCTTTCTCCACCTGGAGTACCATTAGGTAGCGCATCTTCACGATTACCTTTAAGTGTTTCTCACGGCGGAGATATGGGTCAATATCACTCTGAGATAATTCTTTTGCCTGATGAAGAGTTAGGTGTTGTAGTACTCACGGTCTCGGATAAAGGCCGTGCCTCTACCGACCGTATCGCCGATGTAGCGCTAATCTCCACATATGAGTCACGCGCAGGAGCACTACCAAAAACGAGCCAAGTGTCAACTTCGACTCCACACTTATATTCTGCTAAACCAGAAAAACTCGCAGGATATTACGCTACCGAGTTGGGCTTGATGGAGATTGAAGCAAAACAAAGAAAATTGCGTATGAAACTGGATCGTATTGGATCAATTAAGTTCGATCTCGAATCTCAAAAAGGCGGTCGAATATTTTCCTTGAGCCCTAAGTTACTGGGCTTTATACCTGTTCCAAATTTCTTCCTAAACCTTAGGGATATGACGATTGTTACTGATAATGGACAAGAATCGCCACAGATTTGGCTCGCGATCAATAACTTCCGTATCATGCGGTTAACCCAATTAGAGGTGAAACCAATACCAGATGCATGGCTCAATAGTGTTGGTGAATATAAAGTTTCGGATCCCACTGGATCAATTGCACATATTGAGTATTTTTCTATAAACCACGACCCAGATAGCGGTTTAATTATGGTAGCTATGCAAGCCCGTGGTAAAAGTAAAATTGAGTTACCGTTAAGAATTATTTCTGATGAGCTGGCTGTAATCGCTGGATACGGCCGAGATATGGGTACTCTTATTCAACGGCTTTCGAACGAAAACCTTCAATATTCCGGGCTTATTGTAACGAAAACAAACAGCTCTCCTGCCATTCTGTAGGAGCTGTAAACTCCGTGGTATGACGGTTGCGCTAGACTCTAAAAAATCAAGCTGACTTGTTATTCATGGGTCAATTCAGTATCTCATTAGCAGGCTGTTGAAATAGACCCATGTATTTGCTGGCTTTGGTACAATGCTCGGGTCGATACCCCACAATGAGATAATGAATGCGCGGTGCAGATATTACGCAGGAAGCTTTGTTCACTACTATTCACCTGGAAGAATTTTCCCCGAAATCCCACCCGCTGAGAAAGATTCGCCAGGAATTTAATTTGGCATTGCAGCGTATCGACTGGTTGCTCGACTACGCCTTCGGATCTGCCCAACTCTTTAGGACGGGAATTGACGTACTACCGGGTCATAAGGAAAGAATACCCCTCCATCAGGACGCACTGTAAATACATCCCTGTACGCTCGAAATCGGCCTCCATGCCCCATACGGTCCTGGGAGAGGGGGTATTCTTCCCTCCTATAGCAAGGCTATCGATTCAGGCTCTTAGCAAACCTGCCAGAAAGAATCTTCTGCCCTTTCTCTTAATAACTGAAGCCCAGTAACAAGCACTCAAGAATAGGCCAGTTCCCTGCCTTGCCCATCTGCTGGATACACAGCGATACAATGTAAGACCAACTGATACGTCTCTTAACTCCGTTTTCCCATACAGTTTAGTTTCACTACAACTGGAGAGCGTGAGATGAAAATTTCCGGACCCGAAATCCCCACTGTGTGCGGTCTTGTCAGCAATCCAAGTTGACTCTGCCTCAAATTTATATCTTGAAAAGCAGAGGTTGTTCCTGTGCGATTGAAAAGAATTTCTGTTCTCTTTGCCCTTATTTCAATGTCATCTGTCGCTGCTAGTGATATCGATACTACTACCCGATTTAAGCAGTTTACTCTTGCTAAAAATGGAGAGATCGTTGTGGAGACAGGAGTCAGTCTCGCCCATTCGAATTTTGAAAACCTGTACTACAGCTCCGTTTCCTATCGGACGCCCAGCATGCTGTTCAATATTCCAACTTATCTCAACCTTGAGCTAGGAGGGCTTGTCGGACAGGGCTGCGTAGAAAGCGCTTGTAGAATAGGCAGTGGAGAGTCTAAGACTAATTTTAACACACTGTTAATGGGAATCTCAGAGGAGTATCTGTTTATTGATAAGAAAAATTTCTATATAAGCTTTTCACTTGGAGCTTATCTCAAAAAACCATCGTCACGCATTGGCTCCATATTTACCTTTGGGGAGCGGCTAGCTATTGGAACAAAATTCTCCGACTTCAACCTCAAACTCTTCGCTCGACACTTCTCAAATGCATCGATTACCGAGAACAACAGTGGGCAGAACTTCCTTGGAATCTCGCTTGATGTTCCTCTATAGATCGCATTGCCTAGTAAATAAGTCTACAAATTTTATTTAGAAACAAACTATGGATAGCAAAGAATTCGGTCTCGTTGCCGCTCAACAACTATTTCAAGTCGAAGACTTACACTACGGCTTTTGGGAAATAGGAGAGCAGCCCTCCTTCCAAAACTTACAGAGAGCGCAGGAAAACCATACGGAATTTCTACTTAAGCACATCATAACTCAAGGGACTGCGGGAAAAATACTCGATATCGGTTGTGGCATAGGAAATACTACACAGAAACTTCTAAGTCAAGGGCACCGAGTTGACGGCCTGGTTCCTTCCGAATGGATGGCTCGCATCGCGAGAAAGAAGGTCTCACCATTCGCTAACCACGATAGAGGCAAAGTATTTTTTTGCCCACTGGAAGACTTGCCCGTTACTCGCCTACAAGAAAAATACACATTAGTATTTTTTAGCGAAAGCTACCAGTACGTCAACATGCAGAAAGCCTTTTCGGTGATTGACAAAATTTTGATTGACCAAGGTAAAGTGGTCATTTTTGATTTTTTTAAAAAGGACAATGCAAAGGGCAAATCCCCCTTAAAAGGAGGACACTCACTGAGGCAGTTCTACGAAATCGTCACGGATAACGGCTACATAATGACTGAAAACATTGATGTTACGAAAAACTTGAGCCCCAACCTTACCCTGGTTAACGAAATGTTGGTGCAGCGGCTTATACCCTTCTCGAACTCCCTCGACAATTTTCTTTCTCACAAGCACAAACTCACCTATAGATTAATAAAATGGCTATTGCGTAAAAAAATCGACAAAGCCAAGTTCAAATATTCGGAGCAACGCAACGCAGAGAATTTCCAAAAGTATAAGAGCTATAGGTTAATCGTATTGACCAGGAAGAAATAATTTATGAATGGTAAAGTTTGTCCATACTAGTGCATTGTTCGTGGCATTGAGTGCCCTTTTCCCGTAGCAAGGTAACATCCTTGAATCTCTCGGTTTCTCTATCATATCATGAATTCTCTGTGCGGCCTAAACGACTATACTTTTACGCTGATCCTGTCCAATCAGTAATAGCAAAAGCCTGCCGATTGGCAGTAAGATAATCTGCAATTCCACATTGCAATTGGGGCTTAGCTGTCAATACAGATGATAGAACACGAGAAAGAAATACAATCATGCACAAGACATTCAAAATCATACTCGGTGCGTCACTCCTTATTGCACTTTCACTCAATCTCTTTGCGCAAAGACCTACAACGGAGACTTATTAATAACGCAGGAGGGAAGAATCCCCCTCTCCCAGGATCGTATGAGGCATGGATGCCGATTATAAGTGTACAAGGGTGTATTCACAGCGTGCCCTGGGAGAGGGGTAGCCTTTGCTTCTGACCCGGTAGTAAGTGCGATTAAGCTGTGAGTAATAGAACAATAAAGCAAGCACCGGTTAACTTAGTTGAATTTTCAATAACTAAATGTCCTTGATGCCAATCTAATACGCGCTTGACAAGTGCTAATCCAATGCCATGGCCACTAATTTTTGTTTTATACTGATGGCCACGCACAAAAGGCTTTACTATTTTTTCTCGCAGCGAAACATCAATGCCTTTACCGTTATCATGAACATATATTTTGCAATAATTGCCTTCATTCATACATTCGATGAGTACCTGCCCACCTCCATAGGTAAGTGCATTTTGAAGAAGGTTGTTTATAATCATTTTAATGTAAAAGGCATCAGCTTGAATCTTTAATTCACGCGACCCATGCGCAAATGAGATGTTGCTTTCAAATTGATTATTCGCCTTAATGCACTGATAAATCAATGGCACTAAATCAATAGCATTACTATGTAAGGACACCATGATTTGGTCTAAGCGGGCATAAGTTAACAAGGTTTCAACCAAGGTTGTCATATCGTCAATATGATCGCTGATTTTTGCTTGATACTTTTGCCTGAGTATCGGATCATTTTCCTCGGCGAGTGTGTCAAGTCCAAAACGAATACGCGCCAGGGGCGTTCGTAAATCATGTGATACGGCACTGCTCAGTAACTTTACATCATCCACCAAACTTTCAATCCGAAGTGCCATCTGGTTAAATTCCGCCTCAATCTCTTTAAGATAAGAAAATTTTCTGGATGGAATTCGTTGCTGCAGCTCACCCTGACCAAAACGTTTTGTTGCGTACCTCAATGACAATAATTGTCGTATTAAAGGAAACGCCCAGAGGAAAAATAAAAGCAGTAGCGCAATATAAAAACCTATAGTAAAGCCATATTCTCGTGTTGATATTGCAGGTGAAAAATAGGATTTTGACACTTTTATCAATAATACTTCTTGCGATTGCCTCAGAGGAAAATACCATGTTAAATTATTTTTTGTCTCTAACAGCAAGGGCTCACCTTGCTCCATTTGAAGTGCAAGCGGGTTAGGCATAGGCAAATCGGCCTTTGTTAACAGACCTAATTCAAAGGGCAGATGTTCTGTTTCACCCTGCACCGATGGCCTTTCGCTAATGGCAGCTTGCCAATTTTCAATATATTGCGCTCGCGAAGGAAAGTTAGCCAGTGAGTTCGACCATTGATAACCTAAATCTTCTATCATTTTTGCCTTATCAACATCTCTTACCAGAGAATGATTTTGCTCATACAAATAATCAAACAGCCAACCAAGACCAGCAGTAGCTAAAAAAACAAATAACAGCAATGAGTACAATAAAGTGCGCATATACCTCCTTCACTACCAGGCATCTTTGGCAAAGAGATAACCTTTACCCCAAACCGTTACAATACGACGAGGCTCACTTGGGCAATCACCTAATTTTTTACGCAGTCGCGATACTTTAAGATCTATTGAGCGATCAAAACCATCATATTCAAATCCTCGCAGCTCACTCACCAACTCGCTCCTAGAAACGAGCTGCCCCGCTTTACTTGCCAATAACCACAACAGATTAAATTCATTGGAGGAAATTTTTAGCACTTTGTCCTGCAAGATAACTTTCATGGCTTTCTTATCAATGCAAAGTTGATTAAAGACGAGCGGGCCTTCATCATTATTTGATATTAAATAATGGTTTAACTCTTGTTGACGAGCAATATACTTGCGAATGCGCGTGAGCAAGGCGCGTGCTCGTACAGGTTTTGTCAAATAATCATCGGCGCCCATTTCAAGACCCAAAACCTCGTCTATTTCTTCATCTCGCGCAGTCACCATAATAATCGCGTTCTTAAAGTTTGGCCGCACCGCTTTACAAACATCAACGCCGTCCAAGTTAGGCAACATACCATCGAGAATAACCACATCAGGATGAAGCGCTTGTATAAGTTCGACCGCTTGCTGACCACAGCCTGTGATATCTACTTGGTATCCCTTGGCAACGAGGTAGTCCTGCATCCATTGGGCTAAGTCAACATCGTCTTCAATCAGAAGAATATGTCCTGAGCTTTGTAACGTGGCGTTAGTCACTGATGTGCTTATCTCTTTTATGATGAGTTAGTATTTTATTAACCGTTAAAACATACGCCAAGACAGTCTTGATCGGACGTTTTTCTTATATACCCATGCCATTTCCAATTCAGCAGCTACCAATCGTACCTGCTGCTTGCCATCTTTTTTCGTTAGATAGAAGGTCACATTAGTATTTGAAGCAATTTCTTTTGCATAGTGACCTTGCCTCGCTTCTGACCAGCACGCCAGGTGTGAATCTTGTTGATTAGAAAAAAGACAGTACGTCCCTTTTTTGCCTGCTGACCACTGCACATCAATATCTACATAGCACGTTTGACCATGATGAAGCGCAATACACTGCTTGGGCGAGAGTTTTAATGTTGCCGACGGCTTGGCATCATTCACAACTTGCGCAAACGAATTGGCGCTCAAAAAAAATACTACCCAAGCAATAACAAAGATTTGAAGTATTGTAAAAGGGACCAGCAATGCGATGTTTTTAATAAGAAGTTTCATGAGTTCCCCTACTAAAATACATAGCTAAAAAGTACGCCAAATTCAGTGATATATTCTTTTCTTTCTGGTGATGCAATAATTAGTTTCATAATGGGGCTATCCGTGATACTGCTTGATATATTGGTGTAGCGATAATAAGTTTCAAACAATAGATTTTCACTGATAGGGTAGCTTGCACCAATCTGCCCAACAAAATCAATGCCGGCCCCTGCCTGATAATCGGGGAAATCCAATTGACTTTGCAACTCTGTAGTAGAGTAATAATAATCCAGAATTTCTTCTGAGCGATATACGAGCCCAGCAGAAGCGTAAACTTCCCAATTTTTTATTTGCCATGCATTAGAGGCAAATAAGGACGCATATACACCATCATTATACTCATCATTAAACGAATATGGCGCAACCACAAGCTGCAATAATTGATTTTCAAACAGCCCCGTAGCCCTCAATCCCAGCATTTCTGAGCTTTTTATTTTTTCTTCTTGATGAAACCCAGGTTGTCCGTAGCCATATTTGTTACGCCCATGAGCACGTACTGATGTTAAGTCAAACTGCCACTGCTCAGTATTGTAGAAGTTGAAACCAACGTTTATACTTTGATCTAGCCTATTTGCGCCAGAAGCAGCTTCAATGAAAAAACCCCACTTTACTTGATATCGACCACTCACGAATAATGTACCACCTTTGGCTTCATCATCAGAGGGACCTACTTCGGATTTGTAACCGTAGCCTACTTTTAAGTACCCACCTTGAAAGTCATCGTTCTGACTTCCAAAATCACTGACTTCCCTAGGCGTGGTCGAGGTGTGAGTTTGATTTACATTCTGTACTTCAATCAATGGCTCTTGATTAGTATCAAGAGCATTTGCTACAGGTGAGTAACTGATTAAACTGGCGCATGAAAGTGATACAGCGCGTACCCAATGAGAGTTTGTCATCGTGTTTTCCCCTAAATCACCCTAGGTTTGCCGGAGGCAATTTGATTTGGGTCATACCGCTTGGGTAGACTCAGCTTGTTGATAATACAGGTTTTCGTATTCGGATGGGGGCATATCGCCAATCGGCCTGAGAATGCGGTGATGGTTAAACCAGTCGACCCAGGTCAGGGTGGGCCACTTGGCTCGCCAGGGCTTGATCACCACCCGATATTTGTCTCCCCACTTGGCCTCCAACTCGTCCAAGGCGTTCTCGGCAGCATTGAGCGTTGTCGCCTTGTAGACGCACTTGAGGTCGGCCATATAGACCTTCTGGTTCTTCGAGGCCACGTACTTCATCGAGTTGCGAATCTGGTGGATGACACAGTGCTGAATCTCGGTCTTGGGGTCTTGCCTTCGATGTTCAGGCCAAGAATGGTGTAAATGGCCTTGCTAGTATAACGACCATTTTCCTTGATTTTGTAGTGGATAGCGTCGAGCCAGACGATAGGATAAACCGCCTCCAGATCGCGCTCGCGCCATGCCTGAAGTTCAGGCAGCAACTTGTCTGTAATGGTGTTGATGGTTCCGTTGGCGAGTTCCATACCGTAGATTTCGGCAATGTGTGTGCGGATGCCCTGATAACTGTTGCCCAAGGCGAACCGGGCAATGATCTTGCGCTCTAACTCGCCGGTAAGCTGGGTTTGATGCTTCTTGACGATCTGTGGCTCGAAGGTGCCGGCTCGGTCCCGCGATGTCTGCAGCTCGAAGTTGTCTGTCTGGCTTTTCATGGTTTTGGATGTATGGCCATTGTTGAGGTTGGGCTTGTCCTCGCCGGCGAGGTGCTCCTCCAGCTCAGCACTCATAGCTGCTTCGGTAAGCTGTTTGATCAGGGGGGCAGGATGCCATCTTTGCCGCTGAGGTCTTTGCCCTCACGCAGCGCCTTGAAAGCAGTATCCATATCGAAAGTAGGTTTGGTCATAGGTCATCTCTTTTTTGCTAATGATAAAGAGATGACACAGAATTCTGAACGCTACCCTGCCCAGCCTGATTTATGTTCGTGCTCGCCGGTCAACACCCTGCGAACTGCGCGTTCCCATACTTCGGGGGAGTATCCGAGTTGTTTGCTCATTGGATAATTCTCTCAAGAAATTTAGGCTCCGAGAAATCCGGGGTGATTCATCCCTTACTTTTGATTGTTTTGACAGGAAAACAATAATAGATAGGTTGCTAAAAAGAAGTACCACTAATTGTCAACCTGTATCAATTTGTATCTACTTCCTGTTAATGATCATTTATCGGCATGAACACCGAAATCAACTTTGAAGATACGCCATTTTAATCAATTCTTTATATTTTAAAGGCTTACTTCTTAGGCAGCTGCAAAGGATACTGTCGCTTCTTGGAAAAATGACTTCACCAGCCTTTTATTCTCCTTTTTGACTTTCTGGGTTATCGATTTGGTCCCAGAAAAGCAAAGAATCGCCATGGACAGACCTTCACCGCGTTTAGTCCTTCAATGAGCCCTAAGGCCTTCAAGAGGATCAAGGATAAGGTCAGGCAGTGGCGTGTGATTAACTGGGTGGAGCGATCACTGACGGAGATGGCACAAGCACTGAATCCCGCAATACAGGGTTGGCTGAACTACTACGGTCACTTTGGGCGGAGGTATGGTGTTTATCGACTTCAGAAGTATCTTGATCAAACGCTGATGCGTTGGGCCAGGAAGAAGTTTAAACATCTGAAGCGAAGCTGTCTCAAGAGTTGGGTCTTTATTGGAAAGGTGCGTCAACAAATGCGTGGCTTATTTGCGCACTGGAGTATGGGAAGATTGAAAATGTGCTGAATACGAAGAGCCGTATGAATTGAGAGGTTCACGTACGGTTCTGTGAGAGGTTGAAGGGGGAGTTCCTTTGATCTACTCGACTTTTGATATCTGTGTTATCAATTTGGTTAGTTGGCCCCTGGTGTTGCATCACCTTGGGTCAGCGCCTTTTACTTACGCTTAGGTCACGTTACCGTTCTCCTGTTGCAGGGAGGGTGCTTAGAGAAAATGCATGGGCTAGAAAATGCCCGAATTTTTCTGGGCCTTTTGGGTTATTGGTTCGCAGAAACTGGCCCAATCACAGCCCAAATATCGATTAATGCCTGTGGATTCTACGCCGCCTTGACACGAAAGAAAACGAAATGCAATCCAGTAAGATTATTTTGATGCCTATATTTCTATCCGCCTGGGTTTAGAAAACTGCAATGATCTATTAAAAACGTGCAAGTTACATTGGCCCCCTTCACCGCCTGTCACGATAGCCCTCAAGGATAAAAGTCGCCCATTTTTAGAGCGGCACAAAGGTTTTGAAGCCAAACGATTTCAACTCGACGCCACAAGCCAAGCGCCCATAAGGGCCGAAGAGAGGGCCGAAGAGGCTGTTGTCCTGCCGCTGTTAGGGGAAAACTGTTTCCTGGGTGACAGGCTGCGCCGATTGATTCGAGAAAGAGAGGGTTGCGGCAAGCCGGTGGCGATAAACACCGGGCGCCAGTCTCGGTTTCACCATGACGCAGCACCGGGCGGGCTGTCGATGTCCCGGTTGCCCCCTGTCTTGCTTTTTTCGCTTCAGTAGAGGCGGCAACTATCCTGGCACAGGGGGTGCGCTAAAAATCGGTTTACAGCCGGCGGCGGAACAGGGGCAGCGGTTGGTCGACACCGGCCTGGTAGCTGTCGCTGAAGTCGTGCAGGGAGTCTCGCAGGCTGGCGAGGGGCTCTTCGCCTTCGAAAGCGTAGGCGTTAAAGCCGCAGCGCTGCAGATAGCTGAGCTGGTCGCGCATAAAGCCGCCCACGGCACGCAACTCGCCCTTGAAGCCAAAGCGCTCGCGCAATAAGCGGCCTGTGGTGAAGCCGCGGCCATCGGCGAAAGCGGGAAAATGCACCGCGATCAGCGGGCATTGGGCCGCCGCAGCGCCAATCAATTCCGCGCCTTCGTCGCTATCGAGCCATACGCCGATTTCCCCGCTGCGGCCGGCGAGCGCTTTGCGCTCGGCCTGCCATTGGCGCAGGGGCAAAATCACCTTTCCTGCACCCGGGGCCGGAATATCGGGGCTTTCCCCCGCTGTTGTTTGCACCAGCAAGCGCCACTGGTTGGGGCGGATCTCGCCGTCGATAATCAGCTCGGTGGGGTTGCCCGGCTGTGGGCCCGGTTTAGCCGGCTTTGGCATAAACGCTCTCCTTAAAGGGCTGCAGACCAATGCGTTTATAGGTATCGATAAAGGGCTCTGCGGTCCGGCGCTGTTGTACATAGAGGTCGAGGATCTTGCCGATCACCGCCGGGACTTCCGCGCGGGAGAAGCTGGGGCCCAGTACCCTGGCCAGACTGGCATCATTGGAGGCGCTGCCGCCAAGTTGGATCTGGTAGAACTCTTCCCCTTTCTTATCCACCCCGAGGATGCCGATATGCCCCACATGGTGGTGGCCACAGGCGTTCATACAGCCGGAGATATTCAGGTTCAAATCGCCCAGGTCGTAGAGGTAGTCCATGTCGTCAAAGCGGCGCTGGATCGCTTCGGCCACCGGAATGGATTTGGCATTGGCCAGGGAGCAGTAGTCGCCGCCGGGGCAGCAGATCATATCGGTGAGGGTGCCGATATTCGGGGTGGCAAAACCGGCTTTGCGCGCCTGCTGCCACAGTGCGTACAGCTTGTCCTGCTCAACATCGGCGAGCACCACGTTCTGATCGTGGGTGACGCGCGCCTCGCCAAAACTGAAATCGTCAGCGAGATCGGCAATGGCATCCAATTGGCGGTCGGTCACATCGCCGGGGGGGACGCCGGTGGGCTTGGTGGATAATTTGATGGCCCGGTAACCCGGTACCCGGTGGCAATAGGTGTTGCGCTCCAGCCAGCGTGCGAAGGCCCTGTCACCCTCTGCCTGCTGTTGCAGGGCGGCCTCGCTGGCGCTGCCGTCGAAGGTTTTGTAATTGCGGGCAGTGAAGAAGGACCTGGCCCACTGCAGTGCTTTCGGGGTCAGTTTTTCCGTGCCGTTTTTAATCTGCTGCCATTCCTCTTCCACCCGGCGGCCAAATTCCTCGGTGCCCAGGGCTTTCACCAGGATTTTGATGCGCGCCTTGTACTTGTTGTCGCGGCGGCCCAGGCGATTGTAAACACGAACAATCGCTTCCAGGTAGGAGAGCAGGTCCACTTCCGGGAGGAAGTCGCGGATGGTTTCGGCAATCACCGGCGTGCGGCCCTGACCTCCACCAACGAGTATCTGGAATCCCACCTCCCCAGCGCGCTTTTTGATCTGCACGCCGATATCGTGTACGCGGATGGCGGCGCGGTCCTGTTCAGAGCCACTCACCGCGATCTTGAATTTGCGCGGCAGGAAGGCGAATTCCGGATGGAAGCTGGACCACTGGCGGATCAATTCGCAGTAGGGGCGCGGATCGGCGATCTCGTCGGGGGCGATGCCCGCGAAGGGGTCCGAGGTGGTGTTGCGGATACAGTTGCCGCTGGTCTGTACTGCGTGCATTTCCACTTCGGCCAGTTCGGCAAGGATATCGGGCACGTCTTCCAGGTGCGGCCAGTTGAATTGCAGATTCTGGCGTGTGGTGAAGTGCGCGTAGCCTTTATCGTAGTCGCGGCTTATGCGGGCGAGACGGCGCAGCTGGGTGCTGTTGAGCAGGCCGTAGGGCACGGCGATGCGGAGCATGGGGGCCAGCCGCTGGATATAGAGGCCATTTTGCAGCCGCAGCACCAGAAATTGCTCCTCACTCAGCTCGCCGGAGAGGTAGCGTTGTGTCTGGCCGCGGAACTGGGCCACGCGGTCATTGAGTATGGCGCGGTCCCGATCATCGTATCGATACATTACAGCTTGATTCCATTGCCTTTGTGCGCTGGTGGCGGAGAAAGGGGCAGGCCCCGGACGGTCCTCCGATGGCGCATAACATACCAGCGCTCTTATACGAAAAATAACAATATTTTCCGCTATATCTGTAACCAACGGTTATAAGGTAGGAGGAGGGCCCAACAGGCCCGCCTTGCGCCACCCGCGGGGATTTGGTCTACTTGGCTGGTCGTTGCAAACGGCCCATCTGCGTTGAATAACAATAATGAGTGATCGGAGAGATTTGATGAGTGATGAAGTTGTTGCTGCCCCGGAAGATGACAACGTCGTAGACGCCCTTGCCGCTGTGGCACTGGTGGCTGTGTTCGTCGTGACCTGTATTTTCTGGGTTGCCACCCGATAGCCAGCCCCTCAGGCCCGGAGCTGAGCGGTGCCGGGCAAACCATTCTGAAGTATTGATCGGACTATAGGAATGACCTCGCATAAAGGGTTGGCGGTGGCGGGGCTCTATCCCGCGCCACTCAGCCCATATTGCTGAGAACGCCCTTCACAATCCAAGCCAGGATCAGCACAAACAGCGCTGTAAAAATGATGCCGGCTACCAGGTAGTGCATAATGCTACCACTCTGAAAGTCCCGCTCGCGGTTCTTGTTGCTTTGCACACCGATGGCGGCAGCCAGGGTGCTGAGCATTATTTGACCAAAGCCGGGTTTTTCTGTCTTCTTGTTCTTGTTTTCCTGCATAGGCTCACTCCTCCAGATTGGGGCGCATCCAGCGTTCCAGTGCCTGCTCGCTGACCCCTTTGCGTTTTGCCAGGCTTTGCAGCTGGTCCCTGCCGATTTTGCCGACATTAAAGTACTTTGCCTGCGGGTGGGCAAAATACCAGCCGCTCACCGCCGCCGCAGGCATCATGGCAAAGTGCTCGGTAAGGCTGACCCCTGCATTTTGCTCCGCCTGAAGCAATTTGAACAGGGTGGCTTTTTCCGAATGATCCGGGCAGGCCGGGTAGCCGGGGGCGGGGCGAATACCCCGATAGGCCTCCTTGATCAGCTGTACATTGCTGAGCGCCTCGTCCGGTGCGTAGCCCCAGTATTCCTTGCGCACCCGGCGGTGCAGGGTTTCGGCGAAAGACTCCGCCAAGCGGTCTGCCAGGGCCTTGACCATAATGGCATTATAATCGTCGTGTTTGGCGGCGTAGCTGTCCGCCAGCGCGTCTGCGCCAATACCGGTAGTCACCGCGAAACCACCCACATAATCCATTTGGCCGGAATCCAGTGGGGCGACAAAGTCGGCCAGGGAGCGGCACAGCCCATCGCCCCCGCGTTTTTGCACCTGTTGGCGCATATGATGCAGGCGCGCCAGCTCTTCGCTGCGGCTTTCGTCTTTGTAGACGATGATATCGTCGCCGATACTGTTGGCGGGCCAGAGCCCGAACACGGCGCGGGCGCGCAGGCGCTTGTTGTCGATCATCTCTTTCAGTAACCGCAGTGCATTTTTATAGAGGTCACTGGCGGCTTCACCAACGATTTTATCTTTCAGGATTGCCGGAAATTTGCCCGCCAGATCCCAGGAAATAAAAAAGGGCGTCCAGTCCAGGGTGTCGAGCAGTTCTTCCAGGGGGAAATCGTCAATCACCGTGAGGCCCAGTTTGTTGGGCCTGGTGGGGCGGTAGTTCTGCCAGTCAAATTCCGGTGCCGCATCGCGCGCCCCCCTATAGGTCAGGCGGGTGTCGTTGCGTTTGCGGTTGGCGGTGCGGATGCGTACTTTTTCGTATTCGGTGCGGATTTTTTCTACAAAGGGTGGGCGCAGCGTAGCGGAAATCAGGCTGCTGGCTACACCCACCGCGCGGGAGGCGTCGGCCACATAGACCACCTGGTTGCGCTTGAACTGGGGCTCAATTTTGACAGCGGTATGTGCCTTGGAGGTGGTGGCACCGCCGATCAGCAGGGGCATATCAAACCCCTGGCGCTCCATTTCGGCTGCCACGTGCACCATTTCATCCAGGGAGGGGGTGATCAGGCCGGACAGGCCAATGATGTCGCAGGCTTTTTCCCGCGCGGTCTGCAGGATGGTCTCGGCGGGCACCATTACGCCCAGATCGATCACCTCGTAATTGTTACAGGCCAGCACCACCCCCACAATATTCTTGCCGATATCGTGCACATCGCCCTTTACCGTAGCCATCAGGATACGGCCGTTGGAACGGCTGTCTTGGGTTTTTTCCGCCTCGATATACGGCTGCAGGTAGGCCACTGCCTGTTTCATCACGCGGGCGGATTTCACCACCTGGGGCAGGAACATCTTACCCTCGCCAAACAGGTCGCCGACGATATTCATACCGTCCATGAGCGGGCCTTCGATGACGTCCAATGGACGGGAGGAGTTGGCGCGGGCCTCCTCGGTATCTTCTACGATATAGTGGTTGATACCTTTTACCAGGGCATGCGACAAGCGCTCTCGCACCGGCAGCTGGCGCCAGCTCAGGTCTTCCTTGCGCGCGGTGGTGCCGCCCCCGCCCTGGTATTTGGCCGCGATATCCAGCAGGGCCTCGGTGGCGTCACTGCTGCGGTTGAGGATGACATCCTCGACCTTTTCCCGCAGTTCCTCCGGCAGTTCGTCATAGACCGCCAGCTGGCCGGCGTTGACGATACCCATATTCAGCCCGGCCTTGATGGCGTGGAACAAAAATACCGAATGGATCGCCTCGCGCACCGGGTTGTTGCCGCGAAAGGAGAAGGAGACATTGGAGACACCGCCGCTGATCTGGGCGCCGGGCAGATTTTTGCGAATCCAGCGGCAGGCCTGGATAAAGTCCACCGCGTAATTGTTGTGCTCCTCAATACCGGTGGCGACGGCAAAAATATTGGGATCGAAAATAATATCCGTGGGATCGAACCCAACGTCCTCCACGAGCACGTCGTAGCTGCGTTTACAGATTTCGATTTTGCGCTCGAAAGTATCCGCCTGGCCGTCCTCGTCAAAAGCCATCACCACCACAGCGGCACCGTAGCGCAGGCACAACTGTGCTTTCTCGATAAACTCCTCCTTGCCCTCCTTAAGGCTGATGGAGTTCACGATGGGCTTGCCCTGAATGCATTGCAGGCCCGCTTCGATCACCGCCCACTTGGAAGAGTCCACCATAAACGGCACTCTGGCGATGTCCGGCTCGGTGGCGGCGAGGTTTAGGAAGCGGCGCATGGCGGCGAGTGCATCGAGCATCGCCTCATCCATATTGAAGTCGATTACCTGAGCGCCGTCTTCCACCTGGGTGGCAGCGACCTGCAGGGCGGTATCGTAGTCCTCCTCCAGAATCAGGCGTTTGAAGCGGGCGGAACCCGTGACGTTGCAGCGCTCGCCCACATTGACGAACAGCGCGGTTTCATCGGCGATAAAAGGCTCAAGGCCGGACAGGCGCAGGGCCGGTTTGATCTGCGGCGGCTGGCGCGGGGCGATATGGGTTACTGCCTCGGCAATAGCGCGGATATGATCGGGGGTGGTACCGCAGCAGCCGCCGAGGATATTGAGAAAACCGCTGCGGGCAAATTCCGCCACAATTGCGGCAGTTTGCTCCGGGGTTTCATCGTATTCGCCAAATTCGTTGGGCAGACCCGCATTGGGGTGGGCGGAGACATAGGTGGCGCAGACGCCAGACAAGGCTTCTATATAGGGGCGCAGTTCGGTGGCGCCCAGGGCACAGTTGAGGCCCACGGAAAGTGGTTTGGCATGGGCGATGGAATAGTAAAATGCCTCGGTGGTCTGGCCGGACAGGGTGCGGCCGGAGGCATCGGTAATGGTGCCCGAGAGCATGAGCGGCAGTTCGAAACCCAGCGTCTCGAACAGCTGCTGCATGGCGAAGATGGCCGCCTTGGCATTGAGGGTATCGAAGATGGTCTCGATCAGAATCAGGTCGCTGCCGCCCTCGATCAGGGCGCGTCCGGCTTCCAGGTAATTCTCTACCAGTTCCTCGAAAGTGACATTGCGCGCGCTGGGATCATTGACATCCGGCGAGATACTGGCGGTGCGGGAAGTGGGGCCGATCACCCCGGCTACCCAGCGGGGCCGCGCCGGGGTGGAGAGGGCATCTGCGGCGCGCCGGGCGATTTCGGCGGAGGTGCGGTTCAGTTCCTCCACCAGGTGCGCCATATCGTAATCCGACTGGGATAGCCGGGTCGCGTTAAATGTATTGGTTTCAATAATGTCGGCGCCCGCCTGCAGGTATTCCCGGTGGATCTGCTCGATCAGTTCGGGGCGGGTCAGGCTCAGCAGGTCGTTGTTGCCCTTGAGGTCCCGGGGAAAGTCGGCGAAGCGCTCGCCCCGGTAGTCGGATTCCCCCAGCTTTGCCCTTTGGATCATGGTCCCCATGGCGCCATCCAGTATCAGGATACGCTCAGTCAGTGCAGTGTTCAGTTGCCCGAGGCGACGGCTGCGAAACGGCTGCAACATGTACCAGTCCTTACTCGATATCAGGGGCGGGAAAGGCGTCAATCTTAGCACAGGCAAGCCCATGGACCGGTGGTGACGTGATTGCCATCGACCGCTGCGCCACAATTATTGGCCGTTTTCTGTCGGCTACCAGCAATTTAACCCTGAGGACTTGGCACCTATAGCGATAAACCTCTAGACGTTCCATCGGCCTGATACTATTTTGCGTGCCTGGAAATCCAGACCGAGACGGGCGGGGCGGATGCCTCCGGCCGGGCATACCGAATGTCCACGCGTGCGCCACCACACCAGGCGCTTCAGACTGCAAAGCCACAAAAGGAGAGGAATAGGATGCAAACAAGTGATAAGAATCGCCGGGTGATTCTTGCCTCCCGGCCAGAGGGGCCCCCTGGCGAAGATAATTTCAGTATCGAGGAAGTTGCCGTGCCACAGCCGCAAGACGGCCAGGTGTTGTTGCGCACAGTGTATTTATCACTGGACCCCTATATGCGCGGTCGCATGAGCGATGCCGAATCCTATTCGGAGCCTGTCGCCCTCGGCGATACCATGGTGGGAGGCACCGTGAGCCGTGTTGTCGAATCCCGCCTGCCGGGCTATGCAGTTGGCGATTGGGTACTGAGCTACAGTGGCTGGCAGGACTATGGGCTTTCTGATGGCACCGGCCTCGTCAATATGGGCGTGAACCCCGATCATCCCTCCTATGCCCTGGGTGTATTGGGTATGCCGGGTATCACGGCCTATTTTGGCCTGCTGGAAATTGGCGAGCCCAGGCCGGATGAAACCCTGGTCGTGGCGGCAGCCACCGGGCCTGTGGGTTCGGTGGTCGGGCAGATCGGCAAGATCAAAGGCTGTCGTGTGGTCGGTGTTGCCGGTTCCATCGAGAAGTGCCGCTACGCGGTGGAGGAATTGGGTTTTGATGTATGCCTGGATCACCACGATGCCGACTTCACCGAACAGCTGGCCGCGGCTTGCCCCAGCGGTATCGATATCTATTTCGAAAGTGTTGGCGGCAAGGTGTTTGATGGGGTGTTGCCACTGCTGAATGACTTTGCGCGCATCCCGCTGTGTGGCCTGATCTCCCAGTACAATGCCACGGCACTGCCACCGGGGCCCGATCGGATGGGCCTGTTGATGCGCGACGTGCTGATCAAACGCCTGAAAATCCAGGGTTTTATCATCTTCGACGAGTATGCGCGCTTCGGTGCATTCAGTGAGGCTTTGGGCCAATGGGTCGGCGAGGGCAAAATCCGCTATCGCGAGGATATCGTGCGGGGCCTGGAACGGGCCCCGCAGGCGTTTATGGGCCTGTTACAGGGCGAAAATTTTGGCAAGTTGGTGGTGCGCGTAGGTGCAGACGACTGACCTATCCTGACAGTGTTTACGCCCCGGCAGGCCAATGGGCTGCCGGGGACTCAGAATAATGCGGAGAATGCGATGAAGATTCTGATGGTGCTGACCTCTCACAACAAGCTGGGCACTACCGGTAAAAAAACCGGTTTTTGGCTGGAGGAGTTTGCCGCCCCTTATTACGCCTTTAAGAGCGCCGGTGCGGAAGTGACCCTGGCCTCCCCAGAGGGGGGGCAGCCACCCCTGGACCCCAAAAGTGACGAGCCGGATTTCCAGACCGAGGCCACCCGGCGCTTCCACCGGGACCCGGCGGCGCAACAGGCGCTGGCCAATACGGTGAAACTGGCGCGTCTGCAGGCGCGGGATTTCGATGCGGTCTTCTATCCGGGCGGGCACGGCCCCCTGTGGGACCTGGCGGAAGACCAGGCGTCCATCGCCCTGATCGAGGATTTTCACGCGGCGGACAAGCCCATTGGCGCGGTGTGCCATGGGCCGGCGGTGTTCCGCCATACCCTGCGCAAAGGCGGTGCCCCGCTGGTGTCGGGCAAGAGTGTCACGGGCTTCTCGAATACTGAAGAGGCCGCAGTGGAGTTGCTGGACGTGGTGCCCTTTCTGGTGGAGGAGATGCTGCGGGACCAGGGGGGTCACTATTCCAAAGGAGAGGACTGGGCACCTTATGTGGTGGTGGATGGCAAGCTGGTGACGGGGCAAAACCCGGCATCGTCTGTGGAGGCTGCCGAGACTCTGTTGGGATTTATCCCGGTCTGAGGCCGGTGTGCGTGCTGCCCGCGCGCGCCCTCGCCAACAGACCGGTTTCACTTGCGCGCTTGGAGGCGTAAAATACCCGACATAGAAACTCGGTTATTTGAGAAGGCTTATGTCAGATTTGAATGTGACCATCACCGAATCCGCGCAGGCGTACCTGAAAGAGCTGCTGGACAAGCAGGAATGTGAGGGTATTGCCATTCGCATGTTTGTCTCCAGCCCGGGCACGCCGAATGCCGAAACCTGCATCGCCTACTGCCGCCCGGGGGAAGAGGAGGGTGACGATGTGGTCATGGAAATGAACGCTTTCAGGGCCTACTTTGAGGGGCGCAGTGTCCCCTATCTGGACGAGGCCCGAGTCGACTATTCCCCGGACAAAATGGGCGGGCAGCTTACCATTCGCGCCCCCAACTCCCGCATGCCCAAGATCACCGATGACAGCCCTATCGAGGATCGCATCAACTATGTGCTCTACAACGAGATCAATCCCGGCCTGGCGGCCCATGGGGGGCAGGTGAGTCTGGAGGAGGTTACCGAGGACATGTTTGCGGTGCTGAGGTTTGGCGGTGGTTGCCAGGGCTGTGGCATGGTGGATATGACGCTTAAGGAGGGCGTTGAAAAAACGCTAAAAGAAAAAATTCCCGAGTTGGCCGGTGTGAAAGATATTACCGATCATTCCGACAAGTCCCAGGCTTATTATTGAATAGGCAATGCAACCGGAGGGGCAGGTCCTTCCGGGTTGCCAGCTTGAACGTGCGCTACAGGACTCGCTGCTGCTGGTCACAGGCCACAGCGGGCCCGCCTCAAATTTCCTTTTCCACTGAAAAATTCCCGCCCGGCCCATGATTTTCCCTGAAGCCGGCATCGCTGTGTAAAACACGCCGCTCTCATTCGCTTCGCTAGATTTGACGTCCCTCACATCTCCACACGCCCCGATTCAATACAATGTCGCAGACTGATAGGTCCCTGCTTGCAGGCATTTCAATGCGGCCCTGACAGGGCTGATACATGGTTGATGTCCATGGTTAATGGATAGGGTCAGAGGTAGGTCACATGTTCAGAATGCTACAGGTCACACTCTTTCTGCTATTGACTGGCATCGCAACTGCGCAAAACGTCAACCGCGATGATATCCGTGGCCTGGATGAGCAAATCCAGGATGTAAAAAAAGATGTGATCGATTTGACCGCAACCCTGGCACAACTGGAAGAGAAACTGCTTTTCCCCTCAAATTCCCAGGTGGCCTTTTTTGTCTCCATTGCCGATGAGCAGCCATTTGAATTGGAATCGGTAGAGCTCAGGCTGAACGGTGAAATTGTTGCGCACCATCTATATACCTATCGCGAAATCGAATCCCTGCAAAAAGGCGGTGTACAAAAAATTTATACCGGCAATGTCCAGACGGGTGCGCACCCTTTGCAAGTACGCTTTATCGGTAAAACCCCTTCCGGAAGGGAATACCGGGCCGATGCCGCTTACCAGGTGGACAAGGCGGTTGGGCCGAAGTTTGTCGAGATCAGTATTTTGGGAACCGAGTCCGAGATTCACTTCAAGGACTGGTAATCATGCCTACATCTCTGCTTTCGGCACTGCCGGGCCCGGTCAGGGTGACGCTGCGGGTTTTAGCGGTCTCCCTGTGTACCCTGCCTGTCCTCTCCGGTTTGGCCAATGCTGAAGAGCGTGAGGCGCTGCGCGATCTGTTTTTTGGTGCGGCCATGTTCCACGCCCACCAGAAAAACTACTTTGATGCGATTGTGGCCCTGGATACCGAACTGGCCCAGTTCCATCGCCTGGATGAGCCCGAGCTGGACCCATTCAGTGCGCATCTGGGGCAGGCGGAGTTCTCCGTAGGCGACCTGGAGCTTTCCTATCGCATGCACCGGGAAGCGGGTCGGGCAATTGAAGCGGTACTGAAAGGGAATGTTTCCCGACCGGTGCGCAATGAAGCCGCCTATCGCCTGGCCAAGATCCACTATCACAAGCAGCAGCCGGTTAATGCCCTGCACGCGCTGGAAATGATTGAAGGGCGGGTGCCAGAGCGTGTACGTGCGCAAGAGCAGTTTTTGCGTGCGCGGGTGTTTATGCAGCTTGGGCGTTTCGATGAGGCGGTTGAGCTGCTTGAGGACCTGAAAGGGGAAGCGTCCCTGGCCGGGTTTGTCGAGTTCAACCTCGGTGTCGCCCAGTTAAAATCCGGTGAGGAAGTCCGCGGTGTGCTGGAACTCACTGACTTGGGCAAAAAGCACAGCAGTGAGCCCGGCGAGCAGGCACTGTATGACAAAACCAATCTGTTGCTCGGCGCGCACTTAATGGAAGCCGGCGAATTGCAGCAGGCGCGCCCGTATTTTGACCGCGTCAATCTCGAAGGCCCATTTTCCAACCGCGCCCTGCTCGGTGCCGGCTGGGTCGAGGCCCGCGCGGGTCGCTATGAGCGGGCATTGGTGCCCTGGAAAATGTTGCAGGATCGCAAGGGGACCAACGAATCCGTACAGGAAGCCATGCTCGCTGTGCCCTATGCCTACGGCAAGCTGGATGTACACAGTACTGCTGCGATTCACTATGGCCGTGCGCTGGATTCTTTCGGCAATGAAATTGATACCCTGACCGCCTCGATTAACAGTATTCGCCTGGGTAAGTTTCTGCAGGCGCTGCGCCGCAAAGAGGCTACCCAGGTGCAGAATTGGGTGGTGGCGCTGCGCAACCTGCCGGATGCACCGGAGACCCATTATCTTCTCGACCTGATGGCATCCAATGATTACCAAGCATTCCTGCGCAATTACCGCGACCTGAATGCTCTCTATGAGCGCAATAAAGCGTGGCTCAAAAGCCTCAGTGCCTTCGAGGACATTATCCGTATCCGCAGGGCTTATTATGAACCCCTGCTGCCGCAACTCGACGGGCAATTCCGCAATCTGGATGCCCGCATCAAACTGCGTATTGAGCAACGGGATACATTTGCCGGGCGCATTGAGCAGATGTTGGTCTCGCGTCGCCCGGAATATCTCGCCACTGCCGATGAGCAGGCGGTGCGCCTGACATTGATGGAATTGCACCGGCGGATTGCGCAGAGTCCGCAGGGCATTACACAGGTCACACGCAGCAGGGTGGAGCGCCTCCAGGGCATTTTGGACTTGCGCCTTTCCACGGAGTACGACCAGAGACTCACGCAAGCCTACCAACATCTGCAGGCACTCAATACAGAAATTGAAAAACTGCAGGTGGTTTACCAATCCTATGTGCGCAGCCGCCAGGCAGCCACCCACAGTTATACCGGCTACAACAAATCGATCACCCGCCTGCGTGCGCAGATACACACTATCCAGCAGCGTCTCGAAATGTTGATGGCGCGCCAGGGCAGTATGTTGGAGACCCTGGCGATTCAGGAACTGGAACGCCGTCGCACCCAGCTCGAGAGCTACCAGATCCAAGCGCGATTTGCCCTGGCCGACAGTTATGACCGCGCCAACGCATTGCAGGAGCAGCGCGAGGAGCAGCGCAAAATCGAGCAGTTCCGCGAGTCCCCGCCCGAACCCCTGCCGGACGATAATCCCCCTGAACGGGAAGCGGAAGCGCGTGAAGGAGGGGAAGCCTGATGCCCTGGGTTAAAACCAGCCCGCTGAGTACGGCTATTGCGTATCGATGCGTCCTGGCTTGCGCGATTGCCCTGTTGCTCAATGCCTGCGCGGTCACTAGTGGCAAGACTATTGGCAGCCTGCAGGATGTCGAAATCGAGATTAAAGAGGAATATATCGACGGAAGTCTTGAGAAGGCCCTGGCCAGTTACCAGCGCTACCTGCAGGAAACACCAGAGTCCAGTCTCACGCCCGAGGCGATGCGCCGAATTGCCGATCTGAAAATCCAACAGGCGCACCGCGCTGAGGATGCTGCGATTGACGGTATTGCCAGTGGTCCAGGTGTGGCAAGTACGAGCGCAGCGGTGGTTGCCATCAATGCCGCGGAAGTGTCTGCAGAAAATACCCTCGATGCACCCGCGGAAGTGGCCGCACCGGTTGCCCAGGTTGAAATTAAGGCAGTGAAACCCTCTGGCGAGACGGAGTCGGACGATGAATTTGCGGCGCGTGCCAGCGGCAGCATTGAGATTGCCTCGGAAAACGCTGCGCTACCGGTTCCTGCAGAGGATACTGACGCACTGATGTCGGCCAATGCCCGCGAAGCGATTAATCTGTATCTTGACCTACTGAAAAAATATCCCCTGTACGACCGCAATGACCAAGTGATGTACCAGCTCTCCCGAGCTTATGAGGAGGCCGGCGAGATTGAGCAGGCGGTGGATGTGTTGCGACAGTTGGTTGCCAAATATCCGGATTCCCGTCATATCGATGAATCCTGGTTCCGCCTGGGGGAATACTACTTTACCCGCAAGAAATACCTGGATGCGGAGGGAGCCTACGGTAAGGTGATCGGTATCGGGGTGATTTCCAGTTTTTATGAGCTGGCCCTATACAAGCGCGGCTGGTCCCTGTTCAAGCAGGATATGTACGAGATGGCGCTGGACGATTATATCGCCATGCTCGATTACAAAGTCTCCCAGGGGTATGACTTCGACAAGCAGACCAATGAGGTGGAGCGCAAGCACATCGAGGATACTTTCCGTGTGGTGAGCTTGAGTTTCTCCTACCTGGAAGGCCCCGATTCTATTGTCGATTATTTCTCCCGCAAGGGGGCGCGTCAGTATGAATACCTGGTTTACAGCCACCTGGGTGAGTACTACCTGGATAAGCGCCGCTATCAGGACTCGGCAAAATCCTACACTGCCTTTGTGGAGCGCAATCCGCTACACAAAGTCTCGGCGGATTTCTCCATTCGTGTGATCGAAATTTACAGCAAGGGCGGCTTTCCCAAGCTGGTGCTGGATGCCAAGAAATCCTTTGCCAACACCTATGGGCTCAAGGCTGAATACTGGGCCGTATTCGATATCAATGAGTACGGAGAGGTGGTTGAGTTTCTGCAGGCGAACCTGATCGACCTGGCCAGCCATTTTCACGCGGCCTACCAGAATAAAAAGTTCAAGGATAAAAAGGCCGAGCACTACCGTGAGGCGATTCACTGGTATCGCAGCTATCTGCAATCCTTCCGCGAAACCGAGCGCGCAGCGGAGATTAACTATCAACTCGCCGGCCTGATGCTGGAGAACCGGGATTTCCACGGCGCTGCCTTGGAGTATGAGCGCACCGCCTACGAATATCCGGCCCACAAAGATTCCAGCGGGGCGGGTTATGCGGCGGTCTACGCCTATCGAGAACACCTGGCAAATCACCTGAAAGCGGCCACTGCAGACCAGCGTGCTGTCCTGTTGCGCGAGATTATCCGCTCCTCTCTGACCTTCGCCGACACCTTCCCCGGACACGACAAAGCGCCGCAGGTGATGCTGGGTGCCGTGGAGGATTTGTATGGCCTTAAGGACTATGTCCTTGCCATCGAAAACGGTCGCTTGTTACTGGAGAAATTCCCGGCCGCGGCACGGGAGATTCGCCGCTCCAGCTGGATGCTGGTAGCCCACGCCTCGTTTGAGGTACAGGCATTTGTGGATGCCGAAGTGGCCTACGGAAAAACCCTGAATCTGACCGCCGCAGATGCCAAGGATCGCGCCGGGCTGATCGATAACCTGGCGGCATCCATTTACCAGCAGGGGGATATGGCCCGCCAGCAACAGGATCACGCCACCGCCGCCGACCATTTCCTGCGTATTCGGGCTGCCGCTCCCGGAGCCACCCTGCTGGCCACAGCGGAATACGATGCGGCCGCCTCACTGATCGTATTGCAGGAATGGACCCGGGCCGCGATGGTGCTCAACAATTTCCGCAGCAATTTCCCGCAACACGAGCTGGCGAAAGAAGTCACCAAGAAACTGGCGGTGGTTTATCAGGAGAGTGGAGAGTTGCTGCTGGCCGCAGGGGAGTTTGAGCGCATTGAGCGCGAGTCCGGGGATGAGGCAATCCGCCGCGAGGCCCTGACCCAGGCGGCGGATCTCTACAGTGCGGCACAGGACAGTCAAAAAGCCCTAACGGTGCTGCGCCGCTATGTGAACCAGTTTCCCAATCCCTTGGAACCGGCACTGGAGACGCGGCAGAGAATTGCCGATATCCATAAAGCCGATGGCAATGAAAAACTCTATATGAAGGCGTTGCGTGAGATGGTGCGTATCGAACTGCGCGGTGGCTCCCAGCGCAGCGACCGCACTCGCTATCTCGCCGGTAATGCCGCACTGCAGCTCGCCGAGCCGAGTTTCCGTGCCTTTACCCAGATAGTTCTGGTGAAACCAATCGAGCAAAACCTGAAACTGAAACGCAAGCGTATGAAAGCGGCTATCGACACTTTCACCGATCTGATTGATTATCAAATAGCCGATGTCACTGCTGCGGCTACTTACTACCTGGCGGAAATCTATTTGCATTTCAGTCAGTCACTCAAGGATTCCGAACGCCCCACCAACCTGAATGCGCTGGAAATGGAGGAGTACGAACTGGCTCTGGAAGAGCAGATTTATCCTTTCGAGGAAAAAGCAATCTCGGTGCATGAGAAAAACGTCGAGCTTCTGGGGGTGGGTATTTACAACCCCTGGATCGACAAGAGTATCGGTAAGCTGGCCGGACTGGTACCGGCCCGCTATGCAAGGGCCGAGGAAGTGGGGCAGTACCTGCAGAGCATTGTACCCCTGCCACCGGCGTCGGAGCAGGTGAATGCGGGTGAAGCGGTTTCCGGTCGGTAACCGAGCAGGCTGGCCCGGTAATCCATCAAGAAGTCGGGTTACTTATAAGGCGGGGGGGAAGAGTCCCTCTCTCCCGGGAGCGCATGAGGCATGGATGCCGATTACGAGCGTACAGGGATGTATTCACAGTGTGTCCTGGGAGAGGGGTATTCTTTTCTTTCGATCGGGTAGTAATAGCAGCAAGAGTGGAGTTGAGGGCTATGCAAATAATACTGCGACTATTTTTTCTACCGGGACTGGCACTATTTCTAACCGCTTGTGCGGGCACCCAAACCGTAACCGGTAAGATTTCCGACTATTCCACAGTGCGGATTTCCGGCAGTGTGAACCGAGATTTTGAGCGCTCGCTGGATTATTTGGCCGAAGCGGAATATGAATCCGCCATTGCGCTGTTGCAGTCGGTGGTGGCGCGGGAGCAGCGCCTTCCTGCGCCCTACATTAACCTGGGCATCGCGTATTACCGGGTTGGCAATGAGAAAGATGCGGAAGACGCTTTCCTGAGGGCCCTTGCGCTGGATGAGAAACATCCGGTGGCCACAAACGAGCTGGCGGCACTCTATCGCAGGCAGGGGCGGTTTGTCGATGCGCGACACATCTATGTCCATGCCTTGGCAGAAAACCCCGAGTACCTGCCTTTGATAAAAAATCTTGGCATATTGTGTGATCTCTATCTGCAAGATCTACAGTGCGCTTTGGCACAATTCCAGCAATATGTGCAGTTGGAGCCGCAGGATCGGGATGTATCCATCTGGCTGGCGGATCTTAAGCGAAGGGCAGGCAAGTGATGTTGAGATTTAATTGGGTTTTTCTGGTGGTTTTCTCTGTCGCTACCTCCCCTGCGGCCCTGGCACAGACTGAAGATGGATTAGCGCAAGCGTCCACCGAAAAGAAAGTGGACTCAACCATTAAAGCGTTATCGGGCATCTCCATTATTGGTAACAAGGAAGCCCCCAAGTCTCTCTATATTGTCCCCTGGAAAAGTTCCGAGGTGGGTGTCGAAAGTGATCTGGTCTCCAGTCTGATGGATGACCAGTTAAAGCCGCTCGACAAGGAAGTGTTCATGCGCGAGTTGACGTTCTACCAGCTCAGTCTGTCTGGCGACTAACGCCGTCCTTTTTCCGGTTGTGGTCGGAGTAGCAACAAATTACTGCAGTATTTATCAAGAGGGTTTGCAATGGGCTTTTTTAACAGCGTCATCGAGTTTTTCCAGACGGGCGGTACCTTTATGTACCCCATTCTCGTGGTTGCCGCCCTGGGTAGCGCCGTTGCCATTGAACGATTTATTCGCCTGCACTATGAACGCCATACCAATCGCGCCATGTGGGACAAAATGCAGCCAATTCTGGCCTCGGGGGATTTTGATCGTGCGCGCAACCTAGTCAAGCAGGATCAGTCCAGTGTGGGCAAACTGTTGTCTATGGGGCTGGCCCGCCAGGGTACGGTGCGCCGTCGCGAAGATATTGAGATCGCGATGGAAGAGAGCATGATGGAGATTACTCCGCAGTTGGAAAAGCGCACCCCTTATGTGGCGCTCTTTTCCAATATCGCCACGCTGCTGGGCTTGCTCGGGACCATTATGGGGCTGATCGAAGCCTTTACTGCAGTAGCCAATGCCAACCCGGCGGAAAAGGCCGACTTGCTCTCTGCCAGTATTTCTGTGGCAATGAACACGACTGCATTTGGCCTGATGACCGGTATTCCCCTGTTGATTGTGCATGCGCTGCTCAACTCCCTGACCGGTGAAATTATCGACAGTCTGGAGATGGTGTCTGTGAAAGCTTCCAACCTGATTGACAGCGCCACCCGGCGCCGTTTCGAAATCGATGTGTCAAAGCCGGAAAGCAAAACCGCCAAGCGCTCGCCCAATACAGCCCACGGCAAAGCGCAAAAAGTGGAAACCGCGTAATGAGAAGGCGGCGCCACGGGAGAGATAAAGAAGCTCCGGAGCTGGACATCACTGCCTTTCTGAACCTGATGGTGGTACTGGTCCCCTTCCTGCTGGTATCGGCGGTGTTCTCACGGGTGACTATCCTGGAGTTGAATATGCCCAGTGGCGCAGGCGGTGGCGCCCCGGATGATCCCACCGTGACAGTGGAGGTTGTGGTGCGCAAGGCGGCGCTGGAAATCAGCGATGGTGAAAAGGTGATCGCGCGTTTTCCCAACCTGAATGTTACGCAAGAAACGGAGTCCGCACAGGCGGAAGGGGCTGCGCCGGGCACAGCCGGGCAGGACACCGGTGTTGCAGTATTGCCGACAGCAGAAGTGTACGACCTGAAAAAACTCACCGAGTTTTTATTGCAGGTAAAAGCCAGTTACCCGGAAAAGACAGACTCCATTCTGCTGATGGAAGCGGATATTGCTTACGAACACCTTGTGGGTGTGATGGATACCGTGCGCGGTGCCGAAGTCCGGATCGAGGGCAGTGATCCCGGTGATCCCGAGGCGGTGGAGAAGGTGATGCTGTTTCCCGATATTTCCCTGGGAGATGCGCCGTGAGACATGAAAGCCGACGTATGAAGCGCATGGCGCGCAGCCATAAGCGCAAAAAAACTTCTGGCATGAACCTGACGTCATTGATGGACGTGTTCACCATCCTGGTGTTTTTTCTTTTGACCAACACATCTAGCAACGAAGCACTGGAGCCGCCCAAGGTAATTACCCTGCCGGATTCGGTAGTGGAGACCAAGCCGAGGGAAACCGTAACCCTGATGGTGACGGCCGATGAGATCCTGGTGGAATCCAACTTCGTCGCTGCCACCAGCGCGGTGCTTGAGAGCGAGGAAATCGTTATCGAGGCCATTAAGCAGGCCATGATCGTAGAGTTGGGTAAGGCGATTGGTGTTGCCCAGGCCTTTACTGAAGACGGGGGGAGTGAGGACGAAGGCGAGCAGGGGCCGGAACCACCGGAGGTGAATATTCTCGCAGACAGGGGCATCCCGTTCAGTTTGCTGAAAAAGGTGATGTCCAGCTGCACCGAAGCGGGCTACACCAAAGTTTCACTGGCGGTTATTCAAAAAGCATCTCAGGGTTAATGGAAGTTTGTGAGTAATTTTCTTCAACACCAGCGGGCGGTCACCGAGGCGCTTGAGGCGGCTTACCAACGCATGCATCTGCTTGGAAACCAGCAGCGGCAGATCGAAGAGAAGCTGGCTGAATTACAAACCCATGGCACCAAGTACCAGCTACTCGATGAAATTGCCCAGCGCCTACATCAACTCGAAGAAGTTGGCGCCGGCGATCTGTTCTGGGCCGAGGACTACCGGGCAGATGCCTCTGGACGGGTTATCGAGCGGATCAGGGAATCTACCCGGGGTTATAACGAAAGCCGGGGCCAGCTGCAAAAGCGCCGCAGGGCACTCCTGGAACAAATGGATGGCTGCAACGAAGAGATCCTGGTTCTGGATGAGCGCACCGAGGAATTGCGCCTCGCGGAAGAGGAATCCCGGTTTGAGTTGGAAATTACCCGGGAATTCAAGCCAGCAGATTTCCACCCGATGGTGCTGCCCTGGCATACCTGGGGCGAGGATGAAAGACGCTTTCGTATTTGTGTATTTGCCACCTTGTTTTTCGCAGCACTGCTGGGTTATCTGGTGCCGCTGTATACCCTGCCCGAACCGGAAACCCAGGTGGTGGAGATCCCCGAGCGTCTGGCCAAGCTGGTGATCGAGAAGAAAACCAAGCCCAAGCCAGCACCCGAACCCGAGCCGGCCAAGCCCAAGCAGGAGGAGAAAAAGCCCCGGCCCGAGCCGGAGCAGCAAGTGGCCAAGCAGGACCCGAAGCCCGCCCAGGCGGAGAAAAAGCAGGCGCGTAAAAAAGCGGAGCGCGCCGGTGTTCTCGCCTTTAAGGATAATTTGCAGGATCTTATCCAGGACGACCTGGACAATCGTCTTGGCCAGCAAACCCAGTTGAGCACCGCGGGCAAGCAGGAAAACCGCAGTCAGCGCTCGCTGATTACTGCCGCTGCAACCACCCGAAGTGGGGGTATCAGTACCGCAACATTGAGCCGCAACGTGGGTGGTACCGGATCATCCTTGGGCGGTGTGGCCTTCGCACGAGTGGAGAGTTCTATCGGTACCGAGGGGGATTTCGCTGGCGAGGACCGACCGCTCAGCGATGGTGTTGGTCCCTCCCGTACCGATGAGGAAATCCAGATTGTTTTCGACCGCTACAAGGCTGCACTGTATCGCATCTACAACCGCGAACTGCGCAACAATCCCGCCCTGCAGGGCAAGATGGTGCTGAAGATCACCATCGAACCGGACGGCTCGGTATCCCTGGCGGAAGTGGACTTCAGCGATATGGATTCGCCGGCGCTCAACGCCAAAATTGTGGCGCGGGTGAAGCGGTTTAATTTCGGCGAAAAGGCCGGTGTGCCCACCATCACCATTCTTTTTCCGATCGACTTCTTTCCCAACAATTAATGGATACGTCCTCTCCGCACAAGCGGAGAGAGATTAGGCGCGTATAGAGAAAAACTGTTTCGGGTGTGTTTTTTACGCCCGGTTTATTTCCTCCTCACGAGGTATCTTTCCTCAAAGTCAGCCTGAGAACCACTTGGCAATCCCCAAAAAAGTTTCCGCACCTGACAGGGATTTATGACCTGTTTCACGGCCAGTTTTTTTCCTGGTAATTAAGCTTGCTGGGCCGGACTGTGTCTTTCTGGTGGTGATGCTTGCAGGTTTGGTCAGGGATTTTTTGAAATAGAAAAGTGGCGGCGAATCAGTGGTGATGATGTCAGAAGTAATTGGGCGGAAATCCTGGAGTCATTTGCTTGCCGGCTTGCTGCTGAGCGCTTGGTCGGTTTTTTTTACGCCGCAGGCGCTGGCCGATCACAACTGCCCCACTTTTTCCGATAACCCGGCAAGCTTCAATATTCTGGATCACCGCAATGCAAGCAGCTGGTGTGTGCTGTGTGGCGATGGTCAGGTGACCCTTGAAATCCGCGTACCATCTATCCGCAGTGGCGGCCAGGGAATCCAGCATATTGAAAACATCGTCGTCAGCGAAAACCTGGGTACTTCGCAGCTGGAATATATTCCCGGTTCCACTTCCGTGAGTGCCGGGGTGGTGCTGGGCGAACCCACCATCAGCGACACTACCATTCGTTGGGATCGCACGGACCTGTCCGCGCTGGCCGCGCGTAACGAAAACACCACCATGACCATCACCTTCGGTGTGCGCAGCCGGGTCAACCGGGAGGAGGAGCTGGTGGTCAACAACCGCACCTTGAACGCCAGTGCATCCTTCGACTACTGCAGCTATCCCACCACCACGGATACGGACAGGTTGGAGCTGGCTATCCGCGAGCCGCTGCCGTCCATGGACAAGCGCGGGCGGAATGTGGATGCGGCCCAGAGCAACTACACCAATAACGTCTACGGCAATATCAATGATGATGTTATCTGGCGTATCCGCATCTCGAACAGTGGCCTCGCGGCTATGCAGGATGCGCGCTTCGATGATTTGATGACCAACCCGAATATGGACATCAACTATGCCTGCCCCAGTAACGCCGCCGCGCTTGAGGTTGCCAATAACAATGGCACGGATCCCGGCGGTACCGGCTGCATAGCGGCGGGCAATAACATCAATAATTTCTCACTGAACGGCAACTTTGCCAGTGGGCCCGGGCGTACCGATGTGCCGGCGGGAGGCAGTCGCGACATCTACCTGGTGGGCAAGGTGAACAGTTCCTGCAGCGACGGTACCAATCGGGTTTCGGATCTGCAGTGGGGCTGTGAAATTGATGCGGATACCGGCGTTGGCGGTATCACCTCTCCAGCCACCGGAAGTGCGCCGGGCGCCGATACGGAGACGCTGTTTGCCCGGGTGGCAACGGATCTCGCTGTTACCCAGGCGATAACCGGTACCAACCTCAATCAACCACTGGGCGCCGCCGGGTTTGTCACAATCACCCTCAACAACCGGACGCGGGGATCGGTCAGGGATATCCAGTTTGTCAGCGACCTGCCCGATGAGTATGTGGTGGACACCACCTATACCCCGCGGATCACCCGCCAGCGGCGGGGTATTGACGGCCACGGGGCCAATTACGGCACAAACTACCCGGGCATGGCGGACACACTGCAGTGGCGTGTGGGCAGTAACTGGAATCAGTGGGACCCCAACCCGCTCAACAACAATCGCCCGGAGTTCCGTCTGCTGAGCAGCAGTGTGCACCCGCGCTATGCCGATCAGCGCAATATGATGCGCTTTGGAGATGAAATCCAGATCCGTTTTCGCATCGTCACCACCGAGCCGGACTTTTACGACAAGACCGCCGACCTGGATGTCGAGGAGGAAACGGCGGCCAATGGCCTGGACCCCAACAGCAATCTGCGCCTGGCCGACAATGTGCTCAGCATCGATTACGAGGATTTTTGTCCCGGCACCAATCCGCCCACGCAGATCGAGCGCCAGCCGGTCACACCGGACCCGGAAGATCTGGATATCAGCACCGTTTACCCTCTGTATATCGTGCGCGATAGCGGCACTTCGGAACTGACCGTGGACGTCACCAACAACGGTGGCCACGACGCGGACAATTACGCGGTGTATGTCACCTTTGGCGAGGCCATGCGGGTGCTGTCCAATAACCGCGCCTGTACGGCTGTGGGAAATCCAAACCCCGGCACAGTGCCCGCACACCCGTTGTGGAACCAGCCGGATTACCTGCCCGCCTCCGCAACCGTGTATCGCTGTAGCAACCTCGGCGGTGTGATCGAACCGGGCACCACCGAGCGCATTTTATTCCAGGTGGAAAAAAATCACTCCGCCACCGATGACGATCTCACTTTTCGCGCGGATGTGGTGGGGGAGATTGCGCTGTCTGATGGCACTCCGCTGACCTTTCCCGAGCCGGCCACCCTGGCGCAGACAACCCCCAACAAACAGCTGGCCAACAACTATACCCTCGACGGTATGCGCGCGCGGGTGATGGGCTTCAATCTGCGCAAAGACCGCGCCGACGCCTGCAACGAGTTGACCGGCGAGGCCGGTTTCCCCAACAGCAGTGCCCTGATCGGCGAGGAGTGCCGCTTCGAAATCCAGGCCGGCGGCTGGTTTGGTTTTGACACGCCGGGATTTACCCTGATCGAAGTGCGCGATATCGATGTGCGCGACGACCTGCCGGACGGCCAGGGCTATATCGCCGATAGACTGCTCAACTGTGCCGACGTCACCCTGCCGCACCCGGTCTCCCAGGCCAACTGTGTGGTGATTCCCGGCAGCGATATCGTCGAGAGCGGCGGCCTGAATATCCCCCTCAGCGAAACGGACCTGCTCTGGGACATCAGTGCCAGCATCAGTGCGCGGGATCGCTGGTTTCTCTCGGACATGACCACCCGTTTGCTCAATGATCCGGTCGACAGGGAGAACACGGACCCCAACCAGCACGCCAACCCCAGCACCGACTATGGGCGGGCCCGGTTCACCGCGGTGTTCGATAGCGAAACTTTGGTGGTGGACAATTACAACACCAGCGGCATCCTGACCAATATCGACGGCGTGCCCACCACAGTGCCGGGCTTTCCGGATATCAGCGAGTGGTCGGAGTCCGTGACCGTTACCGAGCCCCGCATCGCGGTGGATAAAAAAGTCTGTAACGAAAACCTCTACGGTGTAGGGATCAGCTGCAGCAATTTTGTCGACTTCACCAACGAGGGCCACCGGGACCAGACCTATATCTTTCGCCTGACCCTGACCAATCGCGCCGCCGACAGTGGCGTCAACCGCGCACCGGCCTACGACCTGGTGGTGACCGACACCCTGGATGCCAGCGGGCAGATGTGTGTGCAGCCGCTGGATAGCGACGGCCTGGACAACGACGGCGACGGCGCTGCGGAAACTGCCCCCGGCGATGACGGCCTGGTGGGCACCGCCGCCGGCGCGAATGACTATGTCATCGCCAGCCATTGCAGCGATGGCGGCACCCCGGCCATTGTCACCTTTACCTATGAGCACTCCTCCGCCCTGGAGCGCATCAACCCCGGCGACTCGGTGACCCTCTACTACCGGGTGAAACCCCATCCTTCCGTAGCGCCACTGCAGACCTTTAACAACAGCTTCTTCGCCCGCTACGACAGCCTGCAGGGGGATTTCGGCAACCAGAGCGCGCCGCAGATCGACAGTGACGGGGATAACGATGGAGTTGGTGACGGCACCCCCGCCGCCGGGCGCGCGCGCCACTACCGGTCCGCGGATGCGAACGCGCAGATGCAGATTATCCAGGTGCAGGCGGAGCCGAAACAGGCTGTGGCATTGTCCAATGGCACTGCCAGTGGCAGCGGCAGTGGCAGCGGCAGTGGCAGCGGCAGTGATACCGCCGTGGTGGGTGAGGAAGTCCGCTACCGGCTCACCGCAAAAATACCCGCGGCCAAATTGCGCAATTTCGTTATCCGCGATGAGCTGCCGGCGGGCATGCGCTGTATCGAGGGGCAGACGGTCGATCTCGATGCGCCCCCCTATGATGCGGCGGGATTCGTACCCGGTGGCACTGTGAGCGCGACCTGTACCAATACCGGTAGCGCCGACTATGTGGCGTGGGACTTTGGCGATCAGGAAGTCACCATGGTGACTGGCAGCCTGTTTGATTTCCCGGTGGAATTTATCGCCCGCATCGACAACAGCAGCAATACCAATGACGGCGACCTGCTGCGCAACGGCGGCAGCTACACCACTGCCCAGCTGCGTTATGTGGACGAGGCGGGGTCAACCGTGGTGGTGCCTTTCGATGCCCATGAGATCAGGGTGCAGGAGCCGCAGATCCGCTTGAGCAAGGCATTTGCAGTCGCCAACAGCGATGCGGACGATATCCTGACTGTCACCGTAACAGCGGAAAATACCGGCACCGCGGCCGCCTATAACCTGCAGGTGCTGGACGATCTCACCGGCTCCAAGCTGATTTATGCGGGCAATATCGGCGGCGCCGACCCGCCCCAGAATGTGGATGTCACGACCCTCGGGGCCAATGCCCCGATTTTCAGCTGGAACCGCGGCCATGGGGATTACACCATCGCCATCGGCGAGAGCAGATCCTTTACCTTCGATGTCCGCGTTGGGCAGGGCGTAGAGCCCCACGAGATTCTGGACAACAGCCTCCAGGCCCGCTGGCAGTCCCTGCCGGGCACGGACGTGGCTTTAAACAGCACCAATCGCATAGGCCCCGACGGTGCGGCCGACGGTATGCGCATCGGTGTATTGCCCAACGCCGGCGATGCCATCAACGATTATGAAACCGCCGCCGGGGCCCAGACCCAAGTGCCGCCCCTGCAACTGGTCAAATCCGATCTCGAACCCACTGTCATTCCCACCATCGGTGCGCACAAACAGTTCCAGCTGGAAATCCGTCTGCCGGAGGGCGTCAGCCGGGACCTGGTCATTGCCGACCAGCTGGGCAGCCCGGAAGGCTATGTGCTCAGTCACAATGCCGACTACGACATCACCTACGCGTTTGTGGGTATCGAAAGCATCAATGGCAGTGCGCCCGCCGAGGCGGCATTCAACAGCTTCCCCGCAGATAACACCGCCGGCAATGCCACCTGGAACATTGGCACTGTCGATACCGCCAGTGAAAATGATACCGCTGGCAACGCACTGCAGCCGCTGATCCGCATCACCTATTTTGCCCGCGTCGACAATGACCTGGCCACCAATAACGGCGACAGGCGCCAGAACAGCGCTGCGTTGAGTTACCGCAACGGCGAGACCGGGACGGCGGAAAACCGCAACGATGACACCGCGACAGTGATTGTGGTGGAGCCGCGGCTCACGGTGAGTAAAACCGTGCGCAATGCCACCAACCCGGGCAATCTGCCGGTGGGCGGCGATGTGCTGGAATATGTGATTACCGTTACTCATGATCCCGCATCCACCGCAGCGGCATTCGATCTCAACCTGGTGGATACGCTGCCCCCAGAGCTGCGTTATGACAGCGGCTTTACCCCCACGGCAAGCATTGACGGCACCGCCGTTGCCGGCTTTGTGGCGACGCCGGCGGGGGCCCCCAGCGGGCCCCTGGTGTGGGGCCGGGGCAATGGCGACAACAGCCTGGACCTGCCCCTGGGCCAGACTTTGGTGGTCACCTATCGCACCCAGGTGGCTGGGGTATTCGGCTCCCCCATCAGCAACAGCGTACTGCTGGACTGGACCTCGCTGGACAACAGCCATATCAACGACCTGGCCTACGAGCGCGACGGCGCCGGTTGCCCCGCCATTGCCGCACCGGACGATTACTGTGTGGGCCCGGCGGAGGCCAGTATCGATACGGTGGACAACACCGGCATTGCGAAAACGGTGGTCGCGGATTCCGATACCGCTTCCCCGGTGGGCACGCTGCGGATCGGCGATACGGCCACCTATCGACTGAGCCTGGATCTGCAGGCGGGCACCACACCGGCGGTCACCATTAGCGATGCCCTGCCGGCGGGGCTGGCATTCGATGCCATTGTCAGTGTCAATGGCGATACCAGCGCCCCCTTTGATGCCAACCTGAATGGTTTTACCTATTCCGCCAGTGCGGTTCCCACCGTGGGGACTACCGGCACGGTGAGCTGGAACCTGGGAGATATCCGCAGCGATTTCGGCAATAGCAACCCTTTTGTGATCGAGTACACCGCCAAAGTGGTGGCGGGTGCGGGGATCGTCGCGCCCAGCGCGACTTTGACCAATACCGCCGTGCTGAATTACACTGGCGCTGCCGCCACTCTGCAGGACAGTGCCACCATTACTGTATTGCAGCCGCTGATCGACGGCCTGACCAAAACCGATGCCACCTGGCCCAACGCCCACCTGAATGTGGACCCGGCCAACGACCTGATGCGGTTTACCCTGCACGCCTGTAATTCCGGACTGGCGCCAGCCTACGATCTGTCTCTCAGCGACGACCTGGCCACCCAGATGGACGAAGGCGCCATCGCCAATCTGCAGGTCACTGCTGGCGGCACTGTGCTGACCCAGGGCAGCGACTATACCTATACCCCGCCGGCCAGTCGCGGCGACACTATGCGTTTCACTTTCCAGGTGCCCATCGAGCCGGGGAGCTGCCTGGATATTGATTACGAGATCGGTTTTTACACCGATATCGGCGGTGGTGAAACCTGGATAAACACCTTTGCCGTCGACGAATTCTGGTCACTGCCGGCTAATACTGGCGAGCGGTATGCACCGGTTCCCCTCGGTACGCCTTACCCCATGGGCACTGTGGCCACTACGGTTACCGCGCCGCAGAAAACCTTGCAGACTGCCGCTACCGCAGCAGTGGGGGAGGAGGTGGTGTACCGCATCCAGGTACCCGGCAGCGCCACCACCTCTGCCATCTACGATGTGGAAATTACCGATCTGCTGGACCCGGGTCTGGCACCGGTGCAGGTGCGGGAAATCAACGGCCTTGTCTATAGCGATAACAGCAGCGGCAACAGTATCGCCCTCGGCCTGGAACTGATTCCCGCCGGCACAGTGGCCATTTTCGAGCTGCGCACACGGGTCGCCAACAACGCCACCGCCCAGGCGGGTCACCGTGTCGACAATCGGACCGTTTATACCTATGCCGCCAGCAAAGGGGGGGCGCCACAGGCCGGTGGCAGCGCCACGGCGTCCACCCTCACCATTGTGGAACCGGATTTGTCCGCAACGGCAACGGTTGCCAATCGCACCAACCCCGGCAGCGACCCGGATGCCGGCGATATTTTGCGCTTTACCCTGGATATCACCACCGCCGCCGATACGCAGAATTCCGCCGCCTACGATCTGTCGATCAGCGAACAGCTGTCCCTGGGTCTGGCCTTTGTGCCGGGCAGTACCGTCTTTGCCGGCATCGCCCAGGCCGATCCCACCCTGAGCGGGGATGGCATCAGCACGGCACAGACACTGGCCTGGAACCGCGGCAACAGTGACCTGGATATCGCCGCCGGCGGCAACAGCCAGCTGGTGTTCGATGCGGTGGTGCAAGACAACGTATTGGCTTCGGCGACCCTGTCCGCCGCAAGCCGGATCGAGTGGACCAGCCTCAACGAGGACAACAGCAGTCCCCACGAGCGCAATGGCGCCGACGGTGTCGGTGGCCTGAACGACTATGTGCTGGAAAATATTGCCGCACAGCGCACCGCCGCCAATAACAGCACAATCAACAAAACCCGTATCGATGACAGTTACGGCAGCGGCGATCCACAGCTGCGCGTAGGCGACCTGGTGGAATACCAGCTGCGCCTGTCGCTGCCAGAAGGCAGCGCGCCCAGGGCGACCATTGTCGATACCCTGCCGCGGGGCATGGTGTTCGAAGGCACCCTGGCCATTAACGGCGTGACCACAGCACCCTTCGCCGCCACAGCGCCCTTTGTGCATGGCGATATCGTCGAGCCCATTCAGAGCGGTGACCCCGCCACCGGGCCCACCACCCTCCGCTGGAGCATTGCGGACCTGCGCAACCGCGGTGACAACAATGCGGCCAACGATGACTTTGTGCTGCGCTACCGTGCGCGGGTGTTGAACCGGGATGTGCACCCTTGGCCGGCCGACAATACGGCCCTGACCAATCAGGTGCAGTTTGGCTTCGAGTCCGCCACCGGCTCCGAGACCCGCAGTGACAGCGACAGTCTGGACTTGCGCCAGCCGGAACTGGTGGCGGGTATCAGTTCCAGCCCGGCGGATGGCAGTACCCTGGCCGTGGGGGATATGGTCGATTACACCATCACCCTGACCAACAACGGCTCGGCGCCGGCCTATGATCCGGTGTTCCGGGATACCATCCCCGCCGGTCTGCGCCAGAGCGGTATCAATGTGCAGTCCATTCTGGTCAATGGCGCCGCAGCGCCGATGATTGCCCCCACTTTCGACAGCGCCACCGGCGCGGCGGTATGGGATTTTTCCGCGGGCACCGGTTACGCCATTCAACCGGGCCAGGCGTTGCAGATGGTGTACCGGGTGCAGGCGGATGCCAACCTGGGCGCGGGCCTGAATTTGCAAAACGCCGCTTACGTGGAAGTCTATTACTCCCTGGACGATGACAATCTGCCCTCCTTGGGCGCCACCGCGGTTAGCGCGGATATGCGCGAGGACTATGGCCCCACCGCGCCGGTCAGTGTGCAGTTCAATACCCCCAATGCGGCGCCGCTGTCGATTGCCAACACCCAGTCCAGCGCCTCGATCGGCGAGCCGTTCAATTACCGCATCACCATCCCGGAAACCCCGCAGCCCACTGCCCTGCACGATGTCAGTGTACTGATGGACCTGGGTGCCTCTGCGGCGGCGCTGGAATTTGTCAGCGCGACAAAAGTTTCCGGTAGCAATACATTCACTCCGGAAAATAGTGGATCGGCCACGGCACTGGTGATTGCCGATACCGGCAGCGGTATCGATGTGCCGGCGGGGGAACAGGTGGCAATCGACGTGACCCTGCGCCTGCGCGACAGCAATCCGCCCAACCTGGACGGCCTCACCTTCACCAACAGCGCCAGTTACCGCTACAACTACGACAATGACAACCCGGCCGCGGGGCAGGGCACCGGTGCTGGCAATACCAGTCCGGCGATGGGAGTGGTGGAACCCACGGCGATTACCCTCACAAAAACCGGACCTGCGAGCCTACAGTCCGGCCTGCCCGGCCGCTTTACCCTGGACTTGCACAATATCGGCACAGGCCCCGCCTGGGATATGCGCGTGACCGACAGGCTGCCGGACAATACGCCCGGTGGCCTGTGCGCGACCCCACCGGATAACTTTGCCGCGCAGATTACCGATGGCGCGGGCAACGGAATTGCCACACTGACCGCGGGTACCGATTTTAACGTCGCCTTCGATCCGGCCAGTTGTACCCTCAGCTTCACCGCCATGGGTGCAGCGGCGATACTGGCGGCGGATCACCATCTGCTGTTGCGCTACGATGCCTATCTGGATGCGGATACCCGCGATGGCGATACCCTGACCAATATTGCCGGCGTGGCGCTCTGGCACAGCTGGGACAGCACCATGCCGGAAGCGCGCCAGTACATCCGCCCGGCGCCCACCGATGGCACCCCCGGTGTTCTCGACCATGAGGATCGCTTTACCGTCAGCGCCTCGGTGCCCAGGGTGACTTTCCATAAAACGGTGGAAAATATTACCCGCGCAGAAAATCCCGCCAGTCTGGCCAGCCCCGCGGAGATTTTGCGCTACACCCTTACCCTCACCAACCTCAGCGGTGTCGCGGTCAGTGGTATTGCAATCACCGATGATCTCGGTCGTCTCAACCGCCTGCCCCTGTTCCGGCCGGGTTCACTGCAGCTTGTTTCCGCGCCGGCGGGCAGTGACAGCAGCGGTACCAATGCTGCCGGCGGTACCCACGGCAGCGGCCTGCTGCAGGTGAACAGCCTGGACCTGGCGGCGGCGGGCAGCGCCGGTGATCGCCTCCAGCTGGTCTACCAGGTAACCCTGGCGGATGTGATCGACAGTGGCACCCAGGTGTTCAACCAGGCCCGGGTGCAGCTGCCCGGCCAGTTGCTGCGCGACAGTGACGATCCCAATATCAACGGCAGTGATGATCCCGACCTGGCCGGGGATGAAGACCCCACCCGGGTGGTGATCGAGTCCCGACCACTGCTGCTGGCGCAGAAAACTTCGGCGGATTTGACCGGCGACGCGGACCTGCTGATGGTGGGGGACACCCTGCGCTACACCCTCCGGGTGGAAAATACCGGCGACGAACATAGTGTCAATGCGACGCTGCGTGACCAGGTGCCGGCCAATACCACCTATGTCGCCGGCTCCACCACCCTGAATGGTGCGGCGCTCACGGACGTCAGCGGAGCCTCGCCGCTGGAAGCCGGTATGGGTATCAACACCGCCGGCGAGGCAGCCGGTTTTATCGGCGCGGTTGCCGGTGGTGCAACGGCAGTGGTGGTCACCTTTGATGTCACCATCAACGATGTCAGGGACGGCACCATTATTGCCAACCAGGGCTTTGTGAATGGCGAAGGTACGGGCAGTGGTCCCTTCACTGAAGTGCCCTCCGACGACCCCGCCACCACTGTGCCCAACGACCCCACCATCGATATTGTCGGTGATGTGCCATTGCTGGTCGCCCACAAAACCGTGGCCATCGCCGTGGACAATTTGTCTCCCGGAATCGTGGACCCCGGTGATGTACTGCGCTACACCATTGCCATTGGCAATCTGGGCGGCGTCGACGCCACCGGGGTGACGCTCACAGACCAGGTCCCGGCCAACACCACTTATATGGCCGGCAGCACCCGGCTCAACGGCATCGCCGTGGCCGATAACGGCAGCGCACCGCTGGAATCCGGCCTGCCGGTTTCCTCCGACGATCTGACACCGCCGCTGCCAGCCGCCGACAGCGGCGTGATCACCTCTGCCCGCACCGCCACAGTGACCTTCGAGGTGACGGTCAATACCGGCACCGCCACCGGTACCGTGATCAGCAATCAGGGCAGCGTCACCGCGGCGGAACTGCCCTTGACCCTCACCGATGCGGACGGCAACCCCGCCAACGGTGCCCAACCCACCCAGGTGGTGGTGGGCGATGCGCAGCTGCTGTCCATCGTCAAGGAAGTGGCGGTGGTGGGCGGTGGCGCCGCCGAGGCCGGCGCGGACCTGGAATACCGGGTGACCATCGCCAATATCGGTGCTGTGCCGGCGACCCGGGTGCACATCAGCGACGACCTGGCCACTGCCGGCGACGGCGTCCTCAGCTATATCGCAAACTCCGCCACGCTCAACGGCCGGGTTGACGGCATCAGTGTGAGTGGCACGGTGATCAGTGCGGATTACGCCACGGTTTATGGCGACCTTCCCCCGGGCCAAAGTGCCAGCCTGCGCTTTCAGGCCAGGCTCTCGGATAGCCTGGCCATCGGCTACCGGGTGCTCAACACCGCCGAGGTGCAGTGGAATAATCCCCCCTCCAGCAACCGGGCCAGTGTCGCCATCGATGTGGGCGGCACGCCGGGTATCGCCAACCTGGCCGGCTACCTGTGGCACGATGTGAACTTCAATCAGCGCGCGGATGCGCACGAGCGCCTGCTGTTGAACTGGAGCGTGGATCTCTATTTCAATGACGCCCTGCTGGAGACGGCGCAGAGCGACGATAAGGGCTATTTCCAGTTCCCGGGGCTGGTGCCCAACGGCGCCGGCGGTCCCGGCTACGAAATACGTTACAGGGCCCCGGATGCCGGGGAGAACACCGCCTCCCTAGGCAATACCAGCTCCGGCTTCAGCAATGGCCCGCAGCGTATCAGCGAAATAGTGGCAGCGTCCGGCGCCAACCCGCAAAACCTCAACCTGCCCCTTACCCCCAATGGCGTGGTGTACAACTCCGTTCTGCGCCGGCCTATCGCCGGCGCCACCCTGACCCTGCTGCGCGCCAGTTCCGGCCAGGCGCTGCCGGATCGCTGTTTCGACGACGATAAACAGCAGGGCCAGGTGACCCGTGCGGGCGGCTACTACAAGTTCGATATCAATTTCGCCGATGCCGCTTGTCCGGCCAATGCGGATTACCTGATTAAAGCGGAAGTCGCCGATGACAATTATGTGGGCGGCGAATCCCTGATTATCCCGGCACAGACCCATGGCGAGACCGCCGGCTTCGACGCGGGCGCCTGTCTCGGCAGCGGCGCCGACCGGATACCGGCCACTGTGGATCACTGCGAAGTACAGTTGTCTGCGGCCCAGCCCCCCCTGGATATCGCAGCGCGGGATGCGGCCACCGATTACTACCTGCGCCTGACCCTGGACGACGACCGGATTCCAGGGGAGAGCCAGTTGTTCAACAACCATATCCCCATGGACCCGAAGTTGGAGGGCGCACTCTCCATTACCAAAACCGCCGCGCTGCTGAACGTGACCCGCAGCCAGCTGGTGCCCTACACCATTACCTTCGGCAACACCCTGTCGATACCGCTCACCGACCTGCAGCTGGTGGATTTCTTCCCCGCCGGCTTCAAGTATGTGGCCGGCTCGGCGCGCCTGGACGGCGAGCCGGTGGAGCCGGTGATGAACGGCCTGCAGCTGATCTGGCCGGACCTGCGCGTGGAAGCGGAGCAGACCCGCGAACTGAAACTGCTGCTGGTGGTGGGCTCCGGTGTGGGGGAAGGCAAATATATCAACCGCGCGCGCCTGTTCAACCAGCTCTCCGGGCAGCTTGCCTCCGGCGAGGCCTCCGCCACGGTGCGCGTGGTGCCGGACCCCACCTTCGACTGCACCGATGTGATCGGCAAAGTGTTCGACGATAAAAACAGGAATGGTTACCAGGATGCCGGCGAGGGCGGCCTGGCCGGCGCGCGGGTGGTGAGCGCCACCGGTCTCAATGCCACCGCCGACGCCTATGGGCGTTTCCACATCACCTGTGCGGTGGTGCCGAATGCCGAGCGCGGTTCCAATTTTGTGCTCAAGCTCGACGACCGCAGCCTGCCCAGTGGCTATCGTCTCACCACGGAAAATCCACGGGTGATGCGGGCGACCCGGGGCAAGATGGTGAGGTTTAATTTCGGCGCCAGTTTGCACCGGGTGGTGCGCTTGGATATGGCCGAGGCGGTGTTCGAGCCGGAAGGCACCGGGTTGCGCCCCCAGTGGCGGTCCCGTATCGATCGGCTGCTGGAGAAACTCAACGAGGCCCCCTCGGTATTGCGCCTGTCCTACCTGGCGGAAAATGAGGCGCCGGATCTGGTGGAGGAGCGCCTTCAGGCCATCAAGGCGGAGATTGCCGATGCCTGGGCGCGCGCTCATGGGGACTATGAACTGACTATTGAAACCGAAGTGTTCTGGCGGCGCGGCGCGCCGCCCGGCAAGGGGGGATTGCAGTGATGTCCTCTGCAATGCGCGATAAAATCATGAGGTTCCGGGTAATCAGCAGCCTAAAACACTACGCCCGCACTTTTCGCTGCCGGCATCGCTGTCTCGTCAGGGCCATCGCCCTGGCCCTGGTTCTGCCCGCACAGGCCCAGGCCGCGGATGCGCAAGCGCCGGAAACCAGTTGGTGGCAGCTGTGGCAGAAAATTCCCGGCCTGGCACCGGAGGTGGAGGAGCCCCCGGCAGCATTCGAGGAAAAAGCCATCGGCAGTAACACCGAAGGGATGTTGCTGCGCGCCCCCGCGAATCAATGGCTACAGGATGCCAGCGCCTTTATCGCAGCCGAGGAACCGGTCGTGGTGGAGGATGTTATCCAGCCGCTGACATTTACCGGAGTGGACGATAGGGTCGCCGCCGGTGCGGTGGAATCACTGCGGGAAAATTTGCAGGAGTTGGGTCAACAGCCCAATTTCAAGCTGTACTTTATCGGCCACACGGATGCCGATCCCCTGGACCAGGCACTGCTAGCGGAATACGACAGTAAGGAGGCATTTACCCTGGCCCGCGCCCGCTTTGTGGCGGACTTTTTCCAGCAGGCGTTGGAACTGCCCGGGGAGATGATTGCGGTTGAGGGCCGCGGCGATGGGGAACCGGTGGCCGACAATATCACCACTGCGGGGCGGCAACTGAACCGCCGCGTGCAGGTACGGATCACCTATGACGCCCTGGACGAGGTGGCCATGGCCGAACGCGCCCGCACCCAGGCGCTGGCACTGAACCGCGTCCAGGTGTGCCGCCAGGAAACCGTGTGCAGACTCAGTTACACCGCCGGCAGCGAACAGCGCGCGCGCATGAAAAACCTGGTCACCCCCCTGCGTCCGGCGCCGGGGCAGGTGGACCTGCCCGACGGCTTTGTGCGCCGCTTGCGTGAGGTGCGCGCCAATCTGGCGGACAAGCACAATCTGGTGATGCACTTTGTCGGCCATACGGACGGGGCCCCACTGCCGGAGGGTCCTGCGCAGCGCTACCGGGACGCCGCGGCGCTGTCACTGGCGGAGGCCCGCCGGGTGGCCCTGGCGGTGCGCGATAGTTTGGGGTTGCCCGGTAGTGCCGTCACCTACAGCGGCAAGGGCGCCAGCCAGCCCATCACCGCCAACGACACCCCCAAGGGGCGCGCCCTAAACCGCCGCGTGGCAGTGGAATTCTGGTACGATGACCCCCTGGAAATGCAGACCGACGGCGTGCAGGCCTGCCCCGAGGCGGCGGCCGCGGAAACCATCACCATCGCCCACGAGTCCCCCTCGGGGCCGCTGCAGCCCATACGCTTTCACAATGGCGACGCGGAGCTTGCCGCAACCCAGTTGCAGCGGATGCGCAGCGTTATGGCCGAGGTGGCCGGCAAAGCCAATGTGCGTCTGAGCTTTATCGGCTACAGCGATAACCAGCGCATGGAGCGCCGCGAAGCCATGGTCTATGGCGATGATATCGGCCTGTCCCGCGCCCGCGCCCGCCGCGCCATGGCGCAGGTACAGGAGCAGCTCGGGCTCGACGACGCCCAGGTAGAATTCGAAGGGCGCGGTTATGTGCAGTCCGACGATGTGGTGCGCAACGGTTTTGTGCAACTGGACGATGCGCGGGTGGAAGTGCAGGTGCTCTACGATGAGCTGGCCGTGCTGGCCGACAGCGATCGCCTGCAAATCGAGCGCATCAAGCGCGAGGCCCTGGCCAACAATCCCTATGCGCTCAACCTGATGCGCATCACCGTGGATGGCAGCCCGGAATTCGATCCCTACAAAAATTCCGCCGACCTGCAGCGCTGTACCGATGTGGCCCTGGACCATGCCAATATCCAGTTCCGCTTCGACAACAAAACCATGCAGCCGCGCCTGAACGTCACCGCCTGGCCCAACAGCATCCGCTACGCGGACGACCCGGATACCGAAATGGCGGATAACCGGGTTCTTTTTCGCAGTTATACCAATTATCCGTCTTTTATTGAGCAGGCCGAGGTGCGCCTGTTCGAGGCGGACCAGTCCCCCCGCGATACCCCTATTGCCGTGGTGCCTCTGGATCACAATGGACGGGGCGCCTGGCAGGCAGAATTCAGCGCCTTTCAGGCGCCGCTGAAAAAACTGCACTATCTGCTGCGGGTATACGACCAACAGGGCCGCTACGACGAAACCGCCGAGCAGACATTGTGGCTGGTGGACAATATTGAAGCATCCAGCAAAGAAGTGAATGTTGCCCGGGAACTGCTGGTGGGCTACGGCGAAAACCGCCTGGCCCGGCGCAACATCCCCCTGGACGGCAACAGCGTGCTGGTCAACGGCGCCCAGGTGCCACCGGGACACAGCGTATGGCTGGCAGGCAACCCGGTGCCGGTCAATCAGCAGGGGCAGTTTGTCGCCGAGCAGATTTTCGCACCGGGCACCCACACAGTGGAAGTGGCGGTCCTGGATGGGGGCGGCAACGGTGAACTGTTTTTGCGCGACCTGGAATTTGCCCGCAATGACTGGTTTAGCGTGGGGATCGCCGACCTCACCATCGGCTATGACAAAACCCATGGCCCGGCGGCACTGGTGACCGGCGATGAAACCCACTACGACAATGCTGTCAGCTACGACGGGCGCCTGGCGTTTTACACCAGCGGCGGTTTCGGCCAAGGCTGGCGCCTTGCCGCCAGCGCCGACACCGAAGAAGGGCCAGTGGACGAACTGTTTTCCAACTTTATGGAAAAATCCCCCGATGCGCTGTTTCGCCGCCTGGACAGCGACCTCTACTATCCCACCTTCGGCGACGATGCCACTGTGGTGGAGGACGCGCCCACCTCCGGCAAATTTTATCTGAAGCTTTCCAATTACGATGACTACGGCCTGTGGGGCAACTTCAAGGCGACCTATGCCGATAACGAACTGGCGCAAATAGACCGCGCCCTCTATGGTGCCAACGGCCATTTTGAAAGCGATGGTGTGACCAGCTTTGGGGAAAAGCGCTTCCAGGTGGATGCCTTTGGCGCGGAGCCCGGCACCATCGCAGGTCGCGATGACTATCGCGGTACCGGCGGTTCCCTGTATTTCCTCCGCCACCAGGATATTCTAAGCGGCTCCGAGCGGCTGCGCGTCGAAGTGAGGGACAAGGATTCCGACCTGGTGCTGGGGGTGAAAAATCTCTCTCCGGTGATTGATTACGATATCGACTATATCCAGGGGCGGGTGCTGCTGAACAAGCCCCTGTCCGCCCTGGCCAACGATAACCTGCTGATTCAGAACGGCTCCTATAACGGCAACCCCCAGTATCTGGTGGCCCGTTACGAATACACCCCCGGTTTCGAGGAAATCGATACCCTGGCCTTTGGTGGCCGTGCCCACTATTGGTTGGGCGATCATGTAAGACTGGGCATCAGTGGCACCCGGCAGGACGAGGAGGGCAACGAGAGTACCCTGCAGGGCCTTGACCTCACCCTGCGCAAGAGCGCCGGCAGTTGGCTGAAAGTCGGAGTGGCGGACAGCACGGGGGGCAACCTGGACAGCACCAGTTCCCTGGACGGTGGTTTCAGCTTTGATAACGGACAGAGCTTCGATCCCGAAGCCAGGGCAGGCGCGACCAAGATGGAGGGCAGCCTGCAACTGGGCGACTTTTTCGAGACGCTGCGCGGCTCGGCCAACTTCTATCATCAGGAGCGCGAAGCCGGATTCTCCGGCCCCGGCCAGTTTGTGCGCGGCGATACACTGCAGTATGGGGCCGGCGTCAATCTGCCCCTGGGTGAGCGCTTTGATATGGGCCTCAAGGCCGACAGCAGGGAAGAGGAATTCGGGTTGCAAACCAATGCCCTGGACCTGATGCTCGGTTACCGCCTCAATGATCGCTGGCGCCTCAGCTCCGGAGTGCGCACAGACAAGCGTGAAGATTTCTCCACAGTGGTTCCCGCCACCCAGACCCAGGGGGAACGCACCGATATGGCGGTGGAGGCGCGTTACGATTCCGGAGAAGACTGGAGCGCTTTCGGCTTTGTGCAAAACACCCTGGAAGTGACCGGCAGTCGCGAAGACAACAACCGTGTCGGCGTCGGCGGCGCCTACCGGGTTAGTGAACGCCTGGCCCTGGATAGTGAAATTTCCGGCGGCGATACCGGCATGGCAGCGCGCCTGGGGTCCGATTTTCTGGTCAGCGACAGGACCAGTCTCTACCTGAATTACACCCTGGATAACGAGCGCAGCGATACCGGGGTGCGGGCGCGCAAGGGCAATATGAGCACCGGCCTCCGCAGCCGCTACTCCGACAGCCTCAGTATTTACGGCGAGGAGCGCTACAGCCACGGCGATGTATCCACCGGCCTGACCCACGCCCTGGGGGTGGACCTGGCCCCCAGCGACCTCTGGACCTACGGCACCACCCTGGAGGTGGGCACCCTCGAAGATCCCCGTACCGGCGCCAAGACCGAGCGCAATGCACTGGGTTTCAATATGGGCTACAGCCTGGAGGCGATCCGCCTCGCCGCCGCAGTCGAGTACCGCACCGATGCCATGGAAACCGCACTGGATGAAACCACCGTGACGGAATCCGAGCGGGACACCTGGTTACTGAAAAATACCCTCAGCTATCAGCTCAACCCCGACTGGCGCTTGGTGGGTAAACTCAATTACGCCGACAGCCGCAGTTCCCAGGGGGAATTCTACGATGGCAAATTTACCGAAGCCGTAATGGGCTACGCCTATCGCCCGGTGCATCACGACCGCCTCAACACCCTGCTGAAATACACCTATTTCTATAATGTGCCGACCCGGGACCAGGTCACGGTGCAGAACACCTCCGCGGAGTTCATCCAGAAAAGCCATATCTTCTCCGCGGATGCCAGCTACGACCTCACCCGCCGCTGGACCCTGGGGGCCAAGTACGCCTACCGTCTCGGCCAGCTCAGTCTCGACAGACAGGACCCGGAGTTTTTCGACAGCCGCGCCAGTCTCTATGTGCTGCGCGCCGACTGGCACTTCGTGAACCGCTGGGATCTACTGATCGAGGGGCGCCTGCTGGACCTGCCCGATGCCCAGGACAGCCGAAGCGGTGCCCTTGTCTGTTTGTACCGGCACCTGGGGGAGCAATTGAAACTGGGGGTTGGCTACAACTTCACCGACTTCTCCGATGACCTCACCCAGCTGGATTACGATAGCCAGGGGGTGTTTGTGAATATGATCGGGAAGTGGTGATGGTGGTGTCTTACAGCTGCGACCGGCAAGAAACAGTTGAAAGCAAAGGTTATAACCATCACCTTCAATATCAGTCTGGAACTTTCTGAGCTTGATAAAGATAGTAAGGAAGTTGGATACCGTTTTCTTTTTCGCAGATTCTTACGATTCATGCAAGCTTGTTAGTAATAAAATGATGAATGTCTTTATCCGCCAATCCTTTTCCAAAGGGACTGAATTTAATCAAATTGTGGGTTATGAAATACAAGCGAAAATGAATCGACTCAGTACTCGCCTGAGAAAGATGCGAGAATGTAGAATACTAAACGAGCAATTTATGAGGCAGTGGGTTTACTTGTTCGTTGCACAATAAACTTGCAGTTTTAATTTGAAGGTGGAGTGTATAGGCTTCGAGCAGTTTAGAGAATTAAGACCTAACAGGCTGTTGAAATTCGGGAGTATTATTTGGATACATTTGCTAGCAAGCTCAAAAACTCGAGAAAAAGTTGCTTTTTTCTATTTTGATGGGTTTTTAATCCACTATTTGACTGAATAGACGCCCCCTTAACGCTATTTTTACTGCTTCTCCGACCATTAAGCGGATCCCCCTTGTAAATTGCTTATTCGGGTTAGATTCCAGCCGATAAAGGTGAGGGTAAATATCTCCCTGACCCGCGCTAACCCGCGGACTTTTACCTGGCGAATCAGGCCAACGGTTTTGCCCCAACCGAAACCCTCCTCAATTCGCTTGCGTACCTTCATGCTCGCTTGATACCCGCTGTGCCGAGTGGTGCGCTCGTCAATGGCGGAGCCACCGCGGCGCT
>NZ_CANLDD010000024.1 GCF_947489355.1 uncultured Microbulbifer sp. | reverse complement strand
ATTCACTTCCCGGATCGCCTGGAGAAATATATCAGCCTATGAGGCTACTTGGCTGACACAGAGTTTTGAACACCCTCGCAAGAAGCCATTGCGGACTACAGCCACACGACCGTCGTTCAGACGGCGGCCTTGAAACTCTTCCATGAAGGCCAACAGCTCTGCCTCCACTGCCTTCTGAAGCAGCTCTCGTGCGCCCTGGCGTAGTAGTTCTATCAGTGGGTCAGCTATCTCCTGTCGATCTGTAAACTTAACAACGGTATTCTTGTCCATAGCGGCGTACACTTGGTTGGTTGACTGTTTGGCAACAACAAATCAACCAGATACGCTGCTTTCTTTCAAACCCTCAAACACCAGAATTGGTTATAGCTCCACTCCAAGCAGCACCGGCGAATATCCATATTGCGAAGCCGCCCTTGAACAACGATTACCCCTATCCCGACAACGGCAAAAGTCCGCCCACTGCGTAAAGGTATTTAAGAAAGACCCAGTAAGTATATGTGCTGCTGACCCGACACTCAGGTACTGCGCCTATCCTTACGCCAGCCTGTTGTTTCCCCAAACTATTCCCATTTGCTATAGCTTTTTATTTTTTAATTATAATTTTGCGAGAATGCACAACTTAGGAGGTTAGGCTTGCGCTGCCTGCATAGGAATCCTTTCGATCCCCCCATTGTTACGTCAAATCCACCCTAAAAAATCTCTCAAACGTCAATATGAGGTTTCACCTGCCGCTGTCCTTTGGCTAGGCTAATAATTGGCGGCGATCAAATCCGTACTATGTGGGTTTCCCAGGCAGTTTTATGTCGGCGAAGTTTCTACCAGTTGCAGCGGTTACTGTGTGCCTTATCGTCGTGGCCGGAGTACTCAGCCTGTTATTTTATTTCGATCTAGATGAACAACTGATCGCGCTACTCCAATGGCTCAACGACCGCGGCTGGCAAACAAGCCTGCTTTTTATCCTGATTATGGCCGCAGCGGTGATCCTGCTCCTACCCGGTGTCATCTTTACCATGGGTGCCGGATTTGTTTTTGGGGTGCCCAAAGGCTCCCTCCTGGTGATCGCCGGCACTCTACTCGGCGCCACTATCGCCTTTCTCAGCGCTCGCCATCTCTTTGGCGAACGGCCATCACGGTGGGTGATGTCCCATATCAAACCGGCAACCATCGGCGAGGTCATTCGGCGTGAAGGGTGGCAGATGGTGATGCTTACACGCCTGGTACCCTTGTTCCCCTTCAAACTTTCCAATTACTTTTTTGGGCTGACACCCCTAAGGCTGCGGGATTTTGTATTGGGGAACACGCTCGGCATCATCCCTCTCAGTGTTAACAACGTCTATGTCGGCTCCATTGCCGCAGATCTGACCTCTCTGGGCAAGGTGGAAGAGCGCACCCCCCTTCAATGGACCCTGTATATCGCGGGTTTTGTCCTGGCGGTAGCGGCCCTGATCGGCCTCACCCGCATGGCGCGTCGCGCCCTCAAAAGAATCGTTCAAGAAGAGGATTTGTAATGCCCTGGATGAAATGGCTGCCATGGCGCTTCTTCGTACGCCGATTCGCCACAGCCCACGGCTTCCTGGACCCTTTGACACTGATGGCGCATCTGCAGCGCTTTGCCGAGCCCTCGGAAGTGAGCGAACCCATTGAACTGTTGCGGGCCGGAGCGGTATTTCACGCGCGCGCATTGATCAACAGCAAGGTAATTCAGCACAATCTGGACTGGGTCTGGCCCTACTGGATCCAGCGCCAGTTCGATCCCCGGGATAAATCCTTTATACCCCGCGCCTTCTCCATCACCCATTGCAACCTCAGTCACCGCAACTGGACCGCAGTGGGGCTGCCGGACTGCGAGGCGCTGCCGGTTGTGGACCCCCGTGGACTGCTCACGCCCCACTATGATGGCTGGTCCATTGATGCCTGGGTGATCAGTGACGCCGGCGATGTATTGACGCCCTCCACCCTTCCCTACTGCAAACAGCACCAGGATCTGGACAATATTGCCGTAGTCACTGAATCCGCCCATAAAAACCTGAAGCTCTGCAACCGCGTACAGGTGAAAGTGCGGCCAAAAGGCCCCTGCTGCACCATGGCGCTTACCGCCAGCTGCAACGGCGGTGGCTGGCTGCTGGTGGTACTGCGCCCCTGCAACCCAGAGGGCGTCAGCTTTGTGCACAAGGTGCGCTTGGCGAGTAATCGCCGGCAATGGCTGATTGAGGGCGGGCCCGCTGTTGAGTTCGGGCAAGCCGCGGACAAACACCTGGCGTCCAACTACCGCAGTGGCGATATTTTCCTGCACCTTAAAGATGAAAAGGGACGTATGCAGGGGGAGTGTGAGGTGGGCATGGCCACGGCGGCAGTCATGTTCCGCATTGAGCCGCACAAACCCCGCAAGCTGGAAGTCTCTATTCCCCTGGCTACCGATACACACGAAGATAAATCTGCCACACCTTGGCAGGATAGCCTGGAGGGGCACTGCGCCCTTCAGGTGCCGGATAAGGACTTCCAATTCCTCTACGATGCTGCGATCCGCACCTTGATCCTGCACTCTCCCAAGGATGTGTATCCAGGCCCCTATACCTACAAGCGCTTCTGGTTCCGCGATGCCACGTTTATGATTCAGTCGCTGTTATTTACCGGGCTGACGAATCGGGCAGAGCGGGCACTGGACCAGTTTCCCCAACGACAAAAACGCGACGGTTTCTTTCACTCCCAGGACGGGGAATGGGATTCCAATGGGGAAGCTCTGTGGATTTTTGACTGCTACTGCCAAATGACCAACAAACCCCTAAAACAGGCCTGGTGCGAACCCGTACTCAAGGGTGCGAAATGGATTATCGGCAAACGGCTGCCGCAGGATGGCAGCCGCTGCGCCGGTCTGCTTCCCGCTGGTTTCAGCGCTGAACACCTGGGTCCCAACGACTGCTATTACTGGGATGACTTTTGGGCTGTGGCCGGCCTGCAAGCAGCCGCTGCCATCTGCACCCGGGAGGGGATCGACGAAAGCGCCCATCGTTTTAACGCTGCAGCCAGTGCATTTCAGCACACCATCAATGAGAGCCTGGCCGGTGCTGAGCGCAGATTGGGCCGCCCGGCGATGCCCGCCTCCCCCAACCGGCGACTGGACGCGGGTGCCATAGGCTCCATAGTCGCCGGATATCCGCTGCAGCTCTACCCCCCAGACGATCCCCGCCTTACCGACCTGGCCGACTACCTGATCGACAACTGCTTTGTCAGCGGTGGTTTTTTTCAGGATATGATCCACTCGGGGATCAACGCCTACCTGACCCTGCATATTGCTCAGGTCCTGTTGCGGGCCGGGGACCGGCGCTGTCATGAGCTAATGAAGAATGTAGCGCGTCTCGCCTCTCCCACAGGCCAGTGGCCGGAGGCGATTCACCCCCTCTCTCTCGGCGGCTGTATGGGAGATGGGCAGCACGCCTGGGCCGCAGCCGAATGGGTTGCCATGCAGCGCAATTGTTTTGTACGGGAAGAGCGGGACACCCTGGTCTTAATCGCGGGTCTGCCGCCGGAATGGATTGGCGACACCACTTCCGGGAAACCCATCCGTTTCGGCCCCGCACCCACCCGATTTGGGGCCATCACCCTGGAAATCATTCCCGGTATCAACCCGACAATATCCTGGAAAGCTGACTGGTATGGCAAGCCGCCAGTCATTTGCGTCAATCCTCCCGGCTACAAACCCACACGGGTTGCGGAAGGCTTGCAACACGTGGAGTTGAGCGCCCAGTGAATATTGTCATGCTCACCAATACCTATTTGCCCCACGTCGGTGGCGTTGCACATTCGATCGCTGCCTTCAGCGCCGAGTACCGCAATCGCGGCCACAAGGTATTGGTGGTTGCGCCGGAATTTCCGAAAAAAATACCCGATGAACAACATGTCCTGCGGATTCACGCCATCCAGAATTTCAACGGCAGTGACTTTTCTGTCGCCCTGCCCTTTTCACTGGACCTGAGTGAGCGGCTGGATAAGTTCCAGCCGGATATCGTGCATGCCCACCACCCCTTTCTGCTCGGCATGACCGCCCTGCGGGTGGCCCGGGAGCGGGAGCTGCCACTGGTATTTACCCACCACACCTTATATGAGCACTACACACACTATGTCCCGGCCGACTCCCAGGTCCTCAAGCGCTTTGTGATCGAGCTGGCTACCCGCTACGCCAACTTAGCGAATCTGGTGCTGGCACCCAGCTTAAGTATCGCCAAGCTGTTGCGGCACCGGGGTGTGCAAACGCCCATTGCCGAAGTGCCTACCGGTGTGCAACTGGAACAGTACGCCAATGGGGACGGCAGCAAAGTACGCCGCCAACTAGGTATTCCCAAGTCTGCATTTGTGGTGGGGCATCTCGGCCGCCTGGGGCGGGAAAAAAACCTGCGTTTTCTGTGTAACGCCGTGGCTGAATTCCTGCAGGCGGAGAAAAACGCTCATTTCCTTTTCGCCGGCAGCGGCCCGCTGCAAGAAGAGTTGCAGCAGATTTTTGTGCAGCGGGGCCTCGCTGAACGTTTGCACATGCCCGGCACCGTGCTGGGCAATTGGCACCGGGATAGTTACAACGCCATGGACACTTTTGTCTTTGCCTCCACCACGGAGACCCAGGGGCTCGTTCTTTCCGAAGCCATGGCCGCAGGCATCCCGGTAATCGCCCTAAACGCCACTGGTGCGCGGGAGGTGGTTCGCGATAGAGTCAATGGCCGCTTGGTCACAGAGGAGAAAACCCGCAGTTTTGTCCAGGCAATCCACTGGCTGCACCAGCTTCCCCAGGAGAGCCGCCACGCTCTGATACGCCAAGCCCGCAGTACCGCACAAGATTTCTCCATGAAAAGCTGTGCCCAGCGCGCCCTGGACCTCTATCAACCCCTGCTCAAGTCCGGTTGGCCCATGGATGACTCCCTGTATGCCCAATGGATGCGGTTGGGCAAGTTGATCGGTGCTCAGTGGGAGATTCTAGAGGGGCTGACCGGGGCCGCAGGCGCAGCCCTCAGCCAAACTCCGGAGCAGTAAGCGCACAAATGTTAAGCCGAATCGGTCTCTCCATCAGGCGCTGGCGCCGCCGTTTTAGCCGCAGTGAATGGATAGCGCACCTACTCGGCCTGCCCAGCAGCAGGCGGCAACCCCACGCTCCCGGGCTGATTCTTATTCAGATAGATGGTCTCGCCTATCCCGAGTTACGCAAGGCTTTGGCAGTGGGCCGCATGCCCTTTTTGAAACGGCTTATGCGCAGGGAACACTACCGTTTGCAACACCTGTATCCGGGCGTGCCCTCAACAACGCCCGCCGTGCAGGCCGAGCTCTTTTACGGCGTGCGCCAGGCCGTACCCGCGTTTGGTTTTCTGGTCCACGAAACCCAAAAGCTCGGGCGTATGTACGACCCCGAAGTGGCCGCACTGGTGGAAAGCAGAATCAACACCCAACAGCGGGACCCGCTGTTGCGCGGCGGCAGCTGTTACCTGAGTCTGTTCCGCGCGGGTACACAGACCGGTGAAGCCCATTTCTGTCCGGCGGACCAGGGCTGGGGGCCGGCATTGCGCAGTTCCAACCCGCTAACGGTGTGCATGCTGATATTAACCAATATCTGGAGTCTGTTTCGCACCGGCGCGCTGATTCTGCTCGAATTGTTACTCTCACTGGTGGACTTCGTACGCGGCATCATCCAGGGCCAGGACTTGCTGAGAGAGCTGATGTTTATCCCCACGCGGGTGGGCATCACGATCCTCACACGGGAACTCTGTACTATGGGTGTGAAGGTCGATATTGCCCGCGGCCTGCCCATTATCTACGTCAACCTGCTGGGCTACGACGAGCAGTCCCACCGTCGCGGCCCGCGCTCGGCCTTCGCCCATTGGGTGCTGAAAGGGATCGACGATGCCGTGGCGCGCATCTGGCGCGCTGCGCACGCAGCAGACCGACGTCATTACGATGTATGGATCTTTTCGGATCACGGCCAAGAGCAGACACAACCCTATGCAGAGCGTTACGGCCGCAGCCTCGGGGACGCCCTGTCGGAGGCCCTCTCGGGCCTGTGTGAAACACTGGAAATCCCGCCGGGGCATGGCTCATGCGGCGTTCAACTGGAACGAAAGCGCCTGTTTGGCAGCGAATGGATGGATAAAGCCTGGGAGCCGGAAGACGCCACCCGAAAGGAGGGCAACCGGCCACTGGCCCTGACGGCCCTCGGACCACTGGCGATGCTCTACAATGTGGAACTCACCGGCGTCAGCAGGTCGCAAGTAGCCAGAACCATCGTTGAGCAGGCGCATGTGCCGCTGGTACTCTATCGGGTCGACCCCAAGTCCCGTTCATCCCCAGTGCACGGCTGGTGGAAACACGGCCCCGTACGCCTGCCGGAGGATGGCCGCAAATTGATGGGGGATCAGCATCCCTATCCCCATCAGGCCATCGCCGATATGGCCAGCCTATGCGGCCACCCGGATGCCGGGGATTTCATGATGTACGGCTGGTGTGCCGGGGAGCGACAACCACTCACCTTCGCGATGGAAAACGGCAGCCATGGCGGTGCGGGGCCCAATGAAACTCAGGCCTTTGCCCTGATGCCGGAGGATATCCAGCCACCGGACCCCAGGCTGGGATACTGGCGCCCGCAGGACCTGCGCTCAGCCGCCAGGGCCTACCTGCGCGGCGCCCGCCCTATGAAGGTGCACAAACACAGGCGGCCACAGGAAATCCTCAGAGTGATGACATACAACGTGCATAGCTGCCGCGGCGTGGACGGTACCCTCTCTCCCCAGCGCATCGCCAGGGTGATCGCCCGCTACAGGCCCGATATTGTCGCCCTGCAGGAACTGGATGTTATGCGCAAACGCAGCGGAGGACTGGACCAGGCAGAACGGTTGGCGCGATTGCTAGCCATGGAAATGCACTTCCAGCCGGCCATCAACCTTGAGGAAGAGCGTTACGGTGACGCCATCCTCACCCATTTGCCTGTCCGGCTCGTAAAGAGAGGAATATTACCGGGTCCACCCAAGGATAAAGGCCGCCTTTTCAACCTGGCTCCCAATGAGCCCCGCGGCGCTGTCTGGGTGGAGGTTGAGCACAATGGCAACCGGTTACAAATCATCAACACACACCTGGGACTTTCCCGTGCCGAGCGCCTGCGGCAGGTGGATGCACTCCTGGGACCCGAATGGTTGAATAACCCTCGCTGCATAGGGGAGCGGATTTTACTTGGTGATTTCAACGCCCTGCCCAATTCCGCCGAATGCAGACGTTTGGGGGGGTATTTGCGCGACGCACAGGAACAGGCCCCTCAGCACACCCCCACGGGGACGTTTCTCAAGGTGCGTATTGACCATTTATTCCTTAGTGCCGGCCTCACGGTGAAGGAGGTGTGTATTCCCCGCACCGCACTCACCCGCAGGGCCTCTGACCATCTTCCATTGATCGCCGATATCGAAGTGCCATTCAGGGCGGGCTGAAGCTGGCGCCCTTGAAAAACGGCGGCCAACCCCCAACAATAAGCGGAGAGGTTTCGACTAAATCCCTACAGATATAAGGGGCTTGTCGAGCGAGAACAAACTTTTAGCCACGCGTATTTATCCGCAAAACCAGTAGAATTCAGTACGGGGAAAGGCCAGGTTGAACCACCTGCAAGCCCCTAAATACCGGTTACTTCGCCCAGGTATCCCGTAGTTTCGAGGCGCAAATCAAACCGGTGGTGGAATTTCTAGTTGGGTGCCGGGTCAATATAAGGGATTTCCCGACTTGATGGTCCCCACTGCGGGCTATATGATTCCGATATCAATTCATAGCAGGAGCCGCTTAATGCAACCGCAAACTTATTCACATACCCGCGCACAGGACCGCTCGGAATCGACGAAGGTGTTGCGCAATACCTATGCCCTGTTGGCTATGACCGTCCTTTTCAGTGCCGCTACCGCCGGAATTGCCATGGCTTTGGGCATGGGCCGCGGCGTGGGCCTTATCTGTTCCCTGACGGCACTGGCCCTGATCTGGTTTGTACTACCGCGCACTGCTAACTCCAGCGCCGGTATTGGCGTTGTCTTTGCATTTACCGGTTTGTTGGGCGCTTCTATCGGCCCACTGCTCAACCATTATCTGGGTCTTGCTGGCGGTGGCCAGATTGTTATGCAGGCTCTGGGAACCACTGCAGTGATCTTCTTTGCCCTGTCCACCTATGTACTGACCACCCGCAAGGATTTCAGTTTTATGGGCGGCTTCCTGTTTGTTGGCCTGATTGCCGTACTGGTTTGCGCCCTGGGTATGCTAATCGCCGGTTTCTTCGGTCTTTACCTGCCCCTGGCCAGTGTTGCCCTGAGCGGTGTTATCGCCCTGTTATTCTCGGGTTTTATCCTGTATGACACCAGCCGCATTATTCACGGGGGTGAGACAAATTACCTGATGGCGACTACAGCCCTGTACCTGGATATCCTGAACCTGTTCACTGCCCTGCTCCATATCTTCGGATTTGCCTCTTCCGACGACTGACAGGCAGCTGTTGTTGCGCTATTTTCAATGCCCCGCAGCGCGGGGCATTTTACTGTTCGGCCCCCTATGAAATTTTCCCTGGCAGTCTACTCTGCGCCCTACAGCGCCCAATCCGCATCCAGCGCCCTGCGGTTTGCCAGGGTGCTGTTGGCACAGGGGCACGAAATTTACCGGGTATTCTTCTATTGTGACGGTGTGCAAAACGGCAACAGCCTCACAGCCCCTCCCCAAGACGAGACAGACCTGATCGCCCAATGGCAGGAACTGCAGCGCCGGTATCACCTGGACCTGGTGATTTGTATCGCCGCAGCACAGAGGCGCGGGGTACTCAGTGAACGGGAGGCGAAGCGCCTGGAAAAACCTGCTGCAAACCTGGCCGATGGGTTTGAACTGGCTGGTCTCGGCCAATTGGTGGATGCCGTGGCGCATTCCGAGCGCCTGGTAACCTTCGGAGGGTGATCATGAGCCACAGCACAATCGCCCTCTGCCGCACTCCCCCCTATGGCAGTGCCATTGCCCGAGAGGGACTCGAAGCAGTGCTGACATCTGCAGCTATGGAGCAGGAGATCGACCTGCTTTTTCTTGGGGACGGCATTTTCCAGTTGCTTGATCACCAGTCGCCGGAAGAGATCGGACAAAAGAGCCTGCGCCGCAACCTGCTCGCATTGCCTATGTTCGGGATTGAGCAGGTGCTTGTTTGCCATAAGAGTCTCAGAGATCGAACAATCACCCTCGATCAGGTGCAAATTCCCGGTGTTGAAGTGAAGACAATCCGGGAGCCAGGTACCCTTATCGCCGCCTACCACTGTGTCTTGAGCTTTTAGGATGACCTTGCATATTGTTAACCAATCTCCGTTCAGCTCAAATGCTCTACAGGATTGCCTGGAGAACTTTGCCCAAGGAGATGTTTTGCTCCTGATTGAGGATGGCGTTTACGCCCTGCAGGGTGAATTTTTCCGGGCCATCCCTGGCGCGCGGATTTACTGTCTGGAAGTGGATACAGCCGCGCGCGCCCAGGAAGCCACAGCGTCGGCAAAACCCAATGTAGAGGTGATTAACGATATCCGCTGGGTGCAGCTCTGCACGCAACACAATCCCATCGTCAGCTGGTTTCGTTGACACTGACTATGCGTAATCTAGATGTGGAAGGCCGTAAAATCCCTCTGGACAAGGAGGGCTACCTGCGCGAACTGTGCGACTGGAGCCCCTCGGTAGCCGTGCAACTGGCACAGGCAGAGGGTATCGAACTGACGGAGGCCCATTGGGAAGTGATTAAACTGCTGCAGGAATTCTATCACCGGTTTGAGCTATCCCCAGCGATGCGCCCTCTGGTTCACTATATTCGCCAGCACCTGGGCGCAGACAAGGGCCGCAGTATCTATCTGATGCAGTTGTTTCCGCCCAGCCCGGCCAAGATCGCCAGTAAAATCGCCGGCCTCCCCAAACCCACCAACTGTCTGTAGCCACCGCTACAAGTGTAAAATAATTCGCCGCTGCCCGTGTTTATGGCGGTGCTCCCAAAGGTAGATACCCTGCCAGGTACCCAACATCAAACGGCCGCCCTGAACAGGAATAGACAGGCTCGCCGCAGTCAGTGCCGATTTGATATGGGCCGGCATATCGTCTGGACCTTCCTGGGTGTGGGTGTAGAGACCACCGCGCTCGGGCACTAGCCGATTGAGCCAAGCCTCCAAATCCTCGCGTGCACTGGGGTCGGCATTTTCCTGAATCAACAGGCTCGCCGATGTGTGCTGAATAAACAGCGTACAGAGTCCTTCGTCCACCTCCTGCAGGGCAAGCCAGCCCGCAACCTGCCGGGTAAACTCGTACAGCCCCTGCCCGTGCACCCTGACTGCAATCTTACCTATTGCCATACGGATTCCTTTATAATGCGCACCCGCCCTGTAATTGTGACTACTGTATTTTAATATGGCTCTACACCGCGCGAACACCGATGACTATCAAGACCAGTTGTACAACAAGGCCCAACGCCTGAGGGAAGCATATCGGGAATTTACCACATTGGAACCGGAACTATTCCCATCCCCACCCAGCCACTACCGTTTGCGGGCTGAATTCAAGATCTGGCATCAGAACAACACAGCGTACTACGCCATGTATCGTCAGGGTGAACATAAAAAACCCTTCATTATAGATACCTTCACTATTGGCTCCAAGCTGATGAATCAGCTGATGCCTGTCGTCCTTAAAGTCATCAATGGCTGTGAAATACTGCGCAAACGCCTCTTCTCCGCCGAGTTTCTCACGACCATGAGCGGCGATGCACTGATCACCCTAATTTACCACAAGAAACTGGACGAGACATGGAAGCAAGAGGCCCGCGCTCTGCAGGACAGGCTCGGCTTTCCGATCCTTGGCCGCTCGCGCAAGCAAAAGGTAGTACTGGCGCGGGACTATGTAACGGAACAATTGGAGATTGACGGCGAGCAATACCAGTACAAACAGGTGGAAGGCAGCTTTACCCAACCCAATGGCGAAATCTGCCGCTCTATGATCCATTGGGCCAAACGGGTTTGTGGAAACGATACCAGCGATCTGCTGGAACTGTACTGCGGCAATGGCAATTTCACTATTCCATTAAGTAAAAATTTCGAAAACGTGTTAGCCACTGAAATATCCAAAGTCTCGGTGAAGTCTGCCTGGGAAAATATCCGTGCAAATGGTGTCACCAACCTAAACATCGTACGCCTGTCCAGCGAAGAATTAACCCAGGCCATTGACAAGGTACGCCCCTTCCGACGTCTTTCAGACATTGATCTGGATTCCTACAATTTTGGTACTGTGCTGGTGGATCCACCACGCGCGGGCCTGGACAAAAACACCTGCGCAATGGTGGCCCGCCTCCCACGGATTCTCTATATTTCCTGTAACCCGACAACTCAACTGGAAAACCTGAAACTGCTGAGCAAGACACACAGCATCGAACAGTTTGCTTTGTTCGATCAGTTCCCCTATACAGAGCATACTGAAACCGGACTGTTATTAACTCGTCAATAAAGAAGGGGTTCATGAGCGACCTTCTAGCCACTTGCATCCTTTGACCCCAAAAAACAGATATAAAAACCACACAGGGCCATTTCAGAGGTGCGATTGACTATCATCTCACATACAATACTGCCCCGACTCAGTCAGTTAACATTTCCTCATTTTAAAATATACATACAACCAGATTAACGGAAAATCTTATTGAGGATAAAGTTTAACGTGAAGGACTCAAATCGCCCCCGGTAGGGACGACATCGGCACTCAAGATTTACAAATATATCCAATGCCTGGGGTTTCAAATGCGTTGGCATATCTGGTTGATTTACGAATACCAGCCTGCTCCCCTCCGAGATCCGGTCAGAATTAAAATAAGTGGCAGGTCAGTCACCTTACAATCAACTCAATCAGACGTCGGAGTGAACCTCACTCGCAGCAGTAAGCAGAAATAGTTAATTCTAGAACCTCTTACAGCGCTGGCTCCAGATACTACCCCGAGGAAATTAATTAGAACGTTCTTTGGCCATTATTTGAACATCATAAGAAATCACTACTTGCAAAGCCCTCATTATCGCATTGCATTCTTAAAATTCACGCTTTAGCAACCGAACTATCCACCAGCGCATATTGGGACAGCACACCCAATTGAGTAGACTTGTTGCCAAGTTGGGAGAAGGAGACATCATTATGCGTTATTTACTTTCTTTGGTACTGCTATTCTCTCTTGCCGGTTTCAGCTATGCGCAAGAGCGCTTAACACAGCTTCCGTCTAACGCTGCCACAGTGCAGATTCTTGGTAAGACCTATTATCAAAGTGGTAACACTTTCTATCGCTTTGATGAAAATAGTAGATACTTCTATCAAGTACAGCCCCCGACTGTACTGCCCAGATACCAGCAACCAACAGACATGTCGGTCCGTGGTAGATGGCATCATCCCGAGATGGGTCTGACTCGAGATCAGGTAGAAGGTTGTCGTAATGCCGCTGCTGATAAATCTAATGCCAATCCATCTATAGGAGGCAAGATTTATATCAGGGAATACCATAGGTGCATCGGCAACCTGCGTTAATAGGAATACACTGCAAATACCAGAATCATAAACTCAAAGGACCTGTTGCCAACCAGTTCAACCCACTGGTTGGCGTCTTTTTGATGTACTTTTAAAGAGCTATCCAGGCAACAAGTGTGCAATTCATTAGACTGCTCAATGTTCAGCTACATTTTGAACCCCTGAAACGCCAGCGCGCCTATAATTTACTGCTTTCCGGGTCAGGTTAATAACTGATCCCTCTCAGGCATGCACCATCCTTTTCATACTCTGCATCTGTTTCTGTACCAGCTCCACCAGCTTGGGGTCGTTCAATTGCCCCTGGTGATCAAAAGCTCTGGAAGCGTCACTGAGCATGATCTCAGGTTCATTGAGAACCCAAGCATTTAAAAATACCATGACCTGGCGCAAATGGTATTGGCATCGACAGGTGCCCATGCGGCCAGGACTGGCACCCATAATGGCGACCGGTTTATTGTAGAATCCTTGGGGTTGATATCGGGATAGCCAGTCAATGGCATTTTTTAATACTCCGGGAATAGAGTAATTATACTCTGGCGTGACTATTAGTATGGCATCTGCGCCAATGAGCAGTTGATTCAGTCGATCAACACTGTCAGGAAATCCAACATTTTTTATTTCCTCGTTGTACAACGGTAAATCGCTGAGGTTACCCAGAGAGAATTCCAGTTCCCTGGGTGCCAGTTGAATGGCTTGATGCAGCAGCTTTTTATTAAAGGATTCTTGCCTAAGGCTGCCGCACAGGGCCAACACAGTAATGGAACTCATATTATCGTTCTCGATAGAGGTATTGTATTGAGTTTAGCTAGGTTATTGATTTCATTAGATGTTTTATATGACATTCTGGACGGGTATTCTGGTTTCCGTTGCCAAAATCTGGCCGGCTACTCCCGCTGTACTCTCTTATTTTTAGCAGGCTCTATAAGTAAAAGCTGTATGGCAGCCAGCATTTGCCGAAGCACACCGCCATCAAAGGAACTGATGCAGGTCATACGTTTGCCTGTGGTAAAAAGACAGCATCTTTCGCATCGCGTCAAATACAACAAGCCCAAGGACCATACCACTGTACTGGATACGAACAACGAGAGCGGGGCCATAGCCACAAATTGGCCCTTTTACGCTGAACTACAATGGGCGTGACTGTAATAAGCCGCAGGTGGTGTTCTCCAGCGACAGAATCTGCATTCAAGGGTACCCATATGACCATGAACCTGGCACAGAAACTTATCCAAACTCATCTCGTCAGTGGCAATCTGGAGCCCGGCAGCCCAATAACGATCCAGATCGACCAAACCCTGACCCAGGATGCCACCGGCACCCTCGTGATGCTGGAATTTGAAGCGCTGGGATTGTCGCGGGTAAAGACCGAGATCTCCGCTCAGTATGTGGATCACAACCTGCTGCAGACCGATTTCAAGAATGCCGACGACCATCTGTTCCTACAGAGCGCCTGCCGTAAATTCGGGCTTTGGTTTTCGCGCCCCGGTAATGGCGTCAGCCACCCGGTGCATATGTCCTGCTTCGATATTCCCGGCAAAACATTACTCGGCTCCGACAGCCACACCTGCGCGGCCGGCTCCATGGGTATGCTGGCCATAGGCGCAGGTGGCCTGCAAGTGGCCATGGCTATGGCCGGCACGGCCTTCCCGCTGAAGATGCCAAAAGTGCTTGGCGTTAAGCTCGAAGGCGAGCTGCCCTCCTGGGTGAGCGCCAAAGACATCATCCTGGAAATGTTACGCCGGCAGACAGTCAAGGGCTGCGTGAACAAAATCGTTGAATACTATGGCCCCGGCCTTGTGAAATTGACGGCGATGGACCGTCACGTAATCGCTAATATGGGTCAGGAGATGGGGGCTACTGCCAGTGTATTTCCTGCCGATGAGGCGGTAAAATCCTTTCTGAAACAACAGCAGCGGGAAACTGATTTCGTCGAAATGAAAGCCGACGAGGGTGCGAACTACGATGAAAATGACACCATTGATTTATCCAAACTCGAGCCACTGATTGCCTGCCCCTCCAGTCCGGACAAGGTGGTCGCTGTTCGCGATGTGGCAGGTCGCCCTATCTACCAAAGCTATATTGGTTCTTCCGCCAACCCGGGCCTGCGGGATTTCGCGATACCTGCACACATGGTCACCGGTCGCCACATTGCCGATGATGTCTCTTTCGATATCAATCCAACCTCGCGCCAATTACTTGAGGAAATCAGCCGCACTGGGGATTTGACAAAACTGCTCGAAGCCGGCGCGCGGTTACACCAAACCGGCTGCGGCGGTTGTATTGGTATGGGACAAGCGCCAGCCAGTGGTCGCATCAGCTTGCGCACAGTACCACGGAATTTCCCCGGTCGTTCCGGCACTGCGGAGGACCAAGTCTATCTATGCAGCCCCGAAGTCGCCACCGCCAGCGCACTGAAAGGCGAGATTACCGATCCCCGCGACCTGGATATGGACTACCCGACTTTTCAGGAGCCGGAACAGCTGCCGGATATTCGTCCGCAACTGCAGCCTCCACCAGAAATCCCCGTAGCCGTTGAGCTGATCAAGGGTCCAAATATTAAACCTCTACCGGACTTTGATCAGTTACCGGGCAGTTTAACGGGCCCTCTGCTACTCAAAGCCGGCGACAATGTTTCCACCGATGAAATACTCCCCGCCGGCGCGGAGATACTGCCGCTGCGCTCCAATATCCCCGCTATCAGTCGCTATACCTTTTCCAGAATCGATGAAAACTTTTATCAACGCGCGAAGAACCTGAACGGGGATTGCTATGTGGTCGGCGGGGAAAACTACGGACAAGGCTCCAGTCGCGAACATGCTGCCATATCTTCGCGCTACTTGGGTGTTCGCTGCATAATCGCAAAAAGCATGGCGAGGATCCACCGACGCAATCTCGTAAACTTTGGCGTGCTGCCTTTGCTTTTTGATAATCCAGGTGATTACGATCGTCTCAAGCAGGATATTGTATTGGAAATTGACCAGCCAATCGACCAGCTAAAATCGGGCAAGCCGATAGAATTAAAAGTACCTTTACCTGGTGACAGTATTTATCTGCGGCACGATCTATCAGAAGATGAGATCCAAATATTGGAAGCTGGCGGTCTGATTAATGCGGTGCGAGAGCAGCGCTCAGAAATGCCCGACCAGACTGCGTGAGTATTCACTGGATAAATGCCATTAAACCATGTACAGCATCGCTCGCAAAACCGCCAAGCTGTGTAAGGTGCCCCCTACGGAAGACTTCTCAATGACGTTAGTGTACTTTGCTATCCAAGCCTACTCACAAATGAACAACCCGAGGATGTTCAAGCCGATGGCACTTTTCACACTCTTAATTTGTTCTCGAATCATCTGCTCATCCAGGCCAGTAGTGCAAACATAATAGCCCCTGACCCAGAAATATTGGCTCTGTCAATCTCTCTTGCTATGGACCCCTAAATGAACCTCCCGGTTCATGGGAGGCCATAGTTTTACACTGCACGACTGAACGGCAGAGCCTTGTCAAGTTTCACCGCCAAGGGCAGTGGTTTATCCGTATACTCATTATTCGTAGATATATTCCCCTTCTTATCCTTGGATGACGCGTGATTGGGCCTGCAAACCGACATTGTCGGAATACTATGAAGCAGGCCCTATTCACCATTTCTATCTCCTAGAACATGCAAAAACAGGCTTAGAAGGATAAGCGAGTACCCAAATAGAAGCGGCGAGGCGCGACCCATTCAACCTCCTGACCGAAGTCATATTCGCCGTCGCCTGATACCAGATCCTGCTCGCGGATACCGGCCTGGTCGTTTAGCACATTGAAAATATCCAAAAAAAACTCCGCCTCGTATCCTGCAATCTGAAAGCTGTATTTCATCCGGGCATCCAGGGTTCCATAGGAACTGGCAACTTGGCTGCCAACCGCATCGGAATCTACCCAATTCTCGATAATACCGCCACTTTCATAGGCATCTTCTACCTGCACAGGCAGGTGTCGACCGGAAATACTGAAGGTCTTGCTATACACCAATCCGGAATTCCAGCTGTATACCAATCCCAGTTCAATGCCGTTGTCAAAGAAATACGAGCCTGCAACCTTGAACAGGTGTTCGATATTGCCTGGCTGGTCGCTATATACTCCCGGTGCACGGGGATCCAGCCAGATCACGTCCCCCTGAAAGTCTGCGTCCCCATCGGAGTTGGAATTGCCTGAAGCCAGGTTATAAGTGTAGGAAGCCAGCATCTGCCAGGTATCACTGCGACGCTTACGGAAAGTGAATTCCACTCCGTCGTACTCGCGTTTACCGCCTTTCAGTGTGGCAATCGTATAGTTCGGAATATCCCCAAGTCCATCCAAACCGAAGTAGGACAGCGGCAGCGCGTACTGGCCCGACTGATCCGGGTCGGTGTACAGCGCCAAATCGTAGTCTTCCAGCAGGTCCTCGGTAACCCTGTTGGTATAGGTGACCTCGGCGCTCATATCATCGCCCAGGGACATCGAGTACCCGAGCATAAACTCGTCTGTGTACGGCGTTTTTGTCGTGGATGCAATGTTTGCATCGCCTGGGCCACGAGTACGAAAGGTCAACCAACGATCACCAATATAAACTTGTTCGTCCCTCACAAGGCCGGTAACCGTGCCTGCAAACGAAGTCATATCGGTACGAATAGGGTCGTAGTAGCGACCGTAGAAACCCCATAACTTGCGATCCCCATCACCATTGATGTCATAGGTCACACCGAGGCGCGGAGCGAACTCCCAGTCAAAAGTAAAAATGCTGGAACCATCACTGGCGAAATGCTCCCATTGCTCGGCACGCACCCCGGCATTGACGGTCCACTTACCGTAGCTCCATTTGTCCTGGACATAAAAAGCGTTACCTTGGGTTTTTACCGTGAAAGGTTCGTTAGATGTCTCTATAATCCGATAAGCATTGATCGTACCATCTGGATTACCGGCAGCACTGGAGAAACTCAGCGCTTTTAGCTCGCCTTCAGTGATCACATCGTCATTATCCGCGTCTAACAAATCGTAGTAAAAGTTGCTATCCGCACTGGCATTTATCGCGTTGATAATAAACCCGGCATCACCGCCTGAGAACGGAATTTCACCGCGCCAAGCTTCATCAAGCATATCTCCAAAAGTGGCACCGCTATTGATATTAGCGACGGAATTATACTGAGCACCTTCACCGCCGGTATATTGCAGATGGCGAGTGCGTTCATTTTCCGTATAGGAATAGCCCGTCGTGATGTCATGACTACCCCAATTGGTATCCAGAAAGTACGCGAAAGTGGCAGCCCATGTATCTTTATTGCGAAACTGGAGACTATCCGATCCACGCCCACCTAAGTTCAAATCTGACAGGGACGGGTTGCTGACATCGGCCAGGTAAGCGACATCATTCCGCGTGGACTTTTCTGCGGCGAAGGTACTGATTTCGGCCTCGTGCTTTGCAGCCTCCAGGATCAGGACCATATTGTCCCAGGAGTGAGAATACTCGAGCTTGTAGTTGTCGCCGCCCTGACGTTGCGTTCTATCGCGGTTATTCAACACACTGGAGTCCCGCGAACCGCTGATATCAACAGGGTCGTTAAAGAAAGTGGCGATGAGTTTGTCATTTTCTGTCATCTGCCAGGATAGCTTGGCGAAACCCAGGTCGTCCGATCTTTCCACTTTGCGCAGAAATTCACCACCTGCTGAGAAGACATCGTCCTCACGCTCCTTGATCTGGTAGGAGCTGAAGAACCAGAGCTTGTCCTGAATGATCGGGCCACCCAAGGTAAAGGCGCTGTCAAAGGTAGAGAACTTATTGCCTTCCAGATGTCGGTTGTCGGCAACCAGACCATCGTCCTGCATATAGTAGTTTACGGAGCCATGAAAATCGTTACCCCCGGACTTGGTAATAACGCGGGAAACCAGCCCGCTACCACCTTCATATTCGGCCGGCAGACCGCCGGTGAGAACGTGCTGCTCCTGAATAATCTCAGAGTTCACCGAACCACCAAAAGTGCCGGTTACATTATCGGTTACATTGACGTTGTCGATGTAATATAAATTGTCGGACGAAAAGCCTGAGGTCCGTCCTCTGGCATCCGGAACATCACTGTAGTTTACTCCAGACTTGGAGGATGGGTTGCCGCCGGCGGAGGGCTTTGTGCCCGGCGCCAGCTGCAGGTAAGCTTGATAGTTTCGCCCAGTTGGCAGCGATTCGGTCAGATCTAGGGTGATGTCCTGACCGACAACAGTAGAGGTGGTATCAACCAGCCGCACCCGCTGGCCAGTTACAATCACCTCCTCGATAACATCATCGGAAGCCTTCAGTTCGAAACTCAGCGCATAGCTTTGGCCGGATACTACCAACACGTTCTCGCTCTTTACGGGCTGATAACCGGCTCCGCTAACTTCAACTTCGTATTTTGCCGAGGGATCCAACCCCACCAGCCTGATTTCACCGTTTGTGTTAGTCACCCCTTGCTTTGTGGTCAAGCTCTCAGGGGTATGGACGCCAACCTCAGCCCCAGCGACAGGATTCCCCGCGTCATCCGTAACTGTGATGCGCAGAGAGCCGGTATCTGCCAATGCACTGCCACAATAGACTGTGAAGCTGATCGCTGCCCCAAGCAGACTCTTGGTAAATTTTCTATTCATTATAATTACTCTATCTTTCCTTAGGTTTGAATAATTACTGCTTTTGTTTTGCTAAAATAGAGAGCAATGAGAAGGCTCAATAGAGTTGATTAATGAGTGCTTGTAAAGCAGGTCCATAATGAAAATCCATGGCCTTCTCAATAAAGCGGCCCCTCCTTTACAGCTCCCCCAGGATACCATTTAGCGCAGGACATAGCCCAAAAAAAACGTTGTGCGGAAAAAACAGTAAAGGCAGGTATGGGGGCTCTGATCGCTTTATCCTTGGCAATCATGTCAGCATCTGGCTCACCTTGATTGCCTATTCTGGTTTATTTGATTATTTTTCAGAATTTGCAGAATCGGCAATCAAGTTTTTACAGATCTATTCGTAACGTATCGATTAATATAAGCCCGCCCAACAGGCTTGGATTAAGCTGGCCGCTGCCTGTCGATGTAGATGAGCACATCCGAGGCACCTGCAATTTCCCACTCACCCCCTCACAAAACACAGCAATGCTTTGCCAAGGCGAATTACCCCAGCGTTCACTAGGCACGCAAACACATGGCCTCGACGGCCATGGCCGTTTTAATCGGCACAGGCACGGATTCCGGATAGTTTGAAGCAGGTGGACAAGGTGGGCCACGGTTCGGCAGGACTGGGGCGCCAGTGGATATTTACGCCCTATGGGGCCACCAACTGGTCCAGAGCACTTGAGGCACTATTCAGCGTTGCCGCCTGGTAGTCGCATTTGAGATCGGTCAAAATGGCTTTCTGATTTTTTGAGGTCGCGGACTGAAGCGAATTGGTTATAACGCACAGCCGGTGATACGCGCCCCCCTGATCAGACAACTAAAACCCCAACAACGTGTTCTTACCCTCGATTTTCAAACCAAAATAGTGTAAACGGCCTTGCTGGAACAACTGTCATTCCCTTGATCTGGTAGTGGATAGTACCAAGCCAAAAGTCAGGGTAAACCGCCTCCAGATGCAGTAGGGATCAAAAACCCTCCATTAAGTGCCTTATGAACTTAAGGAGTCGACTCCTCTTTGCAATTGGCCTACCTCTCCAACACAGGTTTTTATAAACCTCTTCCCCGCAGGCATATTCACAAAATCAAGCTATTTTGCCCTTTTTCAACGCTTGGGGCCCGACCATCAGAGCATCCATGCCACAGAGGATCAGTTCACAGGGATATCGGAGGCACTCAATAGCACTTGTGTGAAAGCCTGCAGTCCCATCAAGTCCGCTTCAGTAAAGCGGGCAACCCTGGGACTGTCGATATCCAGCACACCCAGACAGCGTCCACTGACAGTGTAAAGCGGGATAACCACCTCGGAAGCGGAAACCGCATCGCAGGCGATATGGCCGGGAAACTGGTGTACATCATCAACCAGCTGGGGTTCTCCGCTAGAAACCGCTGTGCCGCAGACACCGGCGCCAACAGGAATACGAGTGCAGGCTGGCCTGCCCTGGAAGGGCCCCAGGCGCAACTCATCGCCGTGGAGGATGTAAAAGCCGGCCCAATTGATATTTTCCAGCGCCATAAACAGCAGCGCGCTGGCATTGGCGGTATTGGCCAGCCAGTCCCGCTCTGCCGAGAGCAGGCCTTCCAGTTGACTATTCAATGATGCGTAGAATTTGTTTAACGGCATTGCCGGGTCGCCCCCTCACAATCAGTGGCTACAAACAGTGTCCGCTACAAGCAACAGACCCACGAGATACCTGGCGCGGAGCGCACCAGAAGACAGGTATTTTGCGGCCTTTCAAGCTGAAATCAATAGATGGCGGACAATTACTGGTAGGGGTCCAGTACTTCCTGCTCCTCAGATTCTCCCTGGTATTGGTCTGCATCTACAGTGGGGTGTGACCAGTCACGGCCATCCTCCCTGCTGCCATCATTGGACCGGATCGCCGGCGGCGCCGTGGTAACATCAGAGGTAATCAAACCACTGGATGTACCTTCAAGCCCTGTTCCAACGACCGGTTGGGGTGCCCCAGAGCCGGGTACCTCCCGGCGGATCCGGCTGGCCATGGTGCTCAGGTTGGGCCGGCGACGCTCGGCAAGCTTCACAGCCTTCAGCTCGCTGTTAAGCCGATTGACCTCTGCCTGCAGATCGCCCATCTGTGCCTGCAATTGGGTAATCTGGGTCAGCACACCTTTCACCTTGCGACTTTCCTGCTCGTACAGAACAGCGGCGCCGCCAAAGGCCAAAACAAAAATAACCAAAATGGAAAATTGACGCATAAAATGTCCAGAAACGTTCCTTCTTATTTTTAAGAGGCATTTTTACCGTAAATTTACTGCATCTTCCGAGATATTGCGCATAAAAACAGATTGGAAAACTGACCAAAGGCTTTGATATAGCCATTTTTTAAGGGCTGGAATAATTTTATCGGATAGCGGCCCAGGCTATTTCCAAAAGATAAATCACAACAATCCAGCCGGCAACTCGCCAAATTCTGCAGTCTCTTGATCCACATGGCACTGGTATGTTGTCATAGCCGGTATCAGGGTACCATCTGCATATTCACAGCCGATTTTTTGGATCGGTTTTTGTCGCTCCTTATCCGCCTGTAGAGGGGCATGTCCTCTCCCCGCGCAGAGGGTATCCAGTAACAAGTCATAACCCGGACGCCAGCACCGCAATTCAGGAAAGCTCTTTTTCAATGCGGCGCCAATACGCATCCCTTCATAATCCAGGTCTCCCCAGAAGAAAACGGGTAGCGAAAGCGAGCTATTCCTATACCACCAATGGAGAAATTGTTGCCGAACATCTTCACTGGCTGTATTAAACGTACTAAATCGAGCGATCTCATGATTGCGAATACGCTCGGCCCCACCCCGATAACCCTCGCTATAAACCAGTGCGGTATGCATGGGCTGCTGTTCCGCCAGGCTAATAAAAGTATCCTGGTTTTCGATAAAAATGACCTGCTCATTTTGCGCGGGCAGGTAAATGTGGAGCAACAACTGTCGCTCCTGGATTTTCCGGCTCAGTCCTGGATACAAGTTGCGCACTAGGGACTGGCGGCTGTGCAATTCAAGGTGTTTGGAGTCCCCCTTAAAACAGCGCGCGGCCAATTGTCGCCAAGAAATTTTCTCGGCAAATACCAGCTCTTTTCTTACGGAGGCCCAGCAAGAAACCATCTCTTCAACAGATTCAAACCCCGACTGCAGCTCCAATCCATCCAAGGGGAAAGCGGCGGGATTTTCAAAGCAGTCAGCGTAAGGTTCAAGCAGCGTAGTCCAGACAGCTTTACGCAAATTGGGGGGTGGGCGATTGAGCCACAGGCGCAACTGTTCCTCACAGGCATCCCGAAAGATCAGCTGGGCACCCTGCCACTCCGCAACACCCGGGCGCCGTTTGGGGTTCGGCTTTACTGCAAAGCACTGATATTTACTGGCGAAGTGTTGGAGCTCATCCCACAACGCCTGTTCATCTTGGTTCGGGTCCCTGAGTGGCTCCAACACCGCTTGCCAGCGCTTACTGCCGGCGCGCAGATCCAGCCTGAAACTGATGCGCGCTTCCGTACCCCGTTCCAGCTGGCTATCCCGCCGATCCAAAATAAAATGCAGGATTCCGATCAACAGTGGGTTCTCTTCCACCCAATAGGGCAATGCCTTTTCCATCAGTTGCCTCCCTGCCAGTGGTGGGGTTCCCCCCAAGCTAAACACTCCCTGTCATGTCACTCTACTTCCACCAAGCCCATAAAATCCAGCGATGCCTGTTGGCGAATAGTGCGGCGGTGATTGGCCCAGAGCTCGGCGATACGCTCCTGGTTACACACCTTGCGATCCACATATACCCGGGTATTCAGTTGGCCGATAGGTTTGGCGCTGGGGCACTTACTGAATACAAACTGGTTCGAAATCAGGTCCATAAATGGCCCGGATTTGCTGCTGGGCATAATAAACAGCAGCTGCAATCCCAGTGTTTCGGTGAGGTAACGGATCACTTCCTTGGAGCGGGATTCATCCATCTTGGAGAAAGCCTCGTCCACCAGCACCATCTGCAAATGGCTGCCGCTTTCACCAAAGCGGAAGGCGGAAGTGACCGCAGCGGAACGGATAATATAAGCCGGGGTTTCCAACTGGCCGCCGGAGCCGGTACCGTACTGGCTGAGAGCGATAGGCAATTTGTCTTCCAGTTCCTTGTAAATCTCGTAGCTGCGGTAATTGCGGTAGTCGCTGATGCGGTCCAGCTCGCGCCGTGCCACCTGCTCATCCTCACTCAATAACATATCTAGCAGGCGATCGCGCACTTTGCGGTGCTTGGGCGCCAGATCCGTATCGAACAGGCTCTGCTCTTCGCCCAGATTCGGCAGTTCGATCACCGCTTTAAAGAAGTTCCAGTATTCCTTGAATTCCGCCACCCACTGGTAATCGAAACGAAAGCGCTCGCGGTCGGCGCCGAAGCGGTGATGCTCCAGCTCTTTGTTGAGGTCATCCAGCACACGCTTGCCGTCATTGATGGACTGGTAAATAGCGTGGCACAAGTGAGTTACAAACGTGGTATTGAAGGATTTTTTTAATCCCAATAATTGATCGTGACGCTCCACCAACAGGTTGTTTTTGAGACGGTTGCGCAGTGTCTCTACCTGATCACCAAGCCCGCTGATCAACTTGAACAACCCGTCTCTGTGGCCGCCAGTGAGGTCCGGTTCAAACATCAGGGTATCCACACTGGCACAAGTGGCATTGTACTCCATCACCGCGCGATCCAGCTGGCGGCGGTATTTTTCCAGTATTCCCTGCCAATTTTCGATATCCACAGAGAAATCAAAATTGTCCGCGGCGTGTTGCACCTGCTTGTCTGCAGTGATCAAGACCTGCTCGGCATCGAAGGTGGGATCAATAGCAGTAATACGCCTTACCATCCCCTCGCTTTCACTGGCGGCATCGTCCAGGGATTCCAGCTCGCCGGAGAGTGCGTATAACAGCTTTTCATTGCCCTTTAATTTGGTCTCCAGCGAGCCGGTGTTCCGCTGCAGATCAGACAACAGCTTCTGTTGGGCTTTCAGCTGGGTCTTGAGTTCATCCACCTGCTGTTCAAACTGCTCAAAGTCCTTCAAGTCCAGGTTTTCCAGGGCACGCTCAGCGTTGCGCCACTCCCGCTGGGCGGACAGCGCGGAATCCACAATCGAGAGTAACTGGATATTCGCCAGCCCGCGCACTGCAGTGATAACCCGGCAGTAGAGCTGGTGGCGCTCATTAACCTGTGCAGCTTCCTCAAGCAGCTGCTCCATAGTGCGCTGCTGGGCTGCCAATGCGCGGGCACGGGCGCCCTGGCCGAATACCAGTTCGGCATCGTCCATATCACAGCGCCACATGCTGTAGTTGCCACTCGCCATACCATCGACGGTCAGGCCCCGGCGAGTGCCGCGCAATTCGTGCTCATCCTCCACCTGGACCACGGCGCCGTAGGACGCGCGCAAATAGTGTTCGGCGGTTTTATGGGTAAATTCCATCAGCTCGATAACGGAATTGGCCGGGCTATCCAGGCGTTCGGCATCCCGGCGGGCTTTATCCCCCTGGATAACGCGGGCGCGGTTATTGCGCCCCGGCAGGCTGCGTACGATACGCATCGCTCGTGCTTCATGTTCCGGCTCAACAATAATCGAGAAGCGCGCGCCACCCAGGTAGCCCTCAATCGCCATCTGCCAGCGCTCATCCAGCACCTCCACATAGTCACAAAGGACGCGGGGCTCCGCTTCAGGGCACTGTTCGCGAATGGCAGCCAGAGCCCCTTCCACTGCCTGGGGGTAACGGACGCGGTTGGCCAGCAAGTGTTGAATGCGGCTTTCCTGGGTGCGCAACTGCTTTTGCAGTTGCTGTACTTTTTGCTCCCAGCGGGCGGCCTGCTGGGCAATCTGTTCTTTGGGGGAGGGCTCATCCCCGGTTGCACTTTTGTTACTGCTTTCCAGCAGTTCACAGAGACGATTCTGTAAAGCTTCACTGCTGGAAGCGCGTTCGCGCAAGGGTTCCAGTGCGGCCAGATTGATCCAGTCTTTGCCCAATAGCTTGTGCAGATCCGGCAGGTCTTCTTCGCAGGTCACCCGCTTGATCGCCCGCACCAGCGCCTTGTCGGAGAAGGCGTTGATTTCCAACTCGGCGGAAGTGCTGTTCAGCAGATTTAACAACTCTTCTGCAGCTTCTCGGTTCTCACGCCAGCGGACCTCTTCGGCGGACAGCGGTGTGTGCTGCTGGGACAGGAGGGTCAGAGCATTGTTAATGCGCTGCTCCAATTCGTCCTTGTTGCGCAGCGCATCGATTCCCAAGCGCTGGGCCTGCAGCTCTACCAGTTGGCCATTGAGCTGTTCGACACGCTCGGAAACGATACGCACTTCGCGCTCATTGTTTTCCAGGTCACCGCGTAATTTCTGCTGATCATTCTTACCGCTCAGGTAACTCTTCTGTACCCGTTGCTGGCGGTGGCGGGCACATAAATATTCCTGCACGCGCAATTGCAGCCACTGCTCCCGATAGAGTTCCACCGACTGGGCAATGGCCTCTAGGGAACTGACCCGCCCCACAATCTGGCGAGCTTCCTGCTCCATGCTGTGAATAGTTTTCATCAGCTCGGAAACCGAGCGGATGGCATCGCCCAAATCGCGTTTTTCCAGTACTTCCTGGGCGACAAAGTCGTTGATGCTTTTGACCGGCTTGTACGCCATAAAGTTGGCAAAGGTACGCGCGGCGTGCATGGCCTCGCGATCGGGTACCGCATCGCGGCGGCCACGCAAGGCGCCGTATAGACGGCGCAGGTAGACCTTTTTCTTGTCGTACTGCTCAACTTTTTCGAACTGCTTGCCCAGTACCTGATTGAATTTATCCAAAGGCAGCAGGTGCTTGCCGTCGGTGTAATCCCGGACAAAGTCCCCCATGACCAATTGCCCGTCGGGGAATACAAAAAAGCGTAAATCACTCTGGCGTGCCTGGGCGGGCTGGCTGCTGTTATCCAGGTGCGCGCGAATACCCATCACCGCAGTAAATGGCTCTGCATCTTCTTCACCATTGGTGGGATGGAAAACACCGGCGATATAACCATCGGTAGGCTCGAGGCGGGCGTAACTGCCGTCATCACAGCCAAGCACATAGGACGCCAGGGTGCGCACCTGCTTGCCGCCGCGTCCGCGCTGGGTCGTTTCGTCTTGCCCGGGGTTAAAAGTAAACAGGGTGTCGTGGGCAGCGGTCATCAGGGTCTGGATCGCGTCTGCCACGGTGGTTTTACCGGAACCGTTGCCGCCGGAAAACAGGTTGATTGGGCCGAATTCATATTCCAATTGCGGAATATTGCCCCAGTTGATCAGGATCAGTTTTTTCAGAAACATAGTCTTATCGCAGGCGGGAACCCGACTTTCCTCTCCAAGGCCCCTCGGTGCGACTAGCGCAGCCCCAGGCGGTCGAATATTATCGATGATTGATAGCCGGTACTTCCGGCCATTTTTTTCTCTCTAAGACGAAGCTTCTGTCTCAAACAGGCTGTGATCCTCGTTGTCTGGAGTGATACGCGCAGAGGATTTCTCTTGCTCAGATTCGCCTCCTTCACGGCCATCGGGGCAAGCAACCTCTGGAGCCTCACTCTCCACCAGCTGACGCAATACCGATTCACTAACAAAGTGGGCGATCGTCGGGCGCACCCGCAACCAGACTTCCGCGCTGGTCTCCGCCTCTTCACTGCTGAACTGCACCAGGCGCAGCTGACGCAATTTCTTCAAAAGATTTTTGCGTTCGGCGTGTTTATCCGGCAGGGACATTTTCAGCAGGTTGCGCATCCCCAGTTCCAGGGCCTCCAATGAGAGCGCGGCGCAGCCGTTCTCATCCACCTGCCCTTCCCGCAGTGCCTTGTCATACTCCACCCGCAGGGCGAGAATCGAGGCCACTTCCTGCTGGCTGAGGCGTGCGCGGAAGCCGCCGTGGTGAGGCTCTTCCTGATCCGGCAGGCCGGGCACTTCGGCACCGGGCGGATAGACACGGATATACTGGAAACGGCTGTCGTGTTGCAAACGCAGTCCCAGCGGCGCCAACCACTCGCGCACCAGCTGCTCGCAGCGCTGGAAACGATCGTAAAGCGTGGTCTCAATCACGCTTTCATCCCGACAAATCACGCCGTAATCCAACAGGCGCACCAACAGTTCGGAAAACTCACTGCGGTTCAGATGACACTGTGCCAGAGCCTCTTCCAAAGCCTGTTCAATCACAATTTTTTAGCTCCAGGATATATTCGTCAAATTCGGTGAAATAATCATTGCTGGCAATTTCGCCGGTAAATTTCACCTGCAAGTCGGCGGCACCACTCTGGCTCACCGCTGCCGCTTCGATCACATGGCTCATGGCGAGTAAATCCCGCGCATCCCGGAGTGGCAGGTTGCGGCTGTTGATCTGGCGGCCTTTGCCCAGGGCATTGTGTAAATATTCCCGCAGGTGGCTGTTGTTGAAGTTAAACGCCTGGTCGAGGAGCTGTTGCAGCTTGATCTCGCGGCGGTCCTCCTCACCGATTGGGGATTCTTCTTCGACCCGGGTATTCACTGGGTGGCGGCGGCTGCGCTGCCATAATTGGGTTTGCCTAGGGTCGAACAGGCGCAGCTGGAAGCCGCCCAACGCTTCACCCAGCTGTTCGAGGATTTGGGTTTTCTGCTGGCTGTCGCCGATGCGCTGGCACAGATCGGCAAACTCGCCCTCGGTCTGGCTGTGCAGGTAACTGAGCTGGCGAATAATAATATCCGCACGCTTGGTAAAGCCCTGCAGGGCGCGGCGCAATGCGGGCAACTTCACCTCACAGGCGCGGCGCATACGGTCCTCAATGGTATCGAGCATCAGCCACAGCAGGGACTGTCCCTGTTGTACCAGTTCCGGCAGCAGTTGACGCAGGCGCTTCTCCCACTCCGCTTTCTGCACCTCCTCTTTGCGGCGGATACGCTCAATTACCCGGTTGATGGCGTCGCGGTGCTTTTCCACGCTGTCCGCAGACAGGCGAATGGCCAGGTCGGGCTGAAAGCGACTCTCCATAAAGGAGAAAAACTGGTCGGTAGCCTGTTGTACCAGCAGCTGGGCCTCCACCTCGCGCACCATTTCCCGCTTGCGCTCTTCCAGCTCCGCAATCATATCGGTGAAATCCGCCACGATACGCTCGGAATACTCCCAGGCATCGATCAGGTCGTGGATTTCACCCCGGCTGGCAAAGGCCTCCAGGGCATTTAAAGTATTGCGGGTGTTGCGGTGGCGGGTGCGCACGCGAGTGCCGTTCACTTCCACCAATGGCTGAGTAAACAGGCGGCCCCGACGACTAAAAGGATAAGTGGCGGTGAGCGTAGCGCTGTCCACTTGCTTTTCCAGCCAACCGAACTCCACCAGGCTATTCAGTACCCAGACGGCCTGATCGCGCAGGTTGCGGAAACGGCCTTCCGGGTCCTGTACACCCTCTTCGCTGTCGAGTTGCGGCGCGCGGGTCAGGGCTTCGGCAAAAATTTCAAGAATTTGCTCGCGCAGCAAGGACTCACCGTAGTCAGCCTTGGCGGTGTACAAACGCTCATACAAAAGACGCAGGCACTCCACCACCTGCTCGCGGTATTTACCGGTCAGCGGGCGAAAGAAGTGCTGGTGGGAATCGGTGAAGAACAACGACACACTGCCTGCTTATTCTTCTTCCGGCTTTTGGTTCAAGACGCAGTACTTGGTGTAGTCACCCGCATCATTCATGCTCCATTGACCCTTGGGTACACTGTCCATTTTTTTACACCAGGCATCGGAGCCACGCTTTGGCGCACAGGCGCTGAGAGTTACCACGGCAACAAGAGAAGTGATCAGGACAAATACGTTTTTCATAGCTTGTTTCTACAAATGAAATTCGGGTTCTGCACCCCACCTCCAACCAATTTTTTACAACAAGGTTAGAGTGGGGCTTTAATTGTTCCTATTGAGTATGGGGCGCCCTACTCACGGCGCCACTTGGTACCTTCACGGCTATCCTCGAGTACCACCCCCCTGGATTTTAACGCCTCTCGAATCTCATCAGCGCGGGCAAAGTCACGGTTTTTCTTGCTCTGTACGCGCTCGTCAATCAGGGCTTCAATTTCCTCAGCGGAAATGGATTCCTCGCCTCCGCGTGCCTGTTGAAACCAGGCTTCCGGGTCCTGCTGCAGAATACCCAGCATATCGCCGGCAGCCAGTAATAAACCTTTCAGGTGCGCTTTATCGGCAACTTCGGCCTTGTTCAGATCCCGGGCAATCTGGTGCAATTCGCTGATGGCGATAGGCGTATTCAGGTCGTCTTCCAACGCCTTGAGGAAGGCGCTGTCGCTCAGGTCGGCTGTTTCCGTCACCACTGTTTCAATCTCACGCAAGGCACCGTAAAGCGTATCGAGGGTGCGCCAAGCCTGGTCGAGCAGGTCCGCACTGAAGTTCAGTTCGGAGCGATAGTGAGCGGACAGCAGCGCGAAACGCAGCACTTCACCGGGGTACAGCGCCAGCAGATCCTTGACCATACGGAAGTTGCCCAGGGATTTGGACATCTTCTCGCCGTCGATATTGACGTAGCCGTTGTGCATCCAGTAGCGCACAAAATCCACACCATTGGCGCAGCAGCTCTGGGCGCGTTCGTTTTCATGGTGCGGGAAGGTCAAGTCGCGACCGCCGCCATGAATATCGATGGTATCCCCCAGGTGCTTCTTGATCATTGCCGAGCACTCCAGGTGCCAACCGGGGCGGCCGCGGCCCCAGGGGCTGTCCCAGCCGGGCTCTTCTTCTGTGGAAGGTTTCCACAACACGAAGTCACCCGCGTATTTCTTGTAGGGTGCCACTTCCACCCGCGCACCGGCGAGCAAGTCGTCTAGAGAGCGCTTGGACAGCTGGCCGTAGTCAGGCATGGACTTCACTGCAAACAGTACGTGGCCCTCTGCGGCGTAAGCGTGCCCCTTTTCCAGCAGGCTTTCGATCATGGCGATCATTTCCGGCAGGTGCTGGGTGGCGTAGGGGACAATATCCGGCTCAAGGTTATTGAGCGCAGCCATATCCTCGTAGTAGGCCTGGGCATAGCGCGCCGACAACACACCGATTTCCTCGCCGTTTTCCCGCGCGGCCTTCATGATTTTGTCTTCAATATCGGTGATATTGCGCGCGTAAATCACATCGCTGAAATTTCTTTTCAGCACCCGGTAAAGGGTGTCGAACACCACTACAGGGCGGGCGTTGCCGATATGCACGCGGTTGTACACGGTCGGGCCACACACATACATGCGCACCTGATCTTCCACCTGTGGCACAAAGGGTTCTTTCTTCCCGGAAAAGGTGTTGTAGACCTGTAGAGACATCTCTTCTCTCAAATTCTATTAGCTGCCTGAAGTGGAGCCTGTCTGTAGCTCACTTTCCCAAACCACCCTGTGGGCGGTTACTTATTTTGTTCTTTGGCCCAGCTATCGCGCAGACCGATGGTGCGGTTAAACACCGGGGTTTCCACACTGCCGTATTTACTGTCACGGCAAAAATACCCGTTGCGCTCAAACTGGTAACCCTGCTCCGGCTCCGCATTGGCGAGACCAACTTCCGCCTTACAGCCCTTGAGGATCTGCAGGTTGTCCGGGTTTACACAATCGAGGAAGTTCTTACCACCGGCATCCGGAGCCGGGTCGTTGAACAGGCGGTCGTACAGGCGCACCTCGCAGTCCACATTCTTTTCCGCAGACACCCAATGGATCACGCCTTTCGGCTTAACGCCATCGGCCGGGTCTTTGCCCAGGCTGTCGAGATCTACCGAGCAAATCACCTCGACAATCTCACCGGCATCGTTCTTGACCACTGCTTCCGCAAAAATAACATACGCGTTGCGCAGGCGAACTTTCTTGCCCAGTACCAGACGTTTGTATTTCTTATTGGCCTCTTCGCGGAAATCCTCTTTCTCGATATAGAGAGTGCGGGTAAAGGGAAGTTCACGGGCAGGCAAGTCATCGCGTACCGGGTGGCCGGGCGCCGCCAGCATTTCTTGCTGCCTTTCGGGGTAATTCTTCAGAGTGACCTTCAAGGGCGCCAACACACACATGGCGCGCGGCGCATTTTTATCCAGGTCATCCCGGATGCTGTATTCCAGCATACCCACATCCACCACGGAGTCGGAGCGGGTTACACCGATCATCTCGCAGAAATTGCGGATCGCAGTGGGCGTAAATCCACGGCGGCGCAGTCCGGACAGGGTCGGCATACGGGGGTCATCCCAGCCATCCACATGCCCTTCGTCCACCAGTTGCTTCAGCTTGCGTTTGGACACCACGGTGTAGTTGAGGTGCAAGCGCGCAAACTCGTACTGGCGCGGGCGCGAAGGCACCGGCAGGTTCTCAATCAGCCAGTCATACAAGGGCCTGTGATCTTCAAACTCCAAAGTACAAATGGAGTGGCTGATCCCTTCGATGGCATCGCACTGGCCATGAGCAAAATCGTAGCTCGGATAAATGCACCACTTATCACCGGTCTGGTGATGAGCCATTTTCTTGATACGGTAAATAATCGGGTCGCGCAGATTGATATTGGGCGCAGCCATATCGATTTTGGCGCGCAGACTACACTGGCCCTCTGCCATTTCGCCATTGCGCATCCTTTCAAACAGCACGAGATTTTCCTCCACGGAGCGGTCGTGGTAGGGGCTGTTCTTACCCGGCTCTTTTAGCGTGCCGCGATATTGGCGGGCCTCCTCGGCAGACAGGTCGCAGACGTAAGCCTTACCCTCTTTAATCAGGTACAGGGCCCATTCATACAGTTGATCAAAATTATCCGAGGAGTATCTGGCCTCGCCGTTCCACTCAAAACCCAGCCAGGAGAGATCGCGCTTGATGGCGTCGACAAACTCTTCCTCTTCCCTGGCCGGGTTGGTGTCGTCAAAGCGTAAATTACAGGTGCCGCCAAATTCCCTCGCGAGACCAAAGTTCAGGCAGACGGATTTGGCATGGCCAATGTGCAGGTAGCCGTTCGGTTCTGGCGGAAAGCGGGTTGCCACCTGGGTTACTCTGCCCTCTGCCAGGTCTTCGCGGATAAGGATCTGTAAAAAGTGAGCAGGCTTGCGCTCGGATATCATAGGTTTCCCGTTACAGCTGTGCGAATGTCAGCGGCGGATTATAGCCTAGTTGTGGCACAGAATATCGGATTTGAAAGGGCGAGTACCGATGAACCGCACCGATAGCGCACACTTTTTAAGCAACTAATACAGATATCCCGGCTCGACGTTTTACAGCCCCAGACTACAGGGTATCATGCCGCCCCAAACCAACCGTTATAGGACATTTTATGATCACCCTGCACACCACTCATGGGGACATCACCATCGAACTGGATTTTGACAAAGCCCCAAAGACGGCGGCCAATTTCCTGCAGTACTGCCGTGACGATTTTTATACGGGAACCATTTTCCACCGGGTGATCGACAACTTTATGATCCAGGGCGGCGGCATGACCCCCGATATGGAGCAGAAGAAAACCCGCGAAACCATCGAAAACGAAGCCCACAACGGCCTGAAGAACGACGCGGGTACCCTGGCCATGGCGCGCACCATGGACCCCCATTCCGCCAGCTCCCAGTTTTTTATCAACGTCAAGGACAACGACTTCCTGAACTTCCGCAGCAAAGACGCCCAGGGCTGGGGCTATTGTGTTTTCGGTAAAGTTGCCGATGGCATGGACGTGGTCAACAAAATCAAGAGTGTGAAAACCGGCAGCAAGGACTTCCATCAGGATGTACCTCTGGAAACCATCGAAATCACCGGTGTCAGCCTCTCCGATGACTATACCGACAAGTAATTCTACGGGTTGCCAGGGACTCTAAGGCGGAAAACATTGTCCACTTATTTGATTTCTGATCTGCATCTTGATGAGGGCCGGCCCAAGATCACTAGGGCCTTCTTTGATTTTCTGCGCGGTCCAGCCGCCGGCGCCGAGGCCCTGTATATCCTCGGCGACTTCTTCGAGGCCTGGATCGGCGATGACGACGATGCCCCCTTGGTCGATGAGGTTGTGCGGGAACTCAGCCGCTACAGTAGCAACGGTGTTGAAGTGTATCTGATGCACGGCAACCGCGACTTCCTCCTCGGCGTCGATTTCGCCCAGCGCGCCGGTGCAATACTACTGCAAGATCCCACGACCCTCTCCCTCGCCGGTCACCGGGCCCTATTGATGCACGGCGACAGCCTGTGCACCCGTGACGAGGAATATATGACGTTTCGCCGCCAGGCTCGCGACCCCAACTGGCAACAGGCGCTGCTGGCCAGGTCGCTGGAAGAGCGCCGCACCATCGCGGCACAAATCCGCGCGGTTTCGAAGACCATGAACAGCCGCAAGGCGGTGGACATCATGGACGTCACCCCTGAAGAAGTGGAAAGAGTGATGCGCAAGTACCGTGTGGACATACTGATCCACGGCCACACTCACAGGCCCGGACGCCATGTCCACATCCTTGGCAGCAAAGCGGTAGAGCGCATTGTGTTGGGGGATTGGGATAAGTCTGGCTGGTGCCTGAAGGCGGGCAAAGATGCCCTTGCGTTAGTGCACTGGCCTATCGCCTGAACCAACACCGCAACCCGCGCAAAAAGTACCGGGTCTCATGCACGGATCTCACCTGCCGAAGGGAAAGATCGGCTAAAAACGACGGTGATGTTCGAGGCAATAACGGATTTGCTTGATTTTTCCCATTGGACCATTGCATGATCGGCGCATACCTCGGGGGAGAGGAGTGCGACCCAGGTGATCAATAATCTGAACAAGCGTGTATTGATACTCGGCGGCTACGGCAAGTTTGGCGCGCGCATTGCGCAGATGCTGAGCTCGGAGCCAGACTTACAACTGATTATCTCCGGTCGTAACAAAGCGCTTGCCGATCGGTACGCGAAAAAACTGAGGGGCTTCACCGAGGGGCTGCGTCTGGAAAGGGACGCCATCAATCTCGCTGCACAGCTCAAAGCGCTGCATCTGGACCTGCTGATCCACTGCGCCGGCCCCTTTCAAAATGACACCGACAACCGGGTTGCCAAAGCCTGTATCGAATCCCGCACACCTTATATTGATATTTCCAATGCGCGCCGTTCTGTCTGTGATTTTCACCGTCTATCTCCTGCCGCCAAGACTGCGGGCATTGCCATGGTGTCCGGGGCCAGCACCCTGCCGGCATTGAGTTCCGCAGCTCTTGCCGAGATACAGAGGGAATTGCCGGTTATCCACTCGGTGGAGATTGCCGTCGCACCGGCCCGCCGCACAAACTGCGACCTGGCCGCAGCAGGAACGGGTTTTGAATCCCTGGAACACAGCTTTCCACAGCTGCAAAAAGACCGCTGGCACGAGTCCTTTACCGGCAGGCACCTGCGCCCTGTGACCCTGGCGCACCCTGTGGGCAAACGCTGGCTCAGCGACTTTGATGCGCCTGACCTCGAACTCTGTCCCCGGCACTTCCCGCAACTACACAGTGCGCGTTTCGCTGCCGGCCTGGAACCGCGCACTGTGCAGGTCTGCCTGTCTGCCTGTGCCTACCTGGCCCGCAAGCAGCTGCCGTTACCTACTACTCGATTAGCGACACTCGGGTGCAAACTCGGCGCGCACTGGCCAGGCGGCAGCCCCCACAGCGGTATGATCGTGCGTGCCGAGGGGAAAAACAGGCAGGGCGAAACCGCCACCTGGCAGTGGCAGGTTCTCGGTTTAAACGGTGATGGTGCCTGGATATCCGCGGCACCGGTGGTAGCTCTGGCCCGCAAGTTTTTACACGGAAATGCGCCAGAAGTCGGTGCACGGGCCTGCTGGCAACTCCTGGACCTGGACGACATCCTGATGGAGCTGAACAACCGTTCCGTGGTGACTGCGCTGGAGACCTTGCCCCAGGAACGCATGCCGGGGCTTTCCCGCTAGGGGAAAGTTCAGCCTGCGATCCAATCGGTGTTCTCTGCCCTGTGTCATTCCCAGCCTTGAAATACCGCCACAAGTGCGCGATGCCGCCCGCAAGTGCTTGCCAGTGCCACAATCCCCCGACAACCTATCCGGCTACCAGGTTAACAGCCGCAAATACCCGCGTGATCGCGGCAAAGTCCCGGCGAATGATCTAGGTTCAGTATCAGAACTCCCGGTAACGCCAACAACACGGCACTCAACCTCCTATGATGATATCCAATGTTTGGCAGGCCTTTTCCTGCAGGAACGGACTCAAACGTGCCATTATTCCACTGAGTGCCCTGGTCCTGACACCCATTTTCCTGATACTCACGGTGACAGTAAGCGGTTGGTGGCTGATTGCCCTGGGGGGAAGCCTGACACTGTTGATCCTGGGCATTTACGATGTATTCCAGCGCCAGTGGACACTGACCCGCAATTATCCGGTAGCCGCCCGTATCCGCTGGATGTTCCTGAATCTCCGCCCCTATTTTCGCGCCTATATCGTTGAAGGCGATGAGGAGGGCCTGCCGTTCAGCTACGAGGCCCGTCGCCTGGTCAATGCCCGCGCCGATGGCTTCTCCGATATGCATCCCTTTGGGACTGAACTGGATGTCCAGGCGCCGGAAACCATGTGGTTGACACACTCTATTACCCCGGCTGACACAGTGGACGTGCGGGCGCGTATCAAGGTTGGCACAGAGCAGTGTTCGCAACCCTACAATGTCTCGCTGCTCAATGTCTCGGCGATGAGTTTTGGCGCACTCTCCGCCGCCGCCGTTGAGGCCCTCAACAAAGGGGCCGCGATCGGGGGTTTTTACCAGGATACCGGCGAAGGGGGCATCAGCCCCTACCACCGCAAGCATGGCGGGGATCTGGTATGGGAGCTGGGCTCCGGCTACTTTGGCACCCGCAACCATGACGGTAGCTTTAATCCGGACCTCTTCCGCGACGCCTGTGACGACCAGGTGAAGATGACGGAAATCAAGCTCAGCCAGGGTGCCAAACCCGGGCATGGCGGTGTATTGCCAGGGGCAAAAGTCACACAGGAAATCGCCTCCACGCGAAAAGTAACACCCGGGGAGGATTGCGTGTCCCCGCGTGCACACTCCATGTTTTCCACACCCATAGAACTGCTCCAGTTCGCCGACCAGATGCGTTCACTCTCCGGTGGCAAACCGGTTGGCATTAAATTGTGTGTGGGCCATATCTATGAAGTCATGGCGATTATGAAAGCCATGCGCGAGACGGGAATTTTGCTCGATTTTATTGTGGTCGATGGGTCCGAGGGTGGCACAGGCGCCGCGCCACTGGAACTGTCCAACCATGTGGGCATGCCTCTTCTGGAGGGCCTGGTCGTAGTGCGCAACGCCCTGGTAGGGGCCGGCCTGCGCGATAAGGTCCGCCTCGCTGCCAGCGGTAAACTTTACTCTGCCTCCGGCCTGGCGGCGTGCCTTGCCGTCGGCGCCGACTGGTGCAATGCAGCACGACCATTCATGTTTTCGATTGGCTGTATACAGTCCCAACGCTGCCACACCGACACCTGCCCCACCGGCGTCACCACCCAGGACCCCCGCCGCCAGCGCGGACTGGTGGTGGAAGTCCAGAGTAAGCGCGCGGCGGCATTTCAGGCCAAAACACTGGAGGCCCTCGGCAATATTGTCGCCGCCGCCGGCTTGAGTAATCCGCGCGACCTGAAACCCTACCATCTGTATCACAACCTCAGCAGCGGTGACTCAAAGCCCATTCACCATATCTGGCATTTTATCGATGAGAAATCCCTGATCGAGGCGCCCGAAGAAACGCCCTATGGACACTGGTGGCTGGCCGCACAGGCGGACTCATTCCGCCCCACCGTCAGGCTCGACATGGGATTGAAACAGTCGATCCGGCGCAGTCCGTACTGAGCACAATTTCTCTCCAATCGCCTCTACTGTGGAGAACACTATGTTGACGGTTTCAGAAATTATCGCCGACACCCTGGTAAAAGCCGGCGCGAAGCGCTGCTACGGTATTGTCGGCGATACCATCAACCACTTCACCTCGGCTGTGCGTCACTCCAAACTCGAGTGGATTCATGTCCGTCACGAAGAGGTGGGCGCCTTCGCCGCCGGGGGCGAATCCTACCTGAGCGGCGAATTGAGTGCCTGTGCGGGCACAACCGGCCCCGGCAGCCTGCACTTTATCAACGGCATTTTTGAGAGCCACAGGAACGGTGCGCCGGTGGTATTGATCGCTTCGAACATTGACCGCTCAGAACAGGGACTCGGGTACCCGCAGGAAGTCGATCAGAAAAAACTCTACGAGCAGTGTTCGGTGTTCTGCGAGCCCATCGCCCATCCGGACCAGGCCCGCCGAATCATGAGCCAGGCCGCTCAGGCTGCGCTCAATCATCGCGGTGTGGCGGTCGTGGTGGTCAATGGCGACATGTTTAAAATAAAATCAAAGGACGCGATTCCCTGGTCGGTCCACAGGCCCCAGTGGTTGACTCGTCCGCAGGATACAGCGCTGGAGGCCCTGGCGGACAAACTCAACCAAGCGAAGAATATCACCATTTACGGCGGCATCGGCTGCCGCTTTGCGCACGATGCCGTGGTTGAACTCGGCCAACAATTGGCTGCACCCATAGTTCACACCAGCCGGGCCAAGGAATTCCTGGACTACGACAATCCCTGTAATGTGGGTATGAACGGGCTTATAGGCAACCCGGCCGGATACCGCGCCGTGATGACCTGCGATCTGCTGCTGTGCCTCGGCTCCGACTTCGCCTACACACAGTTTTACCCGGAAAAAGCCACCATTATCCAGGTGGATATCGAGGCCTCCCATCTCGGCCGCCGCACCGCCGTGGACATGGGGCTGGTAGGCGATATCAACACAACCGTAGCAGCCCTGCTACCGCACCTGAAACCCCGCAGCGACAAGAAATTTCTGGACAACCTGCGCGCGCGCTACAGCAGTGACCTCAAACAGCTGGAGAAACGCGGCAACGAGCCGGACCCCAACCTGATCCACCCCCAGTTTGTCGCCCAGACCCTGGACAAACTGGCTGACGAAGATGCGGCCTTCACCGCAGACGGGGGTTCACCGATGGTGTGGATGTTGCGCCACCTGCGCGCCAACGGCAAACGCTCCTTTCTCACCAGCCTGTCTCACGGCACTATGGCCAATGCTTACCCGCAGGCACTGGGTATGGCCAAGGCAAACCCCGGTCGCCAGGTGGTCGCCCTGTGCGGCGACGGCGGCCTGACCATGCTGATGGGGGATCTGCTCACACTGGTGCAGGAAAAAATTCCTGTGAAGCTGCTGGTATTCAACAACCATTCTCTCGGCTTCGTGGAAATGGAACAGCGTATCGAGGGGATGCTGGACAACTACACCGAGTTAAAAAATCCGGACTTTAGCCGCCTGGCGGAAGTCTGTGGTTTTTGGGGGGAGAAGGTTGAAAAAGCCGACGATCTGCTTGAGGCCATGCAGCGTTGGCTGGCGGCAGAAGGCCCCGCCCTGCTGGATGTCACCGTGAACCGGATGGAATTGGTTATGCCCCCATCAATCAAAGCACAGCAGGTATCATCCACGGCACTCTTTGGACTCAAAGCCATACTCAGCGGACGCGCGGACGAGGTGGTCGACTTGCTGAAGGACAACTTCCTGCGCTAACCCCGCTAAAGAACAGGCATCAATTACGTACCTGTGTGCATCGTTTCTCCCCCCTGCCGGTAACGACAGCAGTGAGTGCGCCAGCCCCATGGAAATGCTCGCACTACTGGGTGGGATTGCTTGTTTCCCGACGATCTGTGTCAATCGGCGGCACACTCCCTTCAGCACTTGTACCCAGTACTCCTGTTTTATTCGCTGAGTCCTCTTTTCGAACCAGGTGATTCAAACTGTCTTCGTATGCCCGCCGCTGCTGCTTCCAGGAAAACGTCTCAAATTCCACCCTTGGCAAGGGGCTGTGCTCCCTGACCTGAGCGGCCAGAGATGCCAGCTTGACAACCGCATCGGCAACACCGGTATAGCGCAAGGGTTCGGGGTAGTACTCCGGGTAACACTGTTCATCCGGAACCAATGGCGTGCACCCGGCTATTGCAGCTTCCATCACTGCCAGCCCCTGAAACTCATGGTAAGCAGTGGAGAGAAATACGTGGCTGTTTCTGAGCGTATCGCGGTAGGTCTCCGCGTCCTGTACATAACCCACCGCCAACAGGTGTTGGGCAAAGTCCCGCTGGATGCGCTTAAAGGCCTCGGGGCAGCCGCGGAAGGATTGGCCCATCAGGTTGAGCAGAAAATCCACCCCTTTCGCTTTCAGGCCCTGCAGAATACACAGCAGGCGATCGGGGCCTTTGTCGTATTCCCAGCGTGCGGCCCAACTGATCACCAGGACTCCTGCTGAAACTGCCCCCTGATAACCCTGTGCCCAGCGATGTTTCCAGGCCACACTGGAGTCCCGGGGAGCATCGCGGGTAGCGATAAACAAGGAATCCTCCAGGGGCACCGGCAATACCCGGGATTTGCGTTCCATTTCTTCGCAGACGCCCGCCGGCACACAATCGGGGAAGCGCTTTAACAGCCTGGCGGCACCGTCGATCAGGGTGCGGCGATTAAATTCGGAATTAAAAAGCAACAGGTTGCCAGCCAGCGCCGTATAGATATTCAGCAGTTGCGGCTCAATGGAACGGAAGGTGTCGGCGCTCGCCGGGTAGGCAAACTGGTTCTCATGAAAGTAGACAACAACAGGCACCCCCGCTATTTCCGGTACCAGCCCGCGCAGAGCGCTGAGGTCTATCATTGAGGTAGCAATAATCAAATCCCAGCCCTGTCGCAACGTCCGCGCTGCTTCCCCTCTGGCCCAGGTAAGGCTGTTGCCACGGATGCGCCAGCTGAAGTAACGGGGCGGAAGGGCCAGCACGGCCCATTGCCATTTGGGAAAAGCGTCAATCAGGCCCTTGCGCCAGCGCTTATGACTATGTGCATCGTAGGCAGAGAGCAAGAGCGTTTTCATCGGGAGTCAGAAACAACCGTAGTGTGTATACCCCGGCTCGGTCATACAAACACCCGGCCCGGGAAAGGATTGCAGGACAAAAAGATCATTCGAAGGGGCGTATCTTCATCAGCCGTGCAAAAAGACTGGAAGTATCCCAGCGGGAGCCGCCGATGGCCTGTACCTCACTGTAAAACTGATCCACCAGCGCGGTCAGTGGCAATAGGGCACCGTTGTGCCGGGCCTCATCCAGGACAATTGCCAGATCCTTGCGCATCCAGTCGACGGCAAATCCATGCTGGTATTCTCCCGCCAGCATGGTGTTCGAACGGTTTTCCATCTGCCAGCTCTGCGCCGCTCCCTTTGAAATCACACTGACAACTTCCTCCGCGTCGAGCCCCGCCGCCTTGGCAAAGTGCAGGCCTTCGGCAAGGCCCTGGACGACGCCGGCGATACAAATCTGATTGACCATCTTGCACAGCTGTCCACTGCCTACCGGGCCCATCAACCTGACCGTACCTGCATAGCAATTGATCAAAGGGAATGCGCGCTGATAATCGGCTTCTTGACCGCCCACCATCACCGTCAAAACCCCCTTTTGCGCACCTGCCTGGCCACCGGATACCGGGGCATCGAGATAGCCAATCTCCCGATCGCGCGCGGAAGCGGCGAGTGCCCGGGTGATATCTGCAGATACGGTGGTGTGATCCACCAGCAGTGTCCCCTGTTCCATAGCGCCAAGGGCACCCTGCTCTGCGCACACCACTTCAGACAAATCACGGTCATTTCCCACGCAGGTAAAAACCACCTCTGCACCGCGCGCGGCTTCGGCCGGGGTTGCAAAACCCCGACCGGTGTATTCCCGCAGCCACTGGTCTGCGCGGCTGGTCGAACGATTGTATACCCGCACACAATGACCCGCGTCCGAAAGATAGCCGGCCATGGGATATCCCATTACGCCGAGACCAATAAACGCTACCGTTGCCATAAAACTACCTCCAGATCATCCAAAACAGGAATGCTCCCAGCACCAGGCGATAAATTGCGAAAGGTGCCATTCCTATGCGGCTGATCAACTGTAGGAAGAAATGGATACACACATAAGCACTGATTCCCGAGAGCACCGTACCGAGCAGTATGTCACCCCAGGGCACAGTATCCAATGTGAGCAAATCCATGACCAGCCAGAGACCACTCAGTGTAATGACCGGAATCGACATCAGAAAGGAAAAACGCGCAGCCGCTTCCCGCTTCATGCCCAACATTAACCCGGCGGTCATAGTGATACCGGAGCGGGAGGTGCCGGGAATCAGTGCAACCGCCTGGGCCAAGCCGATCAACAGGGCTTTTTTCCAATTGAGCTGTGCGAGCGAATCCCTTCTGGCTCCGCGCACATCCGCCCACCAGAGCAGTAACCCAAAACCGATCATTGTCGTAGCGATCACCGTTGCCGAACGCAGGTTTGTTGCAATGAAGTCCTCGAATACCAGGGCTGCCAAACCAGCCGGAATGGTCGCGAGTACTAGCAACCAGGCGAGCCGCCCTTCAGCGGTAAAACGCCCATCGGTGAATCCACCCAGCCCATCTTTGATCAGCAGGCGGATGTCTTTGCGAAAATAGAAAACCACCGCAATCAGTGAACCGAAATGCACAGCCACATCAAAAGCCAGCCCCTGATCCCGCCAACCGAGCAGCTCCGCCGGTAGAATCAAATGGGCTGAGCTTGAGATTGGAAGAAATTCAGTCAACCCCTGCATCAGGGCCAACACAACGATCTGAAATATTTCCATGGGCTACCGGGATCGAATTTTTTGTCGCTTTTGCCAAGTGATTTGGTTACGCAGATACCTGGGTTCCAGTGCATCGGCGGTTATTGCCGCGCCCGCCTGCCACAAGGGCATCGCCAACTGTAGGATATCCTCCGCGCGAATCGGGACATTCTGATCAATACTTGCAATGGGAACCGCGCGCAGGCGATCGTAGTGCCAACCTGGGCCGGCCCCATACAGTGGAGCGGAAAGTGTTGCCTCCTGCAGAGACAACACAACCTGCTCAGGGCTCTTTACCGCCTCGGGCAACAGGCTGTCATTGGGCGACTGTGCTGTGAAAACACCCCAGTAAACCTGCCCCATACGGGCATCCAACATCGACACAATTGGGGCATCCCCCCACTCTGGGTGTGTGCGCCTGGCACCAAGTGCGAGGGCGGACAGGCTGGATACAGGCACTACAGGTAAATCGGCGGAAAATGCCAGACCCTGGGCGCAACTGATGGCTATACGCAGCCCGGTGAATGAACCGGGACCGCGGCTGACTGCGACGGCATCAAGATCGGAAAGCGCAATGCCCGCATCGACCAGTACCTCATCCACCATTGGCAACAGTCGTTGGGTGTGGCCGCGTTCCGCTTGCACGAAACGCGCGGCTATCTGGCCATTGCTATAGCAGGCTACAGAACAGGCGCCGGAGGTGGTATCCAAGGCGAGAATCTTCACAGCTGTCTCAAAGCGGGAAATTGCGAGCCGGGCATTGTGGCACGGCCATAACAGGGAGTCATGTAATTTATTATCCCCGCAGCCAGAGAATTTCTCGGCCCCATAACGGCACGGGGTGATGCCAGCATGGGCTCTGAACCACATGAGATACCCACACTTCCACTGGTCTTTCAAAAGAGGCGATCGGTTGGGCTCAGGAGGCCCTTGTTAATTGCCAGGGAATCACTGCCCGCCACCTTAAACAGAAAACCCCGGCCGCAGCCGGGGTTCACGAAAAGCCGATCAAGTCTCACCGCTCAACAGAGCGGTTGAGCGGAACTGAATCAGGCTGCCTTCTTGCGCGGACGGCCACGGCGAGCCGCCGTTTTCTTGGTTGCTCGGGTGGCCTTAGCCGCGGTCTTTTTGGGGCGACCCACTCGTTTCGCCGCAGTGGCCCTGGTGGCTTTCTTGGGCCGACCAGCTCGTTTTGCCGGCTTCGCCGCTGTGGTGGCTTTCTTTGGACGGCCTACTTTCTTTGCCTTGACCGTTTTCTTGGCAGTGGTCTTTTTCTTCGCAGTGGGCTTTTTGGCTTCCGCCTTGAGCTTGGCTGCCGCTCTCTTCTCTAACGCTTTGGTTTTTACTGCCGCTTTCTTCGCGGCTGTTTTCACTTTAGCTTCGGCTTTTTTCTCGGCTGCCTTGATTTTTCTGGCATGTACCTTGGCGCGGGTTTTCATCCAGCGGCTTTCAAACGCCTTCAAGGCCGCCGCCAGATCCTTATTCGCCTTGGCAGAGAGACTATCGGACAAAGCCGCAACCTTCTCTTTAGCAGCCACTTCTGCAGCGCGTACCGCGTCCATGGCATTGGCTTTGGCGAGATCTATCTTGACCACAGCCAGCTTGACGCGCATAGCTTTCGCTTTGCTATTGGCGTTGGCCAGCGAGGCCTTCACTGTTGCCGATTTACTTTTTTTGGCACGGGCTTTGGCCTTTGCCACGCGAGCCAGCTGTGCCTCCAATGACTTGTTCGCTGCGACCAGCGCCTTCTGCGCTTTTGCGACTATTGGCGACGCCGTGGTCGAACTAGTCGCCCGCGTACTCTTTTTCGCTACTCTTGCCATCCCTTGTCTCCTCACTGAAAAAAGAAGTACTTCCGAAAGTGTGCCGGCAGCATTGCCTTTTTGCTATCGAATAAAAACTACAATGGGCTGTTTTTATTACTTACGCATAGCGCCGCACCGCCTATTTCGATACAACCATATCAAACTTAATAAAAATATCCGGTATTGCAAGTCAAAAAGCAAATAAATAAGTGCTTTTCGGGGAAAAAGTATATTTTCTTATCAAATTTCACCACAGCAGCTCTATTTGGAGCAGTGATGGATATTATTTTGGCCCCGGCAAGCGGTTCTCAACCACTGAAGCTAGCGCCTCAATATGATCCCTGCGCAGGTTCAACGCGGGAATATATCGGTATTCACTTCCCCCTGCGTCGAGAAAAATAGCGCGATTCTCTACCGAAATTTCTTCCAGGGTTTCCAGGCAATCCGCCGAGAACGCGGGACAGATCACGTCCACGGAAGCCACGCCGCGTGTCCCCCATGCCATAAGTGTTTTATCTGTATAGGGCTGCAACCATTCCGCTTTGCCAAAACGGGACTGGAAGCTGACCTGCCAGCGGTCTCCTGCAATTTGTAACTGCTCCGCCAACAAGCGCGCGGTCTCAAGGCAGTGCCGATAATAGGGATCGCCTTTCTCAGTATTGATCTTGGGAATACCGTGAAATGACAGCAGGAGTTTTTCAGCCGGCCCGCTCTTCTGCCAATGCTCGCGCACGGAATTGGCGAGGGCGTTGATATAGAGGGGATTTTGATAATAATCCCTGATCAGCGAAATATCTGGCATATCGCGGCTCTTAAGAAAAATCTGCGCCACTTGATCGTAAATAGCCGCTGTGGTCGTGGCTGAATATTGTGGATACAATGGGAAAACAATAAAGGATTCAATCCCTTTTTTGCACAATGACTCCACCACCTGGTGTAACCGTGGACCGCCGTAGGTCATAGCGCACTCAACCACAAGATTCCGCCCGTTACTGCGAAAATACTCCTGTAATAACTCGGCCTGTGTGCGTGTATAGTAGAGAAGCGGGGAACCTTCAACCCGAGCGCCATCCACACCACAGTTCCAGATACCCCTATAGGCGGGTGCGATTCGCTTGGGACGAAATGGCAAAACCAGGCAGTTCAATATTGTGAGCCAGAGTGGGCGGGGGATTTCAACAACACGGGGATCAGAGAGGAACTCCCGCAGAAATCGTCTCACTGCAGCAGCAGTCGGCTGTGCGGGCGTGCCCAGATTCATCAAGATTACTGCCGTGGACATAATTGGACCCGTCTGAACGGTAAATTTGTCAGGAAAACCCGCCAAAACTCTTAATGACTAAAGACATAATTACAAGGTATAGAAGTGCTGATAATCTGCCAAAGGCGCAGTGGAGAAATATAAAAAAGCCCCCGTGCGGGAGCTTTTTAGACAAAGCGTCACCGACAAATCAGCACAGTGCCTCGAGTAGCTTCCCGCGGATTTCCTGCATACTGCCAACCCCCGCGATTTTCGTGTATTTGGGGGCTGTTTCGGGGGAGCGCGCCACCAGCTCACGGTAGAAGCCGACCAAGGGAGCTGTTTGCTCATGATAGACTGCGAGGCGCTTGCGCACAGTCTCTTCGCTATCATCACTGCGCTGAATCAGTGCCTCACCAGTCACATCATCTGCGCCCTCATGCCGAGGCGGATTGTAAACAATATGATACACGCGGCCAGAGCCCTCGTGTATGCGCCGACCGGAAATGCGCTTGACGATTTCCTCATCGTCAAGTGCGATTTCTACAACGTGGTCGATAGGGATATCCGCATCCAGCAGGGCCTGGGCTTGGGGAATAGTACGCGGAAAACCATCGAACAGAAAACCGCCCTCACAGTCGGTCTCTGCGATGCGCGCTTTCACCAGGGCAATGATCAGATCGTCAGAGACCAGTTTGCCGGCCGCCATGATATCTTTCGCCTGTAGGCCGAGGGGTGTGGCAGCCTTCTCCGCTGCACGAAGCATATCGCCGGTGGAGATTTGCGGAATGTCGAACTTCTCTACGATAAATTGCGCCTGAGTGCCTTTGCCGGCTCCCGGTGGCCCCAAGAGAATAATTCGCATGTTCTGTAGCCTCCAAAACTGGCGACGCCCCAATAGCCGCCGCGCCAAAAGAGCGCTACCTTACACGCAGACCCAAAATTGAGCAAGATTGCTGCTTATACCATCCCATTCCCGTAAAATCACACAGCTCCGGTCAAGCGCGGGGCCCGGTGGCTTTCGATCAAACCCCCAACCCATTGAGGTTTTGCGTCAGGGATTGCGGGGTTCGGGCGCCTGCTCCGCTTTCGCCCGCTTCCAAAGCCGGTCGAGTTCCCGCAGGCTAGCATCCGCAAACCGACGCCCCTGGGTCTGTAGCGCTGCCTCCACAGCACCAAAGCGTCGCTCGAATTTGCGATTGCTGCGACGCAGTATCGCCTCCGGATCTAACTTCAGGTGACGCGCGGCATTCACACAGGAAAATACCAGATCACCCAGCTCTTCCTCCACGTGCCGTCGATCACCTAGCGCCACAGCTTCGCGCAGTTCGGCAATCTCCTCCTCGATTTTATCGAGCACACCCTGGATATCCGGCCAATCGAAACCGACTTGCGCAGCGCGTTTCTGTAATTTGGCCGCACGTGTCATCGCTGGCAGTCCCACCGCCACCCCGGCCAGGACTCCGGCTTCACCTTTGACATTGCGCTCGGCGGCCTTGATCGCCTCCCAGTTTCGCTTCACCTGCACCGCATCCACATCGCCAGCGTCGGCCTCACAGTCAAGGGTGCCATCGGGAAATACATGGGGGTGCCTGCGCACAAGTTTGCGCACCAGGGTATCGACAATGTGTGCAAAATCGAAACAGCCCTGCTCCCGGCCCAGTTGGGCATAAAAGATGACCTGAAACAGCAGATCGCCCAGCTCCTCGCGCAAATGCTCGTAGTCCGCGGCTTCGATGGCCTCGGCTACTTCATAGGCCTCTTCAATCGTACAGGGCGCTATGCTGGCAAATGTCTGTTTCAAATCCCAGGGGCAGCCGCTCCTGGGATTGCGCAGCCGGGACATCAGGTATAGCAGGTCTTCCAGCGAGTATTCGTCTTGCACTTGCCCCCCTCCTCAGTGCAGCATGCGCCGCTTTGCCGAAGCGACATTGGGCAGGCGGTTGATGCGGTGTAGCACGCGGCTCAATTCTTCAAAGTTGTGGATCTCTGCAGTGAGCACCATTTCCACGGTGTGTCTGTGCTTATTGGATCTGGTTTGCATGGTAGTGACATTGACCTTATAGCTATCCAGCATCACTGTGACATCGCGCAGCAGGCCATGGCGGTCGTAAGCCTCGATCACAATTTCCACCGCATAGAGTTCCTGCGGCTTCTCTGCCCAACTCACCTGTAACACCCGATCGGATTCCTCCGCCTGCATACGCAGCATATTGGCACAGTCTTTGCGATGAATAGAGACCCCCCGGCCGAGCGTGATATAACCCATAATGTCGTCACCCGGCAAGGGGTTGCAGCAGCGTGCAATATGGGTGAGCAGGTTGCCGACGCCATCGATATAGACGTCCGCCTTGCCCTCCCCCCTGGCAACCGGTGCCGTTAGCGAAGGCACCTGGTCCACATTTACCACCTTGACCATGCGCTGGGCGGCATTCAAAACCTGGCCAACACCAATATCTCCGGCACCCACAGCCGCATAGAGATCCTCCAGTGAAGACATATTCATCTTGGCCGCAAGTTTCTCAAAATCGAACTCTGCCAGCGCCAATTGCTTGAACTCGCTATCGAGAATGCCGCGTCCATCGGCAATATTCTGGTCCCGTGCCTGCTGCTTGAACCAGTGGATAATTTTGGCGCGCGCCCGCGAAGTTGTGATATAGCCCATGCCCGAAGACAGCCAGTCGCGGCTAGGGGCCTCCCGTTTGCTGGTGAGAATTTCCACTTGGTTGGCAGTACGCAATGCGTGATTGAGAGGCACTATACGCCCATCCACCTTGGCACCGCGGCAGCGATGACCGATTTCAGTGTGAATCTTGTAGGCGAAATCCAAAGGCGTGGCGCCGCTGGGTAAATCCACGACATGCCCATCCGGGGTAAATACGTAAATACGCGTATCAACATCACTGGTTCGCAAGTCATCCCGCAGCGGATTCCCACCCACTTCCTCGTGCCAGTCGAGGACCTGGCGCAGCCAGGAAATTTTCTGCTCATAGCTGTCCTGGCCGCCACTTTTCTTCAGATCGGTGCCCTTGTAACGCCAGTGTGCACAGACCCCATACTCGGCCTCCTCGTGCATGGCGAAGGTGCGGATCTGCACCTCCAGTACCTTGCGCTCGGGCCCGATCACCGCAGTGTGCAAAGAGCGATAGCCATTTTCCTTGGGGGAGGCGATGTAATCATCAAACTCGTTGGGTATGTTGCGCCATAAATTATGCACTATCCCCAACACCGCATAACAGTCCCGTACCGTAGGCACCAGTATCCGTACTGCACGAATATCGTATACCTGTGAGAAACCTATATTCTTGTGGCGCATCTTGCGCCAGATACTGTAAATATGCTTTGCCCGGCCGTAAACATCCCCCTCAATATCCGCACGCGCCAGCTCGCCACGGAGCAGGTCCAAGACCGCATCGATATATTTTTGCCGCGCCAGGCGCTTCTCATCCAACAGGTGGGCAATCTGTTGGTAATCTTCCGGTTCCAGATAGCGAAACGAAAGATCCTCCAGCTCCCACTTGATATGACCAATACCCAAACGGTGCGCAAGGGGGGCGTAAATATCGGCCACTTCCCTGGCCACGCGTGTGCGCTTAGCCTGCTCGGCATTCTTTGCCGCGCGAATCGCGCAGGTGCGCTCCGCAAGCTTGATTAATGCCACCCGCACATCATCCACCAGCGCCACCAACATGCGGCGGATATTCTCCGAATGCTCCTCTACAGCACCGCCTCTGCCCTCATCACCGGTACCCGCACTGCGGCTGCGGATCGCAGCCATACGCAAGACTCCGCGAATCAGCTTGGTCACTACCGGGCCAAATGCCTCTTCCGCCTGCCCGAGTTGCAGGCGTTTTTCCCGCACCGCTCGATACAGTACAGCGGCGACCAGTGCCTCGGAATCAATTTGCAGGTCGGCCAGTATCTCGGCCATTTCCAGCCCGGTGGCAAAACTACTGGCACCTTCCGCCCAGATGTTTTCCGCCACTATGGCCCGCTGCTCCGCCTCGGCACTCATCTCAGCAGCACGGCGCAGCGTCACAACCTGCGCGCCATCCAGCCCGGCCAGTTTCTGCATATGGCGCAGCCAGGACTCCAAATCGAGTTCGCACTCAACACCGTAGGAATGATGTTTTCTGACTTGAACCATGCCTTATCGGACCGTAACAGGGATTTTTAACGCAATTGGACTCATTTACCGGCCCAAAACGGGGCTTCTATCATAGGTTTGAAGCCGTCAAAGTCCAAGATCTTCTTTATATTTTTCAGGAAGCTGCGCGCAAATCAGAATATCCCTGTAGCGGTGCCGCCGGGGTGCGAAGGTATGCAGCAGCAGCGGAGCCCGCGGGCCCGGGCTATTTGGCTGCCCTGTTCCGGTCTCACAAAAACAGCCCCGGCTGATCCAAGGGCCTCAGGACATTTCCCTGCCGTTCGCATACCCTTCCGGATAGATTCAAGTATAGGTTTTGTGGGGGTACGGGAGGCCAAGCAGATCCCAGCAGGAGGGCCAGGTGTCACACCATACCTCTGTAGCATAAGAAAAATACCGGGATGCCCAGAGGCCGCAAACCGAAATACCAGAGCATGTCTAGTGCAATGAATCTCAACTACAGCGCAGTTGAAACTCAAAGGCGGTACCGTGATTTTCCCTGCTATGCACACTGATATCGACCTGGTGCAGTGCCAGCAGCCTTTTGGTGATTGCAAGCCCGAGCCCGCCCTGCCCGCCGCTGTCGGACACGCTGTTGGCAGCCCTGTAATGAGCCTCAAATATATGTGGCAGATCATCGGCGGGTATTCCGCTGCCGCTGTCCTTTACACTGACCAGTACTTGTTCACCGCGGGGCTGCAATTGCACAATGACCTCGTCACCAGCCTCGCAATGACGCAAGGCGTTTTCCATCAGGTTGGAGAAAACCCGTTCGAGTTTTTCAATATCACCGTGTACGACAATGGTTGAGTCTTGCGGGGTCACCTCCATTCGTACACAGTGCTGGCGGGCTTTTAGAGCAAATTTCTGCAGTACGTCCTGTACCAATTCCGCAAGCACGATTGCCTCGAAGTTCATCGGTACATCGGCACTCTCCAGACAGGCCAGTTCAAACAACTGCTCCACCAGCCGATTCACCTTTTTGCTATTGCGATAAGCCGTCTCCACATAGTACCGGCTATCGTCCGGGTGCAGTTCTTCGCGTTTGATCAGCCAGGTTTCCAGATATCCCCGCAAGGACGAAAGCGGTGTGCGCAGGTCGTGAGAGATGTGGGCCAACAGTTCGCGGCGCATTTCATCGACGGTTTTTATACGCAAGTACTGCTCCCGCAACGATGCAGACAGTGCATTGAAGGCACTGCCCAGGCGGTGAACCACATCGTTGGCATTGGCATCCCAGGGAGTTGGCGGCAGCTCCTGTTGCAGGCCAGCGGCACGAAAGCGCTGCATATCCCCAGTGAGTTGCCGCAGTGGGCGGGTGAGCAGGCCAAATACCCACAAAGAAGCGATCAAGCTAAGTATCAGGCCACCGAGGAAAACCACCACTACCCAACGCAGGATCTGGTTCTGCCACACCCCCTGCGCCACATCATCGAATATCTCACTGCCAATAATCACGTACATATAGCCTTTAAGCTGGCCATCCCGCTTCACTGGGGCCGCGGAAAAGACCTTGCGCCGCTCGCGGTCGCGGGGGTCCGCACCGTATATTGTGCGCTGAATTTCAGTGGGGCTGTCGAGAAAAGTGTGAATAGGCCCGACTTCAATATGCCGGCGCTTGATCTGGGCCGGATCGGCAGAATAGGCGAGCACTTCGCCCTGTGGGTCCAGCAGGTAGAATTCGAAGTTCGGGCCCAATACCATCAGGTTGTGAAACAGGTGATAAAGGCCCTCTTTATCCGGCTGGCCGTCGATTAATAATGGATGTTGATCGACCAGGTGGCGAGCCAGATCGCGGTGCAGGTTCTGCGCCACTTCATTTTGATGTGCGCTGACCACATAGCGCATCAACAGCAGAAACAGCACGCCCACAACCACAAAACTGCATAACAGCAGCAGTGCCAGGCGCCGAAAGAAAGCATCACGCAGAAATTGCATCATTGAACTTATAACCCACACCCCATACCGTCAGCACATACTCCGGTTGCGAAGGGTTACACTCCAGTTTGCTGCGCAGGCGATTGATATGGGAATTCACCGTGTGCTCGTAACCGCTGTGCTGGTAGCCCCAGACCGCGTCCAGAATCTGCGCTCGGCGAAATACCCTGCCCGGGTGGCTGGCAAGGTAGCAAAGCAGGTCGAACTCCCGCGCCGTCAGTTCCAGTGGGCGCAAATCCAGCGTTGCGAGCCGTTTAGTGCAGTCGATGTGCAGGCGACCACAGGTGATCACACAATCCTCGCGGTCTTTCGCCTGGGCGTTCAGTGCGGTACGACGCAACAGGGCCTTGACGCGTGCCTGCAGCTCCCGTACACCAAAGGGCTTGGGAAGGTAGTCATCGGCGCCCATTTCAAGCCCCAGCACCCGATCCAGTTCGGAGTTGCGCGCGGTAAGCATCAGAATTGGGAGGGCATTGCCGGCGTCCCGCAGGCGGCGGCAGATCTCCAGCCCATCCAGACCCGGCAGCATCACATCGAGCACCAACAGGTTGAATTTCTGGTTGAGGGCCCGCATCAGCCCCTGCTCCCCATTGTCACAGGAGGTGACCGAGTATCCCAGTGCCTCCAGATTCATGCGCAACAGGCGCAATATGTCGTGATCATCCTCTATTATCAAAATACGCATGTTCATAGCGGCCCACCGGGTCACAGTCGTCTTCCTGCCGCAGCCCCTCCTGTAAAGGGGATACGGCAGGTCCCGGACTGTTTGTCGCACCAACGCCGCAATTATTACTCGGTGCGAGTGATACTTAACAGCATGGCCGGCTGGTCAAAACGATGTGACTGGTCGAGAACCGACTCGGCGTATCCATCTGCCCGGCTGACAATGCCGGGATGACGTGCGACAAAGTTCATATCCTCCCGCTCAGCGTTAAAACCTTCGCCACCATCGGCGGGGCCGGGAATAGTGCCGGCCAATTCGCTGTTAAACTCGGTACCCGCATCGTATATCGGCGCCAACCGCTGCAGTGACTCACCCACCGCCAGAGTGGAAACATCGACTCGAGTGACCCCACTGAATGCATCATTGGTATTGACCAGCATGGTGGCGACCGTCAACAGTACGCCTTCCTCTTCGGCAAAGCTCAGAGAGAGGCTTTCTGTACCGCCGGGACCCAGCGGTGCTTCTGCACTTACAGAGGCGAAGCTGCCAGCATCCTCGAACGCCATAACAAATTCGCTGTTGTCACCGCCTTCAGCAAGCAGCTCAAGGCCGTTGCTGGAGGGTTGGCCGACAGTCCAACCGCGCAAAGTACCATCGTGGGCCACCACCGCCACCGGTGACAGGGGCTGGCCGTGGGTCAGGTTGGTAACCGTTACTTCAAACCCAACCGTGACGGGTTCAGGCTCAGGTGCAGGTGCAGGTGCAGGTGCAGGGTTGTCCGGTACATCGGCACGGTTGTTGTTATCGCTATCGCAGCCGGTCAGTAGGGCTGAAATGGTCAGTGATACTAGCAGAGCGCCCAATTTCAATCTTTTCATGGTGAATCCTCCCCTTGCCACCCTATTGGACAGTCACTACGACCTTAGCCACAGGGTTCAGCCAGCGGTGAACACGCGCGTCCAGATCACTGACACCGGCATCCGGATCGGTATCGCCGATATTGCCGCGGTGAATGTGTATTCGCTGGTTGACCTCTTCGATCGCAACACCGGTGCCACCGGCTTCACCGTTGCCACCGGGATTGGCGGGTATTCCCGCGACAAATGGCGCACCGCTACCTGCAACCACTCGCTCGTCGTTGGCTTCGGTACCGGCATCATAAGCGTTGAGGTACAGGGTATAGCTGCCGGGTTCCGTGGGGATTTCCCAGGCATCGAGCCCGACAAAGCCGTCATTGGTGGGCAGCAGCATGGCGGTTAGGGACAGAAATCCGTTGTTGCCGGTATCAAATGCCTCTATGTTGACACTGGTGCCAGGCCCCAACAGACCGGCGGCCGGGTTTTCCACATTGGTCGCCCCCACAGATTCAGCCGAGGCGACCAACCCACTGATATCTCCGCCCTCGGCCATCATTTGAAGTTCAAGAGTGGCGGCGGAGCCGATGTCAAACAGGTGAAATTCGCCCACATGGGCGGAAACCAGCAGCGGTGTAAAATAAATGCTGTGGGTAAGATTGGTGACTTCCACTGAAACCGTTTGTGCCTGAACGCCTGTCGCGGCAGCAGCCAACGTCAACGCGCCTAGAAATGGTTTTATTTTCATAGCTATCCCCAAAGTCTGTGGTTATACAAGTAAAAGACCGAAGAACCTTTTTCAGGCTAAAGGGGAAATATCCACTGGCGATCACCAAATCATCACGTTTCTATCACAAGGACTCTACTTGCCCCGCGACAAAGCCATGACCGACTTTCTGTACCGGAGCCTATCGGCATCGGGGCAAAGGCTTTCCTGTATTGTTAGCCCGTCACCACAACAGATTGCCGGAAGAACAGCAATCGGGCGGGAAGATACCGCGTCCCCGCGGCACAATCCTAGAGTTGATTGAGTGGCACCTTCAGATAGACAGTGCCATTGGATTCCGCCGGGGGGAGTTGCCCTGCGCGGATATTGACCTGTACCGAGGGGATAATCAGCTTTGGCATAGCCAGGTTCGCATCGCGCCTCTTGCGAATCTCGACAAACTCCGCCTCACTAATACCTTCGCGCAAATGGATATTGTCACGACGCTGGATACCCACTGTTGTTTCACACTGGTGGTCACGCTTGCCTTGGGGCGGGTAATCGTGGCACACAAACAGGCGGATTTCTTCCCCCAACCCCAGGATTTTTCGTGCAGAGTGGTACAGCTGGGAGGCATCACCACCGGGAAAATCACAGCGGGCACTCCCCACATCCGGCATAAACAGGGTATCGCCGACAAAAAGGGCATCACCGATCAACCACACCATATCCGCAGGCGTGTGCCCGGGGCTGTAAATCACCCGCGCTTCCAGCTCCCCTACTTGGAAAATATCACCATCTTTAAACAAGTGATCAAACTGGCTGCCATCGACCAAAAATCCCCGCTCCAGGTTAAACACTTCGCGAAAAATCTCTTGCACCTGGCGTATCTGCTCCCCGATGGCAATGCGCCCACCCAGTTGACCCTTGAGAAAGGGCGCCCCTGACAGATGGTCCGCGTGTGCATGGGTCTCCAACATCCACTCCAACGTAAGCCGCTTGCGCCGGATAAACGACACTATCTCCTCTGCACCCCAGCTACTGGTGCGTCCGGAAGCAGCGTCAAAGTTGAGTACGGCATCCACAACCGCAGCCGAACCCCCCTCCCGGTCGTACACCACATAGCTCCAGGTGTCCGTATCCCTGTCAAGAAACGGCTGCACCTGAGTGACCTGCTTTCTCTGTGGCATCACATAACCCCTACAATACATTGGCCCAGCAATATACAATCTGATAATATATAAAATAATATATTGTATTTGTGAAACCTGTCAGTAGCCGATCCCTATGCCCGATACCGGCAAACCCGATCTCAGAAAAATGCGCGAATCCGCTGGCCAGGCTACCGCCATGCTGCGCTCCCTGGCCAATCGGGATCGCCTGCTCCTGCTGTGCCAGCTCAGCCAGGAAGAACTCAACGTCAGCGAGCTTGAAAAGCAATTGGACATTCATCAACCCAGCCTCTCCCAGCAGCTGGGCGTATTGCGCCGCGAGGGCCTGGTGGCCACCCGGCGCGCGGGCAAACACATCTACTACCGGGTTGCAGCCCCCCGGGCTCTGTCCCTGCTGCAAACCCTCTACCACCTCTACTGTGCGGAATCCTCCAATGACGATTGAATTGGCGGCCTCAATACCCGTCACCGCCTTTTCCGGCAACATCCGGATCAGCTCTCCATGGTCTCTGAGGCAGCCATGTTGGTATTCAAACTGGCGGGCTTTGTCATCGTTTGCATTCTGCGCTATTCAGCGACCAGCTGAAAAGATCGAAATGATGAAACCCCCGCTTTACTGCGCTACTCACCGCTAAATACAGTTTCAATTAAGTCTCAAAACGAACATTCTGCGTTCGGTTTACCCAAGCAAGCCCGGTGCCCTCTCAATGGCGCCCGCCTGGCTTGCCGCTGCAGCGCACTACAATTAGGGGCCGCCAACGCCCAATGGATACAATATGCGGGTGCACCATCTGATTTCGCCCTGGCTTAAGCATTACCGGCCCGAATGGCTGGCAGGTGATGCCATTGCCGCGCTCATTGCCAGCATGATGCTTATACCCCAGGCGCTGGCCTATGCAGCCCTGGCAGGACTGCCACCGTATCTGGGGCTCTATGCGGGCCTATTGCCACTGGCCGGTTACGCCCTGTTTGGTTCAAGCTCAGTACTGTCAGTGGGCCCGGTGGCGGTGCTGGCCCTGATGACCGCCTCGGCCCTCAGCCCTATCGCCACACCGGGTAGTGCCGAATACATTAACGGTGCCATCCTCCTCGCCCTGCTGAGTGGTTTGATACTCCTTTTGATGGGGTTCCTCGGCCTCGGCAGTCTGTCCAATCTGTTGAGCCTGCCGGTTGTGGACGGCTTTATCTCCGGTGCAGCTATCCTGATTATTGTCGGTCAAATCGCTCCTTTGCTGGGAATAGAGAACAGTGGTGATACGGCCCTGGAAATACTGCTGAGCACCCTCAGCAACACTTCCGAAACGGACCCGCAAACCGCCATCCTCGGCTTCGCCGCCCTGCTGAGCCTGATCGGTGCACGCCTGGGCCTTCCCTTCGTATTGATAAAAATGGGGGTCGGCCCGCCCAGGGCAAAACTGCTGTCTCGCCTGGCTCCGATGCTGATTGTCCTGTTGGCAATTTTGTTCACCGCCCTATTCCATTGGGAAAAGGAGATACTCGTGGTCGGCGATATTCCGGCCGGCCTGCCAGAGCTGAAGATGCCAACTTTCAGCCTGAGCCTGCTGCACCAGTTGATGCTGCCGGCACTGATTATTGCCCTGCTCGGATTTGTGGAAAGTCTCTCCATCGCCCATGCTATCGCTTTGCGCCGGGGGGAAAAACTCAATGCCAGCGCCGAACTCCGGGGCCTGGGTGCGGCCAACCTGCTCAGCGCATTCTCAGGCGGCTTCGCAGTCACAGGCAGTTTCGCACGCACAGCCGTGAATGATGAGGCTGGAGCCAGATCTCCATTGAGTGGGGTGATCGCTGCCGTGCTGATTGCCCTGGTCCTGTTGTACGCGGCCCGGATATTCACGGAATTGCCGGTATGCGTGCTCGCCGCAACCATTATCGTAGCGGCCGCCAACCTGATAAACCTGCGTGCCATGGCCCTGCACTGGCACTACGACCGCACCGACGGCCTCGCCATGGCCGGCACCCTGCTGGGTGTTTTGCTGTTCGGTGTCGAAACCGGTATTGGGCTGGGCATTGGATTGTCCTTCGCGACCCTTATCTGGCGCACCAGCAGACCCCACATTGCTGTGGTCGGACGCGTACCGGGCAGCGAGCATTTTCGCAATGTTCTGCGGCACACAGTAAAAACCCAACCGGGTATCCTGTTTCTGCGCATTGATGAAAACCTGTTCTTCAGCAATATCAGCGCCGTTGAAGAACGCCTGCTGGTCGAGATCAAGCGCCACCGGAACCCCCACGACCTGGTACTTATTCTCTCTTCGGTAAATCGGATTGACAGCACTGCGATAGAGCGGTTACAGCAAATTAACCGGGACCTGAGGGAACACGACATACGCCTGCATCTGGCCGAAGTAAAGGGACCGGTGCTGGACCGCATGGGGCGCTCCAAACTGCTGCAGGAGCTGAGTGGACGGGTCTTTATGTCTTCCTATATTGCCGAGTTGGCTTTGCGCCGCCATCAGATCAAAGGTGACGACAGCAAATCCACGGAATCGCTGCCCCCTGCCAAACCCACCTGAGACCGGCGTAGCCCAAAACGGCGTCAAATACCCCCTTAAAGGAAACAAACCCGAAGAAAATCACCGAAAACTGCAAATCATCCGCTATCCGGAGCCTATTACTGCCACCTCACCATCTGCCCTCTTGTACGCAAGCCGGGGGTTACAGCAAACCTGAACACGGACAGGCACTAGAATAGTAAACTAAACACAAACCCACTGTTGAGCACTACCCGAATTCACTCTGCCAAAGCTTTCAGTTCAACCCAGGGGAAAAATTTCCAATATCCACCCATCCCGCTTCACCACACAGAGAGGCCGCTATGGAAGAGGCGCACAAAGTCGACGTCAAGCAGGCCCTGCGGGTATTCGACCGGGTCACCAGGGAGGGCCGCAAAGAGCGCGATGGCTGGCATTACCAAGGGCTGACAGTGAGCACCGATTTTGACGGCTATACGGCCTTTATCCATTCAAGCAAAGTGAAGCTCACGATCTTTTTTCATAACAAGTTCTCGGTGGATTATAAGAGCGGTAAAGACTTACAGGAATTTTTGAACCTTATTGACCGCCTGGATAAGGATTAAAGCCCTCAATAATTGAACTACTTCGGGACACCGCTGTGGAAGCGGAAAATGCTGTCACTGTGCTCTACCAGTTCCCGCTCCACTTGCAGCAACACCTGGACCCGTGGCGCCGCGCCCTCACCGGCAGTCTTCTCGGCTAGGTACAGATAGTCACGAAAGTGACGGGCCTCAGACCTCAAAAGAGAGAGATAGAACCCCTGTAGTTCTTCATCCAGAAAGGGCGCGATTCGGGCAAAACGTTCACAGGAGCGCGCTTCAATAATCGCGCCACAAATCAGGGTATCCACCAGTCGCCCCGGCTCAGTCGTACGCACCTCGGCGCGCAGGCTCGCCGCGTAACGAGACGCACTGAGATGGGAATAGGCGATGCCACGCTTCTCCATAATCGCCAGCACTTGCTCAAAGTGGCGTAATTCCTCGCGTGCCAGACGCGACATTTTGTTGAGCAGCTCGAAGTCATTGAGGTAACGAAACATCAGGTTCAGCGCTGTACCCGCCGCCTTCTTTTCACAGTTTGCATGGTCCACCAGCATCAATTCTGGCTCGGCGAGCGCTGCGTGAATCCAGGCCTCCGGAGTCGGGCACAGCAGAAACCCGTGAATGGCGGAAAGATCGGGGGTTTGACTATTCATAGGGGGTACTTCAATAGGAGAAAATCACTTGGCGCGGGATTATAGCGACCCTGGATAAAAAGGGCAGCTATACCAGCTGTTGGTACAGCAGCTTCTGTTAACCGGATTGATTTGAGAAGAACGGCATCCCCCTCCTTTGCCAGGCGGAAGAAGCCCGATACAGAGGTATGCGCCTGCCGGAGCGGATGCCCAAAGCTCCAATTGTCACAGCCTGCGCCAGAAAAAGGCGTATCGCTTCTACCAGACCCTAGTGGCATTGGCCGCTTTCATGGGTAAAGCGGTTGTCCCGGCGGCTCGGGAAATTCTTGACTGCCACTTTGCGAACTGACCAGGGCAACGGGTTGCACAAGTGTTCTGTGACCCCGATTACCGGGTAGTGCAACCCATATTTGCCCAGTTATACCTGTGCCGGCGCCCGCGACAGGACGACGAGTGCAGGCTCAGCACAAGAATGTCATCTTCAATATTGCTTGACTAACCAGCCAAAGCCCCACCCTGAACAAAGGGGTATACACTATTATTTCAAACCATTGCTCAAGTAGATCGCTACAGCGCGGCTCGGCAGCGACACACCCATACATTTAACAAAGTGTCGCACAGCATTGAGGCCGCTCGAAAAGGCAGGAGACCGTATTGACTATGGGCTTATCAAACCGATCCCAGACCGCCGACTGGCCAGAACTCCCCTTTAAAAACTGGTCGGATACAGCGGCGACACTCCATATGTGGACCCAAATAGTCGGAAAGATTCGACTCGCGCAAACCCCGTGGACAAACCATTCCTGGCATGTCCCCTTCTACGTAACAGCGCGCGGCCTCGGTACGTCGCTGATTCCCTATGATGGCAGGGCATTTGAAATCACCTTCGACCTGCTTGACCACCAACTTGTGATCCAGACAACCAATGGCGGCCAACAATCCCTAGCGCTGGAGTCGCGCTCTGTTTCCAGTTTTTATCAAGATATTCTCAAGGCACTCGCGACACTTGGCCTCGACATCCAGATCTTTACCACACCCAGCGAAGTAGCCGATGCAATTCCATTCGAAAAAGATAATAAGCACCATCATTATGATCGCGAATTTGCCACACGATTCTGGCGCGCTCTGGTGCAAATGGATCGCGTGTTCAAGGAATTTCGCTCCCGTTTTATTGGAAAATGCAGCCCTGTGCACTTTTTCTGGGGCAGCTTCGACCTGGCCGTGACACGCTTTTCGGGCAGAGAGGCGCCACCTCATCCGGGAGGCGTGCCACACCTTCCGGATTGGGTCGCCCGCGAGGCCTACTCTCACGAGGTGAGCAGTGCAGGATTCTGGCCAGGTGGCGGCAAGTTCGAGACCCCATCGTTTTACTCCTATGCCTATCCGGCACCGGATGGATTCTCTAAAGCGCAAGTGTCACCCGCAGAAGCCTACTACTCGGACAAGTTGGGCGAATTCATTCTCTCCTACGACGATGTGCGAACATCAGAATCGCCTGACGACAGGCTGCTAGAGTTCCTCCAAACTACCTATGAGGCGGCTGCCAATATCTCGGGCTGGGACCGCACAGCCCTGGAGCGTGAGCTTGTGCCAAGTCCTTGACATTACTGGTGTGTTGACCTGGATTGATTCAGCTAAGAGTGCACAAACTTCACCTAAGCGGCTTAAACGCCTTGTGTATCAGTATGGCGGTGCCCCGAAATCCGTATTATTAATGAAACAGTAGTGCTGCCCGTCAGCGACAGACTGATCTTGCCCACCAGCAACGGACACGCCATTAAGTAGCTTGCTGTGCCTCAAACGCTTCTGGGCTGAGGTAGCCGTTGGCGCTGTGAAGGCGGGTTCGATTGTAATCCACTTCTATGTATTCAAACACCGTTTCA
>NZ_CANLDD010000023.1 GCF_947489355.1 uncultured Microbulbifer sp. | reverse complement strand
CCTCAACCAGCCCGCTCTGACTGTGCTTGAAGTGGCGCGCATTATAGCTGCACAAGACCGCTTGGCAAGCGCTTTCTTTGAAGGAATTTTTGATGGCGCTTTTCAGCGAGAATCGTGCAAAGGCTGTTAACAAGCCGGGGGCACTAGCCCCTTTTTTCCACTGCAGGTGCGTCTGCAGCCCGGCTTCGCGAGCCTATTGCACCGGAACCTGGATTTTTCCCGACTTTTCCACTTACGGCCCAGGCCAGGAGCGCGAACCAGGCCACCCAGGAAAGCAGCGCGGGAATATTTGCCAGGCAAATCTTGCCAAAATTTCTGCGATTAAAAAAAAATGCAACGACACTTGGCAGAAACCACACCAGGAGAAACAAAACAATAAATATAACCCCCTTGGCAAGGCTGATTCCGCTAAAGACTTCCAGCATACTTGCGATTAATTGATCGAGATTCGTAAACATGTTCGACTGCGCCTTCTTTGAAGTTAAAATACTTTTATCAACAGTCTCCGTGTTTAAACTTTTCTTACAATGAATTTAAATACTTATTCTGCAGCCCCTCCAATGCGGCTTTCTCATGCGCGGTGCGCCGGTAAACATAGAGGCTGTAAATAACCATAAAGCCCGTAAGACCCAACAGTGTTAACATGGCTTTGTGTGGATCATGAATAAGGGGCGCAGGAGATTCGCCATAGAGGGAGGCCAGATGCCATCCCAAAATAATAACCGTTTGAACCAGCAGAAATAACCAGCAAAAGAGCACCTCGCGGCGTTTGCGCCGTAACCGCAGCAGGGCGAGATCTACATAGGCCCTAGCCGACTCCTCCAGCGGCACCCAAAGCCCACGGCGGTTAACGAGTGAAACTCCCATGGCCAGGGCCAGCATGGACAAGACAAAAACCAACCAAAGTGCGTTATCCGGCCGGTCTTTTGCCAGTATCGTTGTGACCGCATAAAATCCCATAGCGACGCCAAACAGCCATTCCGAGAGCATCACCAAGCGCATACGCCGCTCCTGGCGGCGCACCCAATGCAAAATGGCTGCCGGTATCACTGTTTGCACCGGCTGCTGCCGCCAGAGCCCCTGCAACGCCTGCCACTGGTTGTCGGAATCTGAGCCGTTCACTGTTCACCTCCTGCCATGCAAGCATTCAGTTGCGCTCGCGCGCGGTTGAGGCGCACAGCAACATTGGATTCACCGATCCCCAGCACTTCGGATATCTCCGCATAACTCAACCCCTCCAAACGCAGCGTCAAAGTCTGGCGCAGCCCCAGCGGCAACCTCTGAATCATACACACCAGACGTTCCCAGTCCCGCTGGGCGGCCAGGTGCTCGGCCGGGCCGGGCCGACTATCCTGCAGATTCAACAATTCTTCCTCGCCACTATGGTGGGGCTTGCGCCTGGATAGCTCAGTGACGCAGCGGTTGTGGGCAATGCGGTAGACAAACGTCTTGAGGCTGGCCTCGCCGCGAAATGCAGGCAGGGCCCGCCACAGACCCAGCCAGATTTCCTGCATCAGGTCTTCCCGTTCCGCAGCGGTACGCACATAGCTGCGCGCAACGCGGGAAACCCCCTCGGCGTAGGTCGCCAGTGCCTGTTGAAATAATTGATCCCGCCGTTCCACCGCCTGCTCCATTATCTACAGGGACTACTGTATCGGTGGCACAGAAAACATTACAAAATTGTGCCGGATGGATGCACTGTTTTACAGTGCTCTCACCGCTGCGCAAGACAATGGGTACACACGGGGCAGTTTGTACAACCCCCAATGCCACACCCTTGACTGGGTCTACACTTGCGGAATTTCACCGGGTGGCACCAAGTGTTGCCGGTGGGCACGCGCGGCTCCATTGGCCACCTGGAAGCCGAGGCGGGCGGCCGTGCGCGCGGCGTGGTCTTCAATATCGAAGTAGGGATTGAACTCTGCCATGTCCGCAAGGCAGACCTTATTAGAGTCCAGCACGGTATCCAGCAGTATTTCGAGCAGCTCAAGGGGCACGCCGCGGCCGGAGGGTGCGCTGACAGCGGGCATTACCGCTGCGGGCAGTACATCCAGGCACACGGTAAGATAGACAAAATCCACCCTGTGGATAAATGCACGAATTCGTGCCTGGACATTATCGAGATTCCGGCAATTGATTTCGCGGTCGCGAATCACCTCGGCACCCAGCGCATCCCCGCGGTTATACAGTGCCGGCGTATTGGCATTATCCGCTGCACCTACACACAGATAGTTGAAGGGGCGACCGTTGATTTCGCACTGTTCAGCGATTTGGTAAAAGGGGGTGCCGGAAGAGCCCTTGGGGGCGGGAATGCGCAAATCCAGGTGGGCATCGAAATTGATAATACCCAGAGTCTTTTCCCGATGCTGCTCGCGCATCCAGCGTGCGATGCCCTGATAGCTGCCGAAAGCTACCTCGTGGCCCCCGCCCAGCACCAGGGGGAAGTGGCCGTTGTCCAGCAACTCACTGATCCGCGCCCCCAGCAGGGATTGCCCTGACTCCAGGTCTTCCCGTTGCACACGCACATTACCAGCATCGTACAACGGCAGATCAAAGGTGGCGGGCAGATTGGCCATGGCCAGGCGCAGGATGCGCGGGCCCTTGGCCGCACCAATACGCCCTTTATTCCTCCGCACCCCCTCATCGGAGGCAAAGCCGAGAACGGCGATGCCGGGGGGATTGTCCAATTGCAGGGGCGAAATACGCTGGTGCCAGCGCTCTCCCGCACGGCCGTCCTCTGTGTCCGTGCGGCCGCTCCACAGGCGCATATCAGCCAGTTGTAACATCTCTGCCCCCCAGGAAAATCTGTGCGGGCTTCAATGCGCCCACTTCATAAGCCAGTTGATCCGGGGTATCCATCGGCCACAGCACCATATCCGCGCGCAACCCCACACGCAGCACGCCGCGGGAGCAGCAGAGCCCCAGCGCCCGTGCCGCTGCGCGGGTTACACCGGCCAACGCTTCGGCGGGTGTGAGGCCAAACAGGTTGCAGCCCATGTTCATCATCAGACGCAGTGAGGCAATCGGGCAACTGCCCGGGTTCAGGTCGGTGGACAGGGCCATATACACCCCGGCCTCGCGCAACCTGTCCACAGGGGGCACCTGGGTTTCGTGCAGTGTGTAAAAAGCCCCCGGCAACAAAACCGCTACCGTGCCGCTCTCGGCCATGGCCAGCACATCGGCATTGCTGATGAACTCAATATGATCCACCGAAAGTGCCCCGGCCGCAGCGGCCATGGCAGTGGCGCCGGTGCGGGCCAACTGCTCGGCATGCACCTTCACCGGCAGGTCGAGTTTCCCGGCGGCATCAATCACGCGCTGGCACTGATCCACCGAAAAACCAATGGTCTCGCAAAACATATCCACTGCGTCGGCCAGCTGCTCGCGCGCCACCGCCGGCAATATTTGCTCGCAGATCAGGTCAATGTATTCATCCGCGCGGCCATCGTACTCCGGCGGCAGGGCATGGGCCGCCAGGCAGCTGGTGACAACCTCCACCGGGTTGTGTCGGGCCAATCGACGGGCGGTGCGCAGCTGCTTGAGTTCGGTATCCAGGTCCAGGCCGTAACCGGATTTGATTTCCACCGTGGTGACCCCTTCGGACATCAGTGCCTGCAGGCGCGGTTCCGACAGGCGGTACAGCTGCTCGGCGCTGGCCGCCCGGGTGGCTCGCACCGTGGAAATAATGCCACCGCCGGCGCGGGCCACCGCTTCATAACTTTCCCCCCCCAGGCGGCGGGCAAACTCAGAGGCGCGGTGGCCACCGTATACCAGGTGCGTGTGGCAATCGATCAAACCCGGGGTCAACCACTGGCCTTCGCCATCAATGACTGTATCTGCAGCACAGTGCGGCAGTTCCCGGCGCGGTCCCAGCCAGACAACTTTGCCACCGGTCACCGCGACCGCGGCATCCTCGACGGCGCCGTAAGCTCCCGCCATGGAGGGGTCCATGGTAGCGGCATGAACATTGGTAATCAGCAAGTCACAGCGTTGTATCATAGGTGATTGAGCGGCGCGCTTTTCCTTTTTAAATCATAGATGGCCCGCCCGGAACCGGGTGGATTTCGGGTGAGCAGCATACAGGCCATGCCGCCGGCTTGACAGTCACCTTACCGGCTATCATAGTAGCTATCTTCTTTATTGTATATACAACCATATACAAGTTATGCAGCACGGCACCTAAGCCTATGAATCCCACAAGCGAGCCACGTTACGCCGCCATTAAACGCCACATCCGCCAACAGATAGAAAGCGGTGCATGGCCGGTACACTCCCAGGTGCCTTCGGAAAACCAGTTGGCGCAGGCGTTCAGCGTCAGCCGAATGACTGCGCGGCGCGCCCTCAGTGAACTGACCGATGCCCAGGTGTTGATGCGTGCTCAGGGACTCGGCACTTTTGTCGCCGAGCCGGTCCCCGCCGGTTCCCTACTGGAGGTACGCAATATTGCCGATGAGATTTCTGCGCGCGGGCACAGCTACAGCAATCGTATATTGCTGGCACAACAGAGCATGGCCAGCGCCGAGATAGCTCGCGCGCTGGGGCTGCCCGAGCAGGCAAAAGTGTTCCACTCCATTATTGTGCACTGCGATAACGAGGTGCCGATCCAGTGGGAGGAACGTTTTACCAACCCGGCTCTGGCACCGGAATATTTGCAACAGGATTTCGCCAGTACCACCCCCAACGCCTATCTTTCCAGGGTTGCGCCCTTAACAGAGGCAGACACCACCGTGGAGGCCATCGCGGCGGAAGCCGCCATCGCCTGTGCCCTGGAAATTTCCGCCGGCGAAGCCTGCCTGCAGGTATGGCGGCGCACCAAGAGCAGCGCGGGCACCGTGAGTTTTGCGCGTCTTGTGCATCCCGGCAACCGCTACCGCCTGGGGGCACAACTGCGCTTCTAGTGATGGACTAATCCCGAGCGCCCCGGAAAAAACCGGCACACCATCGCCGGGCGCGTACAGTTTTTACCAGATATTTTTTGCGAGGAAACCATGTCTACCGAGAAACGCCACGACCCCCGCCGCCATATCCGCGCACCCCGGGGCACAAAACTGAATGCCAAAAGCTGGCTGACCGAAGCGCCGCTGCGCATGCTGATGAACAACCTGGATGCGGAAGTGGCAGAGCGCCCGGAAGACCTGGTGGTGTACGGCGGTATCGGCCGCGCCGCCCGGGACTGGGTCTGCTTTGACAAAATTGTCGAGGTCTTAAAGCGTTTGGAAAACGACGAAACCCTGCTGGTGCAATCGGGCAAACCCGTAGGGGTATTCAAAACCCACGCCGATGCACCGCGTGTGCTGATCGCCAACTCCAACCTGGTGCCCCACTGGGCCACTTGGGAGCACTTTAACGCGCTGGATAAAAAGGGTCTGGCAATGTACGGCCAGATGACCGCTGGCTCATGGATCTATATTGGCTCCCAGGGCATTGTTCAGGGCACTTACGAAACCTTTGCCGCAGTTGCGCGCAAGCATTTCGATGGCATTGCCAGTGGTAAGTGGATTCTCACCGGCGGCCTCGGCGGTATGGGTGGCGCCCAGCCCCTGGCAGCAACCATGGCCGGTTTCTGTATGATTGCGGTGGAATGCGATGAAACTCGTATCGATTTCCGCCTGCGCACCGGCTATGTCGATAAAAAAGCCACCCGCCTGGACGAAGCCCTGCAGATGATCGAGGAGGCGCAGAAAAACAATCAGGCCCTTTCTGTTGGCCTGCTGGGTAATGCTGCGGATATTTTTCCGGCGCTGGTCCAACGCAATATCCTGCCGGATGTGGTGACCGACCAGACTTCCGCACACGATCCGTTAAATGGCTACCTGCCCAAAGGCTGGTCTCTGGAATACGCTGCTGAAATGCGTAAAAAAGACGAAGCGGCAGTCGTAAAGGCAGCCAAGCAGTCTATGGCCATTCAAGTCGAAGCCATGCTGGAACTGCATAAGCGCGGCGCCGCCACACTAGACTACGGTAACAATATTCGCCAGATGGCTCTCGAAGAAGGTGTTGAAAATGCCTTCGACTTCCCCGGCTTTGTGCCCGCCTATATTCGCCCGTTATTTTGCGAAGGGATCGGCCCTTTCCGCTGGGCGGCCCTGTCCGGCAACCCGGAAGATATTTACAAAACCGATGCCAAAATTAAAGAACTGATCCCCGACAACCCGCAGCTGCATAACTGGCTGGATATGGCCCGCGAGCGCATTCATTTCCAGGGGCTGCCCGCACGTATCTGCTGGGTGGGTCTCCAGGACCGCGCGCGCCTGGCGCTGGCGTTTAACGAGATGGTTGCCAGCGGCGAGTTGGAGGCTCCAGTTGTGATCGGCCGCGATCACCTGGACAGCGGCTCGGTGGCCAGCCCCAACCGCGAAACCGAAGCCATGCTGGACGACTCCGATGCCGTATCCGACTGGCCGCTTCTGAACGCTTTGCTGAACACGGCCTCCGGCGCCACCTGGGTGTCTATTCACCACGGTGGCGGTGTGGGTATGGGCTTTTCCCAACACGCCGGTGTTGTCATCGTGTGTGACGGTACCGAGGCCGCACACAGGCGCATTGAGCGCGTACTGTGGAACGATCCGGCCACCGGTGTGATGCGCCATGCCGATGCGGGTTACGATCGCGCCAAGCACTGTGCAAACGCCCAGGGCCTGGATCTGCCCATGGTAAGTGACTGATGTTTTCACGCAGTACACACGCGTACCGGCGCAACAATGGCGCACCCGGGCAACTTTTTTTCAGGTTGCAGTTTAACCGGCACTGCAGAGTAAATTTTAATTTTGGTGACTGAAGATATGTATCATCTGGAAATCGATCCCGGCCAATTGAGCCTGGCGCAATTGCGCCGGGTTGCGCGCGAGCCGGTTCGGCTCTCACTGGCGGAAGGTGCCTACCCCGCTATCAAAGCCGCCGCCCACACCGTCGCCCAGGTCATTACCGAGGGGCGCACCGTGTATGGCATCAACACCGGTTTTGGCCTGCTCGCCAATACGCGCATCGAAAAACACGATCTGGAAACACTGCAGCGCGCCATTGTACTGAGCCACGCCGCCGGCACCGGCAGCTTTATGAGTGAGGCGACCGTGCGTCTGCTGATGGTGTTGAAAATCAACTCACTCGCACGGGGTTTTTCCGGGGTGCGCCCACTGGTGATCGAGGCGCTAATGCAGCTGGTCAATGCCGGCATTTACCCGGCCATTCCGGAAAAAGGTTCCGTGGGGGCCTCCGGTGACCTGGCGCCGCTTGCCCATATGAGCGTGGTGTTGCTGGGAGAGGGCGAAGTCTTTATTCGCGGCGAGCGCAAGAGCGCGCGTGAGGGCCTGCAGCGCGCCGGCCTGGAGCCCATTACCCTGGCCCCGAAAGAGGGGCTGGCCCTACTGAACGGCACCCAGGCCTCCACCGCGTTTGCCCTGCTCGGCCTGTTTGCCAGCGAAGACCTGTTTGCGGGTGCGCTGGTGGCCGGCGCCATCACGCTGGAGGCCGCCCAGGGTTCACGCCGCCCCTTTGACGACCGCATCCACGCCGCTCGCGGCCAGCGGGCACAGCGGGATGTCGCAACCGCTTATCGGAACCTGCTGGGCGAGCGCAGCCAGATCGGCGACTCGCACCTGTCCTGCGAAAAGGTACAGGACCCCTATTCCCTGCGCTGCCAACCTCAGGTCATGGGGGCGTGCCTGCAGCAGATGCGCTTTGCCGCAGAGGTTTTACTGGCCGAAGCCAACGGGGTATCCGACAATCCATTGGTGTTCACCGACGAGGAAAACCCGGAAAACGCCGATATTATTTCCGGCGGCAACTTCCATGCGGAGCCCGTGGCCATGGTGGCCGACAACCTGGCGCTGGCACTGGCGGAAATCGGCGCCCTATCGGAGCGTCGCATGGCACTGTTGATCGATAGCAGCCTGTCGGGCCTGCCGCCTTTTCTGGTGGAGAATGGCGGGGTCAACTCTGGCTTTATGATCGCCCAGGTGACCGCTGCGGCGCTGGCCAGCGAGAATAAATCCCTGGCGCACCCCGCCAGCGTGGACTCCCTGCCCACTTCCGCCAACCAGGAGGACCATGTTTCCATGGCCACCTTTGCCGCTCGCCGCCTGCGCGACATGGCCGATAACACCTGCGGTATCCTCGCGGTGGAAATGCTGGCCGGCTGCCAGGGCCTGGATTTTCGCGCCCCATTGAAAACCACGAAAAAACTCGAAGAAGCCAAGGCAAAACTCCGTGAGCGCGTGCCCTTTTACGACAAAGACCGCTATTTTGCCCCGGATATTGAAGAGTCCAAGCAGCTCTTCAGGCAGGGTATTTACCTGCAATTCATTGCTTCCACACTGCTGCCCAGCGGGTCTTAAGCACCCACTGGTGCGCTTTGCTTTGATGTGTTATTCATCCAGGAGAACAGGGGTCTTCCCGTTCTCCCTGTATTTCGTGATGCGCTTATTGGTCTGCCACCGGGCCAGACCTTATTCTTTCAGGCACTGAGCCTTCGGCAAGGTTTGAGCCGATTCCCCTCCACCCTATACCAATCCTATCGACCACTGGAACGTGGTAGAACATTTTTTGTACCTTGTGATGAATTTTGCGCCAAAAGTGCTAGGCTGAATAATAGAAGTCTCACCTGTCAACAGGCGTGGAGGTCTCGATGAAACCACTCCCCAGGCGGTTGCTTGGTGGCTATGGGTTGGCCATTACCGCGGGACTCTCCCTGTCGGCCTGTAGCGGCACTGGTGCTCCCTGCGCAACCGGCTACCCAGATAGTTATTACAGCTGCAACACTTATTACCATTCACACAACCGCCACGCCTACCCCAACGGTGCATGCCGCAATACGCAAAATAGGGGCGACAACACCCATCGTCGGGGCCCCCCTCGGGCGCGCTACAGGGGCTACCCACTTGATCTGCCCGATCCACCTCTGCGCGCCAGACCTTATTGATCATGCAATTCTGTGTCTGCCTGGCTGGCACACAAAAGGGGCTTGGCCCCACCGGCAAAGCCTCTCGGGGGGAAATTTCGCTTACCGGAGATTGCACTTATGAATAGAGTTGCTAAGACGGCGATCATCGCCACCACGGTATGCGCAGCCCTCACTCTGGGCGCCTGCGCTACCGATGGCTACTACTACACCTCCTCTTATAGTTACCCTTACGGTACCCCCAATTACTATCCATCGAGCAACGTTTATCTCTCCTACCGGACACCGGTTTACCAGTACTACCGGTCCACACCACGCTACCGCTACTATTATGCTGGCGCCTATCCCTATTACCGCGCTTTGCCCGCCTATCGCGGCAACGCCCGCTACCGGGCCAGGCACTATTACCGCGGGCTGCCCTACTACAACCGTTTCTACTCTCCCCGATCATCCCACCTGCGCTACCGCGCTTACCATCGCGGGTATCGCGGCTATCATGGGCACCGTGGATATCGCGGCTACCGGGGCCATCACGGACACCATCACCACGCAAGGCACTAGCTATCCGAGTTACCAAACCCCCACCAGTGCGTATCCGCAGTGGTGGGGGTGCCAACAAAACAATGAGGGGCCATGGGCGAAAAAAGTTCTTCGCAAGAAAGCCAATACCGGGGGATTGCGGTCCGATTCGCCGTTTTTTCGCAGCCGTCTGCTCCATTCAGACTTGTCTCTGCCTGACCTGACAAGATTCACCGCCGGGTCGATAACCCGGTGCTCAATCCCTTAGCCTCTCCCAGCCATACACGCGTCAACAGGGTATGCAGCCTCTGTCCGCTTGTCAGAATGCGCGCGGCGATACATGGCCCCGAGCTGTCGCAGTCTCTGCGCTCTTTCAACCGTATCCAATGCCCCCAGGCGCTGGGCAGCAGTGTAAAAGGCTTCCCAGCTGCCACTTTCACGATACAGCTGGCGAAAGGCCGGCACCTGGGATTCATACTCGGCGGCCAGCGCCAGGGTGGCGTTATTGGTTTTTTCTATATACACCCGATAGCGTTCAGGATTGGGCCAGTTGGCAGCTATTGTTCGATAACACCGGCGCAGGCGTTTGAGCACCTGCGCTTTCTGCTCCCGCTTGAAATCGACCGGTTCCGAGGTGTGGTAAATGGACTCCAGCTGCCGGCGCGCCGTCACCATCAGTTCTCGCACGGCCATTGTCTCGGTACGCAACTCAGCGGCGGAACTGGTCAACCCCTGACTTTTAAGCCAATCTGGCACGGCAATTTCCGAAACCGCCGTGGCAAAGCTTTCATTGAACTGGGTATCCCCGGCAATATACACGCGTCGATGTGCCAGTTCGTGAAACAACAGTCCTGCCAGTCGCTCCGGGGACCAGTTCACAAAGCTCGACAACGCCGGGTCATCGAACCAGCCGAGGGTACTGTAGGCGGGTACTGCGCCCAAATATACATCATACCCCTGTGCGCGCAGTTGATCGGCCTTGGCCACGGCAGCGGATTTGCGGAAATAGCCCCGGTAGCTGGCGCAGCCCGCTATGGGATAACACCAACGCTTGGGGGCAAGAGAAAATTCAGGGGCAGCAAGCACATTCCAGATGGGGTAATCACTGTCAAGGGCCACATAGGAACCGTAGGCTTCGCCCACGGGCAGCCGCAACTCCCGCGCAGCGTAGGCCCGTATTTCCTGTATCAAGCGCAACTGCGCAAGCAGACGCTCGTCGGTGCCGGGCTCTTCAAGCAACGCCTCGATCGACTGCCGGGCGGAGAGGATACGCCACTGGCCGGCGGCGGCCTGTGTGTAGTAACCAACAGTTTCACAGCCACTCAGTAGCCAAGATGCAGCGATCAGTGCCCAGGCACGAAAAGCTCCAGAACACTCTGGCAATTTCGGGATGGCAATACTGATATACACTCTTTTTCCTGCTTGCGTTTTTCGGAGACGTTGAAACCTGCGCATCCATTTTCCGCCCGATCACGGGTCTCCAAAGGGTATAGCATGGTACCGCTCAACGCAGCCCTGACGGTCTTTGCACTGGTGTTCGCCGCCATTGCCTGGTTGCGGCTGCTGCGCATCGGCTTTGCCGATGGCAATCTGAGCGGATTGCTGGCCCTGTTTATACCACCACTGGCGCTGTTATTGCTCCTGCCCCGTTGGCGCGAGGAGACAGACCTGTTCCTGCTGGTGGGCGCTTCCTGCGGCAGCCTGCTGCTGGGGCAGTGGTTGCAGTGAATCCTTGTGTCGGGGAAAACCACACCCCGGTTGATTCAGGTCAAGGAACCCACCCACCCAGGCCATACACTGGATGGGTGAGAAATTGGCATAGGAGAGAGAGATGGGGGCTTTAGTGGATCTATTTACCAGCTTTTCCGGCCTGCTCAGCCTGGCCGTCATCGGGTTCATGCTCCTTATGGCGGTTTTCCTGTTCCGCTGGGTTAACAACAATGTGGAAAAGGCAGTGGCAGAGCAGGAAAATAGGGCACAGGACTCTAAACCCAGTCTGGACAAGCAGGCTGACACCGCTATGTCTCTCTGAGGCTAAGATCCCAACCTAACCGGTGCCGTGGTTGCAATGAATTGCGGGCCTATAACCCTGGCAATTCTCGCCACAGCATTTAAAGAGCCGGAGGCCCGCTCAAACAAGACTCACTATGCCACTTCATTCTCGGCGTCAATGAGCGGGGGCAGAAGCGTATGTTGCACATGCTATTTAACTACGAAGAAGAACTGGCGCCGACTGCGAGGCTTTAATGACCTGGCCAGGGTCAATGCCGACACCAAATTTAATGATGGAGAGGACGTTTAAAAGGTCAAACAATGCGTTATTTGACTAGTTTCCTGAACTCCACTATTGACAATAATTCCCCGGAAAAAGCTGGTCCAGCTTACGTTTGACCAAAGAGCATGAATGACAACCAGTCCCCGGCCTGCTCGAGCGCATCGCAAACTACTGGAATACTATCCTGCCAAGACAGATTGTCGACGCAAACTTCGGACTAAACTCTGAATCTATACAGTTTTTTAGAAAAAATAACCTGACACGAGGGGGATTGCGCTCAGCGTCGCCGTTAGTTTGACGGGAAATAGAATTGTTCCGAAAAAGCGCGTAAATACAGCACTTCACAAATGATGGTATATTCCGGGATAGTGGTCTCGGTGACCACTATCCTATTTTGTACGATTGTATCAAGCTTGTGTCATCATCTGACTTTGAAAGAGATTTTTGTGGATGAACGCAGAATTGCTGCCCGGAGCGTAATCAGGATAATAGTGGTCACGGCGACCACAATATAAATGTTATATGAAGGAACCATTCATGAATCAAGCTTATATTTTTATTGCTCTATTATTTTCTACTCTAAGTGTGAGTGGCAATAGTCATGGGCAAAATGAATTTCCAGCCCTCGAAGGTCCCTATATGGGGCAAAAGCCACCTGGTATGGTGGCAGAACCGTTTGCACCGGGTATTATTTCCAAAGAAGGTTGGGAGCTTGAAGGCGTGTTTGCACCCGGCATGAAAGAATTTTACTTCACCCGAGACCTCGGTGAGTATACAAACTACAACGCTAACAACTTTCGCCCGACCGTTATCGGCTTCCGGCAGGAAAACAATATCTGGATTAAGTATCTGGAATTTCCGCGTCAAGGTGAAATCGTATTCTCACCTGATGGTGGACGCATGCACATGGCGAAAGGCTACAAAGATCGCACTGGCGATGGATGGTCAGAGCGCAAAAGCCTTGGCCCCATGCTTGACCGGGAAGACTGGGGTATTATGCGCTTGTCGGCCTCCTCAAAAGGCACCTATGTTTTTGACGATTTCAAAAATAAAGCAATCCACATCTCAACAGTCAAGGACGGCAAGCACCAGGAACCCATTAAAATGGGGCCGATAGTCAACTCCGGGAAATTGACAGCCCACCCATTTATCGCGCCTGACGAAAGCTATCTTATTTGGGATAGCGAGCGGGAAGGTGGCTATGGAGAATCTGATCTTTATATTAGTTTCAGGCAAAAAGATGGCTCATGGGGCCCTGCCATCAATATGGGCGACAAGGTCAATTCCGAAAAGGGGGATACCTATGCGAGCGTCACCCCAGATGGCAAATACATACTCTTCAACAGAAAGATAGATAACAATGGTGACAATCTGGATATCTATTGGGTGGATGCAAAAATTATTGAGAATCTTAGGCCGAAACAGTAATCCCTATTTATTATCAATGTAACATGCTTAGATACAAAGCCAAAAACAGTCAATATCGTAAAATTTGATGAAAAACCGGGAAAGAATTCTGATAAAATTGAACATCAGAGCAAAAATACATATCAAACGGCAGCAAGCTGACCTCGGGTCACCGTCACTTTTTGCGCAAAATTCTGCATAAAAGCGCCAGCAGTCTCCGGTAGTTGTGCCTGGCGTTATGGCTAATAGCATGAGAGCAATAATTTTTGTAATTTACGTCATTTTGATTTCGGCTTGCTACCCAATCAATAAAACAATTCAGCCTCACGCTGAAATAGTGGTCGTTGATGAGAGGGGAAATCCGGTTTGTGATGCTGTCGTCACTTTGATTGCTGGTGCTTATCCATACGGTGAAGAGAGAACCCGGATGAGCATAAAGACTGATGACAGTGGAAAGGCCATAACAAGCGACTGTAATGTCACGCAGCTAGTTTGACATCACGCCCTTCCCAGTAGGTGCTATTTCTTACCATCGCAGTTAACACTACAATTATCTTCCTCATACTGGCGACTTTTCTGTGTTTACCCTCGTTGACCGAGCGGCTATAAAAATTCCGGATAATCGGATTGTGAATTGTCGCGGAGAGTGTCGATATTGAAAGGTGCAACTCCGACTAAGGCAGCTATCTCTTTAGGGCATCTCTATCAATCCACATAAAACTGCATAATTCAGTGCCCCCTGTGTTTCCCTTTTTTATCGAGCATAATTTTATTGAAAGTTGCAAAAAACCTGTATTTGATGGGTTTCAGGGTATTTTGGCCTGTTTTGAGCAAGCTTTCTCATATGTCTCATGCAGCGGGCGCACGTCGACCTTGCGAGCTTACCAATCGACACATGCTGTACACCAAATTCATGATACTCCAATTCCCCGAGTTGAACTTTATATACGATTTCTATTCGTCGGCTCACAGGTTTCCGCTCGGGCTTTCTCCAGACAACCCCTCGCGGGGTTGTCCTTGCCGTCGGCTAGTATTATGATCACCGGTAACCCAGTGAGTGGGCTCTCTTACAGAGGACGTTCACTTCACTAGCTCATGCTGGGCGTACACAAAGCCAGGCACAATCCCCCCACTTCGTGGCCTGGACCTCCACAATGCGTGCCCCACGCCTGTACTGGCGACGTTATATTTTAGAAGGGATATCGAATTGAAACTTAAAATAATAGTACTTGGGGCCGCACTGTTGGCAGCTACATGTAGTTTCGCAAGTGATAAGATAGAGCGTAAAATGTACAATCCTTGGGAATCTGAAATTGGGTATTCTCAAGTGGTTAAAGCAGGTAATACCGTATATATTTCTGGGATAGCTAGTAATAAAGCTACACTGGAAAAGCAAGTGGAAGAGATATATCAAATTATTCAAAATACTCTTAAGGATAACGGTCTGGGCATGGATTCAGTGGTCAAGCAAGTAATTTATACCACTGACATTGAGGCCTATAAAAAACTTGGTGCGGTTAGAAAACAGTACTTCAATGAAGGCGAATATCCTAGCTCGACTTTAGTACAAGTTGAAAGGCTTTATAGTCCTAGTCATCTAGTTGAAATCGAAATCGAGGCCTACGTAGAAAAAATATAATCGGGCAAAGAGAGAGTGTCAATAATTCTGTGTAACCGCCCCTGCCAGTTCCTTTTTGATAATCGGTGAGGCGATCGCCGAATTCGATCATAATACGGTTCAGTGCCGGCTTCCAGTTGCGGATCGGCATCGTCCATTTTTTCGCAGCGGCTTGCATCGCCAAGTACACCACTTTCATCGCAGAGTCATTCGAGGGGAACACCTTGCGTTGCCTGGTTGCTTTCCGGATAACGCTATTCAGTGGCTCAACGGGGTTGGTGGTATAGATTCCTTTTGGGATATCCTCCTAAGGTAATGATATCTCACTCTTTGTTTAATGTTCGGGCCTTCCCTCTCTCCAGCTCCCTACCGGTTCCAGGTACTATGCCCTCTGCTGACTGCTGCACCATTACCGCGCGGGTTTCCCCTCGTGGCGCTGGGGTCGCTTCCCGCCTGTAGCGCAGACCTCCCCAGATAAGAACATGGACTGTCGCTGCACCACCGCCGTATTGTCCCTGTAGTTGACCACTACACCCTACTCCTCGAACCTGTGGACTTGGTTACCTTGTGCTAACTCGTCCCCGGAGCTGGGCTTTATTTACGATTTCTGTTCGTCGGCTCACAGATTTGCGCTCGGCCTTCCTCCAGACCACCCCTCGCGGGGTTGCCCTTGCCGTCGGCTAGTAGTTATGATCACCGGTGAGCAGGCTCTTATACAGAGGACTTTCACCTCATTAGTTTCTGCCCATGCTGGGCGTACACAAACCAATGCAGCAGGCAACCAACACTCCGCTTACTTTGTGGTGCTCGCTGCGCTCACAAATTAACACAAAGTAAGCTCCATGCCGGCTGCAGCTGATTGGGGCGTTATGTTTCATTTTTCAAGAACTGTGAGATGCCAAATTAATGACAAGCTCGTACCGCATTGTACTGATTTTTCTGGGTTTGACTGTATGCCTATACCCCCTGGGTTTATGGCTGCTAGTGAGACTGCAAAGCGCAAGCCCGCTGATGCTCACAGTCGGGCTTGCTGCGATCGGCGCCTGTCTTATCTGCCGGCGCAGTCTCGGATCTCTGGGTTGGGGCTGGGGAAGTTGGAAATATCAATGGGTTAGCTATCTCATTCCGTTGGCCTACTGCTCAATCGCTTATGCTGTTATCTGGGGGCTTGGTCTAGGCAATTGGTACGATCAGAGTTTCGTTGAGGCGTTGCGAAGTGGATATCAGGTCGAGCAGTGGACAGACGGGGCAATCATTGCATTTCGCTTCGCAGTAACAGCCACTGTGAGCTTCGCGCTCCTATTGCCCGGTGTTTTCGGCGAGGAAATGGGGTGGCGTGGGTTGCTCGCGCCGGAACTCTCCAAGAGTCTGAGTTTCTCGCAAGTATCCCTGATAAGCGGATTGATTTGGGCCGTCTGGCACTGGCCTGTCATGCTCTTGGGGTTCTACAATAATCCAGAGGTTCCCATTGGCTATCAGGTGATGTTCTTTTCGTTGTGCATTTTGTCTATGTCGGTTGTGATGACCTATATCCGATATCAAACAAGCAGCCTGTGGCCCGCAGTAGTTTTCCACATGAGCCACAATGCCTTCTTGCAGAAGTTCTTCACGCCCATCACAGGAAGCACTTCAAGCTCAGCTTGGTTTGTAGACGAGTTTGGCGCTGTTCTGCCTTTAGTGGTGGGTATCATTGCCGTGTTTTTTTGGAGAAGGGGAGTCTGTAAATTTGATGGGAGTAAAACATAATCAGGCCATTCTGGCGGACGGCTTCTGCAACGCGCTTCACGCGAAATAAACCTGCGCCCCAAGCTCCTTAGTAATTTTTTCGTGATAGGCAAACTCTTTACCATTGTCCGCCGTGATCGTATGCAATGCCGCCGTATACGGCTTCAGCAGAGCTATAGTGGCCTCTGTCACCGCCTCTGCACTTTTGTTCTCCACTTGTGCAGATAAGGTAAACTGCGTTACGCGCTCTACAATAGTCACCAGAGCGCCGCTATGTCCCCTGCCAATGACGGTATCAATTTCCCAGTCACCAACCCGACTCTTCGCATCTACCTCCACCGGGCGCTCATCGATACTTATACGGTTCCTGATTTGGCCGCGATTGGTTTTACCATTGCTTCGCTTGTGATACTTTCTACCGTGCCGCCGGAGGTTCATGAACAGTTCTCCACCCCTCGCCTTGTCGGTCCACACATGTTGATAGATGCACTCATGGCTCAACAGTATCAAGTGCTCCTTGAGCAGCCAGCCTGAGATTTGCTCCGGGCTCCATTTTTCAGCAAGCTTATCCTCGATTAGGTTTGTCAGCTCTGGGATCATCTTTGTTGCTTTTCTGGCCTCTTCACGACTCATGAGCGCAAACTTCTGGGCTTACTTGTTCCGATACCCGCGCTGACCACTATTCTGCGCTACCTCCCTCAACATCGTTAATTGGCTCACACCTACAGCCGTTGCAGTCTCTGCTTGTGAAAAATTGCTTTTCTTGAACGCCTCAATCTGGCATCTTTGCTCATAGGATAGTTACCTGTAGTGTCTCATTGCATATCTCTTGCCGGAGAAAAAGCACGAAGCCTACGATCAACTGGCCGCCTTTTCTCGCCCCATTAAGATACACACTTACAAGTTGAATCTGGGTTGACATTTGCTCTAACTTAAAATAATTTAATATTTCGTATCACAGTACGCAACAATAATTTTACAAGGAAAGAAAATGAATATGAAAATAAGTCCTATCTTGGCAGCACCTTTAATAACATCACTTGCCTACGGTGAAATTCTTAATACGCAGCTTATTAGTGAAATTAATTTCCCAGATCCTCAATTTGAATCTTGTATTTTAGGCCATGGGGCGACCTACATTAAAGATTTAAAATCGTTAAGCTGTATAAAAATGGATATTTCCAGCACAATAGGTATAGAGAAATTAACTGCATTGGAGTCTATTTCTTTTCATTCTAATCAAATAGAAATAATTGATGTAAGTAATAATACTGAGCTAGTAGAACTATCTATAACCTCTAATCAGCTGACTGAAATTGATTTATCTAAGAACCCTAAGCTGGAATTTGTTAATCTCTTTAATAATGAGATTAGAGATATTGATTTACACGGAAAAACAGCACTAAAGGAAGTTATTCTTTATTACAACAAATTGACTGGAGTTAACCTAAAAGACAACCCTTTATTAGAAAACGCTGTACTTTCACATAATCAGCTGAATCTGGTAAATATCAGCAATAACTCTAACCTCAAATATCTTTCTTTAGATTCTAACGAACTGGAAAGTATAGATCTAACAACAAATCCATCGCTAATAAATATTTCTCTTGACTACAACAACTTAACCGAAATAGATGTAAGCGGAAACTTTAATGTCTGGGAGCTTTACCTTACGAATAATAAATTAACTGAGCTAGATGTATCAAACAATTTGGAGCTGAAACGTCTTGCCATTCAAAACAATGAACTTACATGTGAAAATATTCTAGAGATAGAGACAATCATCCCAAAAGCTATTATCTCAAGTGATACTGGTTGTCGTTAGAGGGCAGCAGAGAGTTACTAGTAAAGTAGGAGGGAAGAATATCCCTCTGCCAGGATCGTACGAGGCATGGATGCCGATTACGAGCGTACAAGGATGTATTCACAGCGTATCCTGGGAGAGGGGTATTCTTTCCTTCCCACCCGGTAGTATGTAGCATCAGTTGTCAACGCACGGCTACAAAAAGCAGAGGACCGACTCGGCAGCTCAAACGCTTGAAATACAGGCCATTCCAGGCCGTTTTGCCGATTTTTTAAACACGGCAAGTAATAGGCCTTGGGAGCTAGGCTTTTTGATCTGTAAAAAGGAAATTGATCAGCTATCGCTGTGGGCGCTGTTGCCCTCCGCATCGCGCACGACCTCTGCCAATATCTTCACTGCCTGGCCCGGCTGCAGGCGCTCGGCGCCACGCACGATGACCCGGTCGCCACTAGCGAGGTCTCCATGCACGGTAATCCACTCGCCATCGCCACTGCCGATACGCACAGACAGGCGTTCTGCCTTGTCGCCCTCACCCACCCGGTAAACAAAGGTATCACCATTGCGCAATACCAGTGCATCCCGCGGTACGGCCAGGATGGCGCGCGCCTCCGACAGGGGTACGGCCACCTGCACCGGCATCCCCACAATCCAGTCCCATTGCTGCGGCGCGCTCTGCGGCAGTTGTACCATCAGCTTGGCCCGGCGGGAATGGTCGCTGGCCACAGGCACAAACTGCCGCACCTGGCCGGTAAATAGCCGCGCTCTGGCGCGCTCCCCCTCGGAACGGGACACCACATCGCTGCGCACGGCAATGGTGTCACCGGCATTGATCAATGGCAGTGCCGCCAGGGGAATATCTGCCTCCACTTCCAGTTGAGACATATCCAGCGCGCGCAACAGTTCGGAGCCGGTGCGCACATATTCTCCCGCCTGCAATTCCCGGCTCACCACCAAAGCGTCAAATGGTGCATCGATGGTGGTTTTGGAGCGTTCATAGGCGCGCCTGTCCCGCTCGATCTGCGCGGCCAACAGGTCCTGTGCCATGGCCTCGCGCTCGGCCTGCTGTTCCTCCAGCGCCGCGCGGGAGGTGCTGTTGGTTTCCGCCAGTTTGCTCAGGCGTTGCAACTGCGCATCCATATAGGTGAGGCGGGCCTGTAACTGGGCAATACGGCTCTCGCTGTTGCGCAGCTGCAACCGCCAGTGCGTGGCATCCAGTTGCGCCAGACGCTCGCCCTTTTTTACCAGGCTGCCGGGCTCGGCGACAAATTCCAGCACACCATCCAATTCAGAGGAGATCCGGACATCGCGGCGGCTCACCACCTGACCGGCAGACCACTGGCTCGGTGCCATCTCGCGCGTTTGCGCCCGGTCCACAGTGACCACCACCGCGCCGCGCTGGGCCAGGGCCGGGCCGGCTGCGATCAGGGACAGAGCCATTGCGGCCAAGAACGGTTTCATCGGGAACTCCTCACGGCCAGTTTCTGGCGCAGGCGGGTGAATTGCGGCAGGGGCAGCTGTCCGAGCTGCAACAGGGCCGGCAATAAAATCAGGGTAAACAGAGTGCTGACCGCCATACCACCGACAATCACTGCGGCCAGACCGCGGTAGATCACACTGCCCTCGCCGGGCGCGACCAACAATGGCAGCATGCCGAATACACTGGTCAGGGTGCTCATAAAAATGGGGCGCAGGCGCAAACGCAGTGCCTGCTCCACCGCCGCCACCCGGGTGGCGCCGGCCTCTTCCGCGGCGCGAGTCTGGTGTACCAGCAGGATAGCGTTGTTGACCACCAGGCCCAGTAAAATGACAAAGCCGATCATGGTCAGCAGATCCAATGGCTGGAAGCTCACCAGGTTTAGCAGTCGCAGTGCCAGCACACCGCCGACCGTGGCGAGAGGTACCGTTAACAGTACCAGACCGGCATCGCGCAGGGAGCGGAACAGGGCGCTCATCAACAGGAACAGGATCAGCAGTGCCAGAATAAAATTCTGTGAGAGCGACACCAGTGCCTTGTCCAGGTCACTGGCGTTACCACCCACCAGGATGCTGCCATCAGCGGGCAGGACCGCACGAATCCCTGGCAGTACTTCCGCCTCCAGTTGTGCGCGCACCTCCTCCAGGGACACATCGTCCGGCGGCACGATATTTAAGGTTACTGTGCGGCGCCCATCCACCCGACGCAGACTGCCCGGACCCACGGTGCGCTCTACGCTGGCGAGCTGGTTCAAAGTCACTACCTCACCGCGCGGGGTGACCAGCGGCGTGTTCTGTAACTGCTCCGGGGTACGCCAGGACTGCGCCTTAAAGATCACATCCAGACGCTTTTCGCCATCGAAATACTCCCCCACATAGAGGCCGTTGCCGAGGGTGCGGATCAAACTGCCCATATCCTGGCGGTTCCAGCCCTGCTCCAACATGGCGCGGTCATTGGGGTGCACCGTCAGCTCAGGCTCCGACAGGGACAGTCCCGGATTGGTCTGCACCGGCGTACCCGGCATTATCTCTTCCATCACCGCCACGCCGCGGGTGGCGGCGCGCATCAGGCCATCCGCGTCGCGGGACTGCAGATGCAGGGCAATGCGCCGGTCGCCGCCAAACTGGCCGAACAGGTTGCCGCGCGCGGCAAAGCCCTGGAAGTCGGGAATATCCACCAGGATCTCCTCGCGCAACAGGCGCTCCATTTCCTTGGCCTGATTCATATCCTTTACGCGCACCCCCATGGTGCCACCGTTGGGCCAGGAAATAATGTAATAGTTCTTCAGCGCCGGTTCGCGTTCACCACGCATATAAGGCGCCATACGCCGGTCCAGTTCATTGACAATTTCCTTTTCGATGGTTTTGGTATTGGTGGATGAAGGGAAATTCATCCACACATCCACCGCGTCCCGTTTTACCGGCGGCAGGTAATCCAGTTTGGGCAAAAGGAGGTAAGTGGCGGCAACAGGTATCACCAGGAAACCACCGATCACCTGCCAGCGGCGCGCGCGGGTGCTGGTCAGTGCCATTATCCGCGCGGTGATTTTTTCCCAGATGCGCGCCAGGCGGTCCTCGCTGGCAACCGGCGGCAGCCACAGCTTTGCCGCGAGCGGCACTATGGCCACGGCCGCCAACAGGGAGAAGACCACAGCCACGGCAATCGTTAGGGCCAGGTCACCGAACACCTGGCCCTCGACACTGTCGAGGAAAAATACCGGCAGGAAGATCGCCACGGTCGTCGCCGTACTGGCCAGCAGCGCACCCCACACCTGAGCTGCACCCTGCTCCGAGGCCTCCTGGGGCCCGAGCCCTTTTTCCCGCAGGCGCACAATATTTTCCAGCACAACAATCGCGGCATCGAGCACCATACCAGTGGCGAAGGCGAGACCGGCAAGGGAAATCACATTCACACTGCGCCCGGCGGCAGACAGAATCACAAAGGTGGAGAGCAGGGAGATGGGAATGGCGGCGGCCACGATCAAAGTCGCACGCAGACGCCGCATAAACCACCAGAGTACGCCCACTGCCAGCAGAATACCCAGTACCAGGTTGCCGCCGAGCAGGTTCAGGGCACGGTAGACAAAGATCGACGCGTCGAAGGACTGCACCAGCACCAGTTGCTCAGTCTTCAACTTGGTGGCATTCAGTTCGGCAACTTTCTGTTTCACCCGCTCCAGGGTGGCGAGCATATTGGCGTCATTGGTGCGATTGATCCGCATGGACACCGCCGGGTTACCGTTTTGCGTGGTCACCCCGCGGGATTCGGACTGGCCCACGCGCACCTCGGCGATATCGCCGAGGCGCACCGGCTGTCCATCGCGCCACTCCAGCACCAGTTTGGATAAATCATCGGGCCGGTACTCGCCGACAAAACGCAGGGTGTAGCGGCGCCGCCCTACATCGGTAAAGCCGCCGGAGACATCCCGCGCCGAGGCCAGCTGACGGCTGATCGCCGGTAGCTGGATGCCCAAGTCCGCCGCTTTCCAGGGGTCGAATATAACCTGCAATTCTTCCTGCGCGGCGCGGCCGGACTGGGCCTGTACACTGGCAACGCCGGGCACGGATTCCAGTTCCGGGCGCAGCATATCCTCGATCAGGCCGGCGTAATCATCCAGGTGTTTGGGATTGCCGGGCAGTTTCTGTAAAAAGAAGTAAGTGAGTGCGGTGGCATCGCCACCCCAACCACCGAGCATCACCCGCGGCGGCTCCGCATCCCGCGGCAGCGGTGGCAGGCTGCTCATGCGGTTGATCACATCGATCAACACCTTGTCCATATCGGTGCTCCTGGTGAACTCCAGGTTCACCGAGGCACCGCCGCGACCGGCGTTGACCTGCATTCTCTCCAGGCCGGTGAGGCCCTGCAGTACCGATTCTATCGGCTCGACAATTTCCGCCTCCACTTCCTTGGGCGCCGCGGCGCGCCAGCTGGCCTGGATGGTAATACGCGGATTTTCAATATCGGGGAAAAGTTGCACCGGCAGGCGGCTGGCGAGAAAGGCACCCAGCAATACGGCCAACACGACCGCCACACCGGCGGCGGCGGGGTTTTTCAGCGCGGCTCTTGTCAGTGCCATTCCGGTGGTCCTTGTTTTTTATTGGCATCAAAGGCTAATGTATTAACAATTGCAGACAAGGGCTTTGCGGCTAATCGACCGGAGTTGTCGACCAAGCCATAGATGATATTTTTACTGGCACTGCGCCTGGGTTACAAAAAGTGCTGCACCTTGCTTTTATAGCTGCGGCTCATTTTCAGGCATTCGCCGTTCTCCAAAACCAGATGATATTCGCCGTTAATGTGTGCGCGAATTTCACGTACCCGGCTCAGGTTCACAATGGTGGAGCGGTGAATACGCTGGAATAAGGTTGGGTCCAGCTGCTGTTCCAGCTCCTTCATGGTAATGCGCATCACATGGGTTTCACCACGGGCGTGCACGCACATATAGTCCCCGGCGGCATCAATCCAGTCGATCTCGCGCGCCGGTACCAGGGTGATCTTGCCGGAATCCTTCACCGCGATCTTATCCGGATAGGCACTACTGGCAATCTGACCACTCACCAGCTTCTGCTCCAGCACCTCGGGAGATTGCCGGGTCAAATCCGCCACCGCCTCCAGCAGCTGCTCCCGTTGCAGGGCAATATCCGCTGTGGCAATTTTTTCCTGCACGCGGTCCAGTGCCAGCTCCAGGCGCTCCTCCTCAATGGGCTTTAACACATAGTCCACAGCATTGATTTCGAAAGCCTTCACCGCATACTGGTCGTAGGCGGTCACGAACACCACCTGTGGCAGCTGTTCCATGGGAATCTGCTGCACCAGCTGCAGGCCGTTGATACCCGGCATCTGGATATCCACAAAAGCCACATCCGGTTTCAGTTTGAGGATCTTTTGCAGAGCCTCGCGCCCATTGCCACACTCAGCGATCACCTCCACACCGGGCATCTGCGCCAGGCGCAGGCGCAACCCGCGGCGCGCCAGGGGTTCGTCATCGACAATAATTGCGGTCAGGCTTTCATCAACTGCGCTCATTTCTTTATTCCTGTTCGTAGGGGATGCGAATATTCACCGACAGGCCACCCCCGGTCCGGTTGCCGAAACGCACCCTCTGGTCATCGCCAAACAGTGCCTGCAGGCGCTCACAGGTGTTGCGAATACCCACACCACCGCCCTTGCCAATCCGGCGCAGTGTCTCTTCCGACATACCGGGGCCATTGTCGCTGACCTCCAGTAATAACTCCCCGGCGAAAACCCGCGCCTTGATACTGATCTCACCGCCCCACTCCCGCCGCGAGATACCGTATTTAATCGCGTTTTCCACCAATGGCTGCAGCAGCAGACTCGGCACCAGGGCGCGGGGCGATTCTCCCAGCAACTCCAGGCGCACACCCAACCGGTCGTCAAAACGCACCTTTTCGATATCCAGATAGAGCATCAGTGCCTCCACCTCCTTGGCCAGGGTGACCTTCTGCATCGGGTCATTGTCCAGAGAGTGGCGCAGAAACTGCGACAGGCGCGTCACCATGGTATTGGCGGTGCGCCCTTCGCTATCGAGGATCAGTGTGGAAATGGCGTTCAGGGTGTTAAACAGGAAATGGGGATTCAACTGGTAGCGCAACATTTTCAACTGGGCCTGGTGCGCCATCGCCTCCGCGCGCAGGATCTTGGCCTGCTGGGTCTGGGAAGCGCGGTAATACTTAATGCCGTAATAGAGCGCTGCCCAGGTGGTGAGAATCAGGAAGGAATAGGAAAACCAATAGGTGGCCAGCACCGCCGGGTGCTCTTCACTCTTGTTGCCGTAAAGCCACAGGGAACCACTGAACTTGATCGCCGCCCACACAGCCGCCACCACCAGCACCAGCAGCAAAGAGCCCAGAAAGCGGGTAGCCGGCGGTCTGTTCCAGAGACGCTGGAAACCCGCGTGCATAGCCTCACTCAGGAGCACCCCGGTGGCCGTGGCCACGGCGATGTAGCCCATGTGTAACCAGTGGTCCTTAACCCAGAAAAAACTGCCCACAAAAGTCAGCAGGGTGTAGCCGCCCCAACCACTGAGCTGCAGGGCCCAGTACTTGGACCGGTGACTGGACAGGCGCCGTGAAAGCCACTGAAATGCTATGTTTCCCATAATCTCCCGCTGGCAGGTATGAAAAAGGCGTCGATTTGACACCGTTGTATGGATTCATACTAAATGGCACAGATCGCCAGCGAAACACCAACCGGCGCAGCACAGGGACAAACTGCCGCATGGCATTCTGGTTATTCAAATCCGAGCCCAACGAATACAGTCTGCAGGACCTCGCCGCCGAGCCAGGTGGCCGCGGTTGCTGGGATGGAATTCGCAACTACCAGGCGCGCAACTACCTGCGCGACCGGGTCGCGCTCGGCGATGGGGTGCTGTTCTATCACAGCGCCTGCAAGCAACCCGCGGTGGTAGGCACCGCCGAGGTCGTGCGCGCCGCCTACCCGGACCCGGCCCAGTTCGACCCCGACAGCCGCTACTTCGACCCCAGGGCCAGCACCGACAAGCCCCGCTGGTATTGTGTGGACCTGACCTGGCGCGGTCAGTTTGCGCAACCATTGCCCCTTATCGAAATCAGGAAAAACCCGCAACTCACAGAGATGGTACTGGTGAAACAGGGGCGCCTGTCGATCCAGCCGGTACGCAAAGCGGAGTGGGAGACCATCCTGGCGTTGGGCGGTCTCTGAAGCTGTCGCGGCACCCGCGGCGCCGCGACAGGGTATTCACTCCTGTTTGGGGGAATCGCGACCCACGCTGTACCAATCCAGCTTGCGGGTCAGCACCATGGTGCAGCCGAGTACCGCGAACACCAGCACTGACCCCATCAGCAGGGCATAGTCCTCGGCGCTGAGCAGGCCATAGAGCAATCCGTACAGGGCCGCCAGCAACGCGGAAAAGCCCAGCCCCCGCCGCCAACTGCGCAGTACCGAGCTGGTGTAGAAACCAATCAGGCCCACGCACACAGCGGCGGACAGCCCATAGGCCAGGGCGAAGGCAATGTGCTCAGCAAGCGATAACAGCAACAGGTAAAACAGCGCCAGTGCCAGACCCACCAGCGCGTATTGCACCGGGTGCACCGCCAGACGCTTCAAAATCTCAAACAGGAAAAAGGTGGCGAACGTCAGGGCGAGAAACAGCAGCGCGTATTTAATCGCACGGTCGGTTTTCAGGTACCGGTTAACCGGATCGAGGAAACTGACTCCGAAACTGCGATTGCGCAGGCCGGCACACTCACTCTCCTGCCCACAGCCTTGCAGCACCTCCTCCAGGTTGGTGGCAAAGAAACTGGTCTGCCACTCTGCGCTGAAACCGCGCTCGGTCACCTCGCGGCGGCTGGGCAGATACTCGCCCACAAAGCTGGGGTGCGGCCAGTCGGCACTCAGCATCACCTGGCTGTCGCGACCTACCGGCACCAGTTGCAGCTGCTCTGTGCCCTGCAGATTGAGATCGAAGGCAAACTCCAGGGTCTGGCCGCCCTCGCGCTCCAGCGCCGGCAATACTGCGTGCACGCCGGCACCGAGTATGGGGGCGCCGCTGCCGGGGGCAAACGCCAGGGCTTTACCATTCAGATGCAATTTCAAGCCGTTGCGGATACCGCGAATATCGCTGATACCAACAGCGAGAAACGGTGTCTCAAAACGGTACTGGTCCAACTTATCCCCCAGCCCCAGGCGCGCCGGCGTGCGGAACAGACCACCGACCCGGCTATCACTGTGGTACAGGAGGGCCTTGTAGATGCCCCTTGCGCGCCATTCGGTGCCAAGTGTCGCATCAAAAGTGAAACGCTCCGGTAAAAAATACAGGTGCCCGCTCATTTCCCGCTGCTCCTGATACTGCTCACCGGTGCGGTCATGGATTTTCAACCGCTGCACAGTCCTTGTATAAGGCAACACCAGAATGGGCCCGACAACGGTCTGGCTGTAGCTCGAACTGCGGGCAATATCCTGTACTACCTCCCGCTGGTATTGCTGTCGTTCAGAAATCAGTCCGCCGATCATGGTCAGGGGAATCAGCAGCAGCAATATCAAAAGGGCGATGGCACCCAACTTAAAAACCAGGATTCGGTTCATGCTTCAGTCCTCACTGTTGAATTTCGAGCTGCCGAGTCTGAAGCGCCAATATGGGGAATCGATGGGGAGAATAAGGGGAATGGATGGAGACTGTGTGGGGTCTGGTGGGGCGGCCGCGCTGTCTCTCAGGCACCGGGCAGGTCGAGGCGCACCTCAACACCGCCCGCTGCATTGCCGATCGCCAGGGTACCGCCGTGCAACCCGACCACCTCCTGTACAAAATTGAGCCCGAGACCGGTACTTTTGCGCCCGCCGCCGGGCCGCGGCAGTGAATAGAAGCGCTCGGTCAGGCGCGCCAGGGCGTATTCCGGAATCGCCACGCCCTGGTTGTACAGGCAAAGAACAATGTGTGCCCCGCGCCGCTCGGCAACAAAGCGGATCAGGCCGCCGGGGGGCGTGAAGTCCAGTGCATTATCCAACAGGTTAGCCAGTGCCTGGCGCAACAGGAAGCGCTCGCCGCACAGCCGCAGCGCCGGATCCAGCGCCTGTTCTATGCGCACACCGCCGGCGGTGATACGCGCTTGCCGGCCCTGCACCAGCTCTTCCACCAGAGCCGCCAGCGGCACTGCCACCCGCTCCTCCAGGCCCTGGCGCTGCTCCACCTGGGCCAGATGTAACAGGCGTTCAATCAACTGCTGCAAGCGCCTGCTCTCCCGCTGGATATTGGCCGCGAAACGTCGGCGTTGCGGCGCCGGCAGATCGCTGTCGAGCAGCTCGGCTGCACCGCGAATAGCCGCCAGGGGACTCTTCAATTCGTGGGTCAGGGTATGGACGTAACGCTCCACATAGGCTTTGCCCTCCAACTCGGTGCGCATATGCTCCACAGCCATCGCCAGCTGCCCCAGTTCGCCGCCGGGTAGCCGCGGCAGCTCGGCGCGGCTACCCGCACTGACAGCCTGTGCGTAGCGGGTCAGTTTGCCCAGCGCGCTGCTGAGCCACCAGGACAGCAGCGCGCCGACCAGCAGACCGAGGGCGATCAACCCCACACCAAACCACCGCAGGCGCCGCTGCGATCGCTCAATATAGGGTTGCAGGGTGCGGTTGGGCTTGGCCACCGAGACCACACCGATGATCTGTTCGCCATCGAGGATCGGCGCTGCCACATACATCACCGAGGATTCCGGATTATCCGGATCTTCGTGGGTGGTGCGCGCGCCATAGTCGCCGCGCAGGGTCAGGTAGACATCGTTCCAGCGCGAATAGTCCTGACCCAGGGCCCGGCCGCTGGAATCCAGCAGGACCCTGCCGGAGGCATCGGTGACATAGATACGGTGGTTGACTGCACGCTTGGTCAGCCCCCAGATATTCGCCTGCGGCTGGCGCCGGCCATAGGCCTCGAGCAACTCGGGCCAGTGGCCCTGAGCCAGGCTCCCGGCCTTGACCTCATCGTGCAGAATTTCCGCTAATAGGTTGGCGGTGTCCACCAGGGTTTCCTCGGTGGACTGGCGCACACCGGGTTGGATTTCGTCTGTCACGGTACTCAGTACGAACCAGCCGGCCAGGCCGACGAACAGGAAATAGACCGCAAAGATGCGTATGCCCAGTGGCATCTCAGTGCGCCGAGGAACAGCTGTAACCCAGCCCGCGGTGCGTCTGGATCGGCTTGGCGGCGGGGGACACCACCCGCAGTTTTGCGCGCAGTCCCTTGATATGGCTATCGATATTGCGCTCGTAACCGGCCTCGGGAGCCACCCCCAGGGCGTTGAGCAGTTGCTCGCGGGAAAATACCCGCCCGGGCTGGCCCAGCAGGGTTTCGAGCAGGCGGAATTCATGGCGGGTCAAAGGCAGCAACTGGCCGTGGAAATGGACCTGGTAGCGCAGCAGGTCGATGCGAAAAGGCCCCAGGGGCGCCCCTGCAGTGGGCTTGTCGGTGTGCGGCGCCATGCGCCTGAGGATAACCTTGACCCGCGCCGCCAGTTCGCGCGGACTGAAGGGCTTTACCACATAGTCGTCGGCGCCGATCTCCAGGCCCACCACCCGGTCTATCTCCGCGTTGCGTGCGGTGAGGAAGATGACCGGTACCTCGGAAAAACGGCGCAGGCGCTTGCAGGCCTCAAAGCCGCTGATATCCGGCAGCCCGACATCCAGGATGACCAGGTCGAACTGTTCGCGCCCGAGCAGCGCCAGCGCTTCACCGGCCAGCGTCACCCAGTGGGTGGCGAAGCCCTCCGCCTGCAGGGCGTAAACCAGAGTGTCGGCGATTGCGGCTTCGTCTTCGACGATCAGTATTTTTGACATGGGGCCCACGCTCAAACGCTCCCGGATTCTCAACCGACTCTGTGCCCTTGGAATACACCCTTTTGCATACAATACAGGGTGCTATGCCAGCCCTTAGTCCTGGGAACCTCACAGGAAGTCCGCAATCTCCTCCAACGGCTTTTTGTCGATTGCCGGCACCTCGGCCCCCTCCGCCGGCAGCCCGGCCACCAGGAGCATATAGGGCTTTTCCGTGGCGGGACGCGCGAGGATATCATTGAGAAACTTCATCGGGCTGGGGGTGTGGGTCAAGGTGGCCACTCCGGCATCGTGCAGGGCCGCAATCAACATCCCCGTGGCAATGCCCACCGATTCCGCAGTGTAATAGTTCTTCCGACGCGCACCGGAGGCATCACTGGAAAACTTTTTCAAAAAAATCGCAATCAGGTAGGGGGCTGTCTCCAGGAAAGGTTTGTGCGCATCGGTGCCCAGGGGCTCCAGGGCATTGAGCCACTCCTCCGAGGCGCGGCGCTGGTAGAACTCGCGCTCCTCCTCTTCCGCAGCCAGGCGGATACGGCGCTTGATACCGGCGCTCTCCGCCACCACGAAGTGCCAGGGCTGCATATTGGCACCGCTGGGCGCGCTGCCCGCCGCGCGCAGCGCATTCTCAATCACCGCTCGGGGCACCGGCCTGGAGGAGAAATCCCGCACCGAGCGCCGCCGGCGCATCAACTGGTAGAATTCCGCAGCGCGGCTGCACATTTCGGCCTCTTCCAGGTGCGTGAAATCCAATGGCTGAAAGGATTTTTCTGTATTCATAGGTCCCCCTAAACAACGCCCTTGGCCCGAGCGATCAACAGGCTGAGCAGGGATAGCAGTGTCAACACCACCACGATCACCAACAGCAGCAACCAGGGGCGAAAAGGGCGGCGCTCGACCCGGTTGACGCCGCTGTTGAGGTACTTTTCAACCCTGGCCTGGTCCTCGTCGGACAGCTTTTTCGGTGGGGTATCGGACATGGGCACTTTCCCGCATTATTATTGCGCCCCGATTGTAGGGGAAAGCCACAGGCGACTCTAGTAAAAAGCCCCGCGCTGCGGGGCTTTCCGAGTGGCGTTTAGCTGTGTTTAGAACAGCGCATCCTCCATATCCATCAGGGCTGCGCTGCCGGCATTGACGCTGGCAGCCAATGCCTGAGTACGCGGTAGCAGGCGGGCAAAATAGAAGCGCGCGGTTTTCACCTGGCCGCGGTAGAAACTGTCCGTCTCCTGCTTGGCCTGCGCCACTGAAACCACCTTCGCCCACATAAAGGCGTAGGCCACATAACCGAACAGGTGCAGGTATTCCACCGAAGCCGCACCCGGCGCGCAGGGGTCTTGCCGGGTGGCCGCAATCATTTTCCCGGTAGCGTCGCGCAGGCACTGCAGCGCTGTCGCAAGGGGCTGGATAAACTCCGCCATCGCCTCGCAATCCACTTCAGTGTCGATAAGCTCCTGTACGTCCGCGGCAAACAACTCGAACAGGGAGCCGCCGTTGGCAACGGTCTTGCGGCCCACCAAATCCAGGGACTGGATGCCGTTGGTGCCCTCGTAAATCTGGGTAATGCGCACATCGCGCACCAGTTGCTCCTGACCCCACTCGCGGATATAGCCGTGACCGCCGAGCACCTGCTGGCCGAGCACGGTGCAGTCGAGCCCCATATCGGTGGTAAAGGCTTTGGCGACTGGCGTCAGCAGGGCTACCATGGCCTCGGCATTTTTCCTCGCATCCCCCTCACCGAACTTGGCGATGTCCAGCCATTGGGCCACATAAGTGGACAGGGCGCGACCGCCGCCCACCAGGGCTTTCTGGGTCAGCAGCATACGGCGCACATCCGGGTGCACAATAATCGGATCGGCAGCTTTTTCAGGCTGCTGCGCGCCGGCGGGCGAACGGCTCTGGATACGATCGCGCGCATACGCCAGGGCATTCTGGTAAGAGCGTTCAGAGGCACCGAGCCCCTGAATACCCACACCCAGGCGCTCGTAGTTCATCATGGTGAACATGGCCGCGAGCCCCTTGTTCACCTCCCCTACCAGCCAGCCCTGGGCGCCGTCGAAGTTCATGGCGCAGGTGGCGGAGGCCTTAATACCCATCTTGTGTTCAATGGAACCGCAGCTCACATTGTTGTGCTCGCCAAGGCTGCCGTTCTCATGCACCTTGTATTTGGGGACCAGGAACAGGGAAATGCCCTTGGGCCCTTTGGGGGCATCCGGCAGTTTGGCCAGTACCAGGTGAATAATATTTTCGGAGAGGTCCTGGTCTCCGCCGGTAATAAAAAGCTTGCTGCCGGTAATGCGGTAGCTGCCGTCCTCGCAGGGCTCGGCCCTGGTGCGGATCATGCCCAGGTCGGTGCCGGCGTGGGGCTCGGTCAGGTCCATAGCACCGGCCCAGATGCCCTCGTACATCCTGGGCAGGTATTTCCGCTTCAGCGTTTCGCTGGCATGGGCGTCGATCGCCAGGCAGGCGCCGTTGGTCAGCACCGGGTAGAGGGCGAAGGAGATATTCGCCGCATTGAGCATTTCCTCAACCTGGGCCCCCAGCATCTTCGGCATCCCCATGCCGCCGTATTCGGGATTGCCCAGCAGCGCGCCCCAGCCACCCGCACAAAAAGTGGCATAGGCCTCCTTAAAGCCCGCCGGTGTGGTCACCTCACCATCGCGCCAGTGGCAACCCTCTTCGTCGCCGGTGCGGTTAATCGGGTCCAGGGTATTGGCGGCCAGCTTGGCCATTTCCTCCAGAATCGCGTCGGCAGTCTCGCGATCCACGGCCCCGGCCAGTTGGGGCAGTTCCGCCCAGAGTTTTTCCGCAGCAAATACCTCGTGCAGCAGGAAGTGCATCTCCCGCAGTGGCGCCTTGTAGTCGGCCATGCTCCCGGTCCTCATTCCAGTGTTTCAAACGCTTGTTTGAATCTAGGTGCGCAGGCGCCCAAAGTCAACCGCTTTGAGCGCGCGCGAGTTCCCGGGGAAGTGCGGGTCAGGAGGGCAGCAGCGGGCGGATATCCAGATGTTGGGCCACCGCCTGGTAATCCCGGGTCTCACTGTGGGGCACCACCCCGAGCAGGGGCGCGGGCAGCAGCGCTTCCAGGGTGGCGAGGTTCTCCTCTGCGCGCGCCATCCCCGCGCAGACAAAGTTGGCCACCCAGCCGGCCAGCGGCAGGCCGTCGCTGCGGATGGCCTCGGCGCTCAGCAGGGCGTGGTTGATACAGCCGAGCCGCATCCCCACCACCAGCACCACCGGGGTATTTAATTCCCGTGGCAACTGGGACAGGAAGGCCCTGGGGCCCAGCGGCGTGCGCCAGCCCCCGGCGCCTTCGATCAGCACCAGGTCGGCACCGGCGGACATCACACCGCGGCAGACGCCGGCCATACGCGCAGGGCTCAACTGTTTGCCCGCTTCAATGGCGGCAATATGGGGGGCGATGGGGGGCTCCAGGGCGAAGGGATTCACCTGCGGGTAGCTCAGTTCCAGGGTCATGGCCTCCTGCAGCAGCAAGGCATCCCCGTTGCGCAGTCCGGCTTCGGTGCGCGCGCAGCCGGAGGCCACGGGCTTTATCGCCGCGGTCTGAAAGCCCGCATTCGCAGCTGCGGTGAGCAGGGCTGCGCTTACAAAGGTCTTGCCCACTCCGGTATCGGTACCGGCAACAAAATAGGTTCTGCCCAAGGCCGCCGCCTCCCCTGATCAAAAAAGTGTACATTTTTTCTTATAGTGGCTTTTCACGCCATCAACTTGATGGTAATTTACTCATGTAGCGCAAATTTTAAACAAATCAAACCGGGCACTGATAACAAAGGCACGGGGTTGCGCTGACAAAATAACCCCCTCAAAAGGGGAAACTGCCCTGCAGGGACGCGGTAAATCCGGAAATAACTGAAAACATTCAAACAGCTTAAAGACCATGCGATACCTGACGATTGCCCTGATGCTGGTGGTGCCCCTGCTCGCCTCAGCGAAAGTGACCCCTGTCGACCATGTTGCGGTGTACAAATCCAAGAAGCTGATGCAGCTGATTCGCAACGGCCGGGTGGTGAAAAGTTACACCGTCTCCTTCGGCGATAGCCCCAGGGGACACAAGGTCCGCCAGGGGGATGAGCGTACCCCCGAGGGCCGCTACACCCTGGACTGGAAGAACCCCAACAGCCGCTTTTACCGCTCCATCCACGTGTCTTACCCGAACAAACAGGACCGCGCGCGCGCGGCCAGGCTGGGAGTCAGCCCCGGCGGCGATATCATGATCCACGGCATCAAACCCGAGTGGTCCTATATGGAAAAGCACCTGCGCCGCAACAACTGGACCGATGGCTGTATCGCGGTGGCCTCCAACCGGGAGATGGATGAGATCTGGGCCCTGGTAAAGACACCCATCCCCATTGATATCTACCCCTGATCGCCCCCGCGGGCAAGCTTCAGGTAAATAACCTCGTAACTCACCGGCAGCCCCCGGGGCTGCCTGAGGCCCTCATAGGCCGCCTCCAGGCGCTGCAGTCTGGCGCGCCCGGTCATTCCCCGCCTGGCGGCACGGTTGATATTGTGCGCCCCCACCCCTTTCAATTCCTGCATCAACTGACGCAGGCTGTCGAAGTACAACAGGCGCTGTTCCCGCTGCACCTCTCCCTTCAAACCGGATTGCCCCGCGGCATCGCGCCAATCGGCCAGGGGCAGAAAGCGGTTGACGTGTACACCGGTGTCCACCTGGGCCCAGCTGCTGCTCAGTTCCGCCAGGGTGCCGGGCCCCAGCGTGGCCACGAGGCAATGGCCGCGGGGCGCCAGGACCCTGTCGAATTCTGCAAACAGCTGCGGCAACCGGTAACACCATTGCAGCGCCAAACTGGAAAACACCAGATCCACACTGCCGTCCGCGAGGGGCAGCTGCTCCGCATCCGCGGCGATATAACCATCCGCATGCGGCTGCTCCCTGCGCGCAAAGCGCAGCATAGCCTCGGCCAGATCCAACGCGACAATACGGGCTTGCGGAAAGTGCCGGCGCAACAGTGCGCTGCCAAAACCGGTCCCACTGCCCAAATCGACAATGGTGCGCGGCACCCAGCGACGCTCCGCCATGTTCCCAAGCCGGCCGCACACCGCCCGCTGCAGGTGGGCGCAATCGTCATAGCTGGCAGCGGCGCGGCCAAAAGAGCGCGCCACCGCGGACTTGTCGAAGGGCGCCGCTCCCGGGGCACCAGTTGGGAACAGGCCCTGCACAAAATGCCGCAACCGCCCCGCTACCTGACGCGGCTGTGACAGGTGCGGCTTGTGACCACAACCCGCCATCACCGCTACCGGGGCACCACTGGCACGGATTTCCTCCACAGCCGCCTGGGGCACCAGGGCATCATTCCCGCCAAACAGGTACAAGGCGGGGGTTGCCAGCTTCTGCAGCAGGTCGCGATTATCCAGCCCGGCCAGGCAATCCAGGGACTGTAACCAGGCCTCCCGGTTGATATTGGGCCTGCGCCCCTTCAGGTGTTTGAGCAGGGCGCGCATGGCGCTGTCACCCTGGGACTGCAGGGCACAAAACCGCTCCCAGGTGCCGTGGGGGTCTCGCTCAAAGGCGGCGCGAAAATTCTCAAAGGTGCACCGAGGCATACCCGGCCAGTTATCCCGTTCCACGAAACAGGCATTGGCAGAAATAGTGATTACCCCACGGATTTTTCTTTGTCCCGGTCTGGCTGCCAACTGCAGGGCCAGCATACCGCCGAGGGAATGCCCCACCAACACACAGTTGCGTGGCAGTGACTGGTAGAGCTGTTGCAACAGGGCTGGTTGCTGCGGCCAGGGCTCGGCACTGCGTTCGCCAAAACCCGGCAACCCGATACAGTGCAGGGACAGCGCCAGCTGTTCGCGCACCGCCGCAAGCAGCGGCTGCCACGGATGCGGATCCCCATCCCAGCCGTGCAGAAACACCAGGTTTTCAATCCGGCTCACAGACGCACCGCGTGATTTTCCCGCAGCACTGTGGCCAGGGCATCGAGTAGCGCATCGATCTGGCTGTGGCTGTGTGCGGCACTCAGGGTAATGCGCAGGCGCGCGGTGCCTGCGGGCACCGTGGGTGGGCGTATGGCACCCACCATAAAGCCGCGCCGCTCCAACGCCGCCGACACCGTCATCACGGTTTCTGCACAGCCGATCAGCAGCGGCTGTATGGCACCGGGAGCATCTGTCAGGGGTAAACTCTGCTGTGCGGCACGCCGGCGGAAATACTCGATATTCCCCTCCAGTCGCCGGGCCAGTTGGGGCTCGCTGCGCATCAGATCAATGGCCGCGACACAACCGGCGGCCACCGCCGGCGCCATGCCGGTGGTATAAATATAGGGGCGGGCAAACTGCACCAGGTAATCAATCAGCGCGCGGGAACCGGCCACAAAGGCCCCGGCATTGCCGGCGGCCTTGCCCAGGGTGCCCATCACAACCGGCGCTTGAGACTGGCCGAGGCCCGCCGCGGCGCAGCTGCCAGCCAGTGGCAATTGTCCGCTGCCCATCACCCCAAATCCGTGTGCTTCATCCACCATCAGCCAGGCACCATATTCCCGGCACAGGCCGGCAATCTCCGCCAGCGGCGCGAGGTCGCCATCCATACTGTAGACACCATCCACCGCCACCAGGATATTGCCGCCGCGCCCGGCAGCGCGCTGTAACTGGCGATGCAGTCCCTCCAGGTCGTTGTGTGGAAAACGCAGGCTGTTGGCACCGCACAGGCGCGCACCATCGATCAAAGAGGCATGGTTGAGCTTGTCGGAAATCATAGTATCGGCGCGACCCAACAGCGCGCAGAGTGTGCCCATGTTGGCCATATAGCCACTGGAAAACACCAGCGCAGCCTCGCGCCCGGTGACTTCGGCAAGGCTGTGCTGCAATTGTTGGTGGATCTGCAAGTGCCCGTTGACCAGGTGGGAGGCAGTGGCGCCGGCGCCCAGTTCGGCACCGGCCTGCTGGGCACTGATGACTTCGGGGCGGGTTGCCAGCCCCAGGTAATCGTTACTGCTGAAGGCGAGCAGTTCGCGACCATCCACCCTGGCCAGGGGACCCGGCACCGAATCCAGGGTTTTGACTTCCCGGTATAGGTTACGCCGGCGCCGCTCATCGAGACGCTGGCGCAGAATCTGGTCCAGGGTCATTTGGCCGCGTCGTAGAAAAACGCATCATCCTTCTGCTCGCTGATCCGGGCGTTCAGCTCCGCTTCCACTTCAGACTCATCACTGTACTGCTGGTACTTCTCCGGCTGGATCCCCAAGCGGCTGAACAGCTGCATATCCTTATTGGCTTCGGGATTGGCGGTGGTCAGCAGTTTTTCCCCATAGAAAATGGAGTTGGCTCCGGCCAGGAAGGCCAGCGACTGCATCTCGTCGCTCATCTGCTCGCGCCCGGCAGACAGGCGCACATGGGACTTTGGCATCATCATTCGGGCCACGGCGATACAGCGGATAAACTCGAAGGGGTCCAGGTCTTTCTGTTTTTCCAGGGGGGTGCCGGCAACCCGTACCAGCATATTGATCGGCACCGACTCCGGGTGTTCGGGCAGGTTAGCCAGCTGCATCAGCAGGCCGGCGCGGTCCTTGTCGCCCTCGCCCATGCCGACAATACCACCGGCACAGACTTTCATACCGGCTGCGCGCACCCGACCCAGAGTCTCCAGGCGATCCTGGTAAGTGCGGGTGGTGATAATCTCGCCATAATATTCGGGCGAGGTATCGAGGTTGTGGTTGTAGTAATCCAATCCTGCCTCGGCCAGCTTCTGGGCCTGTTCATCATTGAGCATACCCAGGGTCATACAGGTTTCCATACCCAGCGCCTTTACGTCGCGCACCATCTGGGTGACATAGGGCATGTCTTTTTTCTTGGGCGAGCGCCAGGCAGCGCCCATGCAGAAGCGGGTGGCACCACCGGCTTTGGCCGCGCGGGCCTCCTCCAGCACCTTCTCCACCTTCATCAGCGTTTCCCGCGCAAGGCCGGTATCGTAGCGGGCACTCTGCGGGCAGTAGGCGCAGTCTTCCGGGCAGGCGCCGGTTTTGATGGAGCAGAGGGTACTCACCTGCACCCGGTTCGCATCAAAGTGCATCCTATGCACCTGCTGAGCGGTGAACATCAGATCGCTAAACGGCATGGCGAAGAGATCCAGAACCTGCTGACGGGTCCAATCGTGGCGAATCTCGGCGGCGGGCATTTGCTGAGCGGCGGTCACAGGGCTTACTCTCTCTGTTGCTGGCATTGTGTGTGTTGGTGAGATTCGCACGGGGCCAATCGGCGGGCTCTAATTGGCAATGGCACGCGCGACCGGACAAGCTGGCCAGTTTAGCCGCGGCCCAACCGCTGTCAACTCAATTACCTGATTATGGTTTACCACTTTTTATCCTCCCTGCTCCCGCACAACCTGGCGCAGTGCCTGTTGTGTGGAGACCGCGCAGGTTACAGCGGCCTCTGCACACCCTGTGCAGTTGAACTGCCCCAGTTGGGCAACGCCTGCGAGACCTGTGCCCAACCCCTGCCCCCCGCCGCACAGCACTGCCCCGACTGCCTCCGCCAGCCGCCCCCTCTCTCAAGGGTGCGTGCGGCCTGGCAGTATGCTTTCCCTGTGAACCAAATGATTCAACGCTTTAAATACCGTGGCGATCTGGCCGCCGGCCACAGCCTCGCGCAACTGGCGGCGCAGGTGATGGAGCCCGCGGCTGAGCGCCCCGACCTGCTCGCCCCTATCCCTCTGCACTGGCGTCGCTACTGGCAGCGGGGATACAACCAGGCACAGCTGATTGCAGCAGAACTGGGACGACAATGGCAATTACCGGTACGCCCGCGCCTGCTGCGCAAAGTTGCCGCCACCCAGACCCAATCGCAGTTGCGGCGCCCCCAGCGCCTGCGCAATTTGCTGCAGAGTTTCGCCCTGCGCGAAAATGTCGGGGGGCGCCATGTGGGGTTGGTAGATGATGTACTGACCACCGGTGCCACCCTGGAAGCAGCGGCACAAAAACTGTTGCATGCCGGGGCTGGGGAGGTCAGCGCCTTCGTTTTGGCCAGAACACCCTGACTCTTCGGCGCGACCACAGATTGACCCAATCCACTATTGGCGCAAAAATACTCCATCTTGTCGCACTGGTGCCTCGGGGCCAGTCGAGACGACACTGCTAAGGTTCTATTCAGTGAGTAATTGCCCGCATGCCATCTGGTGTGGGCCGGGGATTCAGCGATGTGTGCATACCAATTGCCACAGGGCATAGTCATCAGCGGCACAGGCCTGTGGACGCCACCGGAAGCAATCAGCAACGAAGAGCTGGTGGAGGCCTATAACACCTACGCCCGACACTACAATCGCAAATATGCGCAGGAGATCGACACCGGAGCACGGCCGCCAAAACCCCAGTCCTCGGCGGCATTTATTGAGAACGCCTCCGGTATCAAGAGCCGCTACGTGGTTACCCGCGAGGGTATCCTCGACCCGGAGCGCATGCGTCCCTTAATTCCCGAGCGCAAGGACGACGAGCTCTGTGTACAGGCCGAGATGGGTGTCAATGCGGCCAGGCTGGCGCTGGCAAAAGCCGACAAGCACGCCAGTGATGTAGATATGGTGATCGTCGGCGCTTCCTATCTGCAGCGCGCCTACCCGGCCATTGCCATCGAAATCCAGGGTGCGCTCGGCATCGACGGTTTTGCTTTCGATATGGAAGTGGCCTGCTCCTCCGCCACCTTTTCCCTGCAGCGCGCCGTGGATGCGATCAGTTCCGGCGCCGCGCGCACCGCACTGGTGATCAACGCCGAGCTGGCCTCGCCACAGGTGGATTTCACCGACCGCGACAGCCACTTTATTTTTGGTGACGTGGCGGTTGCCAGTGTGGTGGAGCGCCGCGAGACCTGCGCTGTGGACACCGCCTGGGAAGTACTGGGCACCAAGGCGAAAACCCTTTACTCCAACAATATCCGCTCAAATTTCGGTTATACGGCGCGCGCCGCCGATGTCGATCCCTTTGGGCCCGGCAAACTGTTTCGCCAGAACGGCCGCAAGGTATTCAAGGAAGTCTGCCCCATGGCGGCGGCCCATATTGAGGAGCACCTGCGGGAAACCGGCACCGGCCCGCAGCAAGTAAGCCGCTACTGGCTGCACCAGGCCAACCTCAATATGAACAACCTGATCGCCAGAAAGTTGATGGGTGATCAAACCTGTACTGAGCGCGCACCGGTTGTGCTGGACCGCTACGCCAATACCGCAAGCGCCGGCTCAGTGATTGCCTTCAACCTCTACAGCGATGATCTGACACCGGGCGAGCGCGGCATTATCTGCTCATTTGGTGCCGGCTACTCGATTGGTAGCCTGGTGGTGGAAAAGGTCGCGGTCTAATTGACGGTCGCGTACGGAATTTACGAATGGCGCTGCAGCCAAAAATTCCAGAAAAGCCAATCCCGTTCTTTCTGCGCTCCAACGTCGTCACAGAGCGGCTTTAGCAAAAAAAAGCGGTGCCTGTTCCGTTTGTTGGCACTAGGCATTCTGCAATGCCTGTTGGATAAACGGCCATTTTTTCTCGGTGTAGGCTTCACGGTCTTCTTTGTAAGTGGCTGCCAGTTTACGTTTTAGCTGTGCATATTGGATTGCCACGTCCCGGTTGGAGCGCAACAAATCACGAAACCGAATGCGTTCCTGCCACAGCGGGCTCTCAAAGGGGATTAAATGGAGATGATGGGTGCGGAAGGTATCAGAAGGCTTGCAAAACCAGTGCATGACCTCCGCTTTGTAGGGCCAGTATTGATAGCCGGACTCCACAAGTACATCGATAGCGGGTGCTGAGCCCCCCAGTGACCCGACACCAAACATAATATCAATCACAGGTTTGGCAACCATCCCCGGAACAGCCGTGCTGCCCACATGCTCGATACCACCGTAATTCCACGCCCCGGCTATAGCCATTAAGCGCTGCTTTTCTCGCTCGAACCCTGAGACCCAGGATACATTGTATTCTTCGAGTGTTACCGCTGCTCGGGGCATGCCTTAACCTCCCTTAATAGGACCAACCCTGTGTCCAGCGACCCCTTGCTGTGTCTGTCTTTTATACGAAATTGGAAAAGTATAGTGGCCACCCCTACCCCAACGGCACTCCCAAAGGCTCAACCACCACCCGATCTCCGGCTTCGACACCCCCACTCTCTTGCGCCAGCACAATAAAGCAATTGGCAGCGGCAAGACCGGTAAGAATATGGCTGCCCTGGCTACCCACCGGCTCCACCACCAGCTCACCGCGGTCATCGGTGCGATAGATACCGCGCTGGAAATCGGTGCGGCCGGGTTTCTTTTTCAGGGGGTTTAGCAGCCGGGCGCACAGCGTCTGCGGACCATGCCATCTGCCCCCTTTCAACACGGTGAGAGCGGGCACGGTAAGCTGGTAGAAAGTGACCAGTGCGGAGACCGGATTGCCGGGCAGGCCGAAGAAGGGGGTGCCCTGCAGGTCACCAAAGGCGAAGGGTTTGCCGGGCTTTATCGCCACTTTCCAAAAGCCGATCTCACCCAGCGCTTCCAGCACTTCGCGGGTATAGTCCGCCTCGCCGACAGAGACACCGCCGGAGGTGATAATGGCATCGGCATCCCGCGCGGCGCGCTGCAGAGCTTCGCTGATGGCCTGTTTGTTATCCGGCAGCACCCCAAGATCCAGTACCTCCAGGTTCATCTGCGCCAGAGCCGCCAGCAGGGCGATACGATTGCTGTCGTATATATCCCCCTTACCCAGCGCCTCTCCCGGCTGACACAACTCATCGCCCGTGGAGAAGAGTGCGATAACCGGTTTGCGCAACACCGTCACCCTGTCCACACCGGCAGCGGCCAGCAGGGCGATATGGGCAATGCTGATACACTCGCCGCGCTCCAGCAGGGCAGCGCCCTCAGCCACATCCTCGCCGCAGCGGCGAATATGATCACCGGGGCGGACTTCGTCGATAATACGAATGGATTCACCCTGGGCATCGACAGCTTCCTGCATCACAACGGTATCGGCCCCGGCGGGCAGGGCGGCGCCGGTCATAATACGCACACAGGTACCCGGATTCACCACACCATCGAAAGGCGCTCCGGCGAAGGACTTGCCGATCAGTTCCAGCGGCAGGCCGCTGGCCAGGTCTTCGAAGCGCAGGGCGTAACCATCCATGGCAGAGTTGTCACAGGGCGGCAGATTCACCCCGGAACAGACACCCTCAGCCAGTATCCGGCCACCCGCACGCACCAGCGGCAGTGTCTCGGTATCCTTGATGGGGCTCAGTGCCTGCAGCAGTTTTTTGCGGGCGCTTTGGAGGGGCATCAGGCCCGGCTGGCTACAGCAATCAACGGTGGGCATGGGAATTCTCTCTCACTGTATTCCTTTGCCGCTGGGCGTGGAGTGCGTCAATGGGCCCGGTCCTGGGACTCCGGGCGCTTCTGGTTGACCATCCATACGGCGGCTTCTACGCGGGAGCGCATGCCCAACTTCTTCAATAAATGTTTCACGTGTACCTTGACGGTGGCATCACTGATATCCAGCTCGCGGGCAATCAGTTTATTGCTGAGGCCGTCGGCGATCAGTTGCAGTATCTGGTATTCACGGCTGGTAAGACTGGAGAGGGTGTCCGCGCCGGAATTGTCCGGCTTGCGCAGAGCCGACGCGAGAATCTCGGTGAGACGCTGGCTGATGGCGAGCTTGCCGTGGGTGGCCTGGATCACCTGGTCGAGAATGTCCTCAGGCTCCATATCCTTGAGCAGGTAGCCGTCGGCTCCGGCGCGAATGCAGGATACAACGTCGGCATTATTGTCGGACACCGTGAGTATGACAATGCGCGAAGTCACATCGGCGGCACGCATTGCGCGCAGGGTGTCCAGCCCGTCCATACCGCGCATATTCAGGTCCAGCAAAATAAGGTCCGGCTCGTATCGCTTGGCCAGTTCCAGCGCTTCCTCCCCGCTGCTGGCCTCGGCCACCAGCTCCAGGCCGGGCTCCATGGCGAACAGTTGCTTGAGACCCTTGCGGAACAGGGGATGGTCATCGACCATCATTACGGTGGCGGATTGGGTCATGGAGAATCCTGCTTTCTGGTCCGATTTGTATTAAATCTGAACAGTGACTTTACCATAGCGCCCAACGGCTGCGGCTACCCCCAAAGAGGTAGTCAATACGCGCGCGGGGCAAAGGGATTACTTACTGAGGGTAATTGAGCGCGCTGGGCCCCCGGCCCATAGTGGCTGCAAGAATCATTTCTAGGAGGAGTGGCCGCTGTGTCTGACATCTACGAATGGGCCCCGGAGGACAGCAAATTCTGGCAGTCCAAGGGCAAAAGAATCGCAAACCGCAACCTGTGGATATCCATTCCCAGCCTCCTGTGCGGCTTCGCCGTGTGGCTCTACTGGGGCATTATCACCGTACAAATGCTCAACCTCGGCTTTCCCATTGCCAAGGCCGATCTGTTTACCCTGATGGCCATCGCCGGCCTTACCGGAGCCACCCTGCGCATTCCCAGCAGCTTCTTTATCCGGCTGTTTGGCGGGCGCAACACCATCGTGTTTACCACCGCACTGCTGATGATTCCCGCCCTCGGCACCGGCATCGCCCTGCAGAACAAGGAAACCCCTCTGTGGATATTCCAACTGCTGGCACTGCTGTCCGGTATCGGCGGCGGTAACTTCGCCTCTTCCATGTCCAATATCAGTTTCTTTTTCCCCAGGGAAAAACAGGGCCTGGCCCTGGGCCTGAATGCGGGTCTGGGTAACTTCGGCGTTACCACCATGCAGATCCTGGTGCCGCTGTTTATGACCATCGGTGCCTTCGGCGCCGCCGGCGGCGATCCCATGACCCTGGTGAGCAGCTCCGGCTCCCTGATCGGCAAGATACCGGCGGGCTCCGAGGCATGGATTCAGAATGCCGGCTTTGTGTGGCTGCTGTTTCTGGTACCCCTGGCCTTTATCGGCTGGTTCGGTATGAACAACCTGCGCACCGAGGAAGTCACCCCGGAAGTGGGCAATACCCTCGGCGCCGTGATCAAGATGACCATGATGCTGGGCATCGGCCTGATCACCGCTGTGGTGGGCCTGTGGTTGTTACTGCCGGAAGCGGCCAACGGCTCCGGCTGGGGTGTGCCCAAGGAAGTGGTGCTGGTGCTGGTGATTGCCGCCACGGTGCTGGGCCTCAAACTGCTGCCCGGTGAGATCGGAACCAGCCTGCAACGCCAGTACCGCATCTTCAATAACAAGCACACCTGGGTGATGAGTGTGATCTACACCATGACCTTCGGCAGCTTTATTGGCTTCGCCGCCGCCTTCCCGTTGGCCATCAAGGTCATCTTCGGCTACAGCCATGTGATGGTGGATGGGGTAATGACCCATGACACCATCAACAATAACGGCCCCAGTGCCCTGATGTACGCCTGGATGGGCCCCTTTATCGGCGCCCTGATCCGCCCGGTGGGCGGCTGGATTTCCGACCGAATCGGCGGTGCCCTGGTCACCCAGATCTGTGCGGTGATTATGGTGGCAAGCGCCCTGGGCGTGGCCTACTACATGAAAGCCGCCTATGCTTCAGCCGCTCCGGAAGAATTCTTCCTGCCCTTCTTCCTGCTGTTTTTGATCCTGTTTGCCGCCACCGGAATCGGCAACGGTTCTACTTTCCGCACCATCGCCATGGTGTTTCCCAAGGAGCAGGCAGGCCCGGTGCTGGGATGGACCTCAGCGGTCGCCGCCTACGGTGCCTTCTATATTCCCAAGGTCTTCGGGGAGCAGATCAAGGCCACCACCCCAGAATACGCACTGGCAGGCTTCGCCATCTTCTATGCGGTATGCCTGGTGATTAACTACTGGTTCTACCTGCGCAAGAACGGCGAATTCTATAATCCGTAATTCTGTTTCATTCACGGGATAGCGTAAATTCGGGGAGGTTTTCACCTCCCCTTTTTTATTTCACCTGAGTCAATATTGGAGTGATATCCGTTTCCTCAAAAAGGCTGGCGATCAGCTTTCGATCTGAATCCTTGTGATAGTAGAATTCCACTTCATCCCAACCTTCAACTGTTGGCATCGTCGGGCATAGATGCCTGGCAATGGCGCGGCACATATCCCTGTAAAAATCCATATCGTGGAACTTATCCAGATAAATATGGCCGTCAGAGATATCCTCATCACTGATCGTATAATTGTAACCCACAGGCTCCTGGAAATAGTAAGCCTGCACGGTGAAAGATGCATCTGTGTTTTCCGTTACCGCATATTGAACGGGGCCTTCACGGACAATTTGTCGGTACGCGGTAAGCTCTTCCACAACTGAGGCCAGACTGTCATCCGTCTCGATGGTGCTTTCAAAGTCAAAATAATTCTTGTGGATAGCCTCAAAACAACTCAAGATCGTCGTAATGCCTTCCGCCTGTAGCTCTGCCCTCATTTCCTCAAGCACTTCCACAAGCTTTTCTGTGGTGAGGGCGTTGCGAAAATAGTAACAGCCATCCTTTTCGATAGCTGATTGGAATATTGTTAACTCTCGTTCCGGGTGATCGAAATCGAGATTGTAGACAGCTTGTGTTGGATCAGATATGTGGTTATTTAACTCAACCTTGCCCAAATGCGGAATGAAGAAGTGATAAGACCAGTATTTTGGATAGTGACTGAAACGCTGGCAGTGCGCTTCGATATAACCGGGCAAGTATTCAAGATCGAAGAAGGAGGCCAGGTGGTAGTTACCCGCCCCCTGATATTCAGCAATAGAGTCTTGGTTATAAAACGGGTGTTCACCATGAAAAGCGATCTTGACCTTTTGCCCGCTGGCGGCGCGGCAAGCCAGGTAAAAGTACAGGGCATCGTCTTTGTAGGTAGAGCGAATAACGACAGTATCGCCCTTTCGGCAAATATGGTACTGGAAAAAATTGATCCGGTAGGGCTCGCAATCCTGAATCTCTTCCTCTATTTCCAGGGTATCCGATCCCGAGCGGGTTAAGCGGTAATGGTGTCCATTCTCTTCAATACACCGGGCCAGGACCGGATATAAATCCTCAACACGCACTGCTTTCGCTATGGGTAATCCCTCAAGCTGTGCTTTTTCCCTGTAACACTTATCGCCCTCGTTAACGAGAGAAATTCCTATTAAAACGCCCATATGAGTACCATCTAGTTAGCTGGCATTCAAAAATAGCAAAAAATCATCCGGGGTTTTAGCTAGTTACTATTTTTTGCACAACCATTTGCTCAAAGATCACTTACAAACCGGCAAGGCTACCGGCCTTGAATTGGGCAAAATAGGTAGTGCCTGCACGCAGTTGCAGGCGCTCACAGGAGAGGCGGGAAATATCCGCGTACAACATTTGCCCTGCGGCAGTTAATTGCAGTCGTATGCGGCCATTGGCCAGACCCTGTTTCCCGGCCAGGGTCACCGGCAGGCAGTTGAGGATGCTGGACAGGCCCGGTTTCTCCAGACTGAGACTGATATCGCCGGCATCCAGCAGGAAAGCGGCGGTATCGCCATTGCGGTAGTGGCCCGTGACCCTGTCCGCATAGAGGGAAACCCCACCCAAATCCAAACTCAGCAGGCCATCACGCAGGGATTCCACCCGCGCCTCAATCCGGCTGCGGCAGCTATCCCCCAATGCATTGGCCTCCAGGCGCCTAGCCACCTCGGTCAGAGACATCGGCGCGGACAAATTCGCGCACTCCATCCACAGGCAGCGTTGCGCCAGCAGTTGTATCTCGTCGAAGTCGTGACTGGTCCAGATCACCAGCGCCGGGTGACGGGTCCAGAAATCCCGTAAGGTCGGCAACAAACGCCGCAGTACCTGGGCGCGCTCCACTGCTGAAAGCGCCTCATCGAATAGCTGTAGCGGCGCATTGTGGAAAAGCTGGCGCAACAGCGCCACCCGCTGAGCCTCACCGCCGGATAACAACTCCACCGGTTGATGGAGTAGCGGCGCAATACCGAAGTCCCTCAGCAGCTGATCGCACTCTTCCCCGGGCAGTGATCTGCGGCTGTAGCGGCGGGCCAGTGCCAGGTTGTCCGCCACCGACTGCCCGGCAAACAGGCGGCTGTCCTGAAAGCCTAAGGAGAGGGCGCGCTTGTGGGTCGCCAGGGCGCGGCGCCCAGACTGCCAGACGGTACTGGCAAAAGCGATCGTGCCGCGGCAGCGCCGCTGGCCGGCCAGGGTCGACAGCAGCGTACTCTTGCCACCGCCGGAGGGGCCGGTAAGACCGAAAACACCACTCGCCGGCAGGATCAATTGCCACGGCGTGGTGGCATTCAGTGAAGTCACCAGCCCTTCCACACAGAGTCCGGCAGAGTCAGTACTGCTCGCATCAGTACCAAACAGGGGCTGGGTAATTTCCATTAGCCCCATACCCCCGTCGCCGGCTTAAGGCTCTCTTTAGTTGAGCCGCGCGGAGCCAAAATGTGCCCGAGCCAACGGGCCAGCAATAACAGTACTGTAGTAATCCCTATCAACATCAGGGCCAATCGGTGCGCCGCACCGTACTCCATCGCCTCCACATGCTGGTAGAGCGCAATGGAGACCACCTGGGTCTCACCGGGAATAGCACCGCCGATCATCAGCACTACGCCGAACTCACCCAATGTGTGGGCGAAGGTCAGCGCGCAGGCGCTCACAATTGCCGCGCGACTTGCGGGCAGCACAACTTTTAATAGTGCCGCCCAGGGCGGCATACCCAGCGCCGAAGCGGCCTGGCTCAGGCGCTGGCCGTTGGTATTAAAGGCGGCGAGTAACGGCTGCACCATAAACGGCAGGGAATAAATCACCGAGGCAAACACCAGACCGCCGAAGGAAAATACCAGAGGTCCGCCCAAGAGCTGCGACAGCCACTGACCGGAGGCGTAATTGGGGGAAAACAACAACAGTAAATAGAAACCCAACACTGTCGGCGGCAGCACCAGCGGCAGGGTAATTAATATCTCTATGCCATGGCGCCAGCGGCTCTGCCACTGGCTCAACCGCCAGGCCAGGGGCACCCCAAGCACAAATAACAGCAGGGTGGTCAGTCCGGCCAGCTTCAGGGTGAGCCACAGGGCCTGCCAGTCGGCAGCGGCGATAGTCATCGCCCGCGCCCCGCGCGCTGCGCCGGCAGAACACCGTAACCCAGGTCGCGCAGTTGTGCCTGTACTTCGGGTGAGCGCAGGTAGTCGGCGAGGGCCTGTGCTTTTTCAGGCTGACGACTCTGAATGGGGATCACCAACTGCTGTTCAATGGGGTGATACCAATGCTGGGGCAGCAGCCAGAAATTCTCCCGCCCGGCGGCGCGCATCTGGCTGGCGGCGACAAAGCCCAACTGCACATTGCCGGAATCCAGCATTAAATAGGCCTGGCCGGCATTGTGGGCCCAAGCCAGCTGAGTTTGTTTTTTTTCCCATAAGCCCAGACTTTCCAGTGCCTGCCGGGCGGCACTGCCAAAGGGCGCTAAGTTGGGATCAGCTAATACGATTTTATCGGGCCAGTGCTGCAATAAGCCTTCAGGTTCCGATTCTGATTTCGGATGCCAGAGAGCCAATAATCCCAAGGCGTAGGTACGCCGACTGTCACCCAGTACGCCGCCCTGTTTTTCCAGCCGCTCGGGCCGCTCGCGGTCGGCGGACAGGAATAAATCGAAGGGAGCGCGGTGCACTATCTGTTGGTAGAGCACACCGGAGCTGCCACTGCTGAGCTGCACCGGGCAAGTGTTGCCGCGCTCGAATGCCGGCAGCACCTGTTCCAGTGCCGGGCGGAAGCTGGCCGCCACCGCCACACGCAGGGTGCAGCTATCCGCATTGACCGGCAGCGCAGTCGCCAGCAGTAAACTGCACAGCAGAAAGCTCAGCCGGCGGACCACTTGTCCATCTCCTCGGCATCGCTGGCGCGGGCCTCGACCCAGCGTTCAGTGGCATTACCGGTCTGATCTGCAATGGCTTCGCGCTTCCAAAAAGGGGCCTCTGTCTTGAGGCGGTCCATGATGTACTGGCAGGCGGCAAAGGCGGCCTGGCGGTGCGGGCTGGTAACGCCGACAAAAACAATTTCGTCGTTGATCTGCATGGGGCCAACCCGGTGAACTATGGCCACGCGCCCCAGAGACCAACGGCTGCGCGCCTCACCGGTGATGCGTTGCAGGCTTTTTTCTGTCATACCGGGATAGTGCTCCAGGGCCAGGCCGCAGACATCACTACCGGCATTGAAGTCGCGCACCGAACCCACAAACAAGGCACAGGCGCCATCCCCGCTATTGCCCTGCAGGGCCGCGTATTCGACAGCCACATTGAGCGGCGTTTCACACACCTCGATACGATCGACTGCTTTCATACAGGCACCATTAGCCGCCGGTCACCGGCGGAAAAAACGCGACCTCATCCCCGGCATTCACGAGCGTATCGGGCTCCGCCAGCTCCTGGTTCAATGCCATACGGATATCGTCCCGTTGCAGGTAGACGCGCCAATGGGGGTATTGCTCACACAGCGCTTCACGCAGGGCACTGAGACTACCGCAAAAGTCTGCCAGGGCAATTTCGCCGGTGTCCAACTGCTGTCGCAGGCGTGCGAAAAACAGAACCTTCACCATGTCTTTCTACCTCTGAAATACTCAAGCACTTGCCGGCGCATTGCTGCGCCAATGGCCACTCTTGCCACCGGTTTTCTGCAGCAATCGGGTCGGGCCAATTTCCATCGTCGGGTCCGCCGCTTTGCACATATCGTAAATCGTCAGCGCCGCCACCGAGGCTGCGGTTAATGCCTCCATCTCCACGCCGGTGCGTCCGGCCAGGCGGCAGAAGGCGGTGATATGCACACTGTGCTTGTCCGGCTGCAGTTCAAACTCCAGTGCTACCTTGGTCAGCGCCAGGGGGTGGCAGAGGGGTATCAGATCCGCGGTTTTCTTGGCGGCCTGGATACCGGCAATGCGGGCCACCGATAACACATCGCCCTTCTTGTGCGCCCCCTGGCTCAGCAATGCAAAGGCCTCCGCACCCATGCAAATACGGCTCTCTGCCAGGGCACTGCGATCAGTGATGTCCTTCTCGGTGACATCCACCATGTTGGCTTCACCGCGCTGGTTTAGGTGGGTTAACTGGCTCACAAATTACCCCCGACTCTCGCAGGGGGCGCTGGCAAAGCGCACATGGGGAATGAAGTTGCAGGGCTTATGGCGGGCATCCAGCTGCTCCAGCAATATACCCTCCCAGGCAGTGCGACAGGCGCCGGTGGAGCCGGGCATACAGCACAGCAGCGTGCGGTTGGCGAGGCCGGCGAGTGCGCGGGACTGCACGGTGGAGCTGCCGATATCCGCCAGGGAAAGCTGGCGGAACAACTCGCCAAAACCATCGACGGTTTTATCGAACAGCGGGCTCAGGGCTTCCGGGGTGGAGTCGCGCCCGGTAAAGCCGGTGCCGCCGGTCACCAACACCACCTGTACTTCGGGGTCCGCAATCCAGGCGGAAACCACCGCGCGCATCTGGTAGATATCGTCCGGAGTGATACGTTTATCTGCAAGCTGGTGGCCGGCGGAAGTCAGGACTTCCACCAGGTACTGGCCGGAGGTATCGGTCTGCGCAGTGCGCGTATCGGATACGGTAAGTACTGCGATATTCAGCGGTACAAATGTTTTACTGGCGTGTGTGGACATCATCAGTGTTCTCTTAAATAACGGTTTTCGGACAGGTTATCCGGTACCGTCAGGCCAAGATAATCCGCCGGCGTGTTGATATTGCGATGCCAGCCGCCGGCGCTTTTTAATGAAATGGATTCAGCACCCAGGTGGCGCAGCAGTGCACCCACAGAGTTATGCGCGCTCCCCGCCACTGCACGGCACAAATAATCGAGGCATGGATGGTTGAGCGGCAGCCACAGGGGGAAAAAGCAGTTTTCAAAATAACAGGGGCCACCAATGCTCTGCCCCTGCACTAACAATTCTGCGAGATGCGCCCGCCTCAGCAGCGGCATATCCACCGGGATCACCAAGGCGGCCTCGGCACCGGTGGCCAGCGCCACAGAGTAGAGGCCGCCCAACGGACCGCGCTCTGGCACCAGGTCTTCGATGCCTCCGGGGCGCGCGCCGCTGGTCACCACTTGTGCCAGCGGCAGTGCACGCAACAACGCCTCGGCGTGCTCCAGGAAACTGCCGCACTCAGGGTGTGTGAGCAGGGCCTTGTCGCGGCCCATACGACGGGAGCGGCCGCCGGCCAGCACCACACCGATGGTCGATTTGTTGATGTTCGCCCTGGCCATAAACCCTAGCCCCCCAGCATTGCCAGGTTGCGGGTGGCGCCGGTAAAGCCTTCGTGCAGCTGGTGGCCGGCGGTCTTGCCGCCGATCAATGCGCGAATATGCGCGGCCAGGGCCTCACTGTCGCCGGCGGCGATCACCTCGCGCATCTCGAAGCCCTGGTCGGCGAACAGGCACAGGTGCAGCTTGCCCTGGGCCGATACCCGCAGGCGGTTGCAACTGGCACAGAAGTCTTTGCCATAGGGCGTGATCAGACCGATACGCCCGGCGTAATCGGGGTGAAAATATTCCCGCGCCGGGCCGGCATCGCGGCTGCGGATTACCTGCTCCCAACCCGCGCGCAACAGCAGGGCTTCAATATCGCTGCCTGACACATGGTTGCTGGCGAAAAACGCGCGATTGTCACCGGTGCGCATCAGTTCGATAAAGCGCAGGGTCACCGGGGTCTCGCGAATCCAGGCGAGGAAGTTATCCAGCTCGGCCAGGTTGTACTGGCGCAGCAGCACCGCATTGACCTTGGTCTCAATGCCCAGCGCCAGGGCGCGATCCAGCCCCGCGAGGGCTTTATCGAGGCGGTCGTGACCGGTGATATGCTGGAATTGGGCTGGGTCGAGGCTATCAATGCTGACATTGACCTGATCCAGGCCGGCGCGGTGCCAGTCGTCGATCTGGCTGGGTAGGCGATAGCCGTTGGTGGTGATGGCGAGGCGGCGAATCCTGTCGCTGGCCCGCACCGCTTCAAGCAGTGGCACCAGATCCTTTCGCAGGGAGGGCTCACCACCGGTAAGGCGCACTTTCTCTGTGCCCAGAGCGGCAAAGGCGCGCACCAGGGTGGCCACTTCCGGCACCGACAGGGGGTTTTCGCCCTTGAGGGAACGGCCACAGCCGATACCCTCGGGCAGGCAGTAGTTGCAGCGGTAATTGCAGATGTCCGTGACGGACAGGCGCAGGTAGTAAAACCTGCGGCCAAAGCGGTCTTGTAACATTAAACGCCTTTCCAAATTGGGGAGGCCGCGCAGTTTCCCGCCCGACCCTGGTGACCGTTATGGCCACGGTCCCGACACCCTGCAGCAGAATCAAAGATCAGCGCTGTTTAGGCGGCGGGACTCGGTGTTTAAACTGGTGTCAGTGTATCAAGCCAGCCAATTTATGCTTGGGGCAAAGGTGGTACCCCCTTCGCCCTTGCCGCCGCGACACCGGTGCCCCGGGAGGGGAAAGGCCGGCCTGCGGGTTGTTGTGCTCGTTAGAAATTGGCGGTCAGCATCAGCCAGACCTTGTCGGTATCCACCCTGTATTCATCGGCATCATAGGTGGCGTATTTGACCAGTGCAGAGACCTCCTGGGTGATTTTCCGGCTGTAGGTGATATTCCACTCGTTACCGTATTCGGTTGAGGAATCACTCGCCTTGAAATTGTGGAAATTCACACTCAACTTGCCCTCGCCAATTTTTGTGGCGCCGCCGATATACAGGTCCTCGATACCCTCGCCCGGTGTTGCCAGAAACTGATCGGTAAAGCCCTGAAATTTATGCAGGGTGGCCAGTGGGGTTTTGAACCCGACACCGTTATCGGAACCCAGCACCTCATAGCCAAGCCTGGTGTCAACCGGACCCAGCGCAGTAGCCAACTCCACCAGGTAATAGTTGGCGCTGTAGTCGAGGGGGCTGTCGCCGATATCGGTCTGGCGTGCGTAACTCAACTTCGCCTTCACAGGGCCAAATGCCCCCTTATAGTCCAGGCCGTAAGTGCGGCTGGAATTATTCACCGCATCTTCCAGATCCAGATTGTAGAGGTAACCGGTCAGGCTGTGGCCATCGGCCACCGGGTAGGCGGCGTGGAACAGTTGGATATCCCCCTCAAAGTACCCATTGGCGCTGTCCTCGCCAAAAATACGATTAACTTTGTAAATGTAGCTGTAGTCCAGTTGCAGGCTTTCGGTACTGCCATACTGGTAGCGCACCCCATCGTAGGTCTGCTCATTCTGGCGCCAGGCCACACCGCCGACAAACCGCTGATTATCCAAATTGATACGCTGACGCCCGGCGGTAATCACCGAGTTGTCACCCCGATAGCGCAGGTAGGCCTGATTGACTTCGGTACCATTTGGATCGGCAATCACCGGGTATTGGCTTTTGCCATTGACCGTCGAATTGAAATTATCATTCCCGATATCAGTGACATCATCCATTTCGAGAAAAGCGTCAAAACCACGATAGCTGCCGCTTTTCCAGTTCAACCGGGTTCTCAGGGTGGATGCCGTGGCATCCCGGTTTAAATTGTCCTGATCGACAGCCTCCACGCGATAGCGCAGATTCAGCCCGACCTCACCGGATTTCAGCGCGTCGGTTAATGTGGCATTTTCACCATCCTGCGCCGCAGCCTGCAAAGCGGTTGTGCTGCAGGCCCCCAGCAGTAAAGCTCCGATAATTCTGGATAATCTGTGCGTGATCATGACGCTTTTCCTTTGCAACAACGAATTGGCAGAGACAAAGCTACAACTTTTTCACCGCCGTTGAAATCTTTGCATTTTTCACCCAGGCAATGTGTCTACTACTTTCCCTTATGCAAGCCTGATACCAAATTGGTAGTCAACCCTGCCTATCCGGGAGCACTGCCGTATCCTCCGCCTGATCGAATAGAAAATTGTTTTGCCGGGCAAAGGCCAGGCGCTGCTGGTGTCTTTCGCGCTGTATGGCCAGATACATCACCAGCATACACACAGCGAGCACCCCGTAGAGCAGCATAAAGGCGGCGCTGTGAATACCCACCAAGTCCTGGGCAATACCAAACAGTACCGGCAGGGTGAAACCGCCCAGTGCACCAATAGTGGCCACGCTGCCCCCCACGCTGCCCATATGCGCCGGGTAGTTATCGTGCAGGGCCTTATACACAGAGGCGCGCCCAAACCCCTGGGCGATACCGATCACCAGTAGCAACAGGGTGAACAGTTCGATACCCACTTCAATATTCAATTGCACATCCCGGGCCACACCGTGGATGGTCATGCTGGTGGGGGGGTAGCTGAGGAAAAAAAGACACACCAGGCAGGTCCAGAATACGCTCCAGCTGACCGTGCGCGCCCCATAGCGGTCCGCAAACCAGCCCCCCAGGGCACGCAGCGAACTGGACAGGGCCACAAACAGCAACGTCAATGCCATTGCCACCGGTGTACTTACCCCGTACACCGCCAGGTAATAGTTCGGCAGCCACAGCAAAAGGGCGAGAAAGCTGCCGAAGACAAAATAGTAGTAAAGTCCATAGCGCCATACGCGTATCTCCAGCAGCGGTTTGAGATGATCGGCAAGCGCACGCTTGCCGCGACTGCGCATATAGCGGGTTTCCTCCGGGGCAAAAAACCAAAACAGAAACAGCATCAGCAGTATGCCGAAACCATACACAGGCCCTATCCACTCCCGTCCAAACCAATTCTGTATCGCCGGCGCCAGCGCCAGGGTAATGGCCGCACCGGCATTACCCGCACCAAAAATGCCCAGGGCAGTACCCTGCTGCCTCCTTTCAAACCAGGGGCTGATATAGCGGATGCCCAGTACGAAGGACACACCGGAAATACCCAGCCACAAACCGGCCAGCAGGTGTGCACTGTAGCTGGTGATCGACGGCAGCAGAAACAACACCGGCAACAACAACAGCATCTGCAACAAAATAAGGTTTTTCGCCGAGAAATACTCCACCAGCAGGCCTGCGGGAAAGCGCAGCAGTGCACCACTCAGGATGGGCGCCGCCAGCAGGATACCGTACTCGGTAGCGGACAGAGCCAGCTGCGCACGAATCTCCACACCGAGCACCGCGTAGAGTGTCCACACGGAAAAGTTGGCGGCGAACATGGCCGAGGCAAACATCAATGCGCGCCCGGCAAGTTGCTGGGTATATTGCACGGCAGGCTCCCCGTGTTATGCAGATTTTCAACCAAAGGCCCGACTGATCGCGCAGGCCCTGTATGGGCAAATTCCGGCCACAGAGTGCCAGAAGCGCACTGTGCCGGCGAAGGCGACGCAGCCCGGCGGGACTATTGAATGACAAGATGCACAAAAACGGTTTCGCCAGCAATTACTCCCAAAAATCCCCCCGAGCGGAAACCTATTGACACAACTACCACCTGCTGGGTAGCCCGCGCAGTGAAACCGCCAGGCGGGCCCCCTTCCCGCTACCCCAATGGGATTAACCCGCCCTGAAGAGCCGGGCAAGAGGCCCCCGCCTACCCCCTTTGCGCACTTTTTTTGCAGCGCTGCTCAAATACCATCGGTCATGACCCTATCCACCGCTAGATTACTGAGAAGCCGGAGAAAATAGTCATGAGCCAATCCAGCGGCCTCAATCTGTTTCATTGGGGCGATCCCAAAATAAAGACGCTGCACATTACCTGGTTTGCGTTCTTCCTGACTTTCCTGGTGTGGTTCTCCCATGCTCCGCTGATGGTCTTTATCAAGGAAGCCTTCGACCTCACCAGCCAGCAGGTGAAAGCCCTGTTAATCCTCAATGTGGCACTCACCATCCCCGCGCGTATTGTGATCGGTATGCTGGTGGACAAACTGGGCCCGCGCCTGGTGTACAGCGGCCTGCTGATCACCTCGTCCGCGATCTGCCTGGGCTTCGCTACCGCAGACAGTTACCAGTCCCTGGCCCTGTTCCGCTTTTTGCTCGGCTTTGTCGGCGCGGGCTTCGTGATCGGCATCCGCATGGTGGGCGAGTGGTTCCCGGCCAGGCAGGTGGGCCTGGCGGAGGGCATCTACGGTGGCTGGGGGAATTTCGGTTCCGCTGCCGGTGCCATAACCCTGCCCACCCTCGCCCTGTTGTTCGGCGGCGAGGACGGCTGGCGCTACGCCCTCGGCCTCACCGGGGTGCTCGCCGGGCTCTACGGCATCCTCTACTACCGCATCGCGCGCAATACCCCCAAGGGCTCCACCTACTTCAAGCCGAAGAAAAGCGGCGGCCTGGAAGTGACCAGCAAGCGCGACTTTTACTTCTACCTGCTGATGAACGTGCCCATGTACCTGGCGCTGGCGGCACTGGCCTACAAGCTGTCCCCCAGTGGGGTGGCCCTGCTCAGCCAGGAGGCCACCTACAGCATGTGGGGATTGCTGATAGCCCTGTTCGCTTTACAGACCCGCATGATCTGGAGTGTGAACCGGGAGCACCTGCGCAAGGGGGTACCGGCGCTGGAGAAGTACAATTTCAAGCAGGTGGCCATTTTGGACCTGGCCTACTTTGTCACCTTCGGCTCGGAACTGGCGGTGGTCTCCATGCTACCTTTGTTCTTTCTGGAAACCTTTGAAGGGTTGAGCCCGGTGAAGGCCGGCCTGCTCGCTTCCGGCTTCGCCTTTATGAACCTGGTGGCGCGCCCCACCGGCGGCTATTTCTCTGACAAGCTGGGACGCCGCCGCAGCCTGATGTTCCTGATTGGCGGCTTGGCGGTGGGTTACTTTGTGCTGAGCCAGATCGACGGCAGCTGGTGGATTCCCGCCGCGGTGATCGCCACCATGTGCTGCTCCTTCTTCGTACAGGCCGGCGAGGGCGCGGTGTTTGCCATAGTGCCCCTGGTGAAGCGCCGTATGACCGGGCAGATTGCCGGTATGGCCGGTGCCTATGGCAATGTGGGCGCGGTGACCTTTCTCACCACCCTGTCCTATGTGAGCTACAGCCAGTTCTTTTTGGTAATCGCCGGGGCTGCCGCTGTGATCTTCTTTGCCTGCGTGTTTCTGGATGAGCCCAAGGGCAAGATTGCGGAAGTGCTGCCAGACGGCACAGTGCAGCTGATTAGCGTAGAGTAAGACCCCGAGGCGGCGGAGGGCTCTGCTGTTCTCCGCTGATTCTGTGCGCCAGGCACCGCTACCAGAGGGGGACCGACCATGACCGAAACCGGCCCGACCATTTCCGCACATTGCGGACAGCCCCCCGCTGCCGCGCCGCAACCGGTGCTGCAGCTGCGCCACGGCCTGTGCAGCCGCGCCGGTATCAAAGCACAGAATGAAGACTCGGCCCTGTTCCACTGGCCGCAAAGCCCGCATCTGCAACAGTACCTTGGCGCGGTGGCGGCACTGGCGGACGGGGTCAGTTCCGCCGAGGCCGGGGCCCTCGCCAGCCACACCGCCACCGGGCAGTTTGTGCGGGATTATTACAAGGTACCGGACACCTGGTCGGTGGCCCATGCCGGACAAAAGATCCTCGCCTCCATCAATAGCAAGCTGTACCGCAAAAGCCACGACTATCCCCAGCAGGAAAAGGGCTTCCTGTGTACTTTTTCGGCCCTGGTGTTCAAATCCCGCACCGCGCACTATTTCCATATCGGCGACAGCCGCATTTATCACCTGCGCGGTGATACCCTCAAGTGCCTGACCCGCGACCACAACATTACCCTGGCACACCGCCAACAGATGCTGTCGCGTGCACTCGGCATGGATACCGGCCTGCAGGTGGACTACGGACAAGTGGGCCTGGCTGACAACGATATGCTGCTGCTCACCAGCGACGGGGTACACGACTTTATCGACGAAGGTGCTCTGCGCAAACTGCTCGCGGACACCCATTCAAGCGAGCAGGAAAAGGCGGAAACCCTGGTGCGCATCGCCGAGGAAAACGGCAGCGATGACAATCTGTCGGCGCTGGTGGTGCGGGTGCAGGCACTGCCCCAGGCCACCCTGGACGATTACAGCCGCCAGCTCACGCGCCTGCCTTTTCCGCCGGAGCTGGAGCCGGGCATGGTGCTGGACGGCTACCGGGTGGAGCGCGAGCTGTTCTCCTCCCAGCGCAGCCAGCTGTATCTGGTGTGCGATACGGCCTGCGGTGAAACCCTGGTGATGAAAACCCCCTCGGTGAATTACGAGGACGATATCCACTATATCGACCGCTTTGTGCAGGAGGAGTGGATCGGCCTGCGCATTCACAGCAAGCATGTGGTACGCCTGCACCGGCAGGAACGGCCGCGCAGCGCACTCTACTACCTGATGGAGTACGTGGATGGTATCACCCTGGAAACCTGGATTGCCCGCAATCGCTTTCCCAAGCCGGCGGAAGCCTTCCGTATCCTCAAGCAGGTCGCGACGGGGCTGCAGGCGTTTCACGACCAGGAGACCATTCATCAGGATCTGAAACCCGCGAATATCATGGTGGATAGCGACGGCCAGGTAAAAATTATCGACTTCGGCTCGGTGTATATCGCCGGCAGTGCCGAGATCTTCCGCCCGCTGGAACACCCGGCGGCGCTGGGTACCGCCAGCTATTCGGACCCCCACTATATTCTCGGTCGCAACAGCGGTATTCGCGGCGATATCTACGCCCTGGCCACCATTGCCTACGAGATGTTTACCGGGGAACTTCCCTATGGAGAGGAGATTGAGGCGTGTCGCTCCAACGCGGATTACGAGCGCCTGCGCTACCGTTCCGCCACCCAGTTCAACCCGGTGGTACCCCTCTGGTTCGACCGCGCACTGGCGCGCGGCTGCAGTATCGACCTGGAGCAGCGCTACCCCACGCTGGAGGAATTGATACGGGACCTGGGCAGCCCCAATCCGGACTACCTGCGCGAAGACCCCACAGACAGGGGCGACGCTTCCCTGTTCTGGAAAATCCTGTGCGGTATCTGGGTGGTCACTCTGCTGGCGGTAGTTGCGCTCTTCTCCTCCGGCACCTAGGTTTTATCCGATCATACGCAGCCAGTTCTCCACCAACCCACACACGCTATGGCCCGTGGCGGCTGTATACCAGCGCAGCAGTAGTGACCACAGACCTTTACATGCACCACCTAGCGTACCTCCACGACATACTGCCGAACCGGTAGGCCATAAATGCTGGAACAACTCCGGGTCCTGCGCAACTGTGCCTACACCCAGGCGCGGTTACGCGCGAACAGGGATGCTTTCACCGCATACTGAATGTGGCGAGTATTCTGTTATATGGCTCCGTTAGTATTGATTCTGCCCCGTTAAAATCATCTGAAAAAGAATTGTGAGATCAACGTGATAACAATTCAGCAGCTTGATGGATTTATGGTTGGGACTTGACAGGAAAATCGAGTTTCATGGCGGGTACTCCCCACGGGGAGAATCCGTATCTCTAGGGTTTCCATTGCCCAACTCCCGTTCCTTTTGGATGCGCACATACACTTCTTCACGGTGAACAGGCAAGGATTTTGGGGCCTTGATGCCCACCCTTACCTGATTACCCGTCACACCCAATACGGTGACTGAGACATTTTTTCCAATTCTGAGATTCTCGCCTGGCCGGCGTTTTAAAATCAACATAAGCCTTTCCTTCCGGGTCGCAAATCCCGGGCTGATTTTTCATGATGGGAATACTTGGAAAGTAAGGTCTGAAGGCACTACAAGGCGGGGCACGGGAACGGTAGGCGGTAAAGCAGAACAGACGAATGCAACGCTCCCAGAGCCTGGGGAATCGCTCCAACCACCTGAATCTACCCCGCTTTATTGAAGACGAGCGGGCTTCTAGCGTATTATCCATAAAGCCATTTTGATAGTTCACTTATCAATTTGGTTAGCTGGCCCCTGGTGTTCGTGCACCTTGGGTCAGCGCCTTTTTATTTACGCTTATGTCACGCTACCGTTCTCCTATCGAGGAAATGGATCTTTTAGAAACGCTTGGGCTTCCCGGGCCATTGGCTCACAGAAGCCCACTCAATCTCGACCCACAACACAGATAAATGTTTGACAATTTTACGTAGCCTTGATACCAAAAACAATCTTAATAAAATCCAATAAGATCATTTTGATGCCTATATTTCCGTTGCGGTAGAAAGTCAAAATGATTGCCAGCATCCAAGATCTGGCTGTGATCGCATATAGGCTAAAACACCTGAAGACGAAGGAGGGCTTGAAAACCGACATTCAGCCGCACGAACACCCGCCAGAGCATGCGCCATCGATGATGAAGCCGTTCGATGAACCTTACCTATCTATACTGCGGACCAGATGGAACTCTTTTCATGGTTCAAACATCCAAGCTTTCCTGTGAACGTAAAGTTAGTGAAAATTTGCCCGATCTTCACCCGGAGGCGCTACAAAAAAACAAGAAAAGGTACGCAAGACGAGGTGGGTGTTTACCTGTGAATGGCTAAAAGGGTCTTTATCCTATCTATGCCCCACTAAAGTCCATAGGGAAGCGAGCAGCCCGGCATTGGGCTTTTTCAATTCTGTATTTATTATAGGGGGAAATTTGGCAAGCAATTCTGGTACCTAAAGAAGCGTTATGAAGGAAATGCCCGGTAAGGAAACAAGACCAACAATAGAAGGCTTTATAGGTAGTGTTCACGTTAACCATTTTCTGGCTTGTACTGATGTACCTAAAATGAATTGCTGACTGGTTGAAAGCAGAATACCAAAGATTTTCCACAGACTTGATTTGGAACTGGTGATTGGAATAATACTGGACACGCTGATCATCTTATAAGCATCCGTACTCAGAGCGTATCACTGGAATAGAAATGAGAATTTTGTTGTTACTTATTGTTGCAGTTGTAGCGTCATCGAGCAGTTTTGTAGTGCATGTTATTTCTGCGCAATGGCTACCGGAGTGGGTAAGTAGCCAAATGCAGGGCGTGCATATTCAACCTTCCTGGAAGGTGAAGTATGTGGCTCTGATAAGCGTAAGCGCTCAGCTAACAGCGCCCTTTGATTCACTTTGTTACTGTTGGCCTCAACTTCCAGGCAACCGGACAAAACCGTGGATAGGGTGATAGGCAGAATCAGATGCATGACGAACCCTCTCTATTATTTTGAGGGATCGTACATGAAGTGGGGAGGGGGAACAAATACAGACAACTTCGCGAATTGCCTGTTATTTGTAGTAGTTCAGACTTGATCTGACAGTTACCGGTTTTTATTATCAATATTTACGGAAGTGTGAGATGTGGTGAGTGGGTTATGGCTTTTAGTGAGTTATCGTGTTGGCAAGTTGTGAAATACTATCTTCGGTTATACTAAAAAAACTCCAATCCATTTCGTGTTTAGCCCCAAGAGATTTATAGAACTTTTTTGCCGAAATATTAGAAGTTAAAATATCCCACCGTATTTTTTTACAGCCAATATCTTTACACTCTTGAGCCAGTGATTTCATAAGTTCTTTACCAACGGACATTTGGCGAAATTCTGGCTTAACAAACAATTCCTTTATATAAACCCAGGGCGTAAGATCATAGGTAAAAGGCAAGTGATAATAAACCAGCATTCCTGAAACTGTATTGTTTGTTTCTGCAACAAATACATCAAAATCATTTTTATGAAATAAGCGTGCTTCTAACTCTTCAGCAGTGACAAGAAAATTATCTAAATAACCTTCAAATTCTGCTAGTTGCCTCATCATCTGTAATAGACTGGCAGAATCATCAAGAGAGGCTTTTCTTACTTTAAGAGAAAGTTCACTCATAACTTTTACCACCTACCAAAGTAAAACCTTCATCTACCCAGCCAATAGCGCCCCCTATCATTTTTTTTAATGGCCTGTTTAATTTTGCAAGTTTTATTGCAGCCTTTTCCGTTGCGTTGCAATGTGGACCTGCACAATAGACAACAAACAATGTATTCTTTGGATATTCCTGAAGCCTTTGCTCATTTATTTGTGAGTGGGGCAAGTTGATCGCACCATCTATATGCCCTTTAGCAAAAACCTGCTCACCCCTTACATCAAGAAGTACAAAGTCCTTTCTGTTATTGCTAATTGCATGATGCACATCCCAGCAGTCAGTTTCAAATTCAAGCAGAGATTGAAAGTGATTTAGTGCGTTTTTACTACTGGCAGCGGGTGGCCTTGAAACAGCAGAGGACATATTTTTTCTCCTTGGTATTTGATATTACTTATTGTAAATAGAAACTGGATTATTCTATACTGGCTTAAAGGACAATGTTCGTTAAGATCAAGCCAGTTTCTTTCAGTGAGCCTTTTATGTATAGAACAGCCATTTTAACTTATGACAAAGCAGCCTTCTTTGAACTTGGCTGCGCCATTGAGTTGTTCGGATTGCCTCGACCAGAGTTTGAACACTGGTATGAGTGTGAAGTTGTCTCTTTTAGTCAAAAGCCATTGAGTTTTATTAGCGGTATACAATTAAATTGTAAATCTGTAAATAATCTCAAAGGTTACGATTTACTGATCATCCCAAGCTGGCCGACAGATGAATTTGATATTCCAGAAATTATAGCCAGAGAAATCAAAAGGTTTTATCGTAAAGGAAAGAGAATTATCTCTTTTTGTTCGGGAGCATTTTTATTGGCTGAACTTGGCCTTTTTGAGAACAGAAAAGCCACAACTCATTGGCGCTATGCTGAGATATTTAAGGGTAGATTCAACGATGTTGAATATGTAGATGATGTTTTATATCTACATGATGGAAATATTGGTTGCTCGGCAGGAAGTTCATCAGCAATAGACCTTGGAATAGAAGTTATTAGAAGTGATTTTGGCAATGAGGCCGCAAACAAAGTGGCTCGACGCTTGGTTTTATCGGCGCATAGAAAGGGAGGTCAATCACAATTTGCGGAAACACCTGTTCAAAGCGAAGCAGGTCAGTTTTCAAAAGCACTTGACTGGGCTTTGCTGAATTTATGTAAACCAATTAACATAGATTTATTTGCATCCAAGGCAAATATGACTCGAAGAACATTTGATAGAAAATTCAAGGCCAACTTAAACATCACACCTAAAGACTGGCTTACGCATCAACGACTAAATCACGCAAAAAGTTTGTTAGAAAAATATGATTATAGTATGGAAAAAATTGCAGAAAACTCTGGATTTGATAATGCTACAACAATGAGGCACCATTTCCGAAAAGAAGTAGGAATTTCACCAAGTTCATATAGAGAACAATTTAAGTCCGCGAATCAAGGGCGTATAAGTTGTAGATAAAAATTCAGATGAGTTGTAGTAGTTCAGACTTGATCTGACATTTACCGATTTTTCTGACGGTGCTCTGTCAGGTCAGGTTCAGTTCACGAACTTTTCCATCCAGATCTTTTTGCCATCATCAAGCGTTTGTACTGGCGTACGGCCACAGCACTTCCTGCCTTGGTGGGTGGGTTCGTTCATTATGTGGGTGCGCCTGGGCGGCGCACCCGGCCAAAAAGTTGTTCTCTACGACTACCATCCAAGTCGCAGCGGAGCCGTGGCCAACACACTGCTGTCTGACTTCAATGGCTACCTGCAAACCGACGATTACGTTGGTTATCATGCCGTGGGCACAGAACAGGGTAGCTTGATGCGTGAAGCCGGGCTGACCTGCAAGCAGCCGGGTCCTCACAAATACAAGAAGGCAACTGTCGAGCGACCGGATATACCGAATGAGCTTGATCGTCAGTTCAATGTGGGAAAGCCAAATCAAGTTTGGTGCGGAGATATCACCTATATCTGGGCCGGTTCACGCTGGTGCTATCTCGCTACGGTTATAGACCTGTATGCCCGCCGTATTGTTGGGTGG
>NZ_CANLDD010000022.1 GCF_947489355.1 uncultured Microbulbifer sp. | reverse complement strand
CAAGCGCTTTCTCTGAAGGAATTTCCTCGGAAAATCAATCGGTTGGCGCAAAAACCCCACTCCTACAGCGGGCGGGGCGCGAACTATACAGGCTTCCTGCAGCACTGCAAGCACTTCTGTGACGAAACTTAACAGCGGGCTTTCAGCAAGCACTCCGAAAGGGCCTCAGTCCGCGAGCGTAAACAGGTGATATTTCTTCTTGCCGAGGCGTACGATAAAGTAATTGTCACTCAGAGCCTTATCGGCGCTGAACACCGCTGCCGGGGTTGCATTGCTGTCCATACCCTTTACCTCTCCGTTAATCAGGACCGCGCTGCGACCCAGGGCATCCTTCACCGGTTTGCCAGAGGGTGCCATGCCCGCATCCACCAGCAGGTTGATCAGGCTCTGCCCGCTAAAATCCTTCGGCAAGGTTGAGGAAGGCAGACCGTCCAGACGCAGCTGTTCCAGGTCAGCGGCAGACAAATCGGTAATATCACCGGAAAAGAGCGCGCGGGAAATACGCTCCGCAGCGGCCAGTCCCTCTTCCCCGTGTACCAGGCGGGTTACTTCGCGCGCAAGGATTCCCTGGGCTTCGGGTCTGCCGTCACGCTGGCGATCAGCGTCTTCAATGGCATCAATCTCATCGACAACCAGGAAGGTGAAATACCGCAAAAACTTGTAAACATCAGCGTCAACGGTATTCAACCAAAACTGGTAAAAAGCGTATGGACTGGTGCGTTTGGCATCGAGCCAGATGGTGCCACTCTCCGTCTTACCAAATTTGCTGCCATCTGCTTTGGTCACCAGCGGCAGCGTCAGGCCAAATACCTTACCGCGGTACTGGCGACGAGCCAGGTCAACACCGCCGGTGATATTGCCCCACTGGTCCGAGCCGCCAATTTGTAGTGTGCAGTTGTAGCGCTGGTACAACTCGGAAAAGTCCATGGCCTGCAGCAGCAGATAGGAGAACTCGGTGAAGGAGATGCCCTCCCCCTCGCGTTGGATACGCTGTTTGACCGATTCCTTGTTCACCATATTATTGACGGAGAAATGCTTTCCTACATTGCGTAAAAAATCGAGCACGTTCAGGTCGCAGGTCCAGTCCAGGTTATTGACAACGATGGCCGCGTTTTCCTCGCAGCCGAAATCGATAAACCGGGAAACCTGATTTTTCAGTTTGTCCACCCAGCCGGCAATGACCTCCGGCGTATTGAGGCTGCGCTCCTGTGCCTTAAAAGACGGATCACCAATCAGGCCAGTGGCCCCGCCAACCAGGGCAACTGGTTTGTGCCCTGCCATCTGAAACCTCTTTAAAGTCAGTAGCGGTACTAAACTCCCTATATGCAGGGAGTCTGCAGTGGGATCGAAACCGCAATACAGGGTCCGACTCTCCGACAAATGCTGTGTCAGTTCGCCATCGCCCGTCGCTTGATTGATCAATCCACGACGGCTCAAGTCCTCAAGCAGTGCCATGTCGACCCCAGCCATGCCTCCCCCTCATCTTCTGGCTTGAAATTCACGCCGCCAGCCGGCGGCAAATGCGCTGCAACATTACCGGAGTCTGCAGCAAATACAAGCGCACTGCGGCAACAAACCCAAGCTGTAGATGATGTTAAAGAGGAACTAATCCATGGGCAGACCGGTCAATTACCCCGTGAAACAAGGCGGTTTTTTTGCTATAAAGTCGCTTCAATGTCTGTTTTTTAGACACTTGGAATTCCAAGCGCAGATAACAACGACCGCCGGCGCCGCCCGTTAATACCATGCAAAACCACCGCGAACCGATTTCAAACCCCCGTATTGGCGCCCTGCCCAAGCATTTTCCCCGAGTACATGCACTTACCGCTGGTGTCGCTGTATTTATTTTGGTGCTGGCAGTGTTTATTCCCACACCTGAGGTAGAAGCCAGGCGCATGCCCCTGCCGGTCAAACTCTCCCCTGTCCCCGGGGAAGCAGGTGAGGCCCGTCTCGACACCGCTATTGCACCCCATCAACTTGTGCCATTGGCCAGCGCCAGCACAGAAGCCCTTCAATCACTGAGTCTGAAAATACGCAATGGCGATACCCTCTTCGATCTTTTCAAACGCGCCAAAGTGCATGCCAGCGAGATGTATCACCTGCTCGGCAGCGGCGCGGAAGCCAAGAAACTGGCCCGCTTGGCTCCCGGCGAAGAACTCACCTTCTTGCTGAATCCAGAGGGGCAATTACAGCGCCTCGAACTGCGCAAGGACCAACTGAGCCAAGTCAGGTTTACCCGCACGGAAGGGAACAAGTTTAAACACACCCTGGTACAGCGCGAGCCGGACAGTCACCCGGCCTATCGCCACGGTGAGATTGACAGCTCACTGTTTGTCGCCGGCAGCGAGGCGGGATTGAGCGACAGCCTGATTATGGAAATGGCTGACGTTTTCAGTTCTGATATCGACTTCGCGCTGGATATCCGCAAGGGCGACAGCTTTAGCATTATGTTTGAAGAAAAATTCTTCGATGGGGAGAAAATTGGCAACGGCCCCATTCTGGCAGTCAGTTTTACCAACCAGGGCAAGGCCTATAGTGCTGTGCGCTATGTCGACAGCAATGGTGACGCCAGCTATTTTACGCCGGAAGGCAAGAGTATGCGCAAGGCATTTATCCGTACTCCGCTGGATATTGTCCGTATCAGTTCTCACTTTAACCCCCGGCGCCTACATCCTGTGTTCAAATCCCGCCGCCCTCACAACGGCACCGACTATGCCGCACCCCGTGGCACGCCGGTATATGCCACCGGTGCTGGCCGCGTCATCGCCTCCGGTTACAGTAAGCCCAATGGTAACTACGTATTCATCCAACACGGCGAGCGCTATGTTACCCGCTACCTGCACCTGACCAAGCGCAAGGTTAAAAAAGGGCAGCGTGTGCAGCAACGCCAGGTGATTGGTACCGTGGGCTCCACCGGCTATGCAACCGGGCCACACCTGCACTACGAATTTCTGGTGGATGGTAGGCATCGCAACCCGTCCACCATTGTAGGTAAACTCCCGAAAGCGAAATCAGTGCCCGCTTCCGAAATGACACGTTTTAAGAACCAGACCCAGCCTTTGCTGGCAAAACTGGGAAGTTACCAGGGGCCGGCACTGGCCAAACTCGACGAAAACACCCCATAAAGTGGCAACCGATATGCCCAGTCTTTTTATCGGCCTGATGTCCGGTACCAGCGTCGACTCGATCGACGCGGTTCTGGTTGATTTCGGCGATGAAGGCAAGCTGAAACCGCGAATTCTGGCAGCCATAGGCCACCCCATTCACGCTGCACTTCGCGAGGCCATATTGGCCCTGTGCACACCTGGCCCTTCGGAACTGGACCGCGCCGGGCAACTCGACCGCCAGCTGGGCCAGATCTTCGCTGAGGCTGCGAGTATTTTGCTGGCGCGCGCAGGCGTCGAGACCACTGCCGTGACCGCAATCGGCAGCCACGGGCAGACCGTGCGGCACCGCCCCCCAGGCACCGTGACTTCGCCCTTTACCCTGCAGTTGGGTGACCCCAACACCATCGCAGCCCTGACCGGTATCCGTACAGTGGCGGACTTCCGCCGCCGTGATATGGCCCTCGGTGGCCAGGGCGCACCTCTGATGTCGGCATTTCATCGCGCTGTTTTTAGTACCGGTATCAACCGTGCCGTCGTGAATATCGGCGGTATCGCCAACATCACCGAATTGGCAACTGACGGTAGTGTGTACGGATACGATACGGGACCCGGCAACGCGCTACTGGATTACTGGGTGGGCTTGCACAGGGATCAGCTGTTTGACCGGGACGGGGCCTGGGCGGCGAGCGGCCGCGCCAATCCGGAGCTGCTCAACCGACTGATGTCCACCCCCTACTTTGCCGCCGAGCCACCCAAAAGCACCGGCCGTGAGACCTTCAATGCCAACTGGCTTGAGCAGGCCCTGACGGGCCTGGAGCTGACGCCTGCGGATGTGCAGGCAACCCTGTCGGAAGTTACGGCAGCCAGCATTGCCGAGGCGGTACACCTGTTTGCGGACGGTGGGGAACTACTGATCTGTGGCGGTGGCGCCAAGAACAAAAACCTGCTGTCCCGCCTGCAGCGGAGACTGCCCACCTGGTCGATTTCCAACACGAATATCTACGGGATTGATGCTGACTGGCTGGAAGCGGTAGGCTTTGCCTGGCTGGCCCGGCAGACACTGCTCGGTCTGCCAGGTAATTGCCCCGGCGTCACCGGGGCCCGGAAAGAAGCCGTTTTGGGGGCAGTCTACCCGCCCTGAGTTCGCCTTTTGAGCGGATACGAACCCAATCGGCGTTATAGGGAGAAGGAGGAACCGCAGCCACAGGTCGAGGAGGCATTGGGGTTTTGCACAACGAAACGAGAGCCGGACAGGCCCTCTTCATAGTCGACATTGGCGCCCACCAGATAGGGATAGCTCATGGCGTCAACCAATACTTGTATACCATCTTTTTCAATAACGGCATCATCCTCAGCGACCAGTTCGTCAAAAGAGAAGCCGTATTGAAATCCTGAGCAGCCGCCACCGGTGACGAATACCCTGAGCTTCAGGTCTGGGTTGCCTTCCTCTTCCAACAGGTTCTTTACCTTGGCCACCGCGTTATCTGTGACAACCAGTGGCACAGGAGAAAAGGATACAGCTTCTGACATAAGTCTCTCTCACCTCAGCAGGACTTTTCCGGCTGGCATAAAAGCCAAACAGAACGCGGCCCGGGGGCACATCATGCTTAAACCCAGGAAATCAGTCAAGTATATGGGCAAGCGCCCCTGCAACCACCGCAATAGCGTGAGTGCCCGGCACAGAGAATGACCTAGGAGGCTTCAATCACGGTCTCATCTTCCGTGTAGCCAATCCTTTGGGGCTCGCCGGCGGTGCTGATATCCACGTTGGAGACCAGCGCGCCATTCACCTGTGCCCCTTTGACCATCTCGATCAACTTATAGTGTACATTGCCCTCCACCATCGCCTTGGCGGCCAGCTCCAGATGGCGCGCAGCATACACATCACCATTCACATGGCCATTGATGACCACCTGGGGCACGCGGATCTCCCCTTCGATAATACCGCCCTCAACAATTTGCAGGCGCGCCTCACTGTCGCTGTTGGCGCTGACATTACCTTTCACCTTGCCTTCGATCACCAGATTTCCGCGAAAATGGATATCGCCGGACACTTCGGTCTGGCGCGCAATCAGGGTCGTGTGGTTACTACCGTTACTGGCCATAGTGGTTTGTTTCTCTTTTTTTCTCAACATATTCTCCAAAACCTCATGCCTGTGGCATCGTTGCTAGCTTTTCTGAACCAGCCAACCGTAGCGCTGTTCAATATTGAACCCTTTGCGCCCGGTGGATTTGAGCAACAACTCCACACCCTCGGGCACAAATCCCTCCGGTAAGCGCAGCTCGCCCTCGATATTCTGGAAATACTTGAAACGCAACGCAATGGACTCGCTATCCACCTGCTCGGACAACGCTTTCAGGGGATAGCGCTTCAGCTGTCCATCCTGGCGCCCCACTACAGTAAAAGTGGCTGATCCCCTGACCACATTGCGCCGCGCCGCCGACTGCTGCACCTGCAATTTGTACTGGTACATTCTCGCATCGGCAGTTTGCGAAAGGATAAAGCGGCCAATAGAAACGCCCTCGCCACCATCCGCAGGCGCCATAACGCCACGGTAAAAAGAAATCTCCTGCTTCAGTTCAGCAATCTGATTTTCTTTTTGCACCAGTTCAGCGCGCACAGCCTCGCTGGCCTTGTCACCGATTGCCAGGGACTGTTCAGCGGTTGTCGCGCGCATACGCAGGGCTTCATTTTCGCCCTTAAGGGCCGCCAGGTGCTCCAGTACTTTACTGTGCTGCAAAGTCTTTTCATCCAGACTTTTGCGCAATTGGTACTGCCCGGCGAAATAGGAGCCGGCAGCAGTGGCCAGGACCCACAGAGTGACACCAACGGCGGTGAAAACACCAGAAAAGGGTTTATGGGGTACCACCTTCATGCGGTACTGCTTGCTGCCTTTAACTTTGAGCTCCATAAAGTCCGTTGCGTTTTATTCGGGTTTTATCGATTGTCTTCGGTATCCCGATTCTAAGGCAGTACCGCCGGACTCTCCAAGCCCAAGGTCTCACTCAAGCCAAACATAATGTTCATATTCTGAATCGCCTGAGCTGAAGCGCCCTTGGCGAGGTTGTCGATGACCGACATGACCAGCAGCGTACTCCTTCCCTGAGGTTGCATCACAGAGAGGCGACACAGATTGGTGCCTCTCACACTGCGTGTCTCCGGGTGACTGCCAGGGGGCAGTACATCTACAAATGGCTCATCCCTATAGCGGTTTTCAAACAGCGCCTGAAGTTCAGCAGCTGACAAATGCCCTTTGGCTTGTGCCAGCAGAGTGGCGTGGATACCCCTGACCATCGGCAACAGATGCGGCACAAAAGTAACTTGTGCGGGGTTGGCCCCCGGGGGCTGAACCCGGCTCAGGCCCTGCTCGATTTCCGGCAGGTGCCGGTGACCGGAGGCGCAATAGGCGCGGAAATTATCGCTGTTTTCTGCCAGAATCAAGCCTGTTTTGCCCTGGCGCCCGGCACCACTGGCACCGCTGGCGGCACTGGCTATCAGCCCTTCGGGCTCCACCACATCCGCTTCCAACAAGGGAATCCAGCCCAGCTGAATCGCAGTGGGGTAACAACCGGGGCAGGCGACCAATTGGGCCCCCGCAATCTCGGCGCGATTGACTTCGGGCAACCCGTAGACGGCCTCCTGTGCCAGTGCCGGCGCTCCATGCGCCTGGCCATACCAGCGCTCCCAGGTGGGAATGTCCCGCAGGCGAAAGTCTGCAGAGAGATCAATCACCCTTATGCCCCGCTCGAGCAGAGGCGGAACCTGGGCCTGGGCAGCACCGTGCGGGGTGGCGAAAAACACCACGTCACAATCGGCCAACTGGTCGATATGCGGTTCGCAAAAAACCAGCTCACAGTGGCGGCGCAGACTGGGGAAAAGCGCCGCCACGCGAGTGCCTTTGCGGGAGCGGGAAGTGATGGCGGTAACTTCAGCCTGTGGATGTATCGCCAAAAGCCTCAACAGTTCCAGCCCCGTATAGCCGGTGCCACCGACAATTGCTACCTTGATCACCTTGCTAGAATCTCCCGGCAAATCCACCAACTGGGACAATAATCATAAAACCAGCAGAGCACTTTATCACAAGCTCCAGTACTTGAAGGATCGGCGGTGTCACAGCGCCCCAGGAAATTACTCAAGAATACGCTAGCCCGGTGTGTGCCCCGTACAAACACGCTTGAGCATGTGCGTTTGCAGCTTTCCGCGAGAGAGGCCCTGGTACCACTGGCGGGTTTGGGGCTGATTATCGGTATTCTGGCCGGCGGCGTGACCATTCTGTTCCGGCTGGCGATGGAGTGGCCCACCACATTTTTTTTATCGGTGCCGCAGAATTATGAATCCCTCTCGCCCCTTTGGCGGTTTGTCCTGCCGGTACTGGGCGCTTTGGTGATCGGTTTTATCTACTTGCCACTCAGCCCCAAACACTACGACGTCGGCGTGGTACACGTGCTTGACCGGCTCTACAACCACCAGGGGAAGATGCCGGTACAGAATGCACTCCTACAGTTTTTTGCCGGTGCCATCATCCTGATCAGCGGCCATTCGGTGGGGCGCGAAGGCCCCGCAGTGCATCTCGGCGCGGCCAGCAGCAGTGGCTTGGCGCGCGCCCTGCACCTGCCCAACAACGCCGCACGCAGCCTGCTGGGCTGTGGTGTGGCCGCAGCCATCGCCGCGTCTTTTAACACCCCTCTGGCCGGTGTGGTGTTCGCCATGGAGGTGGTTATGCTGGAATATTCCGTGGCCGGATTTCTACCGGTCATGCTGGCGGCGGTGGCCGGCAGCACCCTTACCCAGCTTACCTTCGGGCGCGAACCGGATTTCAATGTACCGGCAATCCAGCTCAACTCCCTGGCAGAGCTGCCCATTCTCCTTGTCTGTGCCCTGGCCATCGGTTTTCTGGCGGCCCTATTTATCAGGGCCCACCGCAGCTTTGCACGCCAGCAATACCGCTCGCCTTTACTGCGCTTTCTGCTGGTGGGCCTGGTGACCGGAACCCTTGGGATCTGGGTACCGGAAATTCTCGGCGGCGGTTACGACACCCTGCAAATGGCAATGCTCGGCGAACTCGGTATCACCACCCTGGCTGTGGTAGTCGCGGCCAAGTTGGTGGCCACGGCCCTGGGCTCCGGCCTGGGCATTCCCGGCGGGGTGATCGGGCCCAGCCTGATTCTCGGCGCCTGCCTGGGCGGAATCGCCGGCGGACTCGCCAATCTGTGGCTGGGCCAGCACGCTGCCAGCCCCGGTTTCTATGCCATGGTGGGCATGGCCGCGATGATGGCCGCGATGCTGAATGCGCCACTGGCGGCCTTGCTGGCCATACTCGAGCTGACCTACAACCCCAACATCCTGTTTCCCGGAATGATGATGATCGTAGTGGCCACAGTGGTAAGCAGACAACTGTTCTCCACCCAGGGCATCTACCAGGAGACACTGCGGGCATTGAACAGGGCCGGCACCCCGAGCTGGCGCCAGCAGATGCTCAGCGGTGTCGGCGTCGCCAGTGAAATGGACCGGCACTTTATCGTAGCGCCACAAATGATCACCCTGCAACAAGCCAGGGAATACATCGCTCAGCACCCCCAGTGGATCCTCATTGACCTACCCGGTGAACCCTCGCCACAGTTACTGCGCGCCGCTGACCTGGCCACGTTTCTTCAGGGCGACGAAAAAGGCGAGATCCCGGAAAGTACTGCTTCAAAAGAGACGGGAAGTGCCAAAGCGCAACTGCGGATCGATCTGCTGAAAATACCCGGTGAGCGCAAACAATTGGCGGAATTGAACTGGTACGCCACGCTGCTGGAGGCCCAGCAAAAACTGGAGAGCACCGGCGCCGACGCCCTGTACATCAGCCGCCACCAGAGCGGCCCGCTGGACAATCGCATCGCAGGCATTATTCTGCCGGTACAAATCGATAACTTTTACCGGAAATAAGCAGATTCCGATTTCATTTTCGAGGGGATATCCAATGCTGTGGGTTAAGGCTTTTCACATTATCGCCATGGTGAGCTGGTTTGCGGCACTATTTTATTTACCGCGCCTTTTTGTCTATCACGTGGACGCCACAGATGCCATCAGCCGCGATCGCTTCTGCATTATGGAGCGGCGCCTGTATCGCGTTATTGCCATCCCCTCCATGATCGCTACAGTCGCCCTGGGTATCTGGCTGTACAGTTTTAACACCAGTTACTACACGGCCGCAGGCTGGATGCATGCAAAGCTCGCCTTTGTGATACTGCTGCTGGCCTATCATCATATGTGTGGCGCCTATGTGCGTAAATTTGCCCAGGGCAGCAATACCCGCAGTGGGCGCTTTTTCCGTGTTTTCAATGAGCTTCCGACTCTGACACTGATCGCCATTGTCATCCTGGTGGTGGTTAAACCCTTTTAATTTGGCGTTTAGTACCACCAAGTATCGTCGGCCCAGCAACTAGAATTAGCCGCACAGCTATTAGCAGTCACCCAGATCTCCTATGGACACACCACAGCCCATTATCCTGACTGTCACTCACCACGACCCCAGCGGCAGTGCCGGCATCGCGGCAGATACCGAGACGGCAGTCAGTCTCGGCTGCCACGCAGCCTCCGCCGTCTCTGCCATCAGTGTCGGCAATACCGGTGAGCTGCTCGGGGTGGCGCCGATAGACGACAGCCTGCTGGTGGAACAGACCCGAACGGTTCTCGAGGATATGCCGGTGGCGGCCATCAAGATCGGCTATCTGGGCTCGGTGGAAAATGTGCGGGCGCTGCACAGCGTACTGAGGGACTATCCGGATATCCCGGTGGTTATCGACCCGGATGCCACACTGGCGGACAAGGAGAGTGTTCTAGCCCCGCCGCTCTGGTCAGCCATGGCGTCCCTGCTGCTGCCCCATGCCACCATGGTCTGCCCGAACCGGCGCGAGGCCCGCGCCATGGCGGTAGAGGCGGATGTGCTGGATGCAATGGCGCAGGAGTTGCTGGAAGGGGGCTGCCGCTACCTGCTGCTCACCGGTGTCCCCCGTGAACAACAGTTGCAAAATCGCCTCTACGACGTGCGCGGGCTGATCCGCGAATTTCACTGGGAGAGACTGCCGCCGGCAGCCTACGGGGTTTGCGGAACCCTGGCCACCGCTATCGCCTGCCACATTGCCCATGGCCTAACCATCATTGAGGCGGTAAGCCGCAGCCAGCAGTACACCTGGAGCGCGATCAGGGACAGCCGCCGGTTGGGCATGGGCAGGCCAATCCCCAACCGCCTCTTTTGGTGTGGGCGCTGAGCAGCCTTACCCTCCGCTCTCCCCCCTTCAGATGGAAGTCCCGCACGCAATCGGGCTTGGAGCGCCTGACTGCCCTGTCGGCCACCGCCTTTAGAACCAGCGCCTATCAATCTGCACATTGTCCTGAAAGCCCACCACCCCGATAATATTGCGCTGATCCTTGTTTTTTGCGCAATTTGTGAAGAAATTCTATGAGTACATCCGAGCAGCTCTTTGCACAGGCACAACAATTTATCCCCGGCGGCGTTAACTCACCAGTACGGGCCTTTCGCGCAGTGGGCGGCACGCCGCTGTTCATCCGCCGAGCCAAAGGTGCCTACCTCTACGACGCAGATAACCAACGCTACATCGACTATGTGCAGTCCTGGGGCCCGATGGTGCTGGGCCACGCTCACCCCGAAGTCATTGCAGCGGTGGTGAAGCAAGCCCAATCCGGCCTGAGCTTTGGTGCGCCTACCGAACTGGAAACCGAGCTGGCCGAGGCACTCTGTCGCCTGTGGCCAAATATGGACCTGGTGCGCTTTGTCAACTCCGGTACCGAGGCCACCATGAGTGCCATCCGCCTGGCGCGCGGCTATACCGGACGCGACAAAATTGTAAAGTTCGAGGGCTGCTACCACGGCCATTCCGACGCCCTGCTGGTGAAAGCGGGCTCCGGCGCCCTGACCATGGGCGTGCCCTCCTCCCCCGGTGTACCCGCGGCCCTGGCAGACAATACCATCACCCTCAACTACAACGATGTGGAGGGCGTGCGCGCCTGTTTCCGGGAGATCGGTGACCAGATCGCCTGTATTATTGTCGAGCCCGTGGCTGGCAATATGAATTGCATTCCGCCGCTGCCCGGCTTTCTGGAAACCCTGCGCGGAGTCTGCGACCAACACGGCGCGGTACTAATTCTCGACGAGGTGATGACCGGTTTCCGCGTCAGCCTGACCGGTGCCCAGGGCTTCTATGGCATTGAGGCGGACCTGACCACACTCGGCAAAGTGATCGGCGGCGGTATGCCAGTGGGCGCCTTCGGCGGCAAGCGCGAGATAATGGAACAGATCGCCCCTTTGGGCCCGGTGTACCAGGCGGGTACCCTATCCGGTAACCCGGTGGCCATGGCGGCAGGCCTGGAAACCCTGCGCCTGGTTGAAGCGCCCGGCTTCTACCAACAGCTTGTTGCCAAAACAGGCCGCTTGGTGGAGGGCCTCCTTAAGGCCGGCAGGGCTGCGGGTATTCCTTGCACCGCCAATCAGGCCGGCAGTATGTTCGGCTTTTTCTTTAGTGAAGAACCCCAGATAAGCAACTACCAGCAGGTCATGGCGTGTAACAACGAGCGCTTTAACCGCTTCTTCCACGGCATGCTTGAAGAGGGAATCTATCTGGCACCAGCTTCCTATGAGGCCGGTTTTATGTCTGCAGCCCACACCGATGAAGATATCGAGGACACGATCGCCGCCGCTGGGCGGGTCTTCGCTCGCCTCGACTGATTGCCCCCTACTCTGGCACCCGCAATGGCGCGGGTGCTGTTACCCATAACAGATTTCACCTCTTGCGTGCCAATCGGATCGCCACCCTTGACGCGCTTCATAGCACAGGTTGCCTTACCCCAATGACTGGCAAAGCTTCTCCGAGCAGTCGGCACGCTGCGGGAGGACTATGTGCGCCAACCCCAAATCGTCAATCGCCTCCGTCCCCAGCACCACAAGTGGAAAAATCACCCGGAGCGGCAATTTGATATGATGCCGCCCATTGCGATCGCGGGATCCCCGCGGCTCCTGATGGTAATGATAACCGGAGAACCTTTCCCATGGGTCAGAATCTCGGCCGCGGTGCCTATCCCAACACCCGCCTGCGCCGCCTGCGCGCCCGGGGATTTTCCCGCCGACTGGTGCGGGAAACCCAGCTCAGCAGCGATGATCTAATTCTGCCGCTGTTTGTGATCGAGGGCCGCAACAAAACCCAAAAGGTGGCGTCAATGCCGGGGGTGCAGCGCTTGAGCGTCGACCTGCTGGCGAAAAAGGCCAAGTCACTGCAAAATTTGGGAATCCCCGCTGTGGCACTATTCCCGGTGGTCGACCCTGTCTATAAGAGCGACGACGCCCGCGCCGCCCACGATGCCGACGGACTGGCCCAGCGCGCAGTGCGGGAATTGAAAAATGCGGCGCCGGAACTGGGCGTAATTACCGATGTAGCCCTGGACCCTTTCACCAGCCACGGCCAGGATGGCCTGATGGACCACAGCGGCTATATTGTCAACGATGAAACCGTCGAGGTACTGGCGCAGCAGGCCCTGTCCCACGCCGCTGCGGGTGCGGATATAGTGGCGCCCTCCGATATGATGGATGGCCGTATCGGCGCCATCCGCGAGGCCCTGGAGTGTGCGGGCCACACCAATACCCTGATCATGTCCTACGCCGCCAAGTACGCCTCTGGCTATTACGGCCCCTTCCGCGATGCCGTGGGTTCCGCCGGCAACCTGAAAGGCGGCAGCAAGGCGAGCTACCAAATGGACCCCGCCAATACCGACGAAGCGCTACACGAGTGCGCCCTGGATCTGCAGGAGGGTGCGGATATGGTGATGGTGAAACCGGGTATGCCGTATCTGGATATTGTGCGCCGGGTGAAGGAGGCGTTGCGCGTGCCCACTTTTGCCTACCAGGTGAGTGGAGAATACGCGATGCACTGTGCGGCCTTTGAAAACGGTTGGCTTCAACGCGAGGCGGTGATTCTGGAAAGCCTGCTGGCGTTCAAACGCGCTGGCGCCGATGGCATTCTCACTTATTTTGCCGAGGAATCCGCACAACTTCTGCAGGGATAAAAGCCCTGAAGCGGATATACCGGTTGTAGCGCCACACCCAACCTTCAGGGCCACTGGTCTTCCAGTGCAGGGCCTATGGGCTGCGCCTCCTCGATGGGCACGCCGCTGGACTCTACTTCGACAGACTGCGAGCGGTCCCGATCGCTGGGAAGTTCGATCGGCTCGTCCTCAGAGCCCGGCGCAGGTCCGAACTCTTCCGCATCATCCCCGCTCAGCTGCTCCCACAACTGGCGGCGACGCTCATCGCGCAGTTGCTGCTCGCTGGGGTTTACACCCCAGCCCGGCGTCATCTGCTCCTGCGGCGCCACTTCACTGCGATCCCCGCCAAACAGATTGCGGAACCAGCGCCAGCGATCACGTCCCCGGCATTCCGGTGCCGGCTGCAGGTGTGTTTCGTAAGAGAAAGGTATCTCGGAGCCACCGCGGCAGTAGTCGGGATCCATATACTGGCCGCGCGCATTGACCGATTTGAACTCTACCCCCCGCGGCGGCTCTATCAGTCCGTGCTGGTGGGGCAGCTTGCGCATGATTTCCGTCCAGATCGGCAGGGCACCGGTGGAACCGGTGAGCCTGGTGCGCTCGTTGTCGTCGCGTCCCAGCCATACTACCGTGGTAACATCCGGGGAAAAACCGGCAAACCAACTGTCGCGGTTGTTGTTGGTGGTGCCGGTCTTGCCTGCAAAGGCGACACTGCGCGGCAGACGCTTTGCGAACCTGCGCCCGGTGCCTTCGCGCATGGCCTGCTCCAGGCCCCAGCGCAGCAGGTAAGCCGGTACCGGATCCACGCCACGATGGGTGTGGCTCCGGAAATGCTGGACGCGCCCTCCCTCTGCATCGGCTACCGCCAACAGTGTGCGCGGCTGCACGGTTTCGCCGCCGTTGGCAATGGTCTGGTACATGCCCGCCACCTCGAAGGGGGTCATCTCCACGGCACCCAGCAGCAGCGCCGGCACACGCGGCAGATGGGCTTCTACGCCCATGCGGCGAATCGTCTGGCGCACATTTTGCAGCCCCAGATCGAGACCCAGGTGGGCGGTGGCCAGATTGTAGGATTTGGCCAGAGCCACGTATAACGGGATCTGACCGTGGGCGCGCTTGTCGAAATTCTGCGGCATCCAGACATCGCCATCCGCTTCCTCAATGCGAATCGGGGCATCGTCCAGTAATGTGGCCAGATTGTATTCCAAGGGCCGTTCCAACGCGGTGAGATAGACTGCCGGCTTGATCAGGGAACCCACTTGGCGGCGAGCCTCCAGTGCGCGGTTAAAGCCGGGGTAATCCGGGTCGCGGTCTCCCACCATAGCCAGCACATTGCCGCTGTCATTATCCAGCAACACGGCGGCCGCCTGCAGGGAGTTAGCCTCGATACGGCGTTCCTTCTCCAGCGCTTGCACACCGTTGCTGACCGCCTCCTCGGCCAGTTTCTGCACCGAGGGCGCCAGGGTGGTGTAGATCCTCAGGCCCGCGGTACGCAACTCCTCATAGGAGTAGTAAGGCCGCAATTCTTCCAACAGGTGCTCGGTAAAGGCCGGATAAGGATTCTGCGCAGTGACCCCACCCTTGACCACCCCCAAGGGTTTTGTCGAGTACAGTGCGTATTGTGCCTGGGTGATCAGCCCCTGCGCCTGCATCAAACCCAGCACAGTGTTGCGACGCGCCTGCGCACGCTCCGGATGGCGCCGGGGATTGTAGTAGGATGCGCCCTTTGCCAGGCCCACCAGCAGAGCTACCTGGTGGGGCTCCAGGGTATCCAGGGGCTGCTGGAAATAGAACTCCGACGCCAGGCCGAAGCCGTAGATGCCGCGGGCGCCCTGCTGGCCCAACCACACTTCGTTGATATATTCCTGCAGGATATAGCCCTTGTCGTAATGTATCTCCATCAACACCGCCATCAGCGCCTCGTTGATTTTGCGCTGCAGGCTCGGCTTGTGGTCAAAGAAGATGTTTTTCACCAGCTGCTGGGTGATGGTGGAGCCGCCCTGAACCAAACGTCCGGCCTTCATATTGGCCACCATGGCGCGGCCGATACCGCGGGGCGAAATACCGAAATGGTGGAGAAAATCCTGGTCCTCAACTGCGATCAGCGTGTTTGCCAGCAACGGGGGAATATCGGTGAAACGCACCGGATTGCGATCATCGCCACCACCGAGCAGGGAACCGATGTTGGCGGCGTCCAGGCGAAATTCGGGTAGGCGTTGGCCGTTGCCATCGCGCAGGTTGCTGATTTCGTCGTTGCGCAGGCGGAAAGAAACCTCTGCCCCGGCCCTGCGGCCATCGGAGTGGATAAAGTCGCGGCGCCACACCCGGTAGTCCATGCCCTCCCGAGTCCAGGAACCCGGCTCACTGAGTACTTTCTGCTCGCGGTAATTGAGGGCGGAGAATTCGGAGGCCAATTCACCTGGATGCATCATCATGCCTTCACGCAGAACCAGCGGTCGCGCGAAGACTCGCGCAGGCAACTGGTACTGACGGCTGTCCAGGCGCTCGCGCAGCTGCACATCCAGGTACACCATGTAGCCGGCCAGGGCGAAGGCCCCCAGCAGGGCCAGCAGGAACAGAAACTTGAGCCAGCGATAGCGCCTCTTCGGTGTAGACGCCTTAGTGCGCCGACGTTTCGTCGAAACCATAGAAATGTGGTATCCAGCTGCCAATTCAGTACATCATGCGATAGCCGGAAGGGCATCAATGCCCTGTCGCCGCCACAGGCAAGGTACCAGCCGGTGGCAGCTCCGCTGGTCTATTGCCGCCGATTCTGAGCCTGTGCCAGTGGTGGGAAACCTCCCCACACCGCCCAGGCGACCTCTGCCTGTCAATTGATCATTTAAAGAGGTTATTCACGCCTTTGCGAGGATTGACCGCTGTTTCCCTGCATAAGTTCACATTGGAGCACCCAGTGCCGTTATAAAGGCTGCTGTGCTGAAGTCAAATCCACCACCTTGCACTTAGCAGAATCACAGCCATAATGCGGCGTAAATCCATACAAAAAGCCCGAAAAGGATAAATATGCAGCAATACGACCTCTATGGCATCGGCGCCGCCCTGCTGGATACGGAGATCGAGGTTTCGGATGAAGACTTGTCCGCACTTGGCGTTGAAAAGGGACTGATGACCCTGGTAGACGATATTCGGCAACAGCAACTGCTGGATGCTCTGCGGGACAACCTTATGACCGCCAAGCGCGCTTGTGGAGGTTCCGGCGCCAACACAGTGATTGCCGCCAGCTACTTCGGTCTGCGCACCTTCTATTCCTGCAAAGTTGCCGCGGATGACAATGGAGACTTTTACCGCAACAATCTCACCGCCGCAGGGGTCGACTACCCGGCCGGCCTGCGCCGGGCCGGCATGGGTACCACCGGCAAGTGTTTGGTTCTGATCACCCCCGATGCAGAGCGCAGCATGAACACTTACCTGGGCATCAGTGAAAAACTGTCTGTCGAGGAACTGGACAGTGAAGCCCTGGCAGCGTCACATTGGACTTACATCGAGGGCTATCTGGTCTCCTCGGAAACCGGGCGCAAAGCGGCAATCGCCCTGCGCAAACAGGCACAGCAGGCGGGTGTAAAAACTGCCCTGAGCCTCTCCGACCCAGCCATGGTGCAGTTCTTTGGCGAAGGCTTGCGGGAGATGGTTGGCGACGGCGTGGATATGCTGTTCTGCAACCGGGATGAGGCTCTGGGCTTTACCGGTAGTGGGTCTCTCGATGCCGCTGCAAACACCCTGCGCAACTACTGCCGTAGCTTTGCCATTACCCTCGGGGCCGATGGTGCATTGATCTGGGATGGCACCCAGGTACGTCGGGTGCACAGCCCGCGCGTTCATGCCATCGATACCAATGGCGCCGGGGATATGTTTGCGGGGGCCTTCCTCTACGGCATTAATCGCGATATGCCCTTTACAGAGGCCGGAGAGCTGGCCTGTCGAGCCGCCGCCCAGGTAGTCAGCCAGTACGGACCCCGCCTGCGGGAGGCGCAGCACCCGGAGCTGCTTGCAGCAGTTATTTAAACAGGAGAAAGAGAGAGCGCTCAATCACCGATCACCGGAAGCCCCGTCGCAGGGGCAATGCCGAACCCCTGGGCATAATCCACCCCCATCCGGTACAGTTTCTCCATCACCTCCGGGCTTTCCACATATTCTGCGATGGTGCTGATGCCCATACACTTGGCCAGGTGGTCGATGGTGCTGACCATGGCGCTATCGATTTCATCCTCGAGCATATTACGCACGAAACTTCCATCAATCTTGAGAAAATCCACCGGCAACTGGCGCAGGTAAGCCAGCGAGGAGACACCGCGGCCAAAATCGTCGAGAGCGAAACTGCAACCGGCGGCGCGCAGCTTATGAATAAAAACCAGCGCCCTTTCCAGATTGTTGATGGCGCTGGTCTCGGTAATCTCAAACTGTACCCGCGAGGCAGCAATCCCCGTCTCCACCAGTTCCTGAGAGACGAAGCCGGCAAACGTATCATCGCCGAGACTGATACCGGAAATGTTTATGGCGTAACTGGCCCGGGGGACCCCGATTTTCTGCTCCCGCGCCATATAATGAAACACGCGCCGGACCACCCAACGATCCACCTCTTCAATCAGTCCATAGCGTTCCGCGGCGGGCAGGAACAGGCCCGGTGAAATCACCCCGCCATCGCGACCGAGCATCCGCACCAGGATCTCGTAGTGATGCAGTTTGCGCCCACCTTTCAGGGAGATGACCGGCTGGCGATAGAGAATCAGGCGATCTTCCCGTAAGGCGGCATGAATTTCCGCAACCCAGGTGGTTTCCCGGCGCCGCTCCAGGACCTTGCGGGAGCCTCCAAACAGCTTGACCCGGTTTCGCCCCTGCTCCCGCGCCGAACAACAGGCATCGTTGGCGGAGGCCAGCAGCTGGCTGGCGTTGGAAGTAAAGCAATCCACCCCCACAACCCCGATCGAGACTGCCACGCGATTGCTGTTGCCCTCCCACTCAAAGCTGAAGGCCTGTACGGCATCCCGCAGGCGTGCCACCACCCGGCCGCCCTCCCCCAGTGTGCAGTCCCGCAGCAAAATAGCGAACTCATCACTGCCCACGCGGGCAAACAGGTCGGCACTGCACAGGTTGTGCTGTAATAAAGCCACCAACTGCACCAGCAACTGATCCCCGGCGACAAAGCCCAGGGTGTCATTGATCACCTTGAACTGATAGACGTCCAGATACAGCAGGACATGGTGCTGGCGCTTATCGACACACTGGGCCAGAAGCTTCTGCAGCGCACGTTCGAAATACTGGCGGTTGGGCAGACGGGTGAGGGCATCGTGGCTGGTCTGCCAGCTGAGGCGCGTGGAAACCCGCTTTGCGGCGGAGGTATCCCGCAGTACCAGTACGTAATTTTTCAAGGTGCCGGCATCCCACAACGCCATCACCTGCAGGGTCACTTCCAGAGGAGCGCGGGCGCCGTCGCAGCGCAGGATGTAAGCCTGGATTTCGCGCATGCTGGGAACTTCGCGCACGGGAGCATCCGGCAGTGGCGACGGCAAGGACGCACCCTGAATATCACATAGCTGCAACCCTTCGTTAAGGGGCTGGCCGGGCAACAGACCGACCAGGTTGCCGGTCATTTCACTGATCAGGGGGTTGGCATAGAGAACGATCCCGCTGGCGTCGGTCACAATGACCCCATCGGCAACCTGCCCAAGTGCCGCCTCCGCCGCCTGCAGGCTGATTCCCTCACTGGGAGCCAAGCCTTTCTCCAACTGAGCCAATGGTCCCAAATATTCCGCGGAGTTAGGATCAAACAGTGTCACGGCCACACACTCGCAAAAGGCAGGGCTCCAGCCTGCCGAACCCCTCGGCAGAGGTAACCATGGGACTCTCCACACGGTATTTTGAGTAACTTTACCGACATTACCACCCGAGATTGCCGATTTTATTCAATGATTCAGCCTCCCTGTTGACCCCTTCAGTGCCTAAAGGGCACGCTCACAAGTGAGTGTACAGGAAATCTTTCAGTTTCCTGTCTTCGAATACCCGTTGCAGGGTTGCACCCAGTATGCCGTTCACCCGTGTTTCCACCTCCTCCCGGCTGGGTTTGACCAAATTGCGATCCGTGCCGGAGGCACTGTAGGTCCCGAAATAGGTTGCGGCACCCACTTTGACTTCCAGGTGAATTTCCGCGGAAGTGTCTATGGTGGTTGTGTAGACAATATCGGGACTGTTATAGGTAAGCCTCACCAGCCTCGCTACCACCTGCACCTGTGCGGCGGTGTCGGTCACGCGGAAAGACCAGTTGGCAAATCCCCGCCGCAGCCCCGTCGCTATCGCCTCCCCCGCATCATTGGCGACACTGATTCGGGACGTCTCGGAGTAGACCCCACCGAGAGAGCCCAAACCACCACCGGGCAATTCATTGATCCCTTGCACGCTCAGGGTATGGCCAGACCCTATGCTATCCGCAGTGACCTGGAACTCAGGGTACACCTGAATCTGCAGCGGGCTATAGGCGCAACTGGCCAGGGCAAGGACTCCCGCAAGCAACCATATTTTATTCATTTTTTCTCCCTCTTTTACTGCGATAAAAAACATAAACCCGTTTCATTTATGGTGCTGATGCTGACCCTTATCTACCCCATCCATGCGTACCACCGGCACCCGAATATCCAAACTCGGGGCATCCGCAAAGAATAGACGCAGCAGCAGCGTTTCCCCTGCCCGGAGGCGGAATCCGTTGATCATCAGGTGCACTCCACCAGGCGTCATCTGTAGCTGCTCTCCAGCGCCGATGGCCACTTGCTGCAGTCGGCGCATACGGCTGACACCATCTTTGCGCTCGGTGGAGTGCAGTTCGGCACGGCCATCTTTTACTTCCGGCAGCGCCACGGCAGTCAGCAGCAGCGCTTGTGCTCCGGTATTGTGGAAGGACAGATAGGCCGCGCTCATCGGCGCTCCCGGCGGTGTCTCACGGGCATAACCTTCCACCGCGAGGACCGGGGTAGTGCCCAGGGTCTGTGTCGCAAACAGCAATACTGTGCCAAATACTATCCAGACTGATATCAAGGGTTTTCTCATTGGGCCTTCCCACCGGGTTGAATTAGAAGCAGCCGCGCGGGACTGCCGATTTTGATATCCCCCCGCACCCGGTAACCGGGTACAGCCTCGCGCAGTTGCTGGTAAATCCAGCGCCCCTCGGCATCATTGCGCGCGACAATAATAACGCGCAACTGCTCGCTGCGAATGCGCCGGGCCAGGCGGCGCAACTGCTCCGCGAGTTGCGCAGACCTGGAATTCAGTTCCGCTACCAAAAGGCCAATGCTCTCTCCCTCGGGTAGATCGAAGCGGGCGCGGTCTCGCTCACGGACCAGTTGCCGGCGCACTTCCGCCACCAGTGTATTGCCCGGTGCCAGCATCTCGGCGCGCTTGAGCAGCACTTCCACTGCGCCAAAGCTGCGCTGGCGCAGAGCTTCACGGGCCTGTTCGACATAGGTAACTACAAGGGTCTGGATACCGGCCTCGGCCCGACGATTACCTGGATCCAATTGCTGCACGCGCAGGTAGTAATCATAAGCACTGGCACCGGCCGGTTGAGTCAGATACCCCTTGAGCAGGGCCTGTTCGGCCCGCTTGAGAAAAAAAGTCACATTGCTCTGGCGAATTTCTTCCTGTGAGGGCCCTGTTTTCTTGGGCGGGGGGATGACCGGGGGCGGAATCGGTTTATTGGCGGAACAGGCCCCCAGTACACCGGTCACCAACAGACAGATCCCAAGGCTGTGAAGGCGTTCAAATGACGGCAAAACAATCTCCCACTGTTGTTTTTTTGTACCGCCGACACCGCTATACTGCACTGCCGGCGCGACTGAACCCCCACCCGGCGCAACAGTCAGAGCCGTACCTCCGACTATAATGAATTTTTTCATCAATGGCTGTGATGACCAAAACTTTCAGAAATAAGTTCCTCGCCCTGCTGGCAATCCTGTTGTTGGTGTCCGGCACCAGCGCCCAGGGGCAAAACCCCGGTACTCCTTTTGCCACCCTCAATGCCACTTTGGACAATCCCTTTCTGCCGGTCGACGAAGCCTACCGGCAGGACCTGCTGCTGAGCGGCAGCCAGCTCAGTGCTATTTTTGAAATAGCCCCCGAGTACTACCTCTACCGCGACAAGCTCGCCCTCTACCGCATTGATAACGGACAAAAGACCGAATTGCCCCTGAGCCTGCCGAGCGGCGAGGTGATCTGGGATGACTATTTCGGGAAGGAGACCGAGGTCTATCGCGGTCAACTGGAATTCCCCATCCGCCTGGCGGGCGCCGGCAAAATCGTGCAGTTGGAGCTGCACTACCAGGGCTGCGCCGATGCGGGGCTCTGCTATCCACCACAGTCCCGTCACTACAGCGTGGACACCGGCAGCAGCAGTATCCGGAAACTGGAGACACCCTCCACCAGTGCCGGCACCTCGAATAACAGCAGGCCCTCCCCCCAAGAGAATAACAATAGCCTCATCACTCTACTCCTGGCGCTGTTGTTTGCTTTCGCCGGCGGGCTGCTGTTGAACCTGATGCCCTGTGTTTTCCCGGTGCTCTCGATCAAACTACTGGCGGTGAGTCAGGCAGCGCAGAGTGCCAGCCAGCGCCACCACCACGGCTGGGCCTACAGCGCTGGCGTTATTCTGAGTTTTGTCGCCATTGCCGCGGTAATGCTGGTGCTGCGCGCCGGCGGCGAAGCGATCGGCTGGGGCTTCCAACTACAGTCCCCCTGGCTGGTGGCCGCCCTGGCTTACCTGTTCTTTGTGATGGGGCTCAGCCTTTCCGGAGTCACCGAACTCGGAAGCAGCCTGATGGGCATTGGCGGTCACCTGAACAACAGCCGGGGTTGGGGCGGTTCCCTCGCTTCCGGCGCCCTGGCCACTCTGGTGGCCAGCCCCTGCACGGCACCGCTGATGGGGTCTGCACTGGGATTCGCTGTGACGCAGCCGGCTGTGCCGGCACTCAGCATTTTTGCCGCCTTGGGCGCCGGTATGGCCGCGCCTTTCCTGTTGTTGACTTACCTACCCGCACTGGCGGAGAAGCTGCCGCGCCCCGGCCCCTGGATGGATCGCCTCAAGCAATTGCTGGCCTTCCCCATGTATCTGACCGCAGTCTGGCTGCTGTGGGTTTTGGGGCGGCAAACCGGGGGGGATGGTGTCGCGCTGGCACTCACCGGCGCTGTCGCAATCGCCTTTGCCCTATGGTTGTGGCCTCGCTACCAGTGGCGCTGGCTGCGGGGTTGTGTGGCGGCGGTGGCGCTGGCCTTTGCGGTATTATTATTGCCGCGTCTCAGCACCCTACCCCAGGCCCAACAAGAATCCAGCGACTACTGGCAACCCTATTCGGCCCAGCAACTGGATGTCGCACGCAGCGAAGGTCGCGCGGTACTGGCCAACATGACCGCAGCCTGGTGCCTCACCTGTCTGGTGAATGAGCAAGTGGTGCTGTCGAGCGGTGCCGTGAGCCGTGCCATCGAACAACTCGGGATTGTGGCCTTCAAGGGGGACTGGACCAACCAGGACCCCCACATCAGTGCGCTGCTGGCCAAGTACAAGCGCACCAGCGTCCCCTTGTACCTTCTCTACCCCGCCGGCGGCGGTGAAGCCAAGGTCCTGCCGCAGATACTTTCGCGCAGTGAATTGCTGGTGGAGCTTGAGGCCGCCGCCCAAGGCGGGGTGAGCACCTCTTCTACCCCGTAAAGGGAAGCCCTGCCTTTACAGCCATTCATCTGGCCAATAAAGCCTCAATCCCTATATCTTGCGCCAACTTTAGGTAAATATCGCCGAATTGTCGCTAACTTCTATAAACCGCCCGGAATGCATGGACAGAGGGTCATTTTTGCGGCACACTCGAACAACACGGTCCAACTTCGGCTTAACCCGCGAAATAACCACGACAAATTCCTTTTTTGTGACTTTTTCGGCAACTTCCCCAGAGCAAACTATGGCCAAAATTCTTCTTCTGCACGGCCCCAACCTCAACCTGCTCGGCAGCCGGGAACCGCACATTTACGGTGCCACCACACTTGCGGAAATCAACCAGGCCGCCGAGCGCCAGTGCAAAGCGGCCGGCCACAAGCTGGAGACCATGCAAAGCAACAGCGAGTCGGCCCTGCTGGATCGCATCCACCTGGCTGCGACTACCGATGTCGATTTTATCGTCATCAACCCAGCGGCCTTTACCCACACCAGCGTGGCCCTGCGGGACGCCCTGGCGGCAGTTGCCATACCCTTTGTTGAACTGCACCTGTCCAACCCCCACACCAGGGAGACCTTCAGGCACCGTTCCTATCTTTCCGACTTGGCCTGTGGCGTAGTATCTGGCTTCGGCCCGCACAGCTACACACTGGCCCTACAGGCGGCCATACACCAGCTGGGTATGGCGCCCCGACATCAACGAGTCAAACCTGCGAGTGATTGAACTATGGATATCCGCAAAATTAAAAAACTTATCGAACTGCTCGAGGAATCGGATATCGGCGAGCTGGAGATCAAGGAGGGCGAAGAGTCCGTGCGCATCAGCCGCGGAGGTAGCGCTGCACAGCCCGCCGCTCCGGTGTACAGCGCACCCGCGCCTGTTGCACCGGCGACGCCAGCGCCAAGCGCGGCCGTGAGTGAAATGGAATCCAAGCCGGAGACCAGTGGCCACGCGGTGAAGTCACCCATGGTAGGCACCTACTATGCGGCACCCAGCCCCGGTGCCGAGCCCTTTGTTAGGGTGGGTCAGAAAGTCAAGGTTGGTGATGTCATCTGCATTGTCGAGGCGATGAAGATGATGAACCAGATCGAAGCCGACAAGGCCGGCACTATCGGAGCCATTCTGCTGGAAGACGGCCAGCCAGTGGAATTTGATCAGCCGCTTGTGACCATTGTCTGAGCGGGGTAGTGACCATGTTTGACAAGATCCTGATCGCCAACCGGGGCGAAATCGCCTTGCGGATTTTACGCGCCTGTAAGGAAATGGGCATCGCCACAGTCGCAGTGCACTCCCTGGTGGACCGCAATCTGAAGCACGTGCGCCTGGCTGATGAGTCGGTGTGCATTGGCCCCAACCCATCACCGCAAAGCTACCTGAATGTACCGGCCATTATTTCCGCGATGGAAATCACCGATGCGGTGGCCGTGCACCCCGGCTACGGCTTTCTGGCTGAGAACGCCGATTTCGCGGAACAGGTGCAAAAGAGTGGCTTCACCTTTATCGGGCCCACCGCGGATGTGATCCGCCTGATGGGTGACAAGGTTTCGGCTATCGCCGCAATGAAAAAAGCCGGCGTTCCCACAGTCCCCGGCTCCGATGGCCCGCTGCCAGACAGCCGCGAGGGCTGTATGGAGATCGCGCGCAAGATCGGCTACCCGGTTATTATCAAGGCCGCCTCCGGCGGTGGCGGCCGCGGTATGCGCGTGGTCGAGCGTGAGGCGGATCTGGTCAACACCATCGCCATCACAAAATCCGAAGCGCAAGCCGCTTTCGGTGATGGCACCGTGTATATGGAGAAATTCCTCCAGAACCCGCGCCATGTGGAAATCCAGGTGATGTCCGATGGCCAGGGCAATGCTGTGCATCTGGGCGACCGCGACTGTTCCCTGCAGCGCCGCCACCAGAAAGTGCTTGAGGAAGCCCCTGCTCCGGGGATTCCCGATGCCGTGCGCCGGGATGTGCAGGAGGCCTGTGTACAGGCCTGTATCGAAATCGGCTACCGCGGTGCCGGCACCTTCGAGTTTCTCTACGAAGACCAAAACTTCTATTTTATCGAGATGAATACCCGCATCCAGGTGGAGCACCCCGTTACCGAAATGGTCACCGGTATCGACCTGATCAAGGAGCAGATCCGCGTCTGTACCGGCGAGAAACTCTCCCTAACGCAGGAAGACATTGTCATTCGCGGCCATGCCTTCGAGTGTCGTATTAACGCGGAAGACCCGCGCACCTTTTTCCCGTGCCCGGGCACGGTGAACAACTTCCATATGCCCGGCGGCTTCGGGGTGCGCGTGGACTCTCACCTGTACTCGGGCTACTCGGTACCCCCCAACTACGATTCGATGATCGCCAAAGTCATCACCCATGGGGAGGACCGCGACACCGCCCTGGCGCGTATGCGCGTTGCCCTGTCCGAACTCGTGGTGGACGGTATCAAAACCAATATTCCTCTGCAGGAGGAACTGGTGCGGGATGAGGCCTTTGCCAGGGGCGGGGTGAATATCCACTATCTGGAGAAAAAGCTGGGGCTGTAATGCCGTACCGACCGGCACACATTGTGTAGCCCGACGACGAATCCCGGCGCCATGGATGGCAGTAACCGCCGAAAACACCTATGCGCGAGCCCGCTCCAATCCGCAGTTACTCACCACGGAACCCCAATGCCCTGGCTACAACTTCGCGTCGATACTGATCGCGTGTATGCAGAAAAAATCGAAGAGGCTCTGCTTTTTGCCGGCGCCGTATCCGTCTCCCTGCAGGACAACGCAGATCAACCTATTCTCGAACCCGCTCTCGGCGAGGTGCCCCTGTGGGATCAGACACGGGTGACCGGCCTGTTCGATGCGGAAATCAACACTGCGGTCACAGAAGCCAAAGCCGCCGCCTTTCTCTGTGCACAGCTGCCCAATGCCCGCTGGGAGCCACTGGAGGACAGAGACTGGGAGCGCGAGTGGATGTCCCACTACAAGCCCATCCAGTGTGGCGAAAACCTGTGGATCTGTCCCAGTTGGTGTCAGCCCCCGCACCCGGAGACGACCAATCTGATGCTCGATCCCGGTCTTGCCTTCGGTACCGGCACCCACCCCACCACATTTCTGTGCCTGCAGTGGCTGGCCGGGGAACCTCTGCAAAGCCGCAACGTGATCGACTTCGGCTGCGGTTCCGGCATCCTGGGTATCGGCGCCCTGCTCCTTGGTGCCGAACACGCCATGGGGGCCGATATTGACCCGCAGGCGCTGATCGCCAGCCGCGACAACGCCGCGCGCAACGGTATTGATCCCGAGCGCTTTCCGGTCTACCTGCCGGCACAGATGCCACGGGAGCCCGCGGATATCATGTTCGCCAACATCCTTGCGGGCCCCTTGATGGATCTCTCATGCGAGCTGATTGGCCTGACCAGAGTCGGCGGGCGCATCTGTCTGTCGGGTATCCTCGCCTCCCAGGCGAAGCAGGTGAAGGCGGCCTACAGACAACATGTTGCATTCGATAAAGAGCGGGAACAGGGGGGCTGGGTGCGCCTGAGCGGCACCCGTATTACCCAAATGCGCTAACCGCCACTACGCGGGGGCCGGGGAGGCTGGTAGACTTGAACGCAAAATACACTGCGCCACAATCGAATGTCCCAACTGGTTACCCGCTGCCCCCATTGCAACACCGCATTTCATGTCAACGGACAGCAACTGCGCGCCGCGCGCGGCGCAGTGCGTTGTGGCTCCTGCCTGCAGGTTTTCCGTGCAGATGAAAACATCGTCTTCAATGATAAAGACGCCAATATCTCCAACAGCCTGGAGACATTGCTCGAAGACGACGACCTCCTGATCCACGATGATATGGAACTGGATGCCGTTAAACCGACAACAGAGAAACGGTGGAAGTCCCCGACCAAACCCCCATCGACCCGACAACCAATGCCGAAGAGAGAGGCTGCGGCGGAACCGACTCCGGTGGATACGCACAGTGAAGGGGATTCAGCCTCCTCCATCGGAGATGCATTTGGTGATAGTGATTGGCAGGTACCGCGCCCTGAAAGGGTTCCGGAGGAAAGGCTCGAAGAAAACCTCGACGATGTGCTCAAGCCCGACGGAGATCCTGTCTGTGACTCAGACACTGCCCCCACCAGGCTGGCAAACGCCCCACAGATCGGCGCTGGGGAAAGATCACAAAGCGATGCTTGCAATACACCCTCTAGAGCTGCACTGTCAGCACAAGGGGCTTCCGAGCCTCTGGGGGCTGGAGAGCGCAGGGAGCCCTTTTTTACTTCCGTGGATAAAGTCGGTACGGAACCGGAAGGCGAGCCGCTGATTTCCTCCATTCAGCCAGCGCCTGTGGAAATAGTCTGGGGCTCACCACAGCAAAAAGTCGCACGCCCCTGGTTTTGGGGGCTATTGCTGCCCCTGTTGGCTCTTACACTGCTCGCGCAGGTGGCTTATTTCCAGTTCGACAATCTTAACAAAAAACAGCCCTGGCGCAGCTTCTACACCGCGACCTGCCCTTTGTTCGGCTGTTCCCTGCCCCAGCTCAGGGACCCCGGTGCCATACAGGCTTCCAACCTGATGGTACGCAGCCACCCCCAGCGCAAGGGAGCCCTGGTGGTGGATGCAGTCCTACTCAATACGGCACCCTATCCCCAGCCTTTTCCCCGCCTGTTATTGCAGTTCACGGACCTGAAGGACAAAGCGGTAGCCAGCCGCCGGTTTACGCCTAAGGAATATCTCCAGGGCGAACTGGCGGGCCACAAACTGATGCCGCCGGCAAGCCCGATTCATCTCGCCATCGAGATAGTGGATCCCGGTGCGGAAGCGGTAAACTACGAGCTGGCTATCACACATTGAAGCTTGGCTTTATCCCAATATCTCCCATTAAATTGGCGCCTAAAACAACTAAAATTGACCACTCCGCAGGCTAAATGCACAGGAATCGATCAAATTGTCCGCTTTTTCGCTTTTCCAATACACCACCAGCCGCTATCATAGGCCGCTGTTTTGCCTGGGTCTTGAGCGGCCCCTCCCAGAGCCAACGGAGCTGCCGTGCCCACTGCCATAGGCCCTTATATTATCGACAGTCCGGTAATTCTGGCACCCATGGCCGGCGTGACCGACCGCCCTTTTCGCCAATTGTGCCGCCAACTCGGTGCAGGACTGGCGGTTTCGGAAATGGTGACGTCGGACACCCGCCTGTGGGGCAGCCGCAAGTCCCGGTTGCGCCTGGATCACTGCGGTGAAACGGCCCCCGTATCGGTGCAGATCGCCGGTGGCGACCCCGGCATGATGGCCGAAGCCACCCGGGAGAATGTGCGTCGCGGTGCGAAAATCATCGATATCAATATGGGCTGCCCGGCAAAAAAAGTGTGCAAAAGGGCTGCAGGCTCAGCCCTGCTGAGAGATGAAAAGCTGGTTGCGGACATTCTCCGGGCTGTCGTGCAATCGGCTTCGGTTCCAGTGACACTGAAAATTCGCACCGGCTGGTGCCCGGATTTTCGCAACGGCATCACTATCGCCAAAATGGCCGAGGATGCCGGGATCGCTGCACTCGCGGTGCATGGTCGTACGCGCGCCTGCGGGTACCACGGGGAAGCTGAATTCGATACCATTGCCGACATTGTATCCAGGGTAAAAATCCCGGTTTTTGCCAATGGCGATATCACCAGTGCCGACAGAGCCCGCGAGGTGCTCAATTACACTGGCGCAGCGGCGGTTATGATCGGTCGCGCCGCACAGGGACGACCTTGGATTTTTCGGGAGATAGCCCATTTCCTCGCCACCGGTGAGCGGCTACCCGAACCGACATTGGATGAAGTCAGAGAAATACTGCTCACCCACTTAGGTGAGCTGCACCGGTTTTACGGTGAGCTGATGGGGGTCCGTATCGCCCGCAAGCACGTGGGCTGGTACTTGAAGACACTTGCGAACAGCGAGTCCTTCCGCAAGACCTTTTTCCAGATAGAGAGCGCAGAAGTACAAAATGCCAGCGTTCACGAGTGGTTTGAACGCCGAATAACGAGAGGGGCACAAGCGGCATGAACAATGACGTATTGATTCCGGATACTGGCAGCGAAGAGGTATCCTCCAAGGGGCAAACTCAATTAGCACAGCCTCAACAGCAATCCCTGCGCGATGCTGTTGAGCAGGCGATGGAAAACTACTTCCGCCATCTGGACGGCCAGATGGTGACCGAAGTCTACGACATGGTGCTGTCAGAGATAGAGGCACCTATGCTTGAGGTCGTGATGAAATATACCCGCCATAACCAGACCCGCGCCGCTCAGCTGCTGGGTCTCAACCGCGGCACACTGCGCAAGAAACTGAAGCGCTACGGACTGCTGTAAGCCGTCGACAGAGTGAATAGCACGAAGGGGGGTGAGGTCTCTCACCCCCCTTCCCTATTTCCCCACCGTGATTTCCCCACCGCACTGAAAACCTGGCAGAAACCCGGTGGCGAATCCTTTGAAGAATCAGTTGGACCAAGTGCAATGACAGACAAGGTAGCGATCCGCCGCGCACTGATCAGCGTCTCCGACAAAAGCGGCATCATAGAGTTTGCCCGGCAACTCTGCGCAATGGGCGTTGAAATCCTCTCTACCGGTGGCACCCATCGCCAACTGGAAGAAACCGGCATTCCGGTCATGGAAGTCTCCAGCTACACCGGTTTTCCCGAGATGATGGATGGGCGCGTGAAAACCCTGCACCCTCTGGTACACGGCGGCATCCTCGGCCGCCGCGGCACCGATGACGCCGTAATGGACGAGCACGGCATTGTCCCGATCGATATGGTAGTCGTAAATCTCTATCCGTTCACACAGACTGTGGCCAAACCGGACGCCTCGCTGGAAGATGCAATCGAAAATATCGACATCGGCGGCCCCACCATGGTGCGCGCCGCTGCCAAGAACTACAAGGACGTCGCTATTGTAGTGAATGCCGGCGATTACGCAGGCATTGTCGATGAGATGAAAGCCAGCGATGGCGCGCTCAGCCACGCCAGCCGCTTTGGCCTGGCGGTGAAAGCCTTCGAGCACACCGCCGCTTACGACGGTGCTATTGCCAACTACCTGGGTACTCTCAAGGGCAGCGAAAAGCAACGGTTCCCACACACCTACAACAGCCAGTTCATCAAGAAACTGGATCTGCGCTACGGTGAGAATCCTCACCAGAAGTCCGCTTTCTACACTGAGACCAACCCTGCCGAGGCGTGTGTTGCCACCGCCACCCAGTTGCAGGGTAAAGCGCTGTCGTACAACAATATTGCCGACACCGACGCGGCGCTGGAGTGTGTGAAAGCTTTCGACGAGCCCGCCTGTGTGATCGTCAAGCACGCCAACCCCTGCGGTGTGGCCGTTGCCAAAACGCTCCACAAGGCGTACGACCTGGCCTTTGCCACCGACAGCGAGTCCGCATTCGGCGGCATTATCGCCTTTAACCGCACGCTGGACGGCGCCACAGCCCGAGCTATTGTTGAACGCCAGTTTGTCGAAGTGATCATTGCGCCATCTGTCTCCGCAGAGGCCAGGCGGGCTGTTGCAGAGAAGAAGAATCTGCGCCTACTGGTGTGCGGCCAGTGGAGTGCCAAACCCGTGCCAGAGCTGGACTACAAGCGCGTCAACGGTGGCCTGCTGATACAGGAGCGTGACGACGCTATCGTTACCGCTGCAAATCTGAAAGTGGTCTCCAGGCGCCAGCCCAGAGAAAAGGAAATTCGCGACCTGTTATTTACCTGGAAGGTGGCCAAGTTCGTCAAATCCAATGCGATCGTTTACGCCAAGGGCGGTCGCACCATCGGCGTGGGCGCAGGCCAGATGAGCCGTGTCAATTCCGCGCGCATTGCCGCGATCAAGGCTGAGCAGGCAGGCCTCTCAGTGCAGGGCTCCGTGATGGCCTCAGACGCCTTCTTCCCCTTCCGCGACGGCATCGACAATGCCGCTGCCGTAGGCATCCAAGCGGTCATCCAACCGGGCGGCTCCCTGCGCGACGAAGAGGTGATCGCGGCAGCGGACGAGCACGATATGGCCATGGTCTTTACCGGCTTACGCCACTTCCGCCATTAGACAGGCGTGGGGCCGGGCCTGTGACAGCCCCAGTCTGGCGCAAGCATAGCGGCGGCAAAGCTTTCCCCGCACCGATTCCGCGTTAAACTAGCGCATCAAATATCGGCTCAACAGGCCAATCGGATCTATTTAGGGGGGATTTAACAGTGAATGTATTGGTTGTCGGTGCCGGTGGCCGCGAGCACGCGCTGGCGTGGAAGGCATCGCAAAATCCGGCTGTGGGAACCGTATTTGTGGCACCGGGGAATGCCGGCACCGCACGTGAAACCGGGCTGCAAAACGTTGCCATCGGTGTGGACAACTTCTCCGCCCTGGCAGATTTTGCCGAGGAGAATGCGGTGGCACTCACCATTGTCGGCCCCGAGGCACCTCTGGTTGACGGTATTGTAGACTTTTTCAATGGCCGCGGCCTCGCCATTTTCGGCCCCCGCAAGGGTGCCGCCCAACTGGAGGGCTCCAAAGCCTTTACCAAGGATTTTCTCCAGCGTCACAAGATTCCCACCGCCGCTTACCGCAATTTCACCGAGATTCACCCGGCCATTGAATATATCCGTGAACGCGGTGCTCCAATCGTCGTGAAAGCGGACGGCCTCGCCGCAGGTAAAGGCGTGATCGTGGCGGCAACCGAGCAGCAGGCCGAACTGGCAGTGCGGGATATGCTGTCCGGTAACGCCTTTGGCGATGCCGGCTGTCGGGTGGTGATTGAGGAATTTCTGCAGGGCGAAGAGGCCAGCTTTATCGTGATGGTCGATGGCAAGAACATACTGCCCATGGCCACCAGCCAGGATCACAAGCGGGTTGGCGATGGCGACACTGGCCCCAATACCGGTGGCATGGGCGCCTATTCCCCCGCTCCGGTGGTCACCGACAGTATTTACCAGCGCATTATGAAAGAAGTGATTGAGCCTACCGTGCAGGGACTGGCTGCAGAGGGCATGCCCTACACCGGCTTTCTTTACGCGGGGCTGATGATCGACCCGGAAGGGACACCGCGAGTCATCGAGTACAATTGTCGCTTTGGCGATCCGGAAACCCAGCCCATCATGATGCGCCTCAAGTCCGATCTGGTGGACCTGTGCCTGGCCGCCCTGGATAGCAAGCTGGACAAAGCAGAGGCCGAATGGGACCCGCGTCCCGCCCTCGGTGTGGTGCTCGCCGCACACGGCTACCCCGGCAGCTACCGCAGGGGCGACGCCATTGGCGGCCTGGAGAGCGCTGACAGCGACCGTGCAAAAATCTTTCACGCCGGTACCGCCGAAGATGGCGACCGAGTGGTAACCAGCGGCGGTCGGGTCCTGTGCGCCACAGCCCTGGGCGACAGTGTTGCCGATGCCCAGGCCAATGCCTATGCGGCGGCTCGCGGGATATACTGGGATGGTGTCTTCTATCGCAGGGATATTGGCTATCGCGCGATCGAAAGAGAAGAGGTCACTGCCGGTGAGCAACCATGAAAACTACACGGGACGATTGCACCCAGGGGTCAACGCAGCAGCGAGTGCTGCCTGCGGGTGAACGCCATCTGAGCGGGCTCGACCGCTTGCTTATTCAGGCGGACCGGGCCCTGCGCACCCTGAGCCCCGGCGCACCCTGCCATGGGCGGCCTTCTCCCGCCAGGGCCGAGGCGGAGGCCGAACTCAGCAGCGCTGAGCGCAGGCATGCCGCCGGCTTGATGCGAGTCAATCACAGCGGCGAAGTCTGCGCCCAGGCGCTCTACCAGGGCCAGGCACTCACAGCGAAATTGCCGAAAGTGCGCGGTGAAATGGCGCGCGCCGCCGATGAGGAGATCGATCACCTGGCCTGGTGCGAACAGCGCCTGCAGGCGTTGGACAGCCGACCCAGCAGGCTCAATCCCCTATGGTACGGCCTATCCTTCGGCCTTGGCGCCACCGCCGGCAAAATCGGCGATCACATCAGCCTGGGCTTTGTGGCCGCTACCGAGGAGCAGGTATGCCAACACCTGCAGAACCACCTGGAAAAACTGCCGAGCCAGGACAAGAAAAGCCGCGCGGTGGTGAAGCAGATGCTGATCGACGAGGAGGAGCACGCCCATGCCGCACTGGCTGCCGGTGGGCGCCGTTTTCCCGAACCTGTTAAAGGCCTCATGTCGCTGGTGGCAAAAGTGATGACCTCTGCCAGCTATAGAATCTGACGGCAATGCGCCAGGCGGCGATTGTGGCTTGGCGGGTAACGCAAATGGCTTAAGGGTATATCGCTGCGCGGCCATAAAATGGTTTCGAACACCCGGTTTTAACGCCACCCGGTGAGTCGGGCAGTGGATCAATCACGCCTCCTCGACTCGGTAGCGGTGCACTATTTCCACCCCTGCATTGCGCAGCATAATAGAGGCAGAACAATACTTTTCCGCAGAGAGCTTCACCGCGCGCGCCACATGACTTTCTTTCAGTCCGCGGCCTCGCACTACAAATTCCATTTCTATCCGTTCAAACGGCGAGGGGCTTGTATCCGGACGTATCCCATCCAATGCACAATGACAGGAAATAATATCCTGACGTGCTTTTTGCAAAATAGAAACGACATCATAGGCAGCACAACCACCGACGCCGAGCAAGATCATTTCCATGGGGCGAACACCGTTATTGGTGCGCCCGCCTTCCATCACCACCGCATTACCACTGCCGGCTTCACCCACAAACATCAAATCACTGACCCAGGTTACCTTGCCCTGCATCCGCATCCCCCCACAAAATTTCAAGTCACAAAGCTTAGCATATTGTGCAAGTTTATCTCGGTGTCGGCCTATTTCCGGTATAGTGTCTGCACGCCTCCGCGCGAAATGCCCCAGAGCACTATTTCAGCAGACGCCAGTAACACCTGGGCCATACTGAAGTCCAATCCCACAAGCGCCAGAGTGTCACAGGTCACAATGTGGAACTTTGCCACAGCCAGCCTCTGTTGGGGACGCTTTTTTCGCGCGATAATTCAACAGTGCTCAGTTGCTCAAGCCTGGAAAGAGCACGAGACAAAAATGAGGAATACATCGTGACGGTTGCTATCGAAGAATCCACAACCACCGGCAATATTGAAGACTTTCTGGCCCACTGCCACCGGCGCCGCTACCCGGCCAAGAGCACGATTATCTATGCCGGCGACCGCTGTGAATCCCTTTATTTTATTATGCGCGGCTCGGTGACCGTTCTGATTGAAGACGACGAGGGCCGCGAGATGATCGTCGCCTACCTGAATGATGGGGATTTTTTCGGTGAAATGGGGCTCTTTGATCAGGATACCCGCAGTGCCTGGGTACGCACTAAGACCGAGTGCGAAGTGGCGGAAATCTCCTATACCAAATTCCAGGAGTTGACCCGCCAGCACCCCGAGTTCCTGTTTGCCCTGGCCACACAAATGGCGGGCCGCCTGCGCAACACTACACGCAAGGTCGGCGACCTGGCATTTTTGGATGTCACCGGCCGCGTGGCGCGCACCCTGCTGGACCTGTGCAATGAGCCGGACGCAATGACACATCCCGAGGGGATGCAGATTAAAATTACCCGCCAGGAAATCGGCCGTATCGTCGGCTGTTCCCGGGAAATGGTGGGGCGGGTGCTGAAAACCCTGGAAGAGCAGGGCCTGGTTTCCGTAAAAGGCAAAACCATGGTGGTCTACGGCACCCGCTGAGTCAACCCGACCGCACAGAACACGAAAGGGCGATTCTATAATCGCCTTTTTCATTCTGCCGCAAAGAAAAATTACAGCTTAGTTAAACATTTCCATCAATTTACGCCCAGGCTCCCGCTCGCGCATAAACGCCTCTCCCACCAGGAATGTATCAACACTGTGCCCACGCATGGCCGCGACATCATCGGTGGTATGAATGCCGCTTTCGGTCACTACAATGCGGTCGGAGGGCACCAGGTCGAGCAATTTAAACGTGTTTTCCAGATGTACCTCGAAGGTGTGCAGGTCGCGGTTGTTGATACCGATCAAACGATTCGGCATAACCAGCGCGCGCTCCAACTCCTGACGGTTGTGCACTTCCACCAGCACATCCAGGTCAAGCTCCCGTGCCAAGCCGTTGAGATCCTGCATTTGCTGATCTTCCAGACAGGCGGCAATCAGCAATATGCAATCGGCCCCGATAGCCCGCGCCTCGTAAACCTGATAGGGGTCCACGGTAAAGTCCTTGCGCAATACCGGCAGACGTACCGCGTTGCGCGCCTGTTGCAAATAGCTGTCGGCGCCCTGGAAGAAATCAACATCGGTCAGTACCGACAGGCAGGCGGCACCGCCCTTTTCATAGCTGGTGGCAATTTCCGCAGGCAAAAAATCCTTGCGAATCACCCCCTTGCTGGGAGAGGCCTTTTTGATTTCCGCAATCACCGCCGCTTCGCCTTCGGCAATCTTGCGCTCCAGTGCAGCCACGAAGTCCCGCACCGGGGCCTGGTTCTGTGCACGCAAACGCATCTCTTCCAGTGCGCACCGGCACTTACGCTCTAGCACTTCCTGCCATTTGCGCGCAATAATGCTATTTAAAATAGTCGGTGTGCTCACGATCGCACTTCCTCCGGACGAGAGGCACTACTAAAAGCAGCCAGGTCATTGACTTTCTCGGCGGCAAGGCCACTGTGGATAGCATCTTGTGCCATGGCGACACCCTGCCGGGCGGTAGCCGCTACACCACTCACATAAATGGCCAAACCGGCATTCAGGGCAATAATATCCGCAGCTTTTTGTCCCTTTGCGGTCGAGCGCTTGCCGAGAGCATCGCGAATTAACGCCAGGGACTCCTCGGAGTCGGATACACTGAGACCACTCAGGTCGCGGCGCTTCAGGCCAAAGTCCTCCGGACGCACCAGAAATTCTGTAATGGCCCCGTATTTCAACTCCACGGCAAACGTGTCCGCGGCGAGACTGGCTTCATCCAGACCATCATCGCTGTGCAGCACCAGTACATGTTCCGAACCGAGGTGCTGTAGCACCTCTGCCAGCAACCGACAATAACGTTTGTCATAAACACCGATCACCTGGCGTTTGACGCCAGCGGGATTGGTCATGGGACCGAGCAGATTGAAGATGGTGCGCAATCCCAGTGCCTTGCGTGCCGGTCCCACATGGCGTACCGCACTGTGAAAACTGGGGGCAAACATAAAGCCAATACCGATGGTTTCCACACAGCGGGCCATTTGTTCCGGACTCAACTCAAGAAAAACGCCCGCGCGCTCGAGCAGGTCGGCAGAACCACTGCTGGAGGAAACGGAGCGATTGCCGTGCTTGGCCACCCTGGCCCCCGCCGCCGCCGCGACAAAGCTGCTGGCAGTGGAAACATTGAAAAGGTTGGCGCCGTCGCCACCGGTGCCGACAATATCCACAGTATTATCCAGACTCAACTCTACCTTGGTAGCCAGCGCACGCATGGTTTCCACGGCACCCACGATTTCACCGACGGTTTCGCCGCGGATACGCATTGCGATCAGCAGCGCGCCAATCTGCGCCTCCTCCGCCTCTCCACGCATAATCTGGCCCATGGTCTCGCGCATTTCCACACGGGTGAGATGTTCGCCATCCACCAGCTTGGCGATAGCCTGTTGAATATTCATGGTTCTCCCCTTGGCCCTGCTCTGTGGTTTATTGTGCGGGACAGGCAGCACCCTGTCCCGCAGTCATTTGTCCCAGAAAATCAGGACTCGAGAAAATTTCGCACCATGTCGTGGCCGTGCACGGTGAGGATGGACTCTGGATGAAACTGCACCCCCTCAATCGCCAGTTCACGGTGGCGCAACCCCATGATTTCATCTATCTCACCGTCTTCGGTTTCGGTCCAGGCGGTGATTTCCAGGCATTCCGGCAAACTGTTTTTTTCCACCACCAGGGAGTGGTAGCGCGTCGCCTCGAAGGGATTGGAAAGACCGTGAAATACCCCTAGGTTATTGTGCACTATAGGGGAGGTTTTACCATGCATGACCCGGCGTGCACGCACCACCCTGCCGCCAAAGACCTGACCGATACTCTGGTGGCCAAGGCAAATCCCCAGTATTGGGATCCTGCCGGCAAAGCGGCGAATCACATCGAGAGAAATACCCGCCTCATTGGGTGTGCAGGGCCCCGGCGAGATCACAATTTTCTCCGGTGACATTGCCTCAATCTCCTCAAGCGCAAACTCGTCGTTGCGTTTGACCTCAACTTGCGCGCCCAGCTCCTGCAGATACTGCACCACATTCCAGGTAAAGGAGTCGTAGTTGTCTATCATCAAAATCATTGCACGGCCCCCATAACCTTTGGTGAATAAGTGGTTGCTTCCATGCGCTTTTGCAAACGTACCAAAGACAGCTGGGTGGCGCGCAGTTCCCGCAGTATCTCTGTCTGGCTCGGCGGCAGGCACATCTCATCCATACGACGCAATTTGGCCTCTTCCAGGTTATTGAGCACAACCCCAATAAACAGATTGATCATTACGAAGGCCCCCATCACTACGAAGCTGACAAAATAGACCCAGGCCCAGGGCATTGCCTCCATGGCGATATACATAATGTCGGTCCAGTCCTCGAAGGTAACAATGCGAAACAGGCTCAGCAGGGCGATTGGCAGGCTGCGCCAGTGTACGGGGTCAACCTCGTGGAAGAGAAAATAACCGGCCACGCCGTAGATATAAAAAATAATTCCCATCAACAGCGCAATATGCAGCATGCTCGGCAGGCTGCGCAGCAGGGTATCCACGAGAACGCGCAACTCCGGAAAAGCGGACACCAGGCGCAAAACCCGCAGTACACGCACCAGTCGAGCCAGGGTTGCCAGCGGCCCCGCGGCGGGAATCAGGCTCAAGGCGATAATGGTGAAATCAAAACAATTCCAGCCACTGGAAAAATAGCGCCAGGGGCGCGATCCATAGGCGGCAATCTTGACCGTCGCCTCCAGAATAAACACACCCAGCACCAGCTGATTGATGCCTCCGAGCAGTGCGCCAAAATGCTCCACCATCCAACGGGAAGTCTCCAGTCCAACCACAACCCCATTGAGCAAAATCATGCCGATAATCATCTGATTAAACAGCGGCGCTGCAACAATACGCTGGCAGCGTGCAACAAAGGTGAATTTTTGGGAAATACTAGCTTCGCTCATTTTGCTCGGTCTTTACTGCATCACAACGACTGGCCAGGGCCATGCCCGCTGCGCGGAACAGCGCACGGGCCTTGTTCATGGTTTCATCCCATTCGGACTGGGGATCAGAGTCCGCCACCAGACCGGCGCCGGCCTGGATAAACAGCCGGCCATTTTTGATCACGGCAGTGCGGATAGCGATGGCGGTGTCCATATTGCCATTCCAGGCCAGATAACCCACAGCGCCACCATAGATGCCGCGTTTTTCTGGCTCCAGTTCATCAATGATTTCCATGGCGCGAATCTTTGGCGCTCCCGACAGGGTGCCAGCAGGCAGCGCAGCGCGCAAGGCATCCATACCGCTCAGGCCATCCCTGATATGGCCGGTCACATTAGAGGTAATATGCATGACATGGGAGTAGCGCTCCACCACCATCTGCTCAGTCACCCGCACACTGCCGGTTTCCGCCACACGCCCCACGTCGTTGCGCCCCAGATCGATCAGCATCAGGTGCTCCGCCCGCTCCTTTGGGTCGGCCAGCAATTCTCTCTCCAGGGCCTGATCCTCTTCCTCCGAAGCACCGCGACGGCGGGTGCCCGCCAGGGGGCGCACCGTCATTTCCCCCTCCTCCAGACGCACCAGGATCTCCGGACTGGACCCCACTACCTGGTGGTCCCCCAGATCGAGAAAATACATATAAGGCGAGGGGTTCAGACTGCGCAGGGCGCGGTAGAAGTTCAACGGCGGCGCATCGAAGGGTACGGATAACCGCTGCGACGGCACCACCTGCATCACATCGCCGGCCAGGACATATTCCTTAACCCGCGCCACCGCGCGCTTGAAGTTAGCTTCACCAAAATGGGAATAGAAGGCACCTTCTTCGATACCCATGCCCTCCAGGTCCAGAGACACCAGATCCGGCAGCGGCTGTGCGAGTTTGCTGACCAGCCGATCCAGGCGCTGCTGCACCCGCTCGAAAGCAGCCGGTTGCTCCGGGTCGGCATGTACAATAAAGATCACCGCACCGGCCAGGTTGTCGAACACCACCAGCTCATCACTGACCATCAGCAAAATATCGGGATTGCCCAGGGTATCCGGTGGCGCGCTTAAGGCCAGGCGCGATTCGATATAGCGCACACAGTCGTAGCCAAAATAGCCCACCAGGCCACCGTGGAAGCGCGGCAGGTCGGGCAATTCCGGCACCCGGTAACGTTTCTGGAAGCGCTCCACAAACGCCAGTGGGTCCGCAGAGGTCTCACTCTCCACCACTTCGCCATCCCGTTCCACGGTCACCACATTGCCGCGTACCCGCAACAGGGTCCGCGCCGGCAGACCGATAATGGAATAGCGGCCCCACTTTTCCCCTCCCTGCACAGACTCGAACAGGTAGCTGTAGGGCCCCGCAGCAAGCTTCAGGTAGGTGGATAAAGGCGTTTCAATATCGGCCAGTACACGTCGCACCAGCGGTATCCGGTTATAGCCCGCAGACACGAGCCGGGCGTATTCGCTTGGGGTCATAGAGACTCCAGTCTGTCTTTGTATTTTTTGGCTTGGCGCCCGAGTATAGGCAGCACCTAAGGGGAAGGCGGCCGAATTGGCAGTGATTACCGATTGCGCCTCAACGGGTCAGTGGCGCCATCGCCAGCGGATAGTCAGGGGGGCAGCACGATTCACGGAGATTCCCTCTTTACAAGGCGCACAAGTTTACAAACCCCCCGTGCGGCAGGCAAGAACCCAACCGCGGGGCATTGCTCAACCCAGGCTCCTGCGCAGAGCGCCGATGGCCTCAGCGTAGTCCGGGGCGTTAAAGATGGCGGACCCCGCCACAAAGGTGTCGGCACCAGCGGCGGCAATGTCCGCAATGTTGTCCCGGTTTACCCCACCATCAATTTCCAGGCGAATATCAAAGCCGGATTCATCGATCATCCTGCGCGCTTCACTGAGTTTGGTCAGCGTAGCGGGTATAAACTTCTGGCCACCAAAGCCAGGGTTTACCGACATAAGCAGGATCATATCCAACTTGTCCATAACATATTTGGCCGCATCCAGGCTGCTGGCCGGATTGAGTGCCAGGCCAGCTTTGCAGCCGAGACTGCGGATCAACTGCAGGGAGCGGTCCGGATGACGGGAGGCCTCCGGGTGGAAGGTGATATAGTTGGCGCCGGCATCGGCAAACATACGAATCATGTCATCTACCGGCTCCACCATCAGATGCACATCAACCGGAGCTTCGACGCCGTGTTTGCGCAGGGCCTGACACACCATGGGACCAATGGTGAGATTGGGCACATAGCGGTTATCCATCACATCGAAGTGGACCCAATCGGCTCCGGCTGACAACACGGTTTCCACCTCTTCCCCCAGCCGCGCAAAGTCGGCGGAGAGGATGGATGGGGCAATCTTGTATTTTGACATTTCAACACCCTTAGTCACTCAATATTCTGCGGCCAACCGGCGGTGCAGTCGCTCCAGGCGCTCCGGGGTACCCACGTCACACCAGTCTCCGGTGTACAACTCTGCCTGCAGCCTGTCTTCATTAAAGGTAAATACCTCCCCCAGACCAAAGCAATCACGCAATTTCGCATAGCCGGTGAGCATCTCCGGTCGCAGCCAGCTGATACCGGCAAAAGTGTAGCGGGGCCTGGAGCAGCCCGACAACAACCCCTGCTCAATACCGAAGTCACCCTCCGGGTTGTGCGGGGGGTTTGGTACCATCAGCAACCGTCCCGGACAATGCTTCGGCAAAGGCCGGGCCGCCCACCGGGACAAATCGAAGTCACACCAGACATCGCCATTGACCACCAGAAAGGGGGCACCCCCCAAAAGCGGCATGGCCTTGAGGATGCCACCGGCAGTCCCCAGTGGTTGCTCTTCATGCTCGAGCGAATACAGAATATCCAGCCCCCAGCGCTCCCCCCTGCCCAGGGAGTCCCGGATTTTTTGACCGAGATAGCCCAGGTTGATCACCACGCGCCTGACGCCAATACCCTGCAGACGCTCCAGGGCATGCTCTATAAGCGGTTTTCCGGCAACAGGCAGCAGGGGTTTTGGCGTTTGATCCGTGAGCGGGCGCATGCGGCGCCCGAAGCCCGCGGCCAGCACCATGGCAGTGGTCGGGGGCGTCTTAGTGCGGTGAGTCATCTTATTAATCTATACAAATTTCTTGGGACCTGTTTTTTGTAACCTGCCTGCATTAACCTCCGGCCATGCGGTAATCGCTGTACCAGGGTTGCTGTTCGATCAGCGGCAGCAGCTCACTGCGAAACCATTCGCCAAAGGGTCTCAACTCAGGATAGCGTTCGGATATTTCCAACACATAGCGAATCACCAGCGGCAGATTGTCTAAATATCCCTGTTTTCCATCCCGTAGCAACAGGCGCGGAAACAGGCCGAGTACCTTGATATGGCGCTGCAAGCCCATCCAGTCGAACCAACGTAAGAACCTCTCCCGGGCCACAGGTTCCAAAATCCCCGTCGATTCGGCAGTAGCGGCATAGGCCAGGGCCCAGCGCACTACCCGCTCGCGCGGCCAGCGTATGTAACAATCGCGCAAGAGGGAGGCAAGATCGTAAGTGACCGGCCCCCAGACAGCATCCTGGAAATCCATGATACCGGGGCGTTGCCCCCCCCGGACCATCAGGTTACGACTGTGGTAGTCTCTGTGCACCAGGGTCTGTGGCTGCTCGGCAGCACTTTCGAGTAAAAGCCGGAAAGTCCGCTCCAGCAACTGCGCATCCTGTGCACCGAGGGGATAGCCAAGCATTTTTCCCGCCAGCCATTCCGGCATAATGCGCATCTCTGCCAGCAGCAGTTCCCTGCTGTAGGTTGGCAACAGCACTTCTTCGCGGGGTATCTGCTGCAAACACAGCAGTTCGCTCAGGACCTCTGCATAAAGGCCCTCAACACTGTCCTTATTGAGCGCGCAGAATAATTGGATATCCCCGAGATCTTCCAACAGGAGGAAGCCGTTTGTGGTATCCGCCGCAATCACCATCGGGGTATGAAGGCCATTGCGCCGCAGGTAATCCGCCAGAGCCACAAAGCGGGCGGGATTGGTGCGCTGGGGTGGGGAGTCCACAGCCACCAAGCGGGGTTCTGTGCCGGTGCGGAAGTAGCGCCGAAAGCCCGCATCTCCAGCGAGATCGAAGAGCGCGGCAGCCCTGTCCATTTCCAGGGCTCGACCCACCCATCGAGCCAGCTGCTCGCGCCGCAGGTCATCACTCACAACACACCCTCACCCATCTCACCGGCCAACCGCTTGTTCATTCCGCGGCAGTTTCCCATTTATTAGGCTGCATTGTAACCCTGCAGCCCTTGGCGTCCAGCGATGGCAATACCTCCCCACCCTGTGGCTATTAACCACATCTACATTCAAGTAGAATCAGGCGAAGATTTTTTGCGCGCCCCGGCTGGATAGCTGTCGCACGCTTATCCCGATAAAAGACACACTCAAGATAGCCGGAACATATCGTTTAATGCTCGAAGTCTCCCGGTGGCACCGCCTCGCGCTGGCGATCGCTAAAAATGCTCAAGCCCGCTCTCTCACCATCGGCCTGATCGCTGCGCAATCCCTGTGTGCCAACGCAGAACAGGCGCCCACGGCAGATCCGGACTACAACCCCTACCTGTATCTGGACTGGCTGCCCCGTTCAGAGCTGCCCCCGGAGGCGCGGGCCAAATTACCGGCGATTTGCTCGGGCACCTTTGTCGCCCCCCCCCGGCACTATCCGGGAGCGGACCTACCACCAGACGAGGCCCCGTTGCGCGCAACCGCCGAGCAGTCAATGTGGCTGGAAGACGGCAGCGCAGAACTGAGCGGCAATGTGCATATCACCCAGGGGTACCGCCAGCTGTTTGCGGATCAAGTGGATATCAATCGCTCCAATAATACCGCCTACCTGAGCGGCGCTATCGAACTGCGCGAGCCCAATTTACTGGTACGCGGCAATGAGGCGGAAGTGCATACAGAAAGTAATGCAGCCTCCATAGAAGACGCCACCTACGTGGTACACGACATTTTTATTCACGGCACCGCTGCCTTCGCTGCCCGCCAGGCCAGTGGGGAATTGACCCTGACAGACGGCACCTACACCCGCTGCGAACCGGGCAGAGAGTTCTGGCGACTGAGCGGTGGTGAAATCAATATCGATAAAGTCGAGAGCCAGGGGGTGGCACGAAACGTGCGCCTGGAAATTATGGGCGTTCCGGTGCTCTATCTCCCCTATTTTCGTTTCCCGGTAGACGATGCCCGCATGTCGGGGTTCCTGTTCCCCTCACTGAGCAATAGCGATAAAAACGGCTGGGACGGTGCCGTTCCCTACTATTGGAATATCGCCCCTCAGATGGATGCGACCATTACCCCGCGCTATATCCAATACCGCGGAACCGGCCTGGAAGTCGAGTTCCGCCACCTGAGCCCCGTGTTCAACACCATTGTGCGGGCGGCGGATCTGCCCAATGACAAGGGGGGCAATGACGACCTCTCCCGCGAATTGATCGGCAGGGGCTTTCCGCAAGAGCTGGTGCTGCCCTACAAAGGAGAGGACCGCTGGCTATTTAACCTTGAGCAGGCAGGCGGCTACAGCGGCAGCGTCTGGCGTACTTATATCGATTACACACAGGTCAGTGACCCTGATTACTTCCGCGATCTGAGCACCGCCAACCTGGCAATCAATGCCGAAACCAAGGTGAACCAGACGGTACAGGGTAGCCTCAATTTCGAGAACTGGCGGGTAAATCTTCGAGCCCAGGACTACCAGGTGTTAGAAAATGACGTCTTTGATGCATTTACCCAGTTGCCACGCCTGGATGTGGACGGCGATTACCGCTGGGGCGACTGGCTGTTATCCCTGCAAAACGAAGCCACAATATGGAACCATCAGGATACACAGACAATCACATTTATCCGGGATATAGGCGACCCGGACAGTGTAACCAGTCGAACCCGGGATTTTATTAACGCGGATCGGCTACGCCTGGATTACGAACTCCAATGGGACAAGGCGTGGCTCTGGGGCTACTTCAAGCCCGGCATAGCCGCACGTTACCTGGGGTATCGAGTCAGCGACCTGTTCCTGCCCGAGGATGCCAATAGCACCCCGAGTGCCTCCGCCGGCCAATTCACTCTGGATACAGGCCTCTATTTTGAGCGGGATGGATATCTTTTCAACCGCGATTATGTCCAGACCCTGGAGCCCCGTTTGTTCACCCTGATCAGCAGCAGTGCCGACCAGAGCGGTTTTTTCGATATCAGCGGGGATGACGTTAATGACATTGGCCCTATTGATCCACTGAGCAATAATTTGCTCTACGATACTTCGCTGTTTACCTCCAGTTATGACCAGCTGTTCCGGAACAGCCGTTTTACCGGAAATGACCGTATAGACGATGCCGATCGAATTGCCCTGGGCCTGACTACGCGCTTTATAGACCCCGTTAGCGGGCGTGAATTACTGTCCGCCAGTGTCGGCCAAGCCTTCTATTCAAGTGATTCGCAAATCGGACTGCGCGAACTCATAGAAAATACGCCCCGATCCGAGCTGGCCGCACGCTTGAAGAGCCGGCCCCTGCAGTCCCTGCGTATTGACAGCGAACTTGTCTATGATGACACCGAACATAACATCAACCGCGGTAACTTCAACCTGCGTTACTTTGACGATAATGCCAGGATTTTTAATCTCGGTTATAACTACGTTCGAAATGACAGAATCAGGGGAATTGAGGATGGTAACGAGGTGGATTCCTCCACCCGGCAGCTGAACAGCTCCGCCGTTCTGCCCATTACCCCCCATACCGCTATAATGGCTGGCGCGGCCTATGATCTGACTTTGGATCGGGAACTGGAATACCTGGCAGGTATCGAATATGACGACTGTTGCTATCGTGCGCGCCTGGTGTGGCGTCGCACCCTGGACAATAACCTGGCCGGGATAGTGGCGGCAGAGGATCTGGAGTATGACGAGGGCGTCTTTCTCGAGATACAACTGAAAGGTCTGGGCGGCTTCGGCGCAACCGTAACCCAAATACTGACCCAGGGGATCGCCAACTTTGACCAGAGAGAAGAGCTGAAACCGTGATGAGAATAACGCAGAAATTCACCTCGACATTTATCCTGTCCTCCATTCTCGCTGCCTGCGCCCTGATCGGGGGCCCTGTCACGGCGCAAGTACAAACACTTGACCAGGTGGTCGCGGTTGTCGATGACGATGTCGTGATGGCCAGCGAACTGGCGCAGCGCATGAATACCATCACAGCCCAGATCCAGGCTCAGCAGGTGCAGGCGCCACCGGTGGATATACTGCGCCGGCAGGTACTGGAACAACTGATTATTGAGCGGCTGCAGTTGCAAATGGCCTCCCGAGCTGGGGTCACCATTTCTGAGGCAGAGCTCGATCAGGCGATCGCCCGGGTACAGCAGAATGCCGGTGTCAGTCCGGAGGCGTTTCGCCAGCGCCTGCGCACAGATGGCATGAGCATGAAAAGCTTTCGCCAGCAAATTCGCCAGGAGCTTATGATTCGCCGTGTGGAGCAGGGCAGTGTCAACCGGCGTATCCAGATCACCGAGCAGGATGTCGACAACTTTCTCCGCTCCAAGGAGGGGGCGTTCTGGCGCTCCCCCCAGTATGAGCTCGGCCATATTCTGATCCCCATCAGCTCCAGCGCCCCCGCCAGTGAGGTCACACAGGCCCGCGAGAAGGCTGAAGAACTGCTGCAACAGGCCCGCAAGGGTACAGACTTCCGCCAACTGGCCATCGCCAACTCCGCCGGGCAAAACGCCCTCGCCGGTGGCGACCTGGGTTGGCGTAAAACCGTAGAGCTGCCCACCCTGTTTGCCGATGCACTCAATGGCCTCAAGGTGGGAGAGGTCACCGAACCCTTCCGCAGTGATGCCGGTTTTCACCTACTCAAGATCCACGCCCAGAAAGGCGCCGGTGAGCAACTGGTTGAGCAGACCAAGGTACGCCATATACTGCTCAAGCCTTCCGCCATCCTCACTGACGACGAAGCCTACAACAAACTGATCGGGCTGCGTAAAGAAGCCATGGCCAGTGAAAACTTTGCCGAATTGGCGCGCGAAAACTCAGAAGATATTGGCTCTATGCTTTCCGGTGGCGATCTCGGCTGGTCTATGCCCGGGCAGTTTGTGCCCGAGTTTACCCAGGCCATGGACACGACCAGTATCGGTGAAATCTGCCTGCCCTTTCGCAGCCAGTTTGGCTGGCACATACTGATGGTAGAAGGCCGCCGCAAGCAGGATATGACGGACCAATATATCCGCAATCAGGCCGCCAATTTGTTGCGCAATCGCCGCTACGAAGAGGAGTTGCAGAATTGGCGCCGTGAAATTCGCGACCAGGCCTATGTGGAAATCAAGCTGTCTGAGGAGGCAGAGGCCAATTCCGGCAATGAACAGCGGTAAAGGTCTGGTATCGCGGCAAGACCGGCCCCTTGTGCCGGTTTATTGATTCTCATAGAAAACCGGCGGCCCGATGATACCCAGAATTGCCCTCACCCCCGGCGAGCCCGCTGGTATAGGCCCGGAACTGGTGGTAAAGCTGGCCCAACAGGGCAGCGCAGCGCAACTGGTTGCCATCGCCGACCCAGCACTGCTGCGCCAAGCCGCCATCAACACACATCTCCCCCTGCAACTCTTGCCATTTGGCCCCCAATCCCCTGTCCTCGGGACACCGCCCGGCAGCCTTTATGTACAGGCAGTACCCATGGCTGAGCCGGGGCTTCCCGGAGTCCTGAATACCGCCAATGCCCCCTATGTTCTGAAAACCCTGAAAATAGCCACGCAAGGTTGCCTTAGCAGGCATTTCGATGCCCTGGTGACCGGTCCTGTTCACAAAGGGGTCATCAACGACGCCGGTACCCCCTTTAGCGGACACACTGAATTCCTTGCCCGTCAGGCCGGTGTCGGGCAGGTGGTAATGATGCTCGCCGCCAAAGGGCTGCGCGTGGCCCTGGCCACCACACACCTCCCCCTGAAAGATGTCAGTACCGCCATTACCGGCCCGCACCTCGAGCAGGTTATTGGGATTTTGCACCAAGGCCTGCGCACACAGTTCTGTATAGACTCACCCCGAATCGGGGTATGCGGACTCAACCCCCACGCAGGGGAGGGCGGCCACCTGGGGCGGGAGGAACTGGAGATTATTGAACCTGCCCTGACCAGACTGCGCACACAGGGTTTTCACCTGATCGGTCCCCTTCCCGCCGATACCCTGTTTACACCACCCCAACTGGCCCGGTGCGACGCCGTATTGGCCATGTACCACGATCAGGGACTGCCGGTGTTAAAATTCAAAGGGTTCGGTAGCGCCGTCAATATCACACTGGGCCTGCCCTTTATCCGCACTTCCGTCGATCACGGCACGGCTCTAGATATTGCCGGTAGCGGCAACGCCAGTAGTGGCAGCCTGATGGCGGCCCTATCCGAGGCAATCCAGTTGGCAAAACAACACAAGCATGAATAGCCTGTAAGGCACCCCCAAGCACGCACCCCACTTAATGGCATCTTGAGCAATAGATTATTTGATGGACAACTTTTTCCAGCACAAAGCCCGCAAACGCTTCGGTCAGAACTTTTTGGTTGATGAAACGATTATCGAGCGGATCGTGCGCGCCATTGCGCCCAAGGCATCAGACAGGCTCGTCGAGATCGGTCCCGGCCATGGCGCCATCACCAAACTGCTCCTGCAGCGCTGCCCCAGCCTTACCGCTGTGGAGTTGGACCGGGACCTGATTCCCCTCTTGCAATTCAAATTCAGGGAATACCCGCAATTCAGGGTTATTGAACAGGATGCCCTCAAGTTCGACTTCGGCAGCTTTGCGGTACAGGATGCTCTGCGCATTGTCGGCAACCTACCCTACAATATTTCCACTCCGCTGCTGTTCCACTTGCTCAGTTTCAAAGGCAAGGTACAGGACATGCACTTTATGCTGCAAAAGGAAGTCGTGAACCGCCTGAGCGCCACACCGGGCACCAAGGCCTACGGCCGCCTGAGCGTTATGGCGCAATACCAATGCCATGTGCAGGGACTCTTTCCGGTACCCGCTCAATCATTCCGGCCAGCGCCCAAAGTGGAATCCGCCATTGTACGCCTTACCCCCCACAGCACTCCGCCTTTTCCCGCCAAGGACGAGAAACTGTTGGCGCAAATCGTCAATACCGCTTTCCAGCAGCGCCGCAAGACGCTGCGCAATGCCCTGAAGCCCCTGTTTCCGGAACTTGTGGCAGAATCAGTGCCATTGGATATCAGTCGCCGCCCGGAAACCCTCAGCGTGGGGGAGTTTGTACAATTGGCAAACACCTGCTTTGAACGCAATCAAGAATAACCGTCGAATAGGGTATCTTGGGGAGACACATTGGCCACTTACGCCGTTGGTGATATTCAGGGCTGCTACAAACCACTGCAGCGCCTGTTAAAAAAAATTCCATTCCGCTTTGACCGCGACAAACTGTGGATTGCCGGGGATATGGTGCACCGCGGTGACGACAGCCTCGGTACCCTGCGCTTCCTGTACGATCACCGACACCAGGTCACTGCGGTGCTCGGCAACCACGACCTGCACCTGCTGGCACTGGCACACGGCGCCAAACGACTTTCAAAAAAGGAGCACGATTTAACCCGGGTGCTACAAGCCAAGGATTCGGACAAACTGCTCAACTGGCTGCAAAACCTGCCCCTGCTTGTGCACAAGAAAGGCTACACCATGGTACATGCGGGCATTCCACCGATTTGGAGTATCACAAAAGCCGAAGAACTCTCCCGCGAAGTGCATCGGGCACTCGTCGATGCGTCCATGGCCAAGGCCTATTTCTACGGTATGTACGGCAATGAGCCGCACTGCTGGAATGATCACCTCTTCGGCATTGAGCGGCTGCGCTCCATCACCAACTACTTTACCCGCATGCGTTTTTGTAAACAGGATGGCACCCTGGATCTTGTCACCAAGCGCGGTCCCCTGGCAGCCCATGGGGAATACAAGCCCTGGTTCAGTTTCTCCAATAGAAAAACCCGGGATGACAAAATCATTTTCGGGCACTGGGCCGCCCTTGAAGGGCGTGCAGGCACAAAAAATATTTACGCACTGGATACGGGCTGCGTTTGGGGTGGCTGCCTGACCGCCATGCGACTTGGAGATGAGCAGTTTTTTTATACGGACTGTAGTGGGTAATCGGCATACCGAAACGAGTAAAGCGTATATCGAGGGTAGTCCATGGGATCGGCTTTTTAAAACGGCAACAAGTAAGCTGACAAAGCCAATTGTTATTGCAGGCCTGATTCCATAGCGCCAATCTCCAACTCCTTGAGCTTTCGTGTCAGGGTATTGCGGCCCCAGCCGAGCAGCGTCGCGGCGTCGCGTTTGCGCCCGGCGGTATGCTTTAGGGCGATTTCAATCAGTGCCCGCTCAAAGGCCGGAACCGCCTCGCTGAGGATATCCCGCCGCCCGGCGGCCAGTGCCTGGTCCGCCCAAGCCCGCAGGGTTTTTTCCCAGTCGAGCGGTGCTTCTGCCTCTGCATCCTGATAGCACAACAGCTCTTGGGGCAGATCTTCCCTGTGCACTTCGCGGCCGGAGGCCATAACGGTTACCCAACGACAGGTATTTTCCAACTGACGCACATTGCCGGGCCAGTCGAAACACGAGAGACAACCTTCGGCCTCTCTTGTCAGGATCTTTGGCTCTACTCCCAGGTCTCTGGCAGCGGCGTCAAAGAAATGGCGTACCAGCCTGGGAATATCCTCGCGGCGGTCGGCCAGCCTGGGAATATGGATGCGAATAACATTCAGGCGGTGGAAAAGGTCTTCGCGGAATCTGTGCTGCCGTGTTAATGCCTCCAGGTTTTGGTGTGTGGCGGCAATAATGCGTACATCCACTTTTACCGGAGTATGGCCGCCTACACGGTAAAATTCCCCGTCCGACAGCACCCGCAGCAGACGCGTCTGGGTCTCTGCCGGCATATCGCCAATCTCATCCAAAAATAGCGTGCCGCCATTGGCCTGTTCAAAGTGCCCGGCACGTAGGGAAGCGGCACCGGTAAAGGCCCCCTTCTCATGGCCAAACAGTTCCGACTCCATTAAATCTTTGGGAATGGCGGCCATGTTGAGCGCGATAAACGGTTTATCCCTGCGCGGGCTGTGACTGTGCAAAGCCTGCGCCACCAGTTCTTTGCCCGTGCCGGATTCACCATTGATCAACACGGTAATATTCGAATGGGACAGACGACCGATGGCACGAAATACCTCCTGCATGGCCGGCGCCTCGCCAATCATTTCCTGGCTGCCAGTGCCCTTTGCCAACTCAGCAGGCGCTCCACGGGCCTGACTGCTGGTGTGTATCAGAGCGCGCCGGGTGACCGCCACAGCTTCATCGATATCGAAAGGCTTGGGCAAATATTCAAATGCTCCGCCCTGATAGGCGGCCACCGCGCTATCGAGGTCCGAATGCGCAGTCATAATAATAATGGGCAGCGACGGGTGCTCCTCATGAAAACGTTGCAACAATTTGAACCCGTCGCAGCCCGGCATGCGGATATCACTGATCACCACATCCGGTGGCGCGCTGTAAAAATCCTCCAAAGCGCGGTTGCCACTCTCGTAACACCGGGTTTCGATCCCCTCCCGCGAGAGCGCCCGCTCAAGTACCCAGCGGATCGATTTGTCGTCGTCAATGACCCAAACGCGATGACTCATGCTCTAGCACCCTGTATTGGCTGATTCGGTTGAAAGCGGCAGATAGATCTGGAACACACTGCCTCCGGAGCGGCTGTCATATTGGATCATGCCACCGTGCTGGTTGATGATGTTCTGGGAAATGGAGAGCCCCAACCCCGTGCCCTCAGCGCGCCCGGAAACCATCGGAAAGAAAATCTGCTCCCTTATCGCCTCGTCAATGCCAGGGCCATTGTCCTCAACCTCGATGCAGCAGATCAGCGCGCAGAGGCGCCGGCCGATGGTAAAACGCCGCTGTATACGGGTGCGTAAAATAACCTCACCACTGGCGAGGCCGGAATACTCGCCAACAGCCTGCATGGCATTGCGGGCTATATTCAGCAGGGCCTGTAGCAACTGCTCGCGGTCGGCCGGCAATTCCGGTATGGAGGGGTCATAGTCCCGGTGGATTTGCAGCCTGCCCTCACACTCCGCATCCACCAGCTGCGCCACCCGCTCGAGCACCTCGTGTACATTGGTGGCCTTCAGCCTCAGCCGCTGGCGCGAACCCAACAGGTGATCCACCAGATTGCGCAGGCGATCCACCTCCTCAATGATCACCTGGGTATATTCCTCCAGGGCAGGGTCCGGCAGCTCCCGCTGTAATAGCTGGGCGGCACCGCGAATACCGCCCAGGGGATTTTTGACTTCGTGGGCCATGCCGCGCACCAGGTTGCGTGTGGTCTCCTGGGTGTTGTACAGCGCATCCTCGCGGGCGATGCGCAACAGTCGCTCCACCGGTTGCACCTCGACCAAGAGCATTTGCAGCTCCGGCACTGGAGTTACGGAGTAGTCCACAATGCGCATTTCCCGGTTGTGCAGGTACCAGCGCGCGCGGCGCACCGTATATCTCTCCCCCTTCACCAGGACCTCCCGTAAAGCCTGCCAGGAGCCGGTCTCGCGCACCACCTCGTCCAGCGGCAAGCCATTGACCCTTGCGCTGGATGCACTGAGCAGGTCCTCGGCGGCATTGTTCAGATAGCGAAGCGACAATTCACCATCCAGCACCAGCACGGCGGAAGTCAGGCTGTCCAGCAGCTGGCGGTCATTCAGCATTCAGTCGTTCCCGGTTCAATTCAAAGGCCGGCGCAGTGTTCTGCGCGCGGTGCCACAAGCTCTTGGGTTTGGTCAGTGCAAAAAGCAAACCAAAATGGCGCACGGGGCCAGGAGTATGCTTAAAGGTGGCCCTGCCTGGAGGGCCTGGTGTGCAGCCAGTGCCCTTCTGTTGTGTCCAGCATCATTTCCCATCCCGAAGGAGGTTGGGGCAACGCCCAAATACGAGAATGCACCATATCGGTGCAAAGTTCAAAATTTAACCAGAAGGAAATGGTTGGGTAAGGGTTTCAGGTTCCGTAGACACCGCTGCCAGAGCTGGTGGCGGTGTGCGCTGGGAATGCCTTTGGTTTGGTTTGGGAGAGCCGATACACCCTTACCTGGCTGGCAGGTTGACACTGGGGCGCTGCACATAAAGGGTGATCATCGGGGACTGGGCCAGCACCCGCCCACTGGCATCGGTGAGGACCACCTGCACACTGTGGCTGCCGCGCTCCAGCGTCGAGATATCCAGGGCGGAACCGCTGGAGCTGCCGCGCCAGGGTTGGCCATCGATCACTGCAAAGAATCGGGCGCCGTCTGGATACACCGGCTGCACATCCACCTGCAGGGCAACCAGGCGTTGTCCCGGCGGAATAGTGGCGCCATCCTGGGGGCTGACTATCTGGATTGAGACAGGGCCCGTGTTCTCCCCTGCACCACTATCCGCCTTGGGTGACAATTTGCGCATCGGCAACGGACGCGGCAGGGTGATGGGCTGGATATTGATAGGCGCCAGCTCCACCTTCTCTGCCTGACCGTGTACCGGCGGGGTATCACTGAAGGTCACCTGGCCGTCCGCGCCGACGATCTTGTAAATGGCGCCAGATTCTTTATTACCATCCGGACCGGCAGACACCACCAGGGGCACGGCGAGAAACAATGTCTGTAGCAGTCTTGAAATTCCCATAGCAATAATCAACCGCAACCTGCGGATGCTCCCTTCACAGGCCCTATGACAGGACGCAACCGGTCGGGACAATCAGCCACCGCCAAGGGCCCAACACCGTAATTGAAACGGCAGCCTGAACAGCTGCCCCTTTGATAGTGTACCCCCAATAAAAAAGCCCGCGCCAGGGTGGTGCGGGCTTTGCGCCAAGCGGTCGACACTCTCCCGGTGAGCGGTCGCCGTTACACGGAGTAATACATATCGAACTCGACCGGGTGGGTGGTCATGTTCAGGCGCTCGACCTCTTCGCGTTTCAGCTCGATGTAAGCATCAATCGCATCATCGGTGAATACACCGCCCTCGATCAGGAAAGCGCGGTCCCTGTCCAGGGCGTCCAGGGCACCCTCCAGGCTGGCGGCCACAGTGGGGTACTCGGCCAGCTCTTCCGGCGGCAGGTCGTACAGGTCCTTGTCCGCAGCATCACCGGGGTGGATCTTGTTTTTGACCCCGTCGAGGCCAGCCATCAATAGTGCCGCGAAGGCCAGGTAGGGATTGGCGGTGGGGTCCGGAAAGCGGGTCTCAATCCGCTTGCCCTTGGGCGAGGTCACGTAAGGAATTCGGATGGATGCCGAGCGGTTGCGCGCGGAGTAAGCCAGGATCACCGGCGCCTCGAAGCCGGGCACCAGGCGCTTGTAAGAGTTGGTGGAGGCATTGCACAGCGCGTTCAGGGCGCGGGCGTGCTTCACGATACCGCCGATGTAGTACAGGGCGGTTTCCGACAGGCCGGCGTAGGTGTCACCGCCGAACTGGTTGACCCCTCCCTTCGAGAAGGATTGGTGAACATGCATACCGGAACCGTTGTCACCGACCAGCGGCTTGGGCATAAAGGTAGCGGTTTTGCCGTAGGCATGGGCAACATTGTGCACGGCGTACTTGAGAATCTGCACTTCATCCGCCTTCTTGGTCAGGGTATTGGCGGCAACCCCGATCTCGCACTGGCCGGCGGTACCCACTTCGTGGTGATGCACCTCGACATGCAGGCCCATCTGCTCCATAGCGGAGCACATGGCGGCGCGCACATCGTGCAGGGAATCCACCGGCGGCACCGGGAAGTAGCCCCCCTTGATGCCCGGGCGATGGCCGATATTGCCTTCGGCAAAGCTGTGTCCGGAAGACCAGGCCGCCTCTTCGGAATTGATTTTGTAGAAGGCCCCGCCCATCTCCGCGCCCCAGGTGATGTCGTCGAATACGAAGAATTCGGGCTCCGGCCCAAACATCGCTGTGTCACCCAGACCGGTGGACTTGAGGTATTCCTCCGCGCGCAGGGCGATGGAACGTGGATCGCGCTCATAGCCCTGGCCGGTGATGGGATCAACGATGTTGCAGCGCACAATGACCGTGCTCTCGTCGGTAAAGGGGTCGAGGAAAGCGGTTTCGTCGTCCGGCATCAAAATCATGTCGGACTCGTTAATCCCTTTCCACCCAGCGATAGAGGAACCATCAAACATCTTGCCTTCTTCAAAGAACTCGCCATCCACTTCCGAGGCCGGGATGGAAACATGCTGTTCTTTACCCTTGGTATCGGTGAAGCGCAGATCTATCCACTTGGCCTCACTCTCATTAATCAAGTCGAGCGTTTTCGCTGACATTGCAGTCCTCCAGGTCTTGAAAAGTAATTGGTCGCTCTGCCTTTGCTGTCGGCATTCACGCTTTATCTGGCGTGAAATAAAGCAAGGAGTGTGCCAAATCAGGGCAATCACGCCCCGGTGGCGACTAGCTTCGTACGGCCCTCATCACCGGGCTGGCTGGGGCAGGATAAATACTTTATGGCCGGGCAGCCACCGGGAAATGCACCAAGATGGCACATTTATACGCCACAGATGCACCGAGAGGGTGCACGCCCAGGTTGCCTTCGGCTGGTTTATACTGTCGCATCTTCTATCAACAGCAGTACCCGGCGAATTCCCATGCACTTTGTCGTCAAATTTTTCCCCGAGATCACCATCAAGAGCAACCCCGTGCGCAAACGTATGTCGCGCCAACTCAAGGACAACCTGCTGCGCCTGCTGCGACAGCTGGACGATCGTATCCAGGTGCGCAAGGACTGGGAAAAGATCGATGTGGTTGCTCCGGACGCCGTCGCACATCTGGGCGATCGCATCGAGGAGGTGCTCTCCAACACCCCCGGCATCGCCAATTTCTCCCGCGTGCGCCAGTTCCCCCTGGGGGACCTGCACGACATCTACGAGAAAACCCTGTCGGTGTGGGGCCCGGCCCTGAAGGGCAAGACTTTCTGCGTACGTGTAAAACGCTCCGGCAAGCACGATTTTCAGTCCCTAGATGTAGAACAGTATGTGGGCGGGGGCCTGAACAAAAACACCGAAGCGGGCAGAGTAAAACTAAAAAACCCGGATATCACGGTGAAGCTGGAGATCCGCCACGACAAGCTCTACGTTATTGAAGAGCAGCACCCTGGCCTCGGCGGCTTTCCTCTGGGTACCCAGGACCCGGTGCTGTCGCTAGTATCCGGAGGCTTCGACTCCATCGTGGCCAGCTATCTGACCATGAAGCGCGGTATCCGCACCCATTTCCTGTTTTTTAATCTGGGGGGGCGCCAGCACGAATTGGGTGTTATGGAGGTGGCCTATTACCTGTGGAACAAGTTCGGCGCCTCTCACCGGGTGCGCTTTGTCACTGTGCCCTTCGACGAGGTGGTGGCAGAAATTCTCGAGCGGGTCGACGACTCCCATATGGGCGTGATCCTAAAGCGCATGATGTTGCGCGCTGCCGGTGTGATGGCAAAAGAGCTGGAAGTGGATGCACTTGTGACCGGCGAAGCCATTGCGCAGGTCTCCAGCCAGACCCTCAAGAATCTCGCAGTCATCGACAGCGTCACCGATACCCTGGTGCTGCGCCCACTGATTGCCAGCGACAAGACCGACATTATCAGGACTGCGCGGGCAATTGGCACAGAAGAATTTGCCGCCAATATGCCGGAATATTGCGGCGTGATTTCGGTAAAGCCCACCACCCGCGCCAAAATCGAGAAAGTGGAAAGCGAGGAGAACCGCTTCGACTTCACTGTCCTCGATCGCGCTATCGGCAACCGTGTGATCCAGAACATCGACGAGGTGATCGAAGAAGTAGGCGGACAGGCGCCGGAGGTGGATATCCACGAGGAACCCGGCAGTGCGGTAGTGATTGATATCCGCCACCCGGACGAAGAGGAACTGGATCCGCTGGAACTGGAAAACGGCGCAGTACAAACCATTCCCTTCTACCAACTCAACAACCGCTTTGCCCAACTGGACCAGGCGCAGGAATACCTGCTGTATTGCGCCCGCGGTGTGATGAGCCGCCTGCACGCCTCCCATCTGCTCGACGAGGGCTACCGCAATGTGGGTGTCTACCGACCGCAAAGGCCCCATCGGCAAGAGAAGGCGGGAGTGGGCAAAACCGTAAAATAATCCCGCTAAGGGTTCATACCGGGAGAAGTTTCGTGCGGGCCGCGGGCACGGTGGCCTGCACACCGGTTAGCTGCCGCAAGTAACCCCCAGGTGCGCCGCCAAAACCGGTGTCAATTTCTCCTGGGGCATAAACCCCCTCAGCCAGCCCGCGGGTGCGCCGTGGCGGTCGATCAGCAGGGTGAAAGGTGTGGCGGGAATGGTACCTACTGTATCGAGCAGCGCACTGCTGATCTGGTAGGCGGGAAAATCCGGGCGCAGCCTGCGGTATTCCGCCATCAGTGCCCGGCGGGAGCCGTTGGTGCCCACCGCCAGGGGCTGAAACTGACCGGGGCATTGGGCCAACAGCCGATTGAGCACCCGCACCTGGCGAAAGCACCAGGGGCACTCGGGTTCAAAAAACACCATCACCGCTGGTTGCCCCTGGTACTGCGCAAGGCTGGTACGCCCGGGGCTGGCCAGGTCTCTCAGTGTCAGATCCAAAAGCGAAGCGCCCTGCGCAGCAGCGGGAAAGGCCGCTATGCACAGGGTAAACAGCAGGAGCAGGGGTAAAAAACGGCGCACTACTACCAGTTCCAGTCAAAGCCCAGATAGAATTCCCGGCCGCGCAGCGGGCCGTAGATATAGGCCACATCGTAAGCGCCCCCGGCATCCCAGAACAGCGGGGATTCCGCATCGTTGACCTGGGTGTAGTCGGTGATGTTATTGCCGCCGACATACACGTTCAGGTTTTCACTCACGTCGAAGGCCACCTTCATATCCAGGGTCCAGTAGCTTTCCGCGCTGTCGCTCTTGCGCTCTCTGCCAGGCTGGTTGTAACCCTCATAACCGTAATCCCCCAAGTCCCGCTGGCCCACCCAACTGGCGCTGGCATATAGCATCCAGGGGCCGCTGCCATAGTCCAGACTGAACAGCGCCCGTTGTTCGATGGGCGCTATGGCGTAGGATTCCTTGAAAATGCGGTCATAGTCGTAGCCTTCCAGGGTAACGGCGAGTTTCAGTGCCTCGTTCAGTGTGTAACCGAGACTGATATCCCCAGCGCTGACAACCGCGCTTTCGCGCATCTGTGTCAGCAGTGGCACACCGTTTTCCGTTTCTCCCAGTGCGGCCAAATGCTCCACGGTTGTGTGTGCCAGTGACAGGGTGCCACTCAGGCGCTCACCCTCGTAGCTCAGCGCGTAGGTTGCGGAGAGGGACTTTTCCAGTTTGTCGATCTCGATGGCAAAGCCATCGCCGGCATCCAGAATACCGTGGTCGGTCTCGAAGAAAGACAGCGGAGCGCGGTAGCCGCGACCAAAGGCCAGGCGCGATGTCCATTGGTCGTTGTGCAGATAGCGCATATCGATCCGTGGAACCAGCAGGGTCTCCTCAATCTCGGTGCCGGGTTTTTCCTCCGCCACAAAGTCGGCGCGTACCCTGTCGAGGCGCACCGCGGCGGCGACTTCCAGTTGCGGCGACACCTGCCAGGTATCCTGCAGGTAGACACCACCGGTGCGGTAGTCAAAGCTATCCTCCACATAGTCGGCGCTCTCGGCACCCGCAACGGAATCGGAGCGCATTTCCTCGTCGCGCAAATCCATACCGAAGGTCAGGGTGTGCGCCTCGCTCACTATCAGGTTGTTGCGCCAGTCGAAGTAAAAGAGGTGGTCGGTCGCCGCATAGTCAAATCCCTCGTAGAAGGAATCCTGTCGGTGTTCAGACCAGGCCAGGGTGAGCATGGCATTGTAGCGCTCATTGAATTCCCGCAACCAGTTGGCGGAAACCTCGGTGCGTTCTGTATCAATCCACTCGGTGGTCTCCCAGGGTTTACCGGTGAACTTGGCGCGTACATCGTCATTTTCAAACAGATGCTCGGATTCCACACCGTCAAAACCCCGCAGCACTGTGCCGATGTTATAGCCCTGGGGGCCGCCGAAGATGGTGGAGTCGGTGTAGGCCAGGCGCAGCACTAGGTTGTCGCGCTCAGTGAAATCATGGGAGACACGGCCAACGTAGCTGGTATTTTCCTGCAACGGGGCTTCGCTGACGCCGTTGTTATCGTTGTCCATCTGGTGATGCTTGTCACCCTGGTACACCAGGCTGGTGCGGGTGCGGTCATCGTCGCTGACATGGCTGCCCATCATACCGACGAAGAAACTGTCGTTATCCTCCCAGGAGGCGTTGATATTGAAACCGGTTTCCTGTGGCTCCTTGGAAATCACGTTGATGGTGCCACCAATGGCCTCGGGGGCAAGCAGCGAAGCGCCGGCGCCACGCGCCACTTCGATACGCTCCACCCCGGTAGTGGCGAGGGCGTCCACCGCATAGTAGCCGGCCATCATGGTGTGCAGGGGGATACCATCGGTGAGGATGGTGGAATGCTCACCGCGCATCCCGTTGAGCATAATGCGCTTCACGCCGCACATGGAGCACTCATTCGAGACCCGCACGCCGGGGGATTTCTCAATGGCCTGGGTCAGGTTGACCGCCTGCATGGCCTTTATGCGGGTTTCATCCACCACCTCGGTTTTCTGGATGGCATCCAGCAGGGTACCGGCGTCGTACAGGCGTTGGCGCACGCCCACAACCACCGTTTCCTCGATAACGCCATTTAAGGGCCCCTCGGCCAGGGGTTCGGCCGCGAAGGCGGTTGGCAGGGCTGCGGCAAAAATCGCCAATGACAGCAGAGTGCGATGATAAGCGGGCATGGCTTGCTCCGAATTCCTGTGACGATACTTCTGATAAATGCGAATGATAAACCCTCTTATTATATGTCGCAAATAATAATGACAGGGTCAGAATACTGTACCGGCACAGCAATCCACGTTTTGTTTTGTGCAGGCAGTGAGCATGATCAGCCCACAGGGGCGACCTGGCGGGCCGCCCCTACTCTCCGAGTTGTTTTCGGAGGGTGTTCGAAGGGTGTTTTTGTGTGGTAGAAATATAGAATGTGGTATTGATTATGAGCATCGCCGCGTGTGGATTAAGTCCCGAATGCATAAGCTAGCTGGAATCTTTGCAATTGGAGTGGTCGACATCTAGACCCTGGAAAGCGCGGAGCTATTGCCGAAAACACCCCTCCTATACTCGAACGGTTGGGTATATCATCAAGACACTGGCTCTATCTCAATCGAAACTTTAAAAGTCGCTTCAAAGATTTGGCAGGGTTAGTAGAGACCGCACGACAAGCCTACACTTTGCTGCATAAACGTTGGATATACGGTTTACATGTTTACCAGCAGTTCCTCTCCCTATGATTTCAACTGACCTTGGATTTCAATAAAAATACCGAATGCTAGGGCCTGTTCACACCAAATTCTGTATAATCCCTTCATGGAAATTACAGCGCAACAATACAAAGTTATCGAAGATTTTCTGCCCCTCCAGCGCGGCAACGTGAAAATATCCAAATTACAAGTGCTGAACGCCATTCTTTACATAGCCGAGCATGGTTGCAAATGGCGAGGTCTGCCGAAGAAATTCGGCCGTTGGCACAGCGTCTACATGCGGGCGAATCGTTGGGCCAAGCAAGGTGTACTGGATAGGGTCTTTCTGGCCCTCCAGGAAAATAATGTGATCAATATCCAGGTCGATCATATCTCTCTTGATTCTACGGCTGTTAAAGTTCATCCAGACGGCACTGGCGCGTTAAAAAAAACGGTCCTCTATCTATCGGCAAATCACGAGCAGGATGGACCACCAGGATTCATATGGTTGCAGCCGGCCACAACCGCGCCGTAGTATTTTCTCTGTCACCGGGGCAGGCTGGAGACGCTCCGGAGGGCCGAAAGCTGCTGAAAAGCATTGAGAACTGCGGTTGGGATGGTGCCAAAGTGATCATGGACAAGGCCTACGAGGGTAATGAAACCCGGCAGTTGGTATTCGATCTGGGCATGGAACCTGTCGTGCCACCGAAGAGTAACCGATTGAGCACCTGGAAATACGACGTAGAGGCGTACAAAAAATGAAGTGGAGGGGCTGTTTCGACGCCTGAAGGGCTTCAGAAGAATTTTCTCTCGTTTTGACAAACTGGATGTTGTTTTCACGTTTTTTATTCACTTTGCGCTTATTGTCGATACTTTAATTAGTGTGAACAGGCCCTAGCTTTTTAGCAAAATACATCCAGGCATCGGACAGGCTATAAATCACTACACCACCCAAAGCCTCTTCGGCGCCTTCCGTAGGTAGGGCTTCATTAACGAGAAGGAAATAGTCTAATTTTTCTAAAGGCTCCTTAAAACTTGCTTTGCAAGCTCTTATTAAGCATCTGGTTTTCTAGGATACAGCTCTTCGTATTTTATCCGGCAATAAAATAGACCTCCCCTGCCAATCAGAATTTAGTCACTATGGCAGGGTGTGTGGTGAAAACCGTTTCAATAATTTTCGCTTCTTGTCACCTGATTTTTTTCTTTGCTCTGCAAGATTTCGGTCATCGCGAACCGGATGTAGAAATTTGCCAGTTTTAATGACAGTATCGATTAAGTTTGCTCGATATTGCTTTTCAAAATATTCTCGATAAAATTTTGGCATCCAATACTGATCTTTTCCTTCGTATTCCTCTTTTAACAGTTTTTCAACTTTCCTGCTCTCAAGGCTTCCCCAGTCAAAAGACTGTAAATTTTCAGCCTGCACTATCTTTGCGAACAAGTACACAACCCAGGCATAATGGTGATACTTGGCTGAATCAGCTGTACCCCAAGGGACTGGGTTCTCGTAGAGATCCAAGTAATCAGTAATTTTTATACCTCGTTCGACTGTGTGGTATATTTGTATTTTTATTTCAGCATCCTCTTTTCCAGAAAAATAATTTTCAATAAAATTATTTAATACAACCCCCTCATCTTTGGCTTTCACATCAAAGCCCAATGGCCGAATTTTACGTGGACTTATCTGACCATAGTGGCGCAACGCTATTTCATACATTGTCATCCGTGACGGCAGATGTGTTCTCAGTGTGCGCAATAAAGTGAGTATTTCTTCCATCTTTTGCGCATCAAGTTCTGAACGTCGGTTTTCTAGAAATTCAAACGCACTGTATAAAACTTTGTTACAGACATTGATCTTAACAACCAGATTTCCCCAGGCACTTTCTGTGCTCATCCATTGGTCAATATTTAATAAATCTTCGCTGGCCGCCAACCACTGATCAAATGGCAGCTGATAATAATTGGCTTGCTGTTGTCGCAGAAAAAACAATAGATCTTGAGTTGCCTGTCTAAGGTCGCCATTATCTAAGAGCAGAATATTATTTTCGATTGTCTTTTTCGAGTAAACAGCTGAGCTTTCATAAAAAGATACACTGGATTTGATAGTATTTGCATGATCTTTTAGCTTGTCTTTAAATACCTCGTAGTCATCGGCCTGAGACCAAACGGGCAATACAGCGGGCATTACCAGAGAAAATATTGTCAACATTCTTTTCACTTAGAAATCTCCCGTGGTTTCAAAACTATATTCAAAAGGTACCTCCGTTATAAATATCCCACCGGTGGATCTAGAAGACTGGTAGCCCAATTGTATCCATGCTCCGTCTGAATTTAAGTCAAGAATACTGTGGGTTTGCCCATATTAAAGTCATAAAAATCAAATACCTAACCTTGCGCCTCAAGCCCATCATCAGAAAACCGCTAAACGCGCGTATCACTCAGGTCCAATTTCCGCTTCACCAAATCCCGGAACAGCTGCGTACTTAAAAATCCAGCTTTATCATCCTTACCGAGGAGCCTTTCCAAGGTTAGATCCCGTGTCTTCCAACCTTTAATTTCATACAAGGTGCCATCTGTGGCTTTGATATCCATTACGCGCTCACCGAGTTTTTTATTTACCGCATCGGTAATCACTTCCCGGACTTCAAAGTCATCAATAACTTTGCCTTCATCAGCCAATTTGCGCAGCATACTGACTACACCAACGGCGCCCCGAGAAAGCTTCAGATTAGGCTGCCCCTCTAGTTTACTACCTTCTTTTTTCACCAGTTGGCCTAGCTGACCAAAAACTTCAACCAATTTGGTTTGTGCGTCCTCGGTTAATTTATTGTCATTGATTAGGTCAGCCACATCGGCAATTTTTCCATAAATTCTTCCATGGAGTCACCCATGGCGCAATTGGAAGGCACACAGGAAAAATGCCTTAAGGCATTAAGCGTATCTTGAGATTTACCGCCCAAGTGGTACAACAGTACACTGGCTTCAATCGTAGATGATTTATGCAAAATTTCACGAATTTCATCGGGGCTAACGCTGAGTTGGTTTAATTCATTTAATTCCTTAATTGCATGTTCAGTCTATTTGTTCTCTATTAGCCATTAGATAGCAGATAATTTGCTCAATATTCTTATCTATGTCATCCAACCATTTTAGATCACTCATCGGAAGTAAGTCTGATATATTGTCAGCTGCCAAGCACTGCATTGTACCTCCTGTTAGCAAGTAATAATAACCCTGCTCAGAATCTTCCCCTGAATCATGGTCTGCCATTAATGGATCTCCTGTAGCATGCATAAAAACAACAGAAGCACCTGTTTTTTCCAATCTCTCCTTTAATAGTGATAAGGAATATGAAGTTTCAAACCATTCCAGCCATAAATAACTTCCTTGCCGCATCAATTTATCAGGTGGAAATAACAACTCAACTAATTTAAAAATCCGCCGCCAATCTAGCTTTACATCATCAGCAAATGCCGGGCGACCTTTTGAAGGCAATAGTGAGTCCAAGGCTTCAATAACTTTTTCATCGTCTGCATGCAGCAAAAAAGTAAGAACTAGGTTCATTCTTTTAGATCGCCTCTTGCGCACACTAAAGCTTCTCTTAAAAGTGAAGGGGCATCATCGGCCTTAGCTGCAGCAATTAACTTCTGTTTAAGTTCCAAGCGATATGGACTTAACTCCATATCATCAAGCCGTAATAGGATTTTGTACATGCTCGGCAAGGCGTTCTTGTGAACAGGTACCTTGACTAAATCGTGCAACTCGCAATAGCGTACACAATCCATAAAATAATCAAAGGTGAAACAAATGTAACTCCATTTATACTTACACTCATCGGCAACCTCCCAAACTCGAGCAAAACCAACCATAAATCCAAGCGGACTAACAGTAATCGGTCTTTGCTGGGAATTTTTCAGCATAAAATAGTCTTTATTAAATAGAGCTTCAGCCACCATTTTTACCATTTTATCACGTTCAGGAAAACCATCTAGACAACCTGAAACATACCTAGCAGCGCCATGTTGTTGTTCACGTGCATAGCGTTTTGTAACAGCTTCGCTCCAAAAATTCCGTATCTGCTCAACCGTTTCAAATGGCATATAAGCAATACGATGCTTAAATTCAAACTTAATTATTACACGCTCACCAGTTTCTTCATCTACTAGAAAGCTGGCAGGCTCCTTACCAAATACATAAAACTCGCCCAAGTATTTATTCAACGGAGTGCCGCCCACTACTTCGATATAACGACGCCAATTATCTTTTCGCTTCTCTATCCATTGAGCATCATCGGTTTTCCATAAATACTGAAACTGTCCATAAACTTCACAGTCTTTGGGATAACGTTGATCGTAACCTGGCCTCATCCCACTATTTCCTCACAAAATAAGTTATCAAATGGCTCGTTAATTTCAAAGTTCGCAAGAACCTCTCGAGCATCATCACCCATAGCGCCTGCTATGCGACTTTGCAGATTGTCTTCCATCTCCAGCCACCAATCCGGAGGAATTTCATCAATACCCTGCAATACATCACCGACAGCACCCATCTGGTCGATTACTTTCTCTTCTACGTTCTTCCGCAGTGCTTCTATCTCTTCTCTCGTTATCTCGCCTGTATTCAAATAATTAGCAAACTCACTGTTGGCAACTTGCTCTGACAATTTCTTTGCCACTTCTTTGGCCTTATCCTCACCCACTTCAATAGCCAGCATATTCATCAGTGTAAATGGCGCCACGGTACTTTTATTTTTACCCACCTGTTTATCCACATAATTATTTTCATGCTTAGATTTTTCGTACCCAACAGTGGTTTTAAAGGCATCCGCTTTCATTTTTCCTGGAGCTTGGGTTAAAAAGTCTTGAACATCATCAAATCCACTTGCTTTAATCTGTGAATCCGTGACAATTCCTGCCTCATCAATCCAAGGTTTATTGCGATAAGTCGGCACCGTCTTAGTCGCCAAACGCCATTTACCATCTTTATCTTTTTCAATTGGCTGGTACTCCCGCGCCTTATCATATTGTTGCCAAGTTTGGATCCAGGTGCGTTAAACTCTTCATCTTCAATCCTAAATAGTTCACCATGAATATAGGTGTGCCACTCTCCTTCTACTGAAACCAACCAAACATTCTTATTTCTCGGATCAGGCCGCACAAAATCAAAATAGTGGCTAAATCCAATAAGTTTAAATTTATTATTATCTCCAATCCATTCAATGTAAGAATTGAAACCGCTCACAAGAAAGCTGTTATCACCCCATACCGGCTCAATCCATAGAGACCCCGGGATAATAAATGTACTTACAATAGTCATAATCGACTCTCAACTATTCAATTGCTTTTGCGCTAACTATTAGTTTTGGTAAAAATCCGTATTCTTAGAATGCGGAATTGCCCTCGGCCCCCTAAAAGGGGGCTATTGAGCCAGCCTTCTTAGAAGACTGGCCGAGAGTTATCCCGCTTTACACTATCAGCGCAAATCCAACCGGGATTGCCGCTGCTCTATATTCTCTTGATTCTTTACATACATACGTATCATGTCAGCATCTACACCAACCGTATCCACACAGTACCCCTTCGCCCAGAAGTGGTTACCCCAGTATGGCTTTCTCCCAAGATAGGGGAAGCGTGTGAAAACCCTCAGTGCTGTCTTCCCCTTCACCATACCCAACAGCGTTGATATCGATACTTTCGGTGGCACCTTCACCAAAAGATGGACATGATCTACTTGAACATTCAGTTCTACCATTAGGCATTGACAAAATCATCTCGGTATAAAATCCCTGCCGCAGTCACTTGCATTAAAGGCAAGGTTACCTGCAATGTAGTGGCAAGCTTTTCTGCATTCAAAAAGTCGCTACCCATTTCGGGGTCCATGTATTTAGCAAAGGCCTCCATAAAACTACCATCCATGACTTTGGCGCCAGTTTTTAACCCCGCAAAAGCCACGTTTCTCGATCACTATGAGAAGAAAAGCCTAAAGAAAATGATCACTATATGGCGGAAAGGCTTGATGGATATCAGCTGGTTTATGTACTGCGTGAATGAATGTATCGTCTCCGAAGGCTATTGTATCCTTCATTTCTGAAACGGATAGATATATTCAAAGTAGTAAATATCCACCGGCGAAGCCGGTGGCTTTAATCGTGAACCGCTCAAAGCGGTCTGTACGGAACTAACGTTCCTTGAGCCCCAAAGGGGGCTGCCTATATCTTCATACCAAGTTCAGTTGCTCTACTCGCCGATCTTCCTTCTCCTGATGACGAA
>NZ_CANLDD010000021.1 GCF_947489355.1 uncultured Microbulbifer sp. | reverse complement strand
AGGAACGTTAGTTCCGTACAGACCGCTTTGAGCGGTTCACGATTAAAGCCACCGGCTTTGCCGGTGGATATTTACTAAAGCAGGAGAGGGGTATTCTTTCCTTCCGACCTGGTAGTAACCTATAGTGACCCTTCTAAATAAAGAGCTAAGAAATAATACTGCTACATTTTAACAGAGTATAGCGATTAATATCACGAAGGGGTATAGCACTATTTCGGGATTGCCATTACGGTATAGTAGTTTTAGCCTATAGCGTAACCCTTTGTTACTCGAAACTATTGAATTTACAAAGTAAAAATTCATACGAGCGCACCATATCGGTTATCAATTTATTTTCTTTGTTTGAAAATTTATTAGTTGATTAAAAGACAGTAGACTCGCGACCTACTCAACTTTTATTGTTATAAGAGACTGGCAAGTGTCAAATACAGTGATTGAGAAGCTTCTACCCAACGGCGTTATGCACCTATCCCTGAATCGTCCGGAGATTCACAATGCGTTTGATGATCATCAGATCGATCGATTGACGTCTGCTCTTGAAGTCGCTGAAAATAACGAGCATGTAAAAGTTGTTGTTATAAGTGGCGAGGGTAAAAGTTTTTCGGCAGGAGGTGACCTAAGCTATATGCGGCACATGGGTAGCAATAGCTATAATGAGAACCTGATAGATGCAGCGCGTCTGGCAAAATTGATGAAAACATTGAGTTCTCTGTCCACGCCAACCATTGCGCGGGTGCATGGCGCAGCTTTTGGTGGTGGAGTGGGTTTGGTGAGCTGTTGTGATTTTGCTTTTGCTACGCCAGCGGCAACATTCTGCCTAAGCGAAGTTAAACTCGGAATGATTCCTGCAACGATCGCACCTTATATTGTAAGGGCAGTAGGTGAAAAAGCAGCTTGCAGATTATTTATGAGTGCAGAGGTTTTTGGCTCTAATCGTGCTTGGCAACTTGGTCTGATCAGTCATTTGTCGGAGCAGGATTCCCTGGATTTGGATATACAGATGTTTATTAAAAGTTTGCTGATTAATGCACCATCAGCAGTTGAAAGAGCAAAAAAAATCGCATCAGAGGTCTCACAGGGACCCATTGATGACGCAATGATCGAAAAAACAGTCGTTTTAATTGCTGATCTTAGAGCGTCTGAAGAAGGAAAAGAGGGCTTGAGCGCTTTTTTGGAAAAACGTAAACCCAAGTGGACGCTATAAATTACGCGATCATTTATGCCAGGCATTATGAATATGAAATGTTAATGTTTTGAGATAGCAACCAAATATTTATATCTGTTAAATCTATTTAGAGATTAAATATTAAATTATTCAAGCTGGCCTAACTTCGATCGCAATCAGATAACCATTCGGAATTACTTATGGATAAACAAAGCGTGATACGTATTGCCAATGCACAGGGTTTTTGGGGAGATAGTGCCCTTGGTCCCAGACAAATTCTCGCTGAAGAACAGATTGATTATATAACCTTTGATTATCTTGCTGAGGTATCGATGAGTATTTTGCAGAAACAAAGGATGCAAAATCCAGATATGGGCTATGCACAGGATTTTGTCAACATGATTAAAAAAGTTATGCCAGTGTGCAAAGAAAGGGGCATAAAAATTGTCGCCAATGCAGCAGGAGTCAATGCTACAGCTTGTCTTAATAATACAAAAAATGCTTTAAAAGAGCTGGGTCTGTTTGGAACTAAAATCGCTATCGTAGAGGGTGACGATATTCTGGGCCAGCTCGATCAGTTGATTAAGAATGGTCAAGAATTAAAGAATATGGAGAGTGGCAAGGCGCTTAAAAGCGTATTACAAAAAGTGACCAGTGCCAATGTATATATTGGTGCACGGCCTATTGTTGAAGCATTGAATAAGGGGGCTGACATTGTCATAACCGGCCGTGTAAGCGATCCATCTTTAACGCTTGCGCCCCTGGTCTATGAATTCAAATGGTCAATGGATGACTATGATAGGCTTGCGGCAGGGACGATTATGGGACACCTACTCGAGTGCGGAACACAGGCTACAGGTGGTAACTACACTGACTGGAAGAAAGTTTCTGGATTTGCCAATATGGGATTTCCTATTGTTGAAGCACAAGCTGGTGGAAGTTTTGTCCTGACCAAGGTTAAAAACACTGGAGGGCTGGTAACTATCGCTACAGCCACCTCGCAGTTATTGTATGAAATTAGCGATCCTGAAAACTATTTAGGGCCTGATTGTATTGCTGATTTTACCAGTATTCAATTGACTCAGGAGGGTGAAAACCGAGTAGCCTTCAGTAATATAAAAGGAAAACCACCGACGTCCAATTATAAAGTTTCAATTTCTTATGAAAAAGGTTACAAAATACTCAGTACGCTTTGCGTATCGGGCCCCGACGCTATCGAGAAGGCGAACTTAATGTACAACATGGTCTTTGCCCGCCTTTCCATGCACGGCATAGATATACCAGAACAGGATCGGTTTCTTGAAATATTTGGAACCAATGTCTTATATAAAGGATTGGTACCGACTAATCCGCAGCCTCATGAAGTATTGGTACGTATTGGTGCCAAAGGTCCAGATGCAAAAAGTCTGAATGTTCTTGGTTCAGAAATTGCGCCACTGATCACCTCCGGTCCTCCAGGCATTACCGGATTTGCCGGTGGTCGAGCGCGAGCGAAAGCCATTGTCGGTTACTGGCCGGCCTTGATTGAAAAAACTAAAGTTAACACAACCGTGTGGGTTGAGGAGATATAAAATGGCTATTGTCAAATTGCAGCAATTGGCTATTGCCCGTTCAGGTGACAAAGGAAATATCAGTAATATTGGAATTATGGCTAGAAGCAGGACTATATACCTGTATTTGTGTGAAGCGTTGACTGCTGAGGTTGTAAAAGCCTATTTTAAGGAAGTCGCCTTTGGTACTGTGACGCGCTATATGTTGCCAAATCTTAATGCGTTTAATTTTGTATTAGAGGATTCTTTAGGAGGAGGGGGAACTGAAACCCTAATAACTGATGCTCAGGGAAAAGTATATGGTGCAGGATTATTGCATTTGAAAATGGATATTCCTAGTGAATTGCTTGATGTAGCCTACATGACCGAATCATAAGTTAATGAATTATTAATAACATAGTTATTCTCAAATTTATGAAAAGCTACAGAAAAAAACATAAATAGAAGTTTTTCTCTCTGCTAGCTAATAGGCGCTTACTAGGAAAAACTGCTTTTGTTGATATTGTCATACAAAACCAGATCAGGATTAGACTTACAGTCGGTTGCCAGAAGCTATAATAGCCAGTTCGAATTTGGATAATATAAAACAAGCACTCAAGAAATGCCCTACAAGTGAATACTGATTACTATCGATAAATAGACATGGCGATCATTCGACATACTGTTCAACGTATAACGTTGACAAAGATTGAGCTGTCACCAAGCATATTGATAGTATCCATGGAATAATATGTCTGGTATGAAATCGCAATTCAAGGATTAAGTGGTTTGCGTTGTGTAGATGTAAAACCCTCCCTTCAATAACTAAAACAGTAGAAGCTACTATGAAAACGGCATTTATCACTGGTGCTGCAGAGGGGCAAGGTCTCTCCTTAGCACTAAAATTGAACGATTTGGGATGGAAGGTCTTTGCAGGTGTTCTTCCTGGCCTTGATATCTCCAAACTCACCGACAATGGCAGGAATATCATCCCGGTCGAACAGGATGTGTCCAATACCAATTCCGTTCGACAGAGTGCAATAACAGTCGCTTCAAAACTTGATGGCGCTGGATTGAATATGTTGGTCAATAATGCAGGTATCGCTAATTTGGCCCAGGGAGTGATTGAAGGACTAAATATAGATGATTTACAACGGCTTTTTGAGGTAAACACCTATGGTCAATTGCGAACAGTGCAGGCATTTTTACCAATGTTAAGAGCAGTTGCACCTGAGGCTCGTATCCTAAATTATGCCTCTGGAGTAGTCGTTGCCAATACGCCGGGAGCAGGGGGGTACACCATGAGCAAACACGCGATTACCGGTATGACGCTTACTCTACGTCATGAACTGGCGCCACTGGGTGTGCAAGCCACCACTATCATGCCCGGAGGGGTGAAAACCAGTATGACTAAGGATATTCATCGGACAACGCATGAAATATGGAAACAGATCAATCAGGGAATTCGTGCAGTATATGAACCTCATCTTCTTGAAGCCACAACACAAGTATTACCTGATATGGTAGAAAATCAGGGCAACACTGTCGAAGAAATGACCGAGAGAATGCTTACGATTATTAACATTCCAAAATTGAAACCGATTTACCTGGTTGGCAAGGATGTCAAACCGCTCAGTATTATGCGACGCTGGCTATCGGACAGTGCCCTGGAATGGATGATTCGAAAGAGTTATAAAATAAAAACCAGGACTTAATTGTGTATTAGAAAAATTTATCTGTTTGCCCATAAAATATTTTATTGCAGCCTTACCTAAAAATTCTACTGAGATAATGCAATGAGCATATCGTCAATATTTATCGCACAGCAAGATAACCATACTGCGCTCAGAGCGTGCTCGGCCGAGCAGCGAATCCGCCAATTACAAGCTCTGGGGATCGAGTTGATAAAACGTAAAAAAGACATATGTCGAGCACAAAATAAAGAATTAAAAACCTGTGAAATGGACACTGAAGCACAATTAATGATGCTTAAAATAGAACTCGAATTTATCAGTAAAAATTTAGCCAAATGGATGAAACCTCGTAAAGTAAAAAACAGCCAAGCAACTATGGGGAAAAAATGTTACATCCAATATGAGCCTAAAGGATCGATGCTCAATATTTCGACTTGGAATGCACCTATCGCAATCAACATCATACCAATCGTTGGTGCTTTAGCGGCTGGAAACAGCGCTATTGTCAAACCCTCGGAGTTAGCACCACACACGGCAACTGTCACTCACGAAATTATTAGCACTGTCTTTTCAAGCAATCAATGTGCTGTAATTGAAGGTGGACCCGAGACTGCGCAAGAACTTTTGAAACAACCGTTCGATCATATCTACTACACCGGGGGTCATCGGGTTGGTCGTATTGTGATGAAAGCAGCTGCAGAAAACTTTGCAGATATCACATTGGAAATGGGTGGAAAAAACCCAGCTATTGTAGATTCAACTGCCGATGTTAATAACGCTGCGCTCAAGCTTGCCTGGGGGCGTATGGCAAATGCTGGGCAAGTATGTATCGGGCCTGATTATATTTTAGTTGATAAAACGATTGAGCAAAAATTTATTGAAGAAGCTAAAGCCGCCCTGATAAGGTTTTATAATCCACATGGGGATGGGTTTGAAAAAAGCGCAGAATTCCCCCGCCTTATTACCGATGGTCATTTCCAGCGGGTCAAAGGCCTGATTGATGAAGCTATCAGCAAGGGTGCAACACTGGAGTTTGGTGGTCAAAATGATGCATCACAGCGTTATATATCTCCAACCATTTTAAGTGGAGTCAATGACGATATGGCCATCATGCAAGAGGAGGTATTTGGCCCCGTTATGGTTGTAATCGGTTGTGAAGATGCTGAAAAAAAGCTGTCAATAATTAAACGCCAGCATAAGCCATTGGCATTGTATATTTTTTCCAAAGACCGACGCGCTATTGATTTTTTCTTGCAAAATACTTCAGCGGGTTCCACTGTGGTAAACCACAATTTGATTCAGTCTGGAACCAACCCGCATCTGCCGTTCGGTGGTATTAGGCATAGCGGTACTGGTCGAATTGGTGGTTTTCAGAGTTTCCTTGAGTTTTCCAACCCTCGTTCTGTAGTTGAAGCCCCTTTAGGTTGGCGTGATATCAATATTAACTTCCCGCCCTATTCTAAGATATATAAAAAATTGGTAGGTAAAATGCTAAGTTAATACATTGTCTATTGCCACTCAAATTAGTTTTTTCATAAAGGGTATATTAGTTTTAACGACCAGTAAATACTATGGGATTCTTATCAAGGAACCCTGAAACCGCATTCTTAAAATCCTCACTCATTGTGGTTAAATTTTGAAATCTTGCTTCTATATCAAAAGCTTCTGATAAATCAGTTTTCATAACTTGTCGAAGTAATTGCTTGGTGTATTTTTGGGCCATTGGGGAGCCGTTAGCAAGTTCTTCTGCCCAGGATTGTGTTTGAGTTAATAGCGTGTTTGCGGGGACTACTCTATTAGCAATGCCAAACTTCAAACACTGTTGTGCAGTTATTTTTTCAGAACAAATAATTACCTCCATTGCTCTCTTGGAGCCTAAAGCATTAAGTATATGCCAACTGACTCCACCATCTGGTATCAGGCCAATAGCTGCAAAGGCTTGATAAAGATAGGCATTATCACCCATCACACACAGGTCACAAGCCATTGCCAAACCTGCTGCTATACCTGCACAGGCGCCATTAACAGCTGAAATAAACAATTTTTCTGAGTCTCTGATAGCCATCAAAAAAGGCTTGTATTCTTTTAGGAGTTCTTCTTCAATCGAATCATATTCCGTTAACACATCGTGTAAATCTGCCCCAGCTGAAAATCCACGACCTTCACCTGAGATAATAATATTTCGTATAGCACTATCGGTATTTGCAAGATCAATCGCTTGTAATAGCTCAAACTTGAGAGTGGAATTAAACGCGTTGAGCTGTTTTGGTCTGTTGAGTAAAATACAAGCAACTCTATTGGTAACACTATACTTAATTGTATCGAATTTTTTCATCCCTTTTGCCTTTCTGATCCAATCATTTTAATTTTTGCATCGATTTTTAAATGTTATCAAATATGCCTGCCAGCTATTTTAAATTATTCTACTTTAGGTTAGTTTTATCAAATACGTATGCGTAGTTTAATTATTTTCTATCCAAGGTGGTTACTGTTTTTAATAATTATTGATCGCTTATAAACTGTACTCACATCAATTATGTCGGCATGCTGAATAAGTTTGGCTTTATGGATAGAAGGCCGTAGCCACTGGGTAAAAAATATCCGCTATTACCTTAGGCATAAGAGGTGCATTCAACGGTATTTGTACATCCATATTAATTCGTATAAAGAGGGTTATATGCTTTTTTTTGCTCAGGAAAGCATCACTGTTCAATACCAGTAGTACTCTTGGTCACGATTTTCATAGTTTAGGTGTAAAAGTATTCGCTACTTGAGCGATTTTATTGATCTTAAGGTTTTTTCTCAGCAAAGGTTGACCATAATCACCGTAATAATTTCAAATTCTCATGAAATAGTTACACAAATAGTTTGAATGACATTCATTACACTACTATCTCCGACCAATCTACAATCAGACGTATGAGTTCCGATACTTAACTTAATGGATAACTTCTATAGTTGGATTGAATACCTAAGCCGTTATTTAATCATTGTCTCGGTTGGCATTACTGGCTTGCCAAGAAGTGGTTCGTATGTTTCTGGTTGCTGACCATCAATATCGAATACATCCAGTGATTTGGCAAGCATAGAGTTCCACCAGGACGCTCCCGTATACATCATAGCGGTGCCGGATCGATCAATTGCATCAATAATTCGACCTGTTAATTCAGGTGATTCCATGCCTGATTTGAGAGCCTCATACTCAGGCAGCAACAGATTGCTATCGATGGTAGACTGCAATCGTTCTGTACGCACAATACCTGGCCACAAGGTAAAAGCAGCCACATTGTGCTCACGTAATTCCTTACCCATATCGTGCATCATTTTATCCTTTGCTGCTTTTCCCAGACCATAGATAATGGAATGAATATAATTGCGTGCGGCAGGCGATGATACGGTGACTAGTGAACCACATCCTGCTTTAACCATATGCGGCACTGCGTGATAGCAAGCAAGATAGTGCGCGCGCAGTCCGATATTAATCATGGCGTTCCAGTGCTTTTCAACTGGTCTCTGCCAAAAAGGCTTCCACACTATTAAGTCGTCGGGAACTTGATAGACACAATTGACCAGAATATCCAATTTTCCTTGTTCATCTATCACACGCTCAAGTAATTGTGCGATCTGTTTATCATCACTATGATCACATTTAACAGCGATAGCCTGCCCGCCACGCTCTGAGATTTCTGACGCAGTCGCAGAAAGTGTGCCCGGTAGACTAGAGGTCTGATTTTCAAACTCAGAGCGCCCGCTTATATATACAATAGTATCACTGCCGGACAAAGCCAGGGCGGTGCCTTTACCTATCCCGCGGGTGGCACCCGTCACCAGGACAATACGTTTATTTATATTTCCCATAATAATATTTCCTGAAGGGTAAGGTGGGAGGTAAAAATTCCTTTTTGCAAGGATCGTATGGACCAAAGGTGCTAATTTCGAGCATACTGGGGTGTATTTATAGCGCGCCCTAAAAGAGAGCGTTTCTTTTCTTCCGACCACAGTAACCTAGCACTGAGCTTAATTTCTATGCCTCTTAACCTTCACTTTAAAGCGGCGCTCTGGACCTGGTGTCGGCGCAACGTTTATTTTAAGCTCATAGTCAAACGGGTCCAATTCCAGATCCAATCGGTAAAATAACCGTGCCATCGACAACAACATTTGTATATCGGCCAGAGAGCGGCCGAGGCATGTATGTGGGCCTCGACCATAGGGCGAGAATGCATTGGTTTTCAGATGCTCTCCACGACCTTTGTCATAACGCTCAACATCGAACTTTTCTGGATTGGGATAAAATTCTTGCATAAGATGCGGAACCGTGATACCCATATATAACAACTCACCTTCTTTAATTTCATAACCATTAAAATTAAAGTCAGTATTGGCCGAGCGCATAGCCGCGGCTGTCACAGGGTACATGCGCAGGCTTTCCATAATCGCCCCGGATAGCGTGGGCATTTCTTTTAGGCAAGCTGTATCCAGTTTTGATTTTCCGAATACGGTATCGACTTCCTGTTGGATCTTTTTGTATACGTCCGGATGCTTCAGTACAAGATAAATGAGGTTGGCCGTTGTATTAGCCACCGTATCAAGACCTGCAACGTATGGGCCGGTGAGCGTTAAAATAAGGTCACTCTCAGGGATCAGGTCACTGTTACGCTCGTGTTCTTCCATGATGTCATCAATCAAGTTTTTATCTTCTTCTTTCTTTTTTCCTTTATTGGCGTAGTAGTCCTCAATCATTGATTCGCCGAGCTCTCGCACACGTTTAAAGGCCCGCCTATAACTCGGCGCATATAACAGTATGCGCGGACGTTGCCGAGTAACCAGAACATTTAGTATTGTTTTGATTGTGATACGGATGTCTTCAACGTAATTTAATGGTACCCGGCCTGTAAGAAACAAACCTAACTGTCCCGTTACGAGGCGCTGCATACCTGAGACTACAGGGACAGACTGACCTGATTTCCAATCCAGCATCAACATATCGTCTGTTGCTTGTAAAAATTGATCAAACTTTCCGACCAGTATTTTCCGTGAATAACCCTCTCTCATCACCGCTCGTAGTTTCGCGTGTATCTCACCACTTTCAGCGGTTAACTGGTATTTAGCCTGATAGGCATCTTTCATTTGCTGCCAAAACTCCTTGGAACGCAGTTTTTCCTTGCCATCTCTAGATCCCATAAACTCAACAGCTTCTGGCCCCGCCAATACTTTATAGGTCTGATTGAGAACTTTAACTCTAAAAATAGGACCATGCTCTCGGTAGCATTTGTAAAAAAAAGGTCCCGGACCACCATCTTTTGCCATTTGAAAAGTATTACCGAGGATGGGCAATCCTTTCACTAAAGGCGGTTCACTGTGTGAACGATCTATTCTTATAGAATTTTCACTCATCTTTACTTACTCTTTCAGGTTGATCTGTTCTACTTAAGAACAGGGCATTTCTGGGTTGCGCAAACCCGCAATCCAGCCACCATCAGCAACAAACTCGGACCCAGTTGAATAGCTGGCTTCATCAGTAGCGAGAAATAAACTAACATAAGCAACCTCATTAGGTTGCCCCACACGCGGAATCGGATGTTTTGCGTAAAACGTCCTATTCATATGGTCTTCACTGGTTCTACTGGCACCGCCCATTTCGGTATAGATACCACCAGGGTGAACACTATTCACACGAATGCCGTATTGCCCTAGTTCTATCGCTGCACTTTTCGTTAAACCACGTACTGCCCATTTGGATGATGAGTAGGCTCCAAGACCTGCTGAAGAATGCAGCCCATCGACTGAAGAAACATTGATAATCGAACCAACACCTGCTGCCTTCATCGGTTCAATTGCACTGCGAATACCCATGAAGGTTCCCAATTGATTAACTTCGATTACCCGCATATACTCTTCGGTCGAGGTGTTGGTAATTGACGACATCTTTAAAATAGCAGCGTTATTGACCAGAACATTATAAGTGCCCAATGTCTGAGCCTGTGCAACCGCAGCGGTCCAATCCTCCTCTTTGCTGACATCCATATGTTGGAAGGTAACGACTTCCCCAAGCTCCTGAGCGAGTGCCTGGCCGCGCTGATCGTTTACGTCGGCAATAACGACTTTGGCACCATGCTCTACAAACAGTCGTACGGTCGCTTCCCCCATACCGCTTGCGCCCCCTGTAACTATGGCTGTTTTTCCAGCTAGTCTTTTCATATCATCGACCCATCTAATTTATAATATTTTTTGTTCTGGTATGATTTATACTATGGTTTTGCTCTTTTCGTAGGTAAACCATTTCTAATGTCGTATTACTTTGAATTTACAGATTTCAGCAATCCACTGACTTGATCGGATTATTTTCGACTAGAAAGTGGATCAGTGTATTCATAAGGTATTATTTTAATACATATAAGCAGCCGTTACACCGAAGGTTTTTGGATCACCAAAGTTTGCTAATTCATCTAAACCGAAAGGTACTGCGGTGCCACTAAAGTTGGTGGTGAGATACTCTTCATCGGCTAGATTTTTGCCCCAGAATGTGAGCTTGATTTCATGTTTATCTGCGTGGTTCAGCGTAAAAGACAAGGACGCATCGATAACTGCGTACGAATCCATCACGACACTATCAGCACTATTCACTGAACTGTGTCGACCCCCTCCCTGATAGTTATAGCCAAGATACGCATCTAGATTCCATTGATTGAAATTCGAAGTATAGTTGAAAGCAAGTGTGCCCGATTGATCAGGTGCATAAGCCAAGCCATCAATCAAAACGGCATCAGGCAGTCCAGGTATCGAAACGCTCCCAACACCCAAATCGCTCTCCAGTAAACCAAGACTCAAGGATGTTCTGAGGCTTTCGGTTAGGGCAATCTGTAAATCCGCTTCGGTGCCATAAATTTTAACGCCATTAATACCAATAAAGTCCCGATCAGCACTTCCTATGCCGGTTTGCACACTCGTTTGGTAATTATTGACTTCCATTTGAAAAACAGCTAGGTTCAGCCTCAGGCGAGAGTCGATAAAGTCGCCTTTAAAGCCAAATTCATAAGCTAACGTTTCTTCTGGTTTGAAACCGACTGTATACAATGCTAAATTCGATGATCGAGTAGATGTGCCACCCGATTTATACCCGGAAACAACCTTGGCATAAATGCTGCTATTTTCATCAATGTCATAGGTAACTGTGAAGGATGGATCAAAATTACTAAAATTCCGATCGTAGGATGCACCAAGAGGTGCACTCTCCGCGAAAGTAGGTGAATTCGGGTTGAATCGAAATGCTCGTCGACTATCCCTAGCAAAACGTGCACCTAAAGTGTATGTCCAGGGACCTTCATTTGGGGTGTAAGTTGCCTGCCCGAATACTGCAATAGAATCATTTTCAGAGTTGGTGAATTCAAATGCTCGTGCTATATTAAAAGAAGTGCCAACTAAATCAGAGTATGCTTTATCTGAATAGTAGTAGACACCCGCAATGTATTCGAGTGTATCCGTTGAACCAATCAATTGGATTTCTTGTGTCGTTTGTTCAAAATCCAGGGTACGACGTCCCTCTGAGGTTGCACCCAGAGGCACTGCAGGAACAAGAATAAACCCCTCTGGTAATCCTAATGCTGGCTCAGCCAGGGCGATCCCGATTGCACTTCTTACAGCTGGTGCACTATCATGGAAGAAACTGCTATTTACTGCTCGATAGCCTGTGATTGATTTAATGATTAAATTCTCAAAAACATTCCAGGTCAATGTGAGGTTGTGGCCATCCACTTCTAACAGGTTGTCCTGCAGTGGCCTCACTGCTGTTACGCTATCCAGGCGATCCATTTGCGCTGGAATGTCATGTTCCGCTACGCCAATAAGATTGACAAGGATATTGGGTGGGAGCGCCGGATTTAACAATTGTGAAAGAATTGGTCCTGCAAGCACTGAGGTCAGATCTCCCCCTGCAATCACCTGTTGATATCGACTGGTATCTTTTACATCAGAGGTATCGTAGGCATAATCCAGTATAAAGTTCTCAGAGATATCGCTGATAAATTCAAGCCTATAAGCCTCTCGATCTTCTTCACCATAGTCAAGAGAATCACCTATGGCTTCAACAGTGCCATCCCTTTTTGATATCAATGCTGATAGTTTAAGGGCAGATGTTTCCCCAAGTGGAAAATTGACGCTGGTTTTGGTTTTAAAATGGTCGAGATTACCGCCAGTTAATACCTGCTTAAAGCCAAATTCTTCCAGCACAGGTTTAGTAGTAATTAAATTAACAGCGCCACCGGTAGAGTTGCGGCCATACAGGCTTCCCTGTGGTCCTCGTAAGATTTCGACACGCTGAAGCTCAACAATTTCTGAGCCAGATCCAATCGAAGAACCAACATAAACTCCATCGATATACAATGCCACGGAAGGATCTTGTGTTATCTGTGTATCCAATTGACCAAGCCCGCGAATCATTAATCGGATTGTATTCTTGTCAGAAGGAAAAGGAGATACTGATAAGTTGGGCACATTAGTTCCAAGATCGTAGAGTTCATCTATACCACGTTGTTCAAGCCCCAGTTCGTCAAAAGCAGTCAACGAAATCGGAACCTCCTGTATCGATTCTGATCTACGTTCAGCGGTAACAGTTATTTCTTCGAGAGTAAGCCCCTCACCATAAGCGGGATTAAACACAAGTAGCGTTAGTAGTATGGCACCTGCCAGTAATGGGCAAAATGATATTATTGTTGTAATTTTCATACTAATTATCCCCTGTTCTATTATTATTAAAATATTAGTCAATGACTGCTCTATTATCCTGCTGTTCCAGTGATTATAAATCCTTATTATCTTCCTTGGCATGAAACATCAATGGCGCTGAAGAAAAATCATTATAAAGACCAAGTTTCTAACATGCCAGGATACTATCTTTGATTAATGTAAGATAATAATACTGCCCGCGAAAATCAGTAAAGCTATATTGTTACTCCGTAACTTCTCTAAGCTGTTTCCAGTTTGAATAAGAGCCCGCACTCTTAATGTGAAAGAAATACTGGAATATTGTATCTTATGCAAAATTTTATTCTGACTGTTTAACCAATTTTTGGATGGCTCTTGAAATGTTTAAATTTATCAGTCAGTTGTTCGATCTCTTTTAAATGATGCACAAGCTTTTAATTGCTTTTAGAATTCGTATCGCTTGGTACTTTTTTCAATGGGTGAAATTTCTTTGGCAGCTCATCGAATCTATAAAAATGTAGCATACTGGCTGCTGCTCTGGGTGCGCTTCAGGTAAAACTGTTTGCTATGCCCGGCTCACGGTCTGGCATCACATAATGTATTATAATGTTTTCAGTCGCATGAAGGATTTTTACAGATCCGTTTTCACTGACAAGCAGTTTTCGTTTCCGGGCAGGCAATTCAGCCTGATGAATATGAGTGATGAGCATTGCCGTATCAGCCAGTTGTTGGTTATTTAATGATTTCAGAATTAATCACAACCATTCTGGTAACGTGGAGATTTTATGGTATTAATCAGAGAAGGTGCCCCGAGTGGTTACTACCGGTTCAGAAGATACTCCAGAGCGCGCCGTGAATATAACCCTGTACGCTTGTAATCGACATCGATGCCTTATGTGATTCCGAGGAAGAGGCGTTTCTCCTCTCCTGTCTTACTAGTGGGTCAATGTTACAGCATTGTCTAACTCTTTAAACATTCAGAATTAGCCCACTCATGCCCGCTGACACCAGAACATGCTCAACATTCCTTACCTGATTAACGGCACTTCCACGCAACTGCCTCACCCCTTCAACAATGTTATTAACGCCGTGTATGTACGCTTCACCAATAAGGCCGCCATTCGGATTAACTGGAATTCGACCATCCAGGGCGATATTCCCTTCACTTACAAAGTTTTTACCTTGTCCGTAATTGCAAAAACCAAAAGCTTCGAGTTGCATTAACACAATCGGTGTAAAGTGGTCATAGAGCATCGCCACCTGAAAATCGCCTGAACTCAAATTCGATTGCCGATATAGTTCTTTGCTCAATAACAGCGCTTCCTTAAATATCGATAACTCTCCATGATAATAATTGGTGACAACTTCAACGCCGTGAGGCACCATTTGCGAGGCGGCCTTTATATTCACTGGTGTTTGCTTTAGCTCGTTCGCCCGATCATTACTGGTTATGACCATGGCAACTCCACCATCACTCTCTTGGCAACAATCAAGTAAACGCAGGGTTGGCTCTATAATCCACTTTGACGCCTGATGTTCTTCCAAGGTAATGGGTTTTTGATAAAACCAGGCTGCAGGGTTTGTTGCTGCATGCTTTCTCATTGTAACGGAGACATGACCAAGATCGACATTACTGACACCATATATATCCATGTACCGCTGTAGGTTCATTGCCATCCAACTGGCCGGCGTCAGTGCACCAAATGGCATACTCCAAGTCATGAAATCAGTACCAGAACCCGGCCCGCCTGCCGTCGTTTGTGCCTGGCCAAAGCGTTGCCCAGAACGTTCATTCATAGCACGCCAAACAACCACCACGTCAGCCAATCCTGCGGTTATTGCCGCCGCTGAGTGTGACACAACACCACAAGCTCCACCTCCACCGTGAGGTACTCGAGAGGAAAAACGTAGGTTTTCAATACCAAGCGATCGCACCAGGTCAATGTCTTCATTATTGTCAAGCGTAAACGTACTCATACCATCGACATCTGAAGGCGATAAACCGGAATCATCAAGTGCCTGTTTGATACATTCGCAAGCGAGTTGCAGCTCACTTCTACCAGAGTTTTTTGAAAACTCAGTTTGGCCGATCCCCACAATTGATGCATTCAGCTTAGTCATGGATACCCTCAGCGTCCGATTGCAGTGGGCGAAATTGATGAATAGTCTTACCACCGATTGTCTTTACAAAACAAACCTCAAGTGCCATTCCGGGCTTTAACTCACTAGTCTGGCACTCTATCAAATTACTTAACAAGCGGACACCACCAGATAAATCCACCAGGGCAGTAATTAACGGGTATTCAAACATCGGAATTTGTGGGTGGCGAGGTATGCACCAGCTATATAATACGGCCTTACCGTCTACTGTTATATGGTTGTGCTCAAGGCTATGACAATGGGGGCACATCGGACGCGGTGGGTGCAAGAAGGTTTGGCACTGAGCACATTGTTGAATCTGCAATTCATTGCGATTAAGCGCATCCCAAAAGAACTGGTTTGCAGGGCTCGGTATAGGATCTGGCCGCATCACTTTATTCAGTGCTCTTTTCGATTAATACTTAGTTAAAGATATGCCAACGGGAATCACTGAGCCCATAATATTTTTCCATAATTGCTCCCACCGGCCACTTGTTTGGGTGTGGGCTCTGATCCTTAATACAGCAGCGGCACTGCCATGCTTCCACCTCATGCCGGTATTACATAAACGCCGTTTAACCAGTGTTTTACTGGCAGATTCTGTGGCCCCCGAGCTTATTGGCCAGCTCTGTTTGACCGCTTGGGAATAACGCATAAGCGTATGATTAACCTTTAGATAGCTGATCGCTTGATAATGCTTTTCAATGAGTGAGATTGTTTTTTTTGGTAGCTCAGCTGACTCCAAATAGCATAGTAACCGACGGGCAGCGCCCTGCTTATGTTTCAATCGGTGCAGCCATTCCTCCAGCCATATTTTTCTCTGGGATTCATTTTTGGGAAACAAGGCGTAGGAGACATTCGAAATGTATTCAGATAAATGGTAAAAATCTAAAATCCGAAAAGCGGTATGTTTTTTCAGAAAAGACCAGTTGTCCCGAGTAGCATCTGTGATACCAATGTATTTGACTTCAGGATAAACCACTTTGACCTTCTCAATTTCCTGTTCTAGCTGATCCAGAAAACCCGCTCTGTCATCTTCAGAGACTGATGCCGTGTATATGGTGTGAAGCCGATGTCCGGAATCATCATACAAGCTAATTGTGCCGCATATTGCTTCACGCCATCCGTCATCGCACAGTAGCTTGCAAGTGCCATCAAGGCTGATAGAGATTGCAGATACAGATACATCCAGCTTGGGGAGTTCATACCCGGTTCCCTTATAGGTTTCAGCAAGAGAACCAACGTCATCTGACAACCGCTTGATGTATGAGCGAGCGAGATCTCGATTATGGTTGAGTGCCAGGTCTTCCTCAACAGCCGGGGCAGCCATTTTACTGTATTTCCAAGCCACCATTTTGGCCAGTTTCGGTGTTGCCGAACCCACAATTCTGGCATTAAAGTCAAGCGGTGAAAATGTAGAACCGCCACCACTGCCCTGATACACATCTCTTTTTAGTGAGACAGCCCCATAAGGTGTTTCATAACATTTAGCCACTTGATGCTTATAGGTTAGCTTACGTCCATTGACGATGACAGGCTTACGGCCTGGTATCTCGTAATGCGTCAGAATCTCAGCGGTACCCCGCTTGCCTGCCTCATTAAGGGCTTTTTGAAGATCTTCTTCACTGGCAAGCAGGTTGTCTTGCTGGATGGGAACTTCAATCTGAATGGTTATAGTGTGGCTGTTACGCGAAATTTGTGTTGTGCTCATTGCAGTATCAGGCAGTTGATAGTTATTTTATTGTATTATTCAGAGAGGACACTCACTTTGTTATAACTTGATATAAAATACTTAGCCTTGCTGAATTTTCAGTGGATACATATAAGAGGACTCATCCGAGACAACCTGTTGCTCAAATAACGCTGCCTGACCTGCTTCGTCATATCCCAATTCACTGAGGATCTCTCGAGTTTGCTCGCCGACGATCAATGGTCCACTTTTTGCCAACGCAGGGGTTGCGGAAAAATCATAGGGAACACCGACCTGACCAACCTTGCCAACCACCGGGTGTGGAAAGGATGTCAGCCAGTTGCGGTCCAATAGGAAGGAATCACTCCGCCACATATCACGGCTGAATTTGTTGTCGGCCATCTCGCAGGGAATACCTGCACTGTCGAGTCGGTCAAACCACTCTTTGGCGTTACGAGTTTGAAAACGCTCCATGAGTATTTCAGTCAGTGCCTGATCGTTTTCGCGACGTGCCTGGATACTGGCGAAACGTGTATCGATGTTTAATTCAGGAATTTCAAGCTGCACGAACAACTTTTCCCAATGTTGTTCATCACTGAGTGCTATACAAATATAATCATCCAGGGTCTTGTATAAACGGTAGCCTGCACTAAAACCCAGCGCATCGCGTGTCATATAAGGTCGCTGCACGGCGCTGCCGTCTTCTTTCGCAAGAATATGCGAGGCATTAAAGAGGTGGGCATTAATAATGGACGTATCCACAAATTGCCCCTTGCCGGTTTTCTCTCGCTCCAGTAACGCCTGGATAATAGCATTGGCTGCCAGATATCCGTTGCCTGTATCGCCAAGGGTTGTCAGGCTCCAATAGGGCCTTCCACCGTTACCACAGGCACCATCTTCCCATTGTACTCCGGTTAATGCTGAGCCAGTTTGATCATTTCCTGGCAAATTTTCTCTGCGGCTCTTCTCAAACCCTCGTGTATGGCAATAAATTAACCTGGGATGGGTCTCCCGTAAGGACGCGTAATCCAGACCTTTGTTCTCAACGGCCTTGTAGCGCATATTGTGAATCACAACATCGGCTTTGGAAATTAACTGCTTGATAATTTCAACACCCTGGGGATCACGCATATTAATGGCGATGCTATCTTTGCCGCGGTTGGCCGACATTGCGATTGCGTTAGAATGCCAATACCAATCGTAAGTGGCATTTACCTTGATAACGCGTGCGCCCAGATCAGATAATAACTGGGCGCCAAACGGACCTGCAATCGCCAGCCCCAAATCAATCACGGTAACGCCCTCGAGCGGCTGCTTTAACAACGCACTGCCAAAGTGGTCGGTCGCCAGCGTTTGCCCATCAGCCTCTTGCCGTACTTGTTCAGTATGCTGTCCAGATGCCGCATAGCCCTGCTTTACATATGCCTTATGGTTTTCCAGAGAGTAAAGGTTACCCACCTGATGTGTAACACCGTATGTTGGATCGTCAATTTTGGCCACACAGCCATCTTGTAAAAACAGCTCATCACTTAAAGCTTCTTCTGGTGAGCGTATTTTTTGGATACATTGTCCGGCTACCTCACCTGCTGCGACCCACTCGTCGGCAGTGAACTTCTTAAAAGCCTCTACCAACTGCGGATAATAGTGGTCAAGCACCAACATGTCGTCCATTGCAGGCATGATCCGATCCGGGTCGTTGCGTGATGACATATCCGGCGCTGGGTCCAATGCGCTACCACGGGAAGCGCCAAGCACAAACCGGGGATTTGGCACCCAATTAATTATCCAGCGGCCATCAGCACATTCAAAATTTCCGCGTGGTGAGCGACTATCATTGATCCATGTGGAAAAATGCGGCGCATCAGGGAATTCTCCATAGCTGTATGCCAGTGTTCCAGCCGTCAGTGCTCCCTGCATCAAACTGGTTTCAACCCACTGGCCAACCCCCGTTTTTTGGCGCACTAAAAGTGCCGCATTAATGCCAGTCATAGCGGCGTAAGCTGCGCCCAGACTGGGCCAATAGGTACCCGTAAAAAGCGGACCATCGCGGTCCTCATGACGAGGACCAACCACACCATCAGGCGCAAATTGAACGTCTGCGAATGGCGCTTCATGCCCTTTTACATGGTATTGCGCGCCAACACGACCACGTTGCTCAAAGTGCAAGCCAAGTTTGGCGGAAACCAGCGCATCGACAGCGGGGCGATCTGAATAAGGGGTATCCCGCCCGTAGCCTGTGATAGAACAGACAACTAATGCTGGGTTAATCCGCTGCAAGGACTCAAAATCCACCCCCAATTTTTTGGCAACACCCGGCGAATAACTCTCGACCAAAACATCTGCGCCCCTAACCAATTGATAAAACAGATCAAGCTCAACAGAATTTCTTAGGTCATAGCAGGCGCAACGTTTACCTCTTTGCCATACATGGTATCCGAGCTGTGACTCTCGATTGGAATCGCCGTCAGGTCCTTCTATCTTGATAACTTCCGCGCCATTGTCAGATAAAACCATAGTGGCCATCGGGCCAGCAATGCCCTGCGACAGGTCGAGAATTTTAATTTTATCGAGTACTCCAGCCATACTCTATTCCTAATATCCTTATCTGTTGTTTTATACGTCTTTTGACAACCATATCACTTTTCGTATAAATTTTGCAACTATTTTACGATTGGTATCACTATTTTTGCTAAAATGACATATGATCGTATTAATGCATCAAAATTAATGCAGCACATAACAACCAAAGGAAGGCCGGGCCCACAGACAAAAAACCTCGACCTTTGCCGGTTTTAGAGTGTTCTCTTTGATTAATACAATAAAACAGTCATCAACTGTCCGACACTGCAATGACCACAGCTCAAATTTCTCGTAACAGCCCCACTATAACCATTCAGATTGAAATTTCTGTCCGGAAAGGCAACCTGCTTGCCGAAGAAGACAGTCTTCATAAAGCTCTTGATAGGCATGATTATCAGGGCAGTGGCGGCAGATCTATATCCTCCATGCTTGATTTTAATAGCGGTGTTGTGGGTTGGGCAACGACGAGACCGGCAAAAATGATTGCCCCATCAACTGGGAATGACCTCGAAGGCAATCCGAATCGGAGGCTGATTCGTTTATACATGAAACAGTGGTCGGATGGCGTTGATTTAAATGCTGAAGTCTTTAAGACCGTTGAACGTGAACGCTCCAAACTCGAATCACCCGTATCGTCAATCTCTATCTGCCTTGATGGCACATGCCAGTCGCTATGCGAGAATGGATGGCAGGATGCACTGTGCGCCACAATCACCCTGTATGCTGCGCGCGGGCTGCGGCTTCACACCAACTACACGCCGTCATCTTCTGAATCTGGCACGGCTGGTTCTCGGGATCGGTTTGAACAGAGCCTTGAGAAATTAAAGCGCTTTATCTCGCGGCCATTTACATTGGTTTCGCAAATGGCAGTCGGGACAACAGGTCTTTGCTAAAAAATTACCTCTTTTCAAATTATACAGTTTAATCACATTAGGGGGGTGGTCCTTAGTCAAAGAAGAAGCCGATGGAAGCAGTTATGAGAAAATATTATTGACCCATTGATTCCCAATGGCATATCTTCAATGATGTATTAGGAAGAAAGAATACTCAATTCATTTAATTTGGTCTTTTGTGATTGGCTTTATCTTTAGCACAATCAGTCCACCTTAAAGACAAATATTATTTGTATTTCCAGTAGTTTATGCTTGTGTCAGTACCACTTAGATAAGTCTGGACAACTCTTATATATTCAAGTGCAATGATTATTAAGTTCAAAAAATAAAATACTTAAACACTTATAGCTTAAATGGCAAGTTAGAAAAAGTATGTAAGGTATGTAATTACCATATAGTGGTAATCAAATTAATTTAATTCGCCGCTACAGCGTCTCACTAGGGGAGGGACGTCTCTGGATACTAAATGGGAATAATGGCGCATAATAAAAGGTATAAAGATAAGGATAAATCACGATGCGGAAACTCCATAAACCACAAAATTTAAATATCAATTATATTCGTGAGAGTGACAAGGTCAGTTCTTTCGTATCTCCTTGGTATAACCCCACTGTATTTTATCTTGCAATGAGTGCTGCCGCGGTCAATGCTCAGAGTAATGAAGAGATAAATAATAAACACATGGCCATGGAAGAGGTAATCGTCACTTCGCAAAGAATAGAGGAGAACATCCAAACTGTCCCTATCGCCGTTACCGCGCTTACTGACAAAGCACTAGGAGAATTAAAGATTGAACGCGGGGATGAATTATTAAGAGCAACCCCTAATGTCACCTTCTCCAAAGGTAATTTTAATAGATACAACTTTTCCATCCGTGGCGTCGGTACCAAGTCCTTGTCTGCCAGTTCTGATCCCGCCGTAGCAGTGAGCTTTAACAATACACCGATGCTGCGTAATCGACTATTCGAGCAAGAGTTCTTTGATGTGGACCGGGTAGAGGTACTACGCGGCCCACAGGGGACCCTGTATGGGCGCAACGCCACTGGCGGTGTGGTAAATATGTTACCGCGGTTTCCAACACAGGAATTCGAAGCCGACATTAAATCGGAGGTTGGAAGCCACAACACCAGGCGCATTGGCGGCATGTTCAATCTACCTTTGGGAGACAACTTTGCTGCGCGTTTTTCTGGTGCGATGACCAAACGTGATGGCTATGATTACAACACCGTTACTGGCAACGATGTTAATGACCGAGATCTATTTTCGACAAGGGTCATTTTTGAATGGACACCCACGGAAAAAGTGAGGGCAAATTTAATTTGGCAGCATTTTGAAGAAGATGATAAGCGTTCCCGTACAGGCAAACAACTTTGCACTCGGGATGAAGGGCCTGCTAGTGTTGGAAATCAAGAAATCCCTGATGATAATGAAATTGCACTGCACTTTACTCAAGGTTGTAAGCCGGATTCTCTATTTGCGGATGAAGCCTATGGCGCGCCCAACGCTGATACGCTTGCGAATTATGCTTGGCTAAATCTTGCTGTAGAACTAAAGGGTATTGATAAGAATGGCCGTGCGCAAAGGCTATATGATGCAGATGGAAATCAACTTAGGTTGTTTAATGGAAATAAGCCATATGGCGGCGTTAATCAGTCAAAGGATCTGCGCGAAATTGCGACAAATTACGATCCTAAGTTTAACGCGGAAAACGATTTAATACAGTTAAATATGGAATTTGCTTTGGCTGATACGTTAACGCTGTTTACTCAATCTACTTATGCTAAAGATGATTACCAGAGCATTCAGGATTATAGTCGTTATCAATCCAACCCTATCTTTACCGAAGTGCCTGATGTTGTTTATGATAGAAGGGGCAGAGTGCTTGATATAGTGGAGTTTCCGACAACCTCTGGTGGGGTCTATATGGATCCACAGCTCGGCCCTTCCAGTGGAATAGAGGCAGTGGATTTAAGCCGGTCTGATAGCGAACAATGGAACCATGAGTTGCGTATACAATCGGCTTACGACGGTAATGTTAATTTCTCTTTAGGGGTAAACTATCTAGATTTCGAAACCTCGGATGATTATTTCTTATTTAATAATCTCTATAATGCTATGGCCGAATTCTATTTGCATCAATTTGATGAAGAATGCACTGACGAAGTTGAGGGCCCCTGTATGTATGTGGATAAAAATGATCTAGATAATATAGACGAAGAAGGGCATAACTACTTCTATGGTCCAAACGCCGTTGCGACCCGCTCCTATGCCGCATTCGGTGAGTTCTATTGGCAGCTTTCAGAGGATGTTAAACTCACTACCGGAGTGCGCTATACTGCAGACAGTAAGACGACGACACCTTACCCAACTCAAGTGTTACTGATGGCTGGACCTAATGGTGAAACGGATGAGGTAATTACTGGTGGTACTGTACGTCGTGGCCTGGAAGCTGATCCTGAGGTAGTACAAAGATGGGATGAATTTACCGGTCGTGCAGTATTAGACTGGCAAACAGAAACCCCTTTTACTGACGAGACGATGTTCTATCTGTCTGTTGCCCGCGGTTACAAGGGCGGTGGTACCAATCCGCCACGAATAGGTATTGATCCTGAAATAGCCCAATACCGCGAGGCCAAGAAAACTTTTGACCCGGAATATGTTAATGCGTTTGAATTAGGGACTAAAAATAGCTTGTTAGAGAATAGAATGACACTCAATGCCACAGTTTTCTATTATGATTATAAAAACTACCAGATAGCAAGGATTTCTGATCGCTCTACGATAAACGAAAATTTCGATACCACGTCTTTCGGTTTAGAGTTGGAAACGCTATGGCAGGCTACCCAGAATACTCGATTTAATGCGGCTTTGGGTTATTTGAAAACTCGTGTCGGAAAAGGGGAAAAATCTGTGGATGTAATGAATCGTACCAACGGAAATGAAGACTGGATACTGTTACGTCCTTTTTTTGCATCACCTTCAAGTTGTATCGCACCCACAGCATTGGTTGAGGAAATCCTTTCCGATCTTAAGGATAATCCGTTTGGAAATGCCCATGCGAATCTTTTCACGTTATGTCCAGGCATGAGTGGTGGTCTTGTGCTTGACCCCAAATACAATTACGATCCGCTTGTCGATGCCCCCAATCAAGGTCGTGGCTGGGATGCCGATTTGAGCGGCAACGAACTGCCTAATTCACCCAACTATACTTTCAACTTTGGGATGGAGCATATTGTTGGGATACAGAACTGGGACTTAAGGCTACGCGCCGACTATTACTATCAAGGAGAAAGCTATGCGCGTGTCTATAATACCGAGTACGACCGTTTAGAGGATTGGGACAATCTTAATGTTTCGGCGACGCTGGTCCAACCCGAGTGGGATTTACAGGTGGAACTTTACGTCAAAAATGTCTTTGACGATGCACCTATCGTCGATGCCTTTACCAATGCCGATGATGTTGGCCTTAGCACTAACGTGTTTACCCTAGACCCCCGTATTATTGGCTTAAGCGTATATAAAGCTTTTGGTAACTAAAAAACGCCGGCAGCTGTATTTGGACCATAACCGGTCACAGTGCCACTGTATTCATTTTAAACTGGCAGAGTGTTGGCCTACCAGTAGGGCAGGAGGGAAGAATACCCTTCGCCCAGAATCGTATGAGGCGTGGTTATCAATTACGGTCGTACAGGGATGTAGTCACTGTGCATCCTGGAAGAGGGGTATTCTTTCCTTCCGAACCGGTAGTAATTCTTTTTCAGGCTTGTTGATGGTGATCTGAATTTACGCTCTTGTGTTAATGAAGTAGTTAACCGGGAGCGTGATGTTGTGCCGCAGTATTTTACTTAACTAATAAGGAAAAAAATCATGCGTTTGAATAAAATATGCACCGCAGTGTTCTTATCTATCCTCGCCAGTTTGTTTGTCGGGAAGGCTTATGCGGAGACGTGGTCTCCTACTGGCAATGGCAATCTGGATGATATTGATGGTCTAGAGGTGAAAAAAGGAATAATCGAATTGACCTGCAAGCTAACAGGGGAAGTCACTTTAGATGGTTCAAATGCCACTGTTGATAATTTAGTGGTTTATGGTGGCTTCCTAAATATTTGCAATAACAGGGTCATATTAAAAAACATTGATCCTTCGATGGGAACTAGCTTCAATATGGAAGGTATGGCGAGTAATATCGTTACTATAGAAAGTGTCTATGCTGAAGCCCCCATCGGTGGTGACTGCTCTGGTGATTTAACCGGTACCTTTGATCAAGCTACAGGTATACTGACTTTCATCAATGCTACACTCCCTGGTGTTTCTGGTGCGGCGGACTGTGAATTTTCAGGCGAGCTGGCCACATTCCCCGAGGCTTCTTATACTATTCCATAATGAGTAACAAAATTAAGTAACTAATGAGCGTCGTTGGCTGTATGTGCCTGCGGCGTTTTTTATACTCAAGGGTATCTCAATAAACCTAGTTTTTCTTAATTTTATCGCCGTGTGCCTCCATTGTTCGATGTTTATGGGCACTAATAAGTAATTTTTTTAAAGGTACCCTTAATATACTTCAGGGGTTGGTATAAAAATGTTGGAAAAATATCTACACATCACATTCAATACTCAAGTATACCCACTGGAAAACCAGGAAGTTTCAGTATTTACAAAAAAATAGTGTGCCGATAGATTGTTCTACCCTGGTTGTCCGAGGTTCTGTTGTCAGAATTATAATTATCTTGCATTCACAGTAAGAGAGTATTGCGCTAAATTTATTTCTGATGTTGAACGTAAAAGGACTGACCTAAATTTAGCGACTGCCAATTAGACTTGGGCAAGGGGTTTGCGCTTGATGGGATTAAAGTTGCTGCTTAATCACCGCTAGGGCTTGATCGATATCTTCATCCAGTAGTCTCCCTTGCTTCAGGTACACGACTTCGCCACTGGCAGAGAGAACGATAATCGCGGCGCTCTCTTTTTTTAAACCCCACTGCGAACGGATTTTACCGTTATTATCCAATACAAACGTCGTTTTCGGGTGCTTGATTTTATTATGTTTGATCTTACTGGTCACTAGGTGACGAGTACCCCACAGAGTGTCGTCTAAATTAATAATCGTGGTGCTGTGGAGTTTATCGCTTGCAATATTCTCGGCAGTTAGGCGATCTGTAAATGGTTGAATCAACTTATTGGCCGAACTACGACCCGCCATATGTAAAATAAGATTGGCTTTGTCATCACTTAAAGCACTGACATCCCAAGGGCGATAGCGAATAACATGCTCTCTGTTAATGAGTAATTCACCTTTGTCGTTAACCGATGACATGGGTAATGGTTGATTGATTTCCAATGCTGAGAGCCCGTGACTGGTAATGAGGAAAGCACTTAATAGTACTATTTTTATCATTGTATTATCCATTGAATTTTTATTGAATTACCTTGAGGCAAACTTTCTTTTATTTGCTGGGCGCTATTATAAATCTGTTTCAGAATCATCATTTTGGTAGGGTTAATAGCACATTATTATTCTGCGGTTTCGATGATATTGTCAATATGGCATTAGCTATCAAGGCCACGTAGTAATGCTCGGTGCGCGAGCTGAAGCTACAGGTAACGCAATCTCCAATAGTCAGCTGAAGGTGGGGATGCGTTCTGAGAGTGCCCTGCAGTGGGTCTTGATGAAAGTCAAGGTGCAGGGATTATCTACTCGAAAATGGCCAAAGTCAGGGCGGCAGCGGAGTCGATTGCACGGTACTGTTAGTGATGGGTGTAGAAGACTCGGGGAAGCGGAATCTACGCAGTTGCTTTGTATCACTATCAGAAGCTGAGCCCCACTGGAGCGCTTTCTTACAGACATTGGTTAAGCGAAGCTTGCAAGGGATTACAATAATAGCGAGCCATGCACACGCAGGATCGCGTTCAGCGCGTAAGACGAATTTCAGCAGAGTTGTCTGTTCCACGTGTAGCCACACGCTTTCCCTACCAAAGTCGTGCTTACGCCGGGTCTCTACCGTGGCAATAGCAATCACTGAAGCCTGGCAGACTGGAAAAACGTAGCTAACGCAATAAAATTCGGCGATCAGACAAGAAAAATTGAGAGAATGAAAGTTGCTTTATCCGGGGGATTCTAATGACGCTCGGGTACTTGATCTGGCTCAAGGAGGCAAGGAGTTACCCAATTCGGCCAATGATATCATGAGTTTTGGGGTGGTTCATGTGATTGAAATACAGGATTGGGACTGAATGATACGCGCTGACGACGACTATTAAGGAGAGATTTATGCGCGTGTCTACTGTGTCATTGCGCATATTATGGAGCCCCTAATGAAAAAATATCTCGTTTTTAGCTTTTTAACGAGTGTCTCGACAGTTTAGCGGGAATGTACTGTGGGTAAGAACCAGGAGCATAGCGGATAGATACTACCGGCTCATAAGGAAAGAATTTCCCTCTCCCAGGACACGCTGTGAATACACCCTTGTACGCTCGTAATCGGCATCCATGCTTCATACGATCCTGGGAGAAGGGTATTCTTCCCTCCCGCTTTACTAATAGGTTTGACGCTGCAAATCGTACTTTTTTTGTAGAAAAAACCCACTTTTTATGCAACTATAACGTGACGCTTTACCATGGGGGCTTAACCCTTTGGTTGGTGGCTTGTGTTGCAATCACAAATCAATCAGATATGCTGCTTTTTCTTCGAATCATCCAACACCAGATGCAGTTATAATTCATACAATTTTCATGGGATATCAAGCTTGGAGCGTCAAAGAATGATCGTATTAAAACCAGGTACACGTTTAAAAAGCGCTGTTTGCGAGACACAGATCATGCTAGTGAAAGGGAGGGGTGAGCATGATCTTTGTTGCGGAGGCATTGCCATGCAAGCATTGAATGCAATGGGCTCACCCACGACCCAGCTTGATTTTGACTCCCCATTTGCCGCTGGAACACTTATGGGTAAAAGGTATGTCAATAGTGACGGTAGTATAGAAGCTCTTTGTACCAAAGCGGGCCTGGGGAGTTTATCATTGGGCCCCAATCTGGACAACTTATTACAAATAAAGCAGACAGAAGCGCTTCCGGCTTCTGACTGATAACACGCAACGAATCCAGCAATGAAATACTGGCCTGTCAGCTGGCCCATTGGAAGCAAGGGCGCTCGAAGCACAAAGAATAATCTACCAAAATAATGAAACTTTATCCTGGGAATTTTTTGATCGATCAGTTTCTATCTGGTGTGTCTGGAGCCTACGCAAATCAACTGCTAACCAATTTTGGCGTTGTAGTCCGCCGGGAATCCAACTTACCAGATAGTCATCCCGTTGACGATTGGTTAGCGAGTGGGCTGCTCGACTATAGGGATGGTTCACTAGCAGAACCTCTTTGTCCGGTTCCTTTAGCCAGTTGTGCTATCGCTGCCATGAAATGCTTTTGTGTCTTATCAGGTCTGCAAGCTCCGATTGCCGAACAGGGCGCAAAAATACTGGGCTGTCGCTCAATACTCACTGGATTCACGCCAAAGGGCACACAATCAGCTGGGAAAAGCTGCCACTTAATACCGTCTCGAGATGGCCAAATCGCGCTTAATCTTGCTCGTCACCAGGACTGGGAAGCCCTTGCGGCATTATTTTCCACTGAATCGTCAGTTTCCAGTTGGGTATCTGTGCGCCGGCACGCAAAACATTTTTCATCCAAACAATTGCTAGATACTGGCCGCTTACTTGGCCTGACGATTGCCGATGCACTCGCATCAGATTCGAGTACACCAAACTGGTTTCATATACCCTTTGCTATTCAGACTAAAGAGCAGGGATTTAACCAAAAACCCTCGAAACAATCACCCCTGATTATAGATTTGTCATCTTTATGGGCGGGGCCCTTATGCTCATACCTGTGGCAACAGGCTGGAGCCCATATTATAAAGGTGGAGAGCACTGCCCGCCCCGATGGTGCACGACAGGGAAATGCTGAATTTTATCAATTGATTAACCAAGGTAAGCATTCCGTCAGTCTGGCACTTGATACCCATCAGGGACAACAACAACTGAAAAACCTAATCAGACAAGCGGATATTGTTATAGAAGCTTCCAGACCCAGAGCATTGCGACAAATGGGAATCCACGCTGAAGCCCTGTTAGAAAGCAACCCCGGCTTAACTTGGCTTAGCATCAGTGCCTATGGTAGATGCAAGACCGCACAAAACTGGCCGGGCTATGGTGACGAGACGGCTGTAGCCGCTGGCCTCAGCCATATTATCTATCAAGTGTGCGGAGCATGGCGTTTTTGTGGTGACGCCATCGCCGACCCACTTACGGGGCTCCACGCTGCTCTGGCAGGCTGGGCTGGTTGGCGATCAGGGGGCGGCAAGCTCATTGAACTCTCCCTGTACAATGTTGTTAGACACTGTATTGCAGCCACCGCACCGCAAGATAACGACTACCGCCGCCGTTATCGAGCGTGGAGGCGTTATTTAGCGCAAATACCTGCTCGCCCAAGACCAAAAATACTGAAAGCACAGCGCGGCACCGCTGAACTCGGAAAACACAATCACTTGTACCTGCACCCAAAATCAACCTTAGTAAAAAACTTTTATGATTCCAATCTCGCTGCTATATGAAGAATTCCGCGCTCATTATAGACAATGTAAATCGATACTCGAAAAACGACATTGCGAGCGAATCGCGTTGTGCGGTACATATTTTGGGTGGCAAAATTGTGGACATCACTCCGCCCTTTCCTGAGCCTTGTGGCATCAATATAATCGACGCCAGGGGAGCAACTTTAATACCTGGTTTACATGATCATCATATCCACCTAAGTGCTTATGCAAGCTCTCTGACTTCACTAGCATGTGGGTCGCCGACCCTTGAAACCAGGCAGCAACTTATTGACCAAATCTGCCAGTATGGCAAACAACGTCCTGGCGAGTGGTTGCGTGGCTATGGGTATCACCCCTATCTCGCTGGCGATATTGATCGCGACTGGTTGGATCAACATGTTCCCGATAACCCGGTCAGAATTCAGCACCGCAGTGGCCGCTTATGGGTACTGAACAGCTTGGCTTTGCGCCAACTTGGACTGATAAAGCAAACTAAACTGGCTATCCCGCAGGCCATACCGAAGGGTGCCGAGATCATCAAAGGTCGTTATACAGGCCGGTTATTTGAAGAAGATGCCTGGTTGAGCGCACAACTCTCGCAGAAAATGCCGGGATTCAAACCTGCCAGCGAGAAACTGGCCAGTTTCGGCGTAACCGGCATCACCGATTGCAGCCCACGAAACTCTACTAATGAATTTGATTACTTTCAGCAATCGCAACTAAACGGAGAGTTGCAGCAATCAGTGCGCATGATGGGTGATAGTAATTTAATTCAGGCTGGCTATAGCCCACGGCTGAAAACAGCTGAATTAAAGCTGCATCTACTGGAGGCCAAGCTGCCGGAGTTTGACCATATTTGTCAACAGGTTCGAGTCAGCAGACAACAAGGCCGCAGGGTTGCAGTTCACTGTGTTTCTCGAACTGAGTTAGTGTTTGCACTCACAGTACTGCGCGAATGCGGCACATCGAAGGGGGACCGCTTGGAGCACGCCGGGGTTGTTCCCCCTGAGCTTATGCAACGTATCACTGAGCTGGAGTTATCCGTCGTCACACAGCACCATTTTCTCCGGGAGCAAGGTGACCGCTATCTTGAGCAAGTTGAGCAGGACGACCAACAGTGGCTGTACCTTGGGCAGAGCTTTCTATCTGCTGGGGTGCCGTTGGCGGCGGGTTCCGACGCACCCTTTGGCAGTGCCGACCCCTGGATTTCAATGGATTCTGCAGTGCGGCGGCAAAGCCGTAGTGGGGTTTTAATGGGTGCACAAGAGCGCTTAACGCCTGAACAATCTCTGGACCTGTTTATCAGTTGCCCACAGCTTCCAGGGCGACGATACCGACACATCGAGATAGGTGAACAGGCTGACCTGTGTTTGCTCGATGCGCCCTGGCATTTCGTACGTAACGATCTCAATAGTCGACACTGCCGTGTAACTATCAGCAGCGGTCAGATCATTTATGAAAAGGACAACTAAACGGTCGCTTCAATATCAGTGGGAAAAAGCACCCGCCAATACTGTTATTCCGTCGGTGCTTTTTACCGAGGCACCAGGGTGTGCAAGCTAGAACGTTTGTACGCAATTTGCCCCGTAGGGCTATGGAGATCGCCTGATGCTTCCGTACTCTGGCTGTGATGGAAAGGCCACTGAAGATAGATCTGGCTTAGGTGGTAATAACAAATCCTCAAATTATTTACTCAGGTTTATTCTAGCAAGGTCATACATTTCATTCAGTTTGTACAAACGGACTACTTTCAATCAACAATCGAGTCGATTAAGCCCCACTCCAGCGCCTTTTTTGTATTGATCTTCTTGCCCGACAGCGCCAACAAAGCCGTACGGTGACGACCTATTCTACGGGCAATACTAATACAGCCACCAGCACCTGGCATTAAGCCAAAGCGCAATTCCGGCAACTGAAAAAAAGTCTTGGTATTCGCGGTTAAATGACACGAAAATGCGGGCAATTCAATTCCTGAACCAATGCATGCGCCATGCAGGTGGCAGTGAATTCGATGACTATTGCGTGCAAACAGGTACGCAGGGTTGGTTTTACAACGAATACTATGCGCTGCTGCCGGGTCAGCCGCCAAGCCAAATTCCTTTAACGCGCCACCAATGCTGAAACATTGGCCAAGTCCACACATTTCCAGTCGTATGATCGATGTATCCACTTCTAGCAAGGTCAGCACTTCTAATAAGGCATCACGCAATTCAACTGTTAGAGCATTATGGAATTCGGGACGATTTAATTTTGCATAAACGATATCATTCCTGCGCTCCAACAAAATGGGTTCGCCTTTTGAGTCAGTAATTCTCTTTGGGGGCTCAGATCGCCCTGCAAGCCAATTTTGATAGTCACACCCGGACTGCAATGTCGAATAAGCCAGGGATTCAATCAATAAACTTTGCGCAATCGACATGCCCTCTGTCACACGCAATACCTGCACTAGTAACAGTGCAGGTATGGGAGCTTGGTTGATTTTGCCAGCTAATTGTTGCGCAGCAGGCAAGTCAGTGACGATCACATCCGCGTTGTTTATTTGCTCATGCGTATAGTTTATGCCTTGCGCAGACAATGCGATAACGGGCTCTGCCTGCTGGCCCAGCCAACCTTCGACCTTGGGTATCTCGCAGGCAGGAATAATCACTGCAGACGGTTGTGAATGAGATTAAATATCTACAACCTCTAGGCATCGATATAAAATTGTTGACTGAATTTTCGCCACAATCGAATGGGACCGTCACCGTCACATAACAATGGTTCTGGCCGATATTTTTTATTATTCCAGACAAGCATATCAACTGACTCAAAGCCGGCGGAATCTTTCCCTTCAGCTTCACCAATCGAATGTTGGTATAGAGTCTCGGCCACTTTACGTTCTTGTGAGTCTTCGGGGTAATCTTTAAAAGTAAAGTGCATTCGCGTCCGCGTCAGTTCAGAGTTTATCGGCAGTCCGGTAGAGAACATCAGCATTGAAACACCCTGCTGATTATGGCGAAGTTCTTGAATACCGGCACCATGACATTTTCCAACAATGTATCCACCACCTATGTCAAAGTTAAAATTGTGTCCATCTATCGACGCCTCTACCGGCGGAATGACTGGTGATCCATGTAAAAATTTTAAGTGCGCGTTATCAACACTGTTCTCTCCGATCTCCTGCAGGCAGGTCCCTATATCCCACTGGCCGTGCCTTACCGGAATATAACCTTCTGATTCAAGCTCTGGAATCGTCGGCACCTCAAACATGGGTTCTTCACCTTTTGGGTGATACCAGACAAATATCAAATCATATCGTTCCTGAGTGGGCAGGGAACGCAAGATTGGCTTTTTCTTTGCAATACCCGGCATCACTTTTCCATAGGGAATTTTTTTACACCAGCCCTGATTGTCATATTCCCAATGATGGAAAGGGCAGCGAATATTGTTCCCGACCACTTTGCCACCATGCCCTAAATGTGCGCCAAGATGCGGGCAAATAGGGTCAGTTACACCCACCGAGCCATCTTCGCCACGAAACATAACCCACTGCTGATCAAATGCTTCGATGTTTTGAATCTCACCCATCGCCAGATTTTCTGATAATTCTATCACGTACCATCCGTATGGTATGGGAAATGGGCAGCGCTCGAGCTCAGTGGAGGTTTGTACAATCTGGTCTTTCATATATTCACCTTTCACCTATTGTTGGTTTAGTGTTGTGAAGTGCGATCGGGGGCTTGGACCGCCATAAAAAACGCTATTGTCTAAGCTACAATTAAGACTCTAACGATGAATTAATCTTTTCGAGCAATGCATCAATCAAGAAATGCCCTGCATTTACGGCTACGGCTTTTCTGGGTGCGTTACCGTTTGAAATTCCAGCGCGTCTTTGTATTTGAGCCTCTAATTCCAACTCTGTAACTGCCGCGCCGATAGACGCCTGGCACACGGCTACATAAAGCTGTTCAGCATTCTCTGAAGACATACCTGCGTGGAGGATTTCCCGGTTAAAACCTGATTTCAGCCTTTGACTGGTTTCAACACCAAAGCCTCCCTCCATTAACTGGCTGATTACCTTGGGCTGCCGGATCATTGCCTGGCGTAAAGACTGGTAAAAACTCCGTATATACTCTTTGCGGTGATGCCCATCGCGTTGAGGTAAATCGAGATTGGTCAATAACTGGTCTACCACCAATTGCTGCAATTCATCTCTATTCGCTACATACTTATACAGCGTCGCAATACCAACGCCTAACTCGTCAGCCACCTGTTTCATAGTGATCTTGTCGGTACCCAGACGTAAGGCGGCATCAATGATTTTCTGGCGACTAATACTTCTTGGTCGACCAACTGAATTTGGGACTTGATTCTTTAGTTTTTGCATTTTTTGATAATACCGAATGCATTTCGGAAATACAATCACAAATAATAAACAACAGTGTGAATGCTGACCAAGTCCTCTTATCAACCAATTTGGGCACACAGCCATTGGAGCCAAAGGGGGTTAACCGGATGGATATAGGGTGGTGATGGAATACAGGCGTGAATCAAATGCTCAGGCAATCTGTAAGGTATTTAGTTCAGAAAATCAGGCCTGCGATACAGAAGTCCAATCTATATATCCGCCATGTTAATAAAACGCAGGAGAGTGAATCACAGTCAATAGATCTTGAATAAGGTAGCTGATATTGTGAGCCTGAGCGACGCCGACGCAACTCAATCCCATGGTACAGTTGCAGCACGTTTTTAAGTTTACGCCTTGCCCAATGGTCGCTGTTCTTCCCTTTAAAAAAAACCAGCAATTTCTGGGCTTTTCAGTCAATCATCAATTGCCTGGAAGTTGTAGCGAGCCTCTATGCCATAAGTGCGTGGATCACCAAAGTAACTAGTCGTCCAGCCAACACCGCTGCCGCCATTGGGGTCGATACGCTGATCAACACCACCAAAGGGGATAGTGTTAATACGGTAGTCCTCGTCGGTGAGATTTTGTCCCCACAGTGCAATTAGCAGAGTGCCACTGTCACCCAGCTTAATCTCGCTAATCGCCAGACGCGCATTGAGCAGTGCGCGATCACGCATTTTCGATGCCGCGTTCTGGTCTGGGTCAATGAAGGGCACGTAGTCATCGCGGTAGCTGTAATCTATGCGCAGATACCATAAGCCGAAGCCCGTCTGGGCAATGCGCCAGTCCATGCCGAGCGTCAGAGAGTTCTCAGGAGAGTAGGGTGTGCCGGCATCGTCTTTGTCGAAGTAAGTGAAGTCGCTGGGGAACTTCTTGTACTCTGCATCGAGGTAACCATAAGCCACAGTCAATTGCAGGCTTTCATGGACCAGCGCGACCGCTTCGACCTCCACGCCCTTTGTTTCGTATTCCGGTACGTTAAATATGACAGAGGAAGCGAATTTACCTTCAAAAACCGACAGCTGAAAATTGTCGAACTCGTTGTAGAACATGGCGCCGTTCAGCTGTAGACGTCCGTCCAGAAGCATCGATTTCAGTCCCGTTTCGTAGGCGGTGACTTGTTCATCGTTGTAGCCTTCATTGAACTCGGCGGGCACAGCAGCTTCGCCGTTAAAGCCACCTGACTTCCAGCCCTTGGCATAGCGTACATAGCCGTTGATTTCATCAGTGAAGACCCAGCTTAGCGCGACCGACGGTGAAGTGTTTTCGAAGGTGTCATTCGCTTGCGCGTCGAACATACCGGGGTGGACAATGTATTGATCCTTCCTCTCTTCGGTCCAGCGCAGGCCGGTAGTGACCGTCAGGCGGTCGCCGAACATTGCCGGACGCCAATCCAGTTGGCCATAGAGTGCAACAGAGTCTGTGTCCAGTCCATAGCGGTTATTTGAGGTTGGACTGCCAAAGGTGCCGAAGAAGGTAATGGGATTCAAGACGTCTGCATCTTCTTCAAAATAGTAAGCGCCGACCACGTAATCCAGCTGATCCAGACTGCCTGACAATTGCAGTTCCTGAGAGAGGGAGCTGTAGTCGACGTGTCGGCTTGAGTGGAAGATATCGATGGCAGTGCCGTCAATATCAATGGTGTCATCCCAATCCAGCTCCCGGTAGGACGTGATGGAACGCAAGGTGTAGCTGTCACCTCGCCACTGTAGGTCAAGAGCGTGGCCCGTTGATTTCGACGTTTCCTCTATCGCCCAGTCGTTGCTGCCTTTGTCGGCGCGCTCGTCGTCCTTGGTGAGGTAGGGCTCTTGCATGCCGGAGTAGAGGTAGGAGTTGCTGCTGGTCTGAGTCAACTGGCCAAAGCGAGGTTTGTTGTCCTGATCGCTGTGATCAAAGGTGTAGTTGACGCTCAGGTTGTCGTTGAGGTCCCACTGCAACGCCAGCCGCGTGGCTTGCTCGTCCAGGTTGTGAAATTCATCGCTGGAGGGTGATGCCGCCAGCGGGTTGCCAAGCTGGTCTGGGCGGTTGTCAGCGAAGCCGTCGCGCTTTGCCTGATAGAGCGTCAGGCTGCTTTTCAAGCCCTGCCAGTCGGGTGTGTTTATCGTCGTGCGCCCGGACCAATAGCCCTTGTGGCCCAATTCGGCGGTGAGGGAACCACCAAATTTGTTGCTTGGTTTACGAGTGATAAGGTTCACTGCGCCACCCACTGTATTTTTGCCGTATAGGGTGCCCTGGGGGCCGCGTAGCACTTCAACCCGTTCCAGTTCGGCGATGTCGAAGATGGCTCCCAGGTTCTTACCCATGAAAACGCCATCGAGGTAAATGCCTACCGAATTTTCCCAGGTAATGGCCGGGCTGATTTGTGAGGCGCCGCGAATAGCAATAGTGGCGGCAGTGGTGTTTGCGGGAGAGTCGACAATTTCTACATTGGGCGCATGCTGGCTGATATCTGTAACATTGGTAATACGCTGGCGTTCGATTGCCGCTTTGTCGAGTGTGGAGATGGCGATGGGAACATCCTGTACAGACTGCTTGCGCTTCTGAGCGGTAACTACCACTTCTTCCAGAGTGAGCATGTCTTGTGCGACTGCTGGCATTGCGAAAGTGGCCAGCATGGCGGCACTTGAAAGTAGTATCCGAGTGACCTGATGTAGCATAAAAAGTCTCCGGTTTGTCCTGTTTTTCTTATTTCCGGGGCATGATCGTGCACACGGGGCACGGACCCTGGAATACGTTATCAGCCCGCTGTTCTTTGTTCCTATTCAGGCAGTGGCAGATCGGCTCGCTCGGGATCAGAGGTTTGTGTTAAACGAGTCGTAATATAGAATCCGGCAGAGGCGGAGTGTATGTAAGTTTCATCAAATTTAACGTTTGAATTGGATGTATTGTTAGTGTCATTGACGGCCTCTGGGTTTTCTTTTCGAAATGACTCTCGGGTGGAAGGGTGCCGGAAGGGTTGCGCACTATGGATGTTCTTTCCGATTAATACAGAATTCAAGACAATCCAGCGGGAATCACTGAACCGATAATATGTGTCCATAGCTGCTCCCACCGGCTTCTTATTTGAGTGATATCCATTATTCTTATTACGACAGAGACGCTGCCGTGCTTCCATCTTTACCGAAATTTCATCAACGTTGCTTAATCAGCATTTTACCAGCAGCTTCTGCGACTCCCGAGCTTATTGGCCAGTGCTTTTTGGCAGATAAGTTGACTACAAATAGCACAACTGCCAATGGGTTGCCCCCTGCTTATACTGTAATCTATACAGCCATATCATCCGCAGAGCTTTATTTTTAGGAAGCAGGGCTTGGAAGGCATTCGATACGTCTTGAGCTTTTGACTGGTTTCAACATCAAGGCTACTCACCATCAACTGGCTGATTTCCTTAGATAGTCTGGTCAATGCTTGGCATAAAGACTGGTAAAAACCCCCTGGATAACCTTTGCAGAGATCCCCATCGTATTTGGGTAAATCAATATTGGCCAATAGCGGGTCCATCGCCAGCTACTGTCATTCACCTTTATTGGTCACTTACTTATAAAGTAGCGTTATACCAACGCCCAGCTTGTCAGCCACCCATTTTATAGCGCACTTATCGTCACTCAGGCGGCAACAACGATTTTATGGCGGCTAATACTTCTTGGATAATTAATCTAATTGGGGGTTTGACTCTTTAATGATTGCATGGTTTGATAATAACGAATACATTTCGGAAATACAATCTCAAATAAGAAGCAACAACTTGATTACTGACGAAGTCGACTGATAAAGCAACTTGGACACGCAGCCAATGGAAATAAAGGTTAAAACTCGAGAGGGTGAATCACAGTCAATAGAGGTCGAATCGGGTAGAAACCTAATGCAGGTATTGAGCGAAGATTTTGATGTGGCCGGAACCTGCGGCGGATCAGCATCCTGCGGTACCTGCCACATTTATTTGAATTCGATATGGGCTCCGATACTCGGAGAACAAACTGAGGATGAATCTTACATGCTGGAGGCGCTGGCCGATATGGTAGAAGTGCAGCCAGGCTCCCGTCTTGCCTGCCAGATCACGCTATGCGAGGAGCATAGCGGCCTGCAACTCGAGCTTGCACCGGAGGCATAACACAGCATCGCCACAGGTTGTCCTGGGTTGGCCTTGACCTGAGTCGCACCTTGGCTCGTGCCCTTTCCAGTGACTGAAGGTCTTTCTATGAATATATCCATGTTATTGCAGATGTCGGCACAAACATTTCCAAGCCGCATTGCGTTGACCTATAACAGTGAGCATTACAGTTACAAACAGATTTACGATGCTGCGCAGCAGGCAGCTCAGGTATTTCAATATTCGGGGTGTAGCTTTATTGCCTATCTGGATGTCAACACCCCGGCCGTTCCAATTGCAATTTTTGCTGCCGCCATCGCCGGCATCCCCTACGTGCCCCTTAACTATCGTTTGAGTAAATCCGAGCTTGAATCTTTGCAGGCTCGATTAGACAAAGCCTATGTTATCAGTAATCAGGTACCGGAATTCAGCTTACCTGACTACACGTATCAACTAACAGATGCGTTTTACCAAAACATGCTGGCGGCAGGTGAAACGGATGAAGCACTGCATCCGGCAACAGATTCAGAAGAGTCCATCGCCGTGCAATTATTTACCAGCGGAACCACAGGAACGCCGAAAGCCGCTTTGCTTCAGCATAAACATCTGATGTCTTATATCCTGAATACCGTTCAGTTTGCAGCAGCCGCTGAAACAGACGCAACACTGGTTAGCGTGCCGCCCTATCATATCGCGGGTATCTCAGCGATGCTCAGCAGCTTCTACTCCGGCAGGCGCATCGTCCACATGGAAAATTTTGACGCCATGGAGTGGATCTCCTTGTGCGACCGGGAAAAGGTAACCCAGGCCTTCGTGGTTCCCACCATGTTGTCGGAAATCATGGTCAAGCATAAACAAAAACGACAATCCCTAAACAGTCTGCAAGCTATCGCTTATGGCGGTGGAAAAATGCCCTTGCGCACCATCGAAGAAGCCTTGCAGCGCTTTCCCAATGTGAACTTTGCCAATGCCTACGGACTCACCGAAACCAGCTCCACAGTATGTCTGCTGAGTCCAGAACAACATTGGGAAGCATTCAAAAGCGATAGACCGGAAATGCGTAATCGATTGCAATCCGTGGGCAAACCAGTGCCCGGCATCGAATTACAAATTCGAAATGATGAAAATCAATCACTGGCAGCAGGCCAAGTTGGGGAAGTGTTTTTACGCGGGGATCAGATATCCGGTAAATATCGTGAAAAAGAATTGGTTCAATACGATGGATGGTTTCCCACCTGCGATCACGGTTATATCGACAAAGGGGGTTATCTCTATCTAACAGGTCGTGCAGACGACATTATTGTCAGAGGCGGTGAGAATATTTCGCCTGGTGAAATCGAAGCTGTTATCAGAGAGAGTCCGGCCATTTCAGATGTGGCAGTCGTCGGGATTGCCGACGAACATTGGGGCGAATCCATTGCTGCCGCCATTGTTCTCGCGGAAGGTCACTCGATTAGAGACGACGAAATATCCGTGGCGGTAACGGAAAAGTTGCGTTCATCCAGAGTGCCGAAAAAAATTGTTCGCATGAAGCATCTGCCCTATAACGAAATGGGCAAACTGCTTCGCCGAAAAGTCAAACTGTTGCTTGAATAACACCGGGCCAAATGCACCCATATACAATTAGGGAGGTAGAGGCACATGACAGACGAGCAAAACAATCAGTGGGACGAATCGGTTGACGTTGTGGTTGTAGGCACAGGTAACGGCGGTTTAACTTCCGCCTTATGCAATAAGCTTATGGGCGCTGGCGATGTCCTGATTTTAGAAAAGAGTGCCAAAATTGGTGGCACCAGCGCCACCTCGGGGGGTGGTATCTGGATTCCCTGCAGCCATTACGCCAAACAAGCGGGTGCCAAGGACTCTCTATCTGAGGCGCAGGAGTACCTCAACCAAACTCTGGCTGGCGAAGACGTGCCACCCAAATTAGTAACGGCCTACTTGGAAAATGGCCCCAAGATGCTTAAGTTTCTGCACGACAAAACCCATGTCCGCTATGAATCCCTTGGGCAATATCCTGATTATTACACAACTTTATCAGGTGCAAAACACGGGCACCGATCACTGGAGCCGCTCCCCATTAATGCTTCTGAGCTGGGTGATGACTATCGCAAGCTGACCTATACACACCATATGATGCGCCTGTTTGGCGTTATTCATTTCACTCAGGTAGAGGCACATCTGCTGGCGACCAAACTACCTGGATACCAAAAAGTTTTGGGTCGCATTATCTGGGACTATATCAAAGACATTCCCTGGCGCTTAAAGACTAGAATATCACGCAGGCTTTGTTGTGGCAGCGCAGGCATTGCCCGCTTGTTCCTGTCAACCAAACAGGCCGGCATTCCGATTTGGCTCAGAGCTCCAATGTCACGCCTGGTTGAGCAGGGCGGGCGTGTCGTCGGTATTGAGGTGAAGCGCGATGGTAGATTGACCAGAATTCAAACGCGCAAAGCTGTGGTGCTGGCAGCCGGGGGCTTTGAGAAAAACCAGAAGATGCGTGATCAATATCTGCCTAAGCCAACGAACACGGAATGGAGTGCTGGCACAACAGGTAATTCTGGCGATGCTATTACTGCAGGTCTTGACTTGGGCGCTGCTGCCCGCTTGATGGGTAACGCATGGTGGTGCACAACACTTTGTGTGCCAGATGAGCCGTCACCACGACTGAGCATTATAGAAAAATCTCTCCCCGGCTCGTGCGTGGTCAACAAAGCGGGGCACCGCTTTGCGAATGAATCACAAAATTATATGGCCTTCCAAAAAGCGCAATTTAAAGCACATTCTGATGACACCCCTTGCGCACCCGCCTTTCAGATTTTTGATGCACGCTTTCGCAGGAACTATATGGTGGGGCCGTTGATGACAAAATCAACCTTTCCGGATTGGCGTATTCCCAAAAAATGGTTTGACATGGGATTTGTGGGTAAGGCCAACACTATTGCTGATCTGGCAGTACAAATGGACATTGATCCCGCTGGGCTCGAAGCAACCATTAAGAAAATTAATCACTACGCAAGCACAGGTATTGATGAAGACTTCCAGCGTGGTGAAGCGGATTACGACCGCTATTATGCAGACCAAAAAATACAACCAAACCCATGCCTGGCAGCTATTGATGAAGGTCCATTTTATGCTATGCGTATTGATTCAGGCGACTTTGGCACCGCCGGTGGTTTGAGTACCAACACAGACGCTCAGGTACTGAGGGAAGATGGCTCGGCAATTGCTGGTTTGTACGCGATTGGAAACTGTTCAGCGGCGATATTACCAACTTACCCCGGACCGGGATCCACGCTGGGGCCAGCAATGACAATGGGTTATCAGGCCGCAAAAAAAATAACTGGTTACGCAGAATAAAGCCCGAGGGATTGCCGTGAGCGAGTACAAAACAATACCAACAAAAGCCATTAAGTTCAGCGAAGTAGAAGAGTGGCACTACAAAACGGATGTTTCGGTAATCGGTTACGGCGGCGCCGGCGCCTGCGCCGCAATTGAAGCTGCTGATGCGGGAGCATCAGTGACTATCATTGAGTTAGCCGCAGCCCCTGGCGGCTCCACCGCCCTGTCTTCTGCAGAAATTTATATGGGTGGAGATGGCGGTACTCGGGTACAGGCAGCCATGGGTTACAACGATACCAATCAGGCCATGATTGATTATCTCAGTGCCTGCGCTGGACCACAGGCCGATGCGGATAAGATCAAAGCCTATGTTGAAGGCAGCAGAGAGCATTTCAACTGGCTGGTTGAGCAGGGCGTGCCATTTAAAAATTCAGAATATAAGGAACGTGCCATCATGGCGCTAACCGACGATTGTTTACTATATACCGGCAGTGAAAAAGCCTGGCCTTTCAAAGATATTGCTACGCCATGTCCGCGTGGTCATAACCTTGAAGTCGAGGGTGACAATGGCGGCCCACTGTTTATGGAAATTATGAGCGCGGCGGTGACACGTAGAGAGATAAAGGTTCGCTTCAATTGCCGCACCTTGACTCTGATTCAGGACGAAGCCGGGTCGGTTCGTGGCATTCGTATTCGTGAAGATCTGCAAGAAAAAAATGTACTGGTTGAACGTGGCGTCATACTTTGTACTGGCGGTTTTGCAATGAACCGTGACATGCTCAAAAAATACGCGCCCAACCTGCTGCGCTGTAGCGAACCCATTGGCAATCCGGGCGATATGGGCACCGGCATTTTGATGGGCATGGGTGTGGGTGGTGCCGCTATCAATATGCACGAGGGGTTTGTCAGTGTCCCCTATTATCCGCCCGCCAGTTTAACCTTTGGTTTATTTATAAACGCGCAGGGACAACGTTTTATCAATGAAGATTGTTACCATGGCCGCGTAGGCGCTTATATTTTGCAGCAACCCGGTAATCGCGTATATCTGGTATGCAGTGGCGAGGATTATGGTGACTACGAGCAGATTTCCTATCTGGGCGCCTCGGTCGCGGGTACCGGTGAAACCATTATAGAGCTTGAGCAAGAGTTGAAGCTGCCAAAAGGCCAGCTTGTACAAACGCTGCAAACCTATAACAAACACGCTCAAAATGGCGAAGACCCTGTGTTTCATAAGTCCGCAGAATGGCTCAAGCCCCTGAATGCACCCTATGTTGGATTGGATGTCACACCTGGACGAGGTGCTTTTTACCCCTATTTTACTTTGGGTGGTTTGGACACCAAACCATCGGGTGAAGTCTTAAATCCTGAAGGTAATGTCATTGCTGGGTTGTATGCGGCCGGGCGTACCGCCTGCGGTGTACCGCGCCGGGGTGCAGGCTATAACTCGGGAATTTCTGTAGGCGATGCAACTTTTACTGGCCGAATGGCTGGCAGAGCTGCAGCTGCAAGAAACAAATACTAGTAAAGTAGGAGGGAAAAATACCCCTCTCCAAGGATCGTATGAGGCATGGATGCTGATTACGAGCGTACAAGGATGTATTCACAGCGTATCCTGGGAGAGGGGTATTCTTTCCTTCCGACCCGGTAGTAAGGTTGGAGAATACATCGGCTTGTTAGAAGAGGTACTAGATAATACAAGAAAAATATCATGCACCTATCCATCAAAATAATAGCGTTATTAACCCTCAATATTGTATGTTCTTCGTTAACGGCACTATCTGCCGATACACTGCTAAAATTTGAAATGCCAGCGCGCAATCCATATTTAGCAGATTCCAACAATGCGATGGCACACGGTGATTCCGCTCAGCAGGATGCCGTTTTACAACCGGGCCCAATGGGCCCAAGCAGAATCTTGAGCACGTCTGAATTGCAATATAACTTCAGTGGCCCCGGACTTATGGGTATCCTCACATCGGGTGAGTACGTCGATGGGCAGCGCGTTTTTTGGGGTAATGGTTTAGATCGTCTGGTGAAATTAGATTACCAAAGCTACCAGACAATCACTGAATTTTATTTACCCAACGTTGAACCCTATACCGAATCTCAAGCCGAAAAATCAATTGTCGGTTTCGACAAAAGTAATAGTGGATTGTTAGCCGTTATACGCGGTTTCATGGAAATATGGAAACTCAAAAATTTGTCTGGTTTATATACCGTACTTGATAAAGACCACAACTATTATGTCGGCAATAAGTCAGGTCTTATTCAGGTTTATGGCGACCAGAATCCGATGAACTCACGCTCTCCGATAATCAAACTCCGTCAATGGCAGCTACCTGATGAGGTAACAGGCCCTATTGTGGGTATTAATCTAACTTACGATGGGAGGTTAATCGTTGCTACTGAACATGGTTATCTGGTTGCAGTAAAGCGCGACTTTAGCGAGTATCAACGAGTTCGTATTCGACATAGCGAGGGTGCCGAGAACAAAGCAACACAACGCGCTGGTTATGGCTGGGTTCGCAACGGCTTTGCGATCGATCAAGAGGGTGGTATTTATATCGCCTCCCAGGAGCATATTCATAAAGTAGTATGGACTGGTGAGAAGCTGAGTACCGATATTTCCGATGGTGCCTGGACTGAACCCTACCTTAATCAGTGGAAACACGGCACTGGCGCCACCCCTTCGCTGATGGGTTTCGGAGAGGAAGATCAATTTGTGGTGATTACGGATGGCCAGCCCCAAATGAACCTTGTGCTGTTTTGGCGCAACGCTATTCCAGACAACTGGCAACAGTTGAGCAACACCTCCAGTCGCCGAGTTGCAGGGCAGTTACCGGTCAATATGGGTAAAACACAGGCATTCGAAATACAGACTGAACAATCTGTTGTTGTTGCCGGATATGGCGCACTGGTGGTCAACAATAATGCAAACAATAAACCCTGGTATCTACCCAAACAGGCAGTCAGCGTGCTACAAAGTTATTTGGGTAGCCATCCTGATCATCAGCCCTATGGTGCGCAGAAATTTAAATGGGACCCCGTTTCGCGCCAATTGCGAGAAGATTGGGTTAATCCATCAATTAGTTCTCCCAGTGCTGTCCCCATCGTTGGAATCGGTTCAAATATGGCCTATCTGATTGGCGCGCGTAATAATCAGTGGACACTCGAAGGATTGGATTGGGATACCGGTGTATCCAAATTCCATTACGTCATTGGTGGTCAACGCTATAACCCTTTATATTCTGCCACCTTAATAGATAATGACGGGAACATTCACTACGGCACCCCTTGGGGCCGCGTTCGGCTGATACCTGCGCAAGAGATAAGTGATGATTAGGCATTACGCCAATGTCAAAACCGAGAAACACAGATGAATAAAAAATGGTTTAAATATACAGTTCTTTTTTTAATATTGATTATTGCAGCGTATTTTTTGCTCTCTCGAACAACACGCTATAGCATTGACCGCAGCGAGGTCATTATCTCTCCCGATTCAATTAAGTCACAAGCCGAACATTATGCATTCGGCTACCAGCCTGAACTTAAATATTCAGAGGAGCGTAGCCCCTGTATTGTTCAATATCCACTAAAAAAAGCTTATTATGGCGATCTGCATGTGCATACCGCTATTTCAGCGGATGCCTATCCAGATGGGACACGTACCTACCCTGATGATGCTTACCGGTATGCCAAGGGTGCGCCCATCGCACTGCCTGTACCAGAGGGTAGCCCCCCACTCTCTGTGCAATTAGATCGGCCTCTTGATTTTGTCGCGGTGACTGATCATTCTGAAACAATGGGCGAAGGCTATATTTGTCGCAACGAAGGCAAGTTCCCCGGCTATTCATCCAAGGCATGTAAAACCTTTCGGCAGGGGGGGCAGCCGGGCATGCGTATATTTTTGACAGAAATGGCCCGTATGCGGCCTAAAAGAAATAGATCTGTATGCGGAGAAAACAACCAGGACTGCGAGGAAGCGACCAGAATTGTTTGGCGCGAAATGATTGAATCTGCTGAAAAGGCATACGATAAAACTGAAAACTGTAGCTTTACCAGCTTCGTTGGCTATGAATATACTCGCACGAGCAATAACAACCACTTACATCGAAATACCATATTTAATAATGCCTCCGTGCCGGATTTGCCTGCCACTTTTATTGGATATCCAGACTTACACAGTTTGCTCGGCAAGCTCGAAACCTCCTGTCGGCAAGATATTGAAACCTGTGATGTAATTTCAATACCGCACAATTCCAATCTTTCCGGGGGCAACGCCTTCAATCAAAAAGCTCTGCAAGGGTTTTCACAGGAAGCACAACAGGCTCACCGCAAACAGCGAAATGCATTTGATCGACTAGCAGAAATTACCCAACATAAAGGCACTTCCGAATGTCAAAACGGGTTTATAGATATTTTGAGTGATGAGGATGAATACTGCAACTATGAGGCAATCCGAAAACTCGGTAAGCTCGACAAAGCGATAGACCTCTCTACATACATTCCCCGTATGTATGATGTTATCACCAAAGAGTGTGAATCCGATGATATGGACCCCAAGGATAATTTCTATAAAGGTAACTGTCTTTCTTCCCACGATTTTTTACGCGGCGCGTTGTTAGAGGGTCTCCACGTGGAAGATCATCACCATGTTAATCCCTTTGAGTTTGGCTTCATTGGCAGTAGTGATACCCACCTCAGTACCCCAGGCCAAACAAATGAAGCGAATTGGTCAGGGCATATAGCTGATGAAACTACATTGGCGGACCGCTTAGGGGAGTCTATATTGGCCCGCTATAATAAGCGCAGCTCGAATCCTGGAGGTCTTGCTGGTCTTTGGGCAGTTGAAAATTCCCGCGATGCTTTATTTCAATCCATGAAACGTCGTGAAGCTTTTGGCACATCGGGCACACGGATAGCACCACGATTTTTTGTCGGCCGCTACCCTCCAAACCTATGTGAAGAAAAAAATTGGCTGGCGTTGGCTTATCAAAATGGAACGCCCATGGGCTCTAAATTGCCACCCCAAACAGAGGGGTTTCAGATGCTGGCACAAGCAACGCGAGATCCACACCCCTCTGCCAAGGGTTTGGAAAAACTACAAATTGTTAAAGGCTGGCTGGATCAGAGTGGACAAAAAAGAGTAAAAGTTATGGAGATTGCCACGATGGAACGAGCTGATTCAGAAGGCGATGATGTGCTGTGCGCTGTTTATACTGATTCAGACTACGATCCGTCCTTAAACACCTATTATTATTTGCGTGTTGCTGAAACCGAATCGAACAGATGGAGTTCTGCGCAATGCGAGGCTTTGCCTATACATGAGCGTCCCAAAGGTTGCAAAAACGATAGCCTTAAAAAAATACGTGAACTGGCATGGACATCACCCATATGGCTAACGCCTATGCAACCATAAAGCTATTACAATATTTTTATGAGAACTACCTATGGGATGCTTTTAAAATTAGCCGAAAAAAATAATACTCATAACTTATCGGGAAGGTTCCCCATGATGTAAGATTTTATTTTGACAATCCATTTTCGCAGTGATTCCAGCTATTCACTCATATACCATAGTCTTGAAATAGCAGTAAACATTCTTGCATCAGTTTAAACTTCACCTTCATTGAGGTGAAGTTCAAAAAAAGCGGCATCTTCTGCTTTGAGACCTGTGATCTTAAAGTGGATATTTCGAATATAAGTATCATCAAACCTCAATTGCTAAACCTGACATTGCCCCCATCTCAATCAACTTCATTGCGCCGATGCTGTCTTTTTGCATCATCAAATTGAAAGTGAGATTATATTGGGTGGTTTGAATCTTCCATTCATTGGCTTGTTTGCAGTAGCTGTCCAAATAATAACCGCCCATAAATTGGGTTACCTGTGCCTCTGTTTCGATCAATTGAAACTGCATGCGCCAACGGCCATTAGCGGAGTGTTGATCGGTTAATTTAATTTCTGGGGCAAGCCCGTGGTGCAAATCGATATGGCTTGGCTTACCTGTCATTTCGATAAAAAGCGCAATGAACTCGTTCAGATCAGTAAATTTTCCAATAAAACCAAAATCGATGAAAATATCATGCTTGGCAAAACAATCCTTAATTGCACTGACATCGCGTTGATCACAGGCAAACCAGTAACGTGCTTTTAACTGCTTGATTGCCTCAATATCTTCAAGAGTCTGAATTCGGTATTCTAAGTTACTCATTTCATACCCCAATAAATAAGAACCAGTATGGCTTGTATTTGGTAAGGTATTATTATCTTAGGATATTTTTTGTGCTTTACCCGTTTCATAATACTTTTTTTGTGAAATGACAATTTTCTTTTGCATCTGATGCATCGATTTCATAATAATTCTGTACAGAAGATCACCAAAAATGCCCCACTTCATTTCAAATTGCATGCAGTTGATTAACTTGGTTTCAAATTCAGAGACTGGCTCCAGTGCATATTGAAAACTGGCGTTTTTAAATAGAGGCGGTATGCCATCACCGCTATCACTGTGTAATTTCAGCGTGAAACCTCGACCCTCATCCCAGGCTGTTACTGTTTCTATCAGCGGCGCTCGATCACTGTAGACACGGCGGCTGGTGCCAACCCCTTCCTTTTGAATGCTGGTAATCTCAGCCCCCGTTAAACCGGGCACATAAAAATGTGGTTTGCCCAGGTCACGCATTTTCTTCCAGGCTTCCTCAACGCTCACATTGGCAACACAATTCACAGAAATAGTTTTCATTCAGTCGGCCTTGATCCTGTATCTGTCTGATTGTATTTAACCGGCCACTTCAAATAAACCGGCCGCACCCATACCACCGCCAACACACATAGTGCATACTACGTATTTTGCGCCTCGGCGTCTTCCTTCGATCAGCGCATGTCCCACCATCCTCGAACCGGACATGCCGTAAGGGTGCCCTATGGAAATTGCGCCGCCATTAACATTCAGTTTTTCATTGTCGATACGCAGATGGTCGCGGCAATATAAGACTTGACAGGCAAAGGCTTCATTGATCTCCCAGAGATCAATGTTATTCACCGACAAACTCTGTTGTTTTAACAACCTTGGGACAGCATACACAGGGCCGACGCCCATTTCTTCTGGCGCGCAGCCTGACACCGCGATACCACGATAAATACCCAACACCGGTAAATTGTACCGGGATGCATATTGTTCACTGGCAACAACACAGACTGAAGCTCCATCTGAAAGCTGCGAGGCATTGCCCGCAGTAATATACTTACCACGTTTGATGATTGATCCACCGCTATACACTGGCTCAAGCGAGTCCAGCGACGCCAGCGTCGTTTGTGGGCGATTGCCTTCATCGCGCGTCAGTTCAAGCTGCTCAAAAGACTCCTCACCCGTTTCTCTGTTGACGATTCTTTTATTTGTCGCAAAAGTAACCAACTCATCATCAAACAGCCCTTTCTCCTGAGCAACTGCCGTGCGGTGCTGACTTTGCAATGCATAGTTGTCCTGTGCGCTACGGCTAATGCCATACCGCTCGGCAACCAATTCTGCCGTTTCTATCATCGGCATATACATATGAGCCGATTGCTTAAGCACCGCTTTTGAAACTGCCCTATGGCTGTTTTTATATTTATTTTGGATTAGAGAAACTGATTCGACACCACCAGCGACTGCGACGTTCATCTCTCCAGCTAAAACACTTTTTGCAGCGAGACCAATAGCGATCATGCCAGAGGAACACATCCGATCGATTTGCATTCCGCTGACCGATTCAGGTAAACCAGCCGCCATCGCACTCAGTCGACCAATATTATAACCCTGTGTGCCTTGTGGCGCTGCTGCTCCCATAATCACATCATCAATATGTGCAGGCTCTAATTCTGCCCGTTTAACCGCTTCACGGATGACTGTACCGCCTAGTACAGGCGCTTCCGTATTGTTATAAGCTCCGCGATAGGCTTTGCCAATAGGGGTTCGAGCCGTTGCAACTATCAATGCATCACTCATAATTTTTTTAAACCCTTCTTTTACATTTCGCTTATAATCTTCTAATTGTAAAAGCGCGAGATGGTATCAACCACACAGGCTGGGCGTTCTTCACCTTCAATTTCAACAATGATTCGCACAACTACCTGCACGCTATCCGGCTTTGTTTCTGCTGCAATTACTTCACCCACACCACGAATTCGCTGCTCGACTTTGACTGAGTTAGGGAATCGAATTTTGTTGCAGCCATAATTTATTCCCATGCTATAAGTCTCAACTAGTAACAGCTCGGGTAAGAATTTACTCACCAGCGACAGCGTAAGATATCCGTGTGCTATGCACATTCCAAATGGGCCTATGGCCGCACGCTCAGGGTCAACATGAATCCATTGATGGTCGTCGCTTGCCTGCGCAAATTGATTGATTCTTTCCTGATTGATAACCATCCATTCGGTAGCTCCTAAAGATTGTCCGACCTGCTGCAATAAATCCCGGGGTTGTTTTACGCTTATCATGATTCACCCACCTTTTTCTCAGTTTATCTAGGCTCTTTGACTTGAAACCGATACGATTTCACCAGTCATATAAGAGCTGTAGTCAGAGGCCAAAAACATCATCACATTGGCAACCTCCCAAACCTCAGCCGCGCGACCGAAGGCTTCCTTACCGGCAAGCTCTTCAAGCAATTCCATCGGTGTGGTTTTCTTTAAAAATTCATGGAAAGCGATACTCGGTGAAACCGCATTGATACGCACCTTGTAATCGGCCGCCTCCATCGCCGCACAGCGGGTCAGAGCCATCACCCCGGCCTTAGCGGCGGCATAGTGGGTTTGTCCCTGCTGTGCGCGCCAACCCAGCACGGACGCATTATTGATAATGACGCCGCTTTTGCGTGCCTGCATTAATGGCAGTATCGCACGCATCATACGCATGGTACCCGTCAAGGTGATATCCAATATTTTGGACCACTGCTTATCGGGCATTTCAACCAGTTTACATGTGCCGCCCAAACCAGCATTATTGATTAACACATCAATACCACTATGTTGCTCCTCGGCCTTCTTGATCAATAACTGTACATCGCTTTCATTGGTGACATCACAAAGTTGACCAAACACCGGTATCTCCGGGTGGTTATTTCTTAATTGTGCCACTGCTTTGTTTAAGCGGCCCGCATGCGCATCACTGATTGTCAGGCCTCTACAACCTTCTTCAACAGCTCGTGTGGCTGCTGCAAAGCCAATACCCGCCCCAGCGGCGGCGGTGATCAGCACTGACTTGCCCGTCAGCAAATTATGACCTTCGACATAAGCAGGTGGTTCTTTTAATGCCATGGCTTTTTCTCCGAATTAGACTGCTGGTCTCGGTTCTCTGGGTAAGCCAAGTGCCCGTTCAGCAATAATATTGCGTTGAATCTGATTGGTTCCACCATAAATCGTGTCCGATCGGGTAAACAAAAATAGCGTTTGCAAGCGGCTTAAGTCATAGCCTTCGCTCTCGATAATATCTGCATCCGGCCCCAATATATCCATAGCCAAGTTGCCCAAATTGCGATGCCAAATTGACCAATAGAGTTTGTAAGTTATTGAGGCGCGATTCAGCCCGACATTGGTCGGGTCTGAAGACAAAGTACGCATTGCGTTATAACGCATAATCTTCAACCCCATATGGGCATCGGCAATACGTTGCCTAATACTTGGGTCTTTACTAGCGCCATTTTGTTTGGCAAGGAGAATAATTTCCTGTAACTCGTTTTGGAACAACATTTGCTGCCCCAGTGTTGAGACGCCGCGCTCAAAACCGAGTAGTTTCATGGCGACCTTCCAGCCTTCGCCAGGTTGTCCCACAATGCAATCCGCAGCAACCTGTGCGTCATCAAAAAACACTTCGTTAAACTCTGAAGTACCATTAAGCTGTTGTATTGGCCTGACATCGATACCGACTTGATCCATCTCAACCAGAAAAAAACCCAAGCCTTTATGAGCTTTACTCGTCGGTTCTGTACGGGCAACCACAAAACACCAATCAGATTCCTGCGCCAGGGAGGTCCAGACTTTTTGCCCATTCAAGCGCCATATTTGTGCGGCCGAATCGAACTCAGCCTTAGTGCTTACGTTGGCCAAGTCAGAGCCCGCACCTGGCTCCGAATAGCCCTGGCACCAAAACTCTTCGCCGGCGAGAATTTTTGGTAAAAAACGCTGTTGCTGCTGTTTGGAGCCAAATGCCATCAAAGTCGGTGCCACCAGGCCTTCGCCAATATGCCCGGCGCGCCCGGGGCCTCCCGCACGTGCATATTCTTCGTAAAAGATTACCTGTTGTTCCAGTGAGCAGCCACGTCCTCCAAAGTTTCTTGGCCAGCCCACGCCCGTCCATCCACCCTCCGCAAGCTTTTTCTCCCAGGCCACACGCTCTAAGAAAAACCTGTGCTCGTCGCCCGGTCCGCCACGAAACCGGATTGATTCGAATTCGCCACATAAATTTCTTTCTAGCCAGCTCGCTATTTCCTGACGAAACGCTTCATCCTCTGCGGTAAAACCAAGTTTCACCCGATATCTCCTAAGGAATAATCCTTAATTAAACACTCGATATCCCGCCGTCTCTCGAGTATGGTGATAAATTTTTACTTCGGTAATAAAGTATCGAAAACAATAGTTTGCAGTTTTTTAAATTAGCTGCATCTTCCGCCATCCGTAGCCATGAGTATGCAGCGAGGTTCTTATCGGATCGCGAATCAAGGGTGGCTAGTTTTTAGTGCGGTTGTCGGCGAGAGATGTTCGCCCATTTTATACTTTTTCGCTGATGCGCAACGTGCATTCCCGTTCTGAGTGCCGTTCAGTTATTTCGCCACGGATGTTATTTGGGTCACCACCAAGAGCAGAGTTGAACTCGATACCACTATGCCCGAGCTTGCCGCTTTCATTGCAGCTTAACGATAGAGATCCCGCACATAAAGAGAACGATACAAGTGATCCATTTTTGAACTTCCACACTCGCTGAATGGCTACTCAAGATCCTCTTCTGTATTCATACAGGGCTGATTATCACCGATCTCAGGCTCTGTGAAAACACGAAACTGAATTCGGAACTATTCCTTTTAATCCGGTGGTAATGTAGTGATGGTATATTGCGTACCCCTTCTTTTTCATGCCTATATTTAACCATCACAATATATTCGCCAGATTAACAAGCCGGTTTTCTATTGGTGGCGGCAATCCCCTTATTAGCTCATTTTTCGTCAATTTAGTTGTAGCAGGTAGTGCAGCTGAATGATCCACCGCGCTTGACAACAATGCCATCAAGCATATTATCTGTAGTGCCCTGCATAAGGCTGACTCCGCGACTGGGATTAAATGCGTTGTTGTAAATGTTGGCTTGTATGAAAGTTACTGTTGGCATGTCTAAACTTCGGTATTAAATGCCTTGGATTCAAATCCCAAGTACACCACAGCCTAAATAGCTATCAGTAAGGCACGAGGGAAGAATACCCTTTTGTCAGGATCAGATGAGGCATGGATGCCGATTACGAACCTACAGGGATATATTCACAACCCGTACTGGGAGAGCAGTATTTCGACATCCTCTTCGCGCGGTTTTGGCTGAACAGTTTCGTGTGCTCATCGCGGCTAACCGAGCTTTCTGCTAACCTCTTTTTCCACACCATTAAGTGATAAAGTTTAAGTTTGAACCTAAACTATTTTAAGGGGGTGAATCATGTATGTTAGAATTGTTGTTTTGTCAAGCGTTTGCAGTCACCGGGCTACTGGCCAGCAAGCCCCTCAGTGCAATATTTTCGTCTGCTAATTGTCCGGCATCCATAGAATTGCCTTGGAGGATAAGCCGCTTGCCAAGCATAAATTCCTGAGGGCTATTGACCGCATCCACAGCCAACAATTTATCCTCCTGAAGATAAAATACCGAAAAATGCCGGCTACCTTTTATATCTCCGCGTATCACTATATCAGTATAGCCTTGGCAAAGACCGGCGATCTGCAATTTCAGGTCATATTGATCAGACCAAAACCAGGGAAGGGCGGCGTAGGGTTTTAGCTTGCCGCACAGCGTGTTGGCAACCACCGAGGCTTGGTCTTGGGCATTTTGCACAGACTCCAAGCGCATTTGACGCTGATAAATAGGGTTGAAGTGTGAGGTGCAATCGCCTGCCGCTAAAATATCGACATCGTTAGTGCGTGCGTACTCGTCGACCTTTATGCCGTTGTCAATGTGCAGGCCGGCCTCGGCCGCTAATTCGACATTGGGGATCACACCAATGCCAATAATCACTATATCCGCTGGATAATCAGCTCCACTGAGACACTCCACCGATGCCACTTTTTTATCTCCGGTTATGGCTATAACCTGCTCATTGGTTACAATCTCTACACCTTCTTCACGATGTGTTCTCGAAAAAAAATCGGCGACCTCAGGAGCGGTAACTCGCTGTAGAATACCAGGCAAGGCTTCAAGCACGGTTACCTGCATATTTAGCTTGCGCAGTGCAGCCGCAGTCTCCAAGCCAATGTAACCTCCACCAATTATTACAGCGCGTTTATCACTGCCAGTAAATGGTTTAATTTTTTGGGCGTTATTAAGGTTGCGTAAATAAAACACCCCCTTTAAGTCGGAGCCGGGGATGTCGATTTTACGTACTCGTGCGCCAGTGGTAATCACCAGTTTGTCATACTCAAGGCTTGCGCCATCATCCAGAATCAGTTGTTTGTTGGCGCGATCAATGGAGGTTGCCGTCACACCCATGGAGATACTGATATTACTTTTGCGGTAGACTTCTGGTGAGCGGATTAGCATCTGTTCAAGGCTTTTTATGCCCGCAAGGTAGTCTTTGGATAACGGGGGACGGTGATAGGGCAGGTAGTATTCATTGGAAATCATTGATATAGTGCCAGCCCACCCTCTTTGGCGCAACACAGGGGCGAGTTGTGCTGCAGCATGACTCGCACCAATAATAATACATCTTTGTTTTGATTCCATTGTCGCGAGGCTTCCTGTTGGCAAAACAGAGTTGCGAGGGGCGGCCTATGGTTAATTACACCCAGCATACCCCTTTAATATAAAAGCAAACGCACTTATTTTACTCGGTTCTACAATTTTTATATTTGATAATCAAGCCGTATTCACAAAGCCATACTGTTTTGCCTGAGGCTTAAGTGAAGCAACGGTTTCATGCTTGCCCAGATCCCGTTCGACCATAAGGTGACTCGATTTGCGCACTGGTAGCGTGTCTTTCACGGCACGAGTCAGTGTTTCCAAAATATTTGCTGGGTCTTTGAGGTAGCCACTTCTTCGATAGTATCAACCAGCGCTTTAGCCTTGAGATGTTTTATCAGTCAGTCTGCGGGTATCCTGGACTTTTTTTTTACGGATTGGCGCATAAGTATTCAGATATGGATGCAATTTCGCTGCATAAGAGAATTAGACAGTAGAAAATTAGATCATGCAAGCCGTGAAAAATAGGCATTCGAGCGGTTCAGGGTGTAGAGGTTGGTGAAAGTTCGATGGTGGTGATAGCGGCGCTGGGGCGGCCGGGTCCCTGTATATACAATGGGATTGCAAATTAATGTAAAGGCAATATTGATGCCCTCACAGATTGTTGAAAAATCCCGGCATTGTCCATAAATGCCGTTTCCATTCTTGGGGAAATAAAAAAATACAGAATTTAATGATTTTGATGCCAAATTCACGATTTTCCCGGGGTGTCCTCGTGCGTTTTATTTTATCAGGCGGACCCTTCCGGCAGATTCACCCTCCGCGTTGAATTCCAACTGATGGATCTCATGTTGAAAAAGATATGGACCCGCGCCAATCCTCCCCCTTGATTTGACGGGTCAGGCTCACTGTTTTGCTCCAGCCAAATCCCTCTTCGATACGTCTTTTCACTTTCATACTAAGAAACCTAGCCGAGGCGTCAGCTGCTGCGGCTGTCGATGGCCGGACCACCGCGGCGCTTGTCGTTACGCGTTATGTGTGGGGGTACATTCTGCCGGAGCAGTTGCCCTCGATTGAATGCATGCACCCATTGAATCCCAATCCGGCAGCGTACATCGGGTGCGGGGCTATCTATAATGGGAACAGCCACCTTAAGCTGGGGGCAGTCAGGCAACATTCGATGGGAGGCTCTATGGAAACCACCGGGCATCACACCCTCAATGACCTCTTTGCGCAGCTGGGGCTGGCTTCAGAGGATGCGGCGATAGACGAGTTTCTGATCGCTCACAGCCTGCACCGGCACGAGAAATTGTCAGCGGCCCCCTTTTGGAGCCAAGGGCAGCGGGAATTTCTCGAGGACGCCATCAGGGACGATTCCGACTGGTGTGTCGCCGTTGACGAGTTGGACTCCCTGCTGCGCCACTGAAACGTTCCGGCTCCGGAGCGGGCTCTTCTCCATAGGGTATACTACGCCGAATTCAACCAATCAAGCCGGTGCCCGGGCGCCGGATGCTTAGTGATATCCGATGGAAAAACCGCGATTTCAAGCTGCCTTGCTGCACCCCCGTTACTGGCTGACCTGGCTGCTGTTTGCACTCTGGTTCCTGGTGGCGCAGCTGCCCTATCGCTGGCAGCTGCACATGGGCCGCGGCATCGGCCGGGCAATGCTGAGACTTGCGCCCAGCCGGCGTACCATCGCCGAGCGCAATCTCGCGTTGTGTTTCCCCAGGCTCGGCCAGGCCGAGCGCACAGAACTCCTGCACCGCAATTTTGAATCCAGCGGTATCGCCCTGATGGAAACCGGTATGGCGTGGTTCCGCTCGGCGCCCTGGCTGCGCAGGCGCGTTGCTATTGAGGGCCTGCAGGCCCTGCAGGCTCTCCAGGCAGAGGGGCGCGGGGTGCTGCTGATGGCCATGCATTTCACCACTCTGGAGCTGGGAGCGGCCTTGATGGGGATGAGTATTACACTGGATGGGATGTACCGGCCGCACAAAAATCCTGTTTATGACTATATGCAGCGCAAAGGGCGCGAACGCCATACCGCCGATGGCTGTGTCTACCAGCGCAAGGATGTGCGCGGGGTATTGCGCGCCCTGCAGCGGGGGCGTGCGGTCTGGTATGCTCCGGACCAGGACTACGGGATCAAACAGGGGGTTTTCGCCCCGTTTTTTGGTGTCCCGGCGGCCACAGTCACCGGTACATCGCGGTTTGCCCGGGTGGGGCGGGCCGAGGTGGTGCCCTATATGGTGACCCGCCTGGACGATGGTTTTGGGTACCGCCTGAAAGTGTACCCACCCCTCGAGCAGATCCCCTCTGGAGACGAGCAGCAGGATGCGGTCCTGGTCAACCAGTTTATTGAAGCGCGTATCCTGGAAGCCCCGGAGCAGTATATGTGGGTACACCGCCGCTTTAAGACCCGACCGCAAGGCGCGGCCAATATTTATGAAGGTGTGCGTAAGAAGAAAAAGAAACGCAGGCGCGTGGCGACCTAGTCGCACTGGCATAGATTCCGCGCCCTCAGTAACATACAGGTTCGATTCTGGCGGTGCTGTTCCAGGGCGAGCGCAAAGTATGAAGGAGTGAGAATGTTTACCGGCAGTATGGTGGCCTTGGCCACCCCAATGTTTGCAGACGGAAGCCTGGACTGGGATAGTTTGCGCAACCTGGTCGAGTGGCATATCGAGCAGGGTACCCGCGCGCTGGTTACCGTTGGCACCACGGGGGAATCCGCCACACTCGATGTGCATGAGCATGTGGAGATGATCCGGCGGGTCGTGGATCAGGTAGCGGGCCGCATCCCGGTGATCGCGGGAACAGGTGCCAACTCTACCACAGAGGCCATCGACCTCACGGAAAACGCCACCCGGTGTGGCGCCGACGCCTGCTTGTTGGTGACGCCTTACTACAATAAACCGAGCCAGGAGGGGCTGTACCAGCACTACCTGGCCATCGCCAGGGCGGTGGCGATCCCGCAGATTCTCTACAATGTGCCCGCACGCACGGCTGTCGACATGCTGCCTGATACAGTGCTGCGCCTGGCGACCATCGGCAATATTGTCGGTATCAAGGAAGCGACCGGTGATCTGGCGCGCGCCAGGGTGTTATTGGATACCCTGCCCGAGGGGTTTGCCGTGTACTCCGGTGACGACAGTACCGCTTTGGAGCTGATGTTGATGGGGGGGCACGGCGATATCAGCGTAACGGCCAATGTGGCGCCCGCTGCGGTGGCCCAGATGTGTGAGGCCGCACTGGCTGGCGATGCTGTCACCGCGCAGGCCATCGATCAGCGTATCCAAATATTGCACAAAGTGCTGTTTCTGGAGTCCAACCCGATACCGGTAAAATGGGCCTTGCGGGAAATGGGGCGTATCGACGGGGGAATTCGCCTGCCGCTGACCAGCCTTTCCCCCCAGCACCATGCTACAGTGCGCGAAGCCCTGCGCAGTGCCGGCATACTCTGAACCCGCGAATTGAGAACGAATCAGGATAAGCTTTCATGAACAAATTGACCGTTGGAGCCGCGCTCTGTATTTCCAGCCTTACCCTGGCAGGCTGCGGTGTATTCGGCAACGATGGCTATTTCCGTGACCGCAGCAACGACTATCAGCAGGCCGACAGCCTGCCGCCTTTGCAGATGCCTGAAGGTGTCACTGCCAAGCACCAGGAGGAGCTCTACGAGATTCCCCAGATCGCCGCAGACGAGCTGGGGCAGGGGGATTTTGAAGTGCCCAGACCCCAGGCGCTTTCCATCAATGCGGGCCTGGACAGGGTTAAAATTCAAAAGTTGGGCGGTAACCGCTGGGTATTGATATCGCAACCACCGGAGGAAGTCTGGCCACAGCTGCACTATTTCCTGCGCACTTCGGGCCTGCGCGTGGAAATGTCTGATGCCAGTGCCGGTATCTTGGAAACCGCCTGGATGACCTTCAATGAAAGTCCTGAAACCAAAGACAAATACAGGCTGCAGATTGAAACTGGCGTACAGCCGGATACCACGGAAGTCCATGTGCGCCACCTGTCCGTGTCAACGGAAGCACCGGTGGGCGGCATGGTGAACTGGCCTCAGCACTCCACGAGTCCCGAGCGTGAAGGCTGGATGATTGACGAGATGTCCACTGCCCTGGCAACCGATACTTCCGGTGCCTCGGCCTCTTTGGTGGCTCAGGCCATCGGCGGTGATACGGTCAAGGTGCAGCTGCGTGAGCCGGTCGGTCACGAGCCCTATATCGCTATGGGTCTGGAGATGGAGCGGGCCTGGGCGACAGTGGCCCATGCGGTCAATGCCGGCGCCTATCGTCTGCACCGCGAAGATTCCGATATCGGGCTCTTCTACGTGACCTACGATGAGGACCGAGAGCTGGCCAACAGCGAGGAAGAGGGCGGTGGCTGGTTCTTCTGGAGCAGCGGGGATAAAGAGGACGAACTGGCGGAAAGTGCGGATCAAGTGACCCTGCAGCAGATTCTCGCCGGTATCGATCCGGATGCAGAGGTTGAGTCTCCTCTATTCAGGGAAATCAGGGGGCTGGGTGTGAGAGCGAACCCCGATGAGGCATATCCCGGCTATCTGGTCGTTATACGGGGCAACGACGACGAGATCGAAGTGCGCATCCGCGATACACGCGGCCAGCCCCTGTCCAGAACCAAGGCCTCCCAACTGTTGCTTTCTATCCAGCAGAACTTGATTTAATGGGCCTGCGCTTCGCTTCCCTGGGGAGCGGCAGCAGGGGCAACGGCACCTTGGTCGCCAGTGGCAGCCACAGTCTATTGGTGGATTGTGGCTTCACCATTAAGGAGACCGAGCGCCGTATGGCGCGGCTCGGCATATCCCCATCGGACCTCTGCGCGATACTGGTAACCCATGAGCACAGCGATCACCTGTCTGGAGTAGCACCCCTTGCGCGCAAGTACGGACTGCCAATTTACCTGACCCCCGGAACCCTCCGTGCCCGCAGTATAGGCAGGCTGCCCCAGGTACACCTGATTGAAGGGCACCAGCCGTTTACGATTGGCGATATTCAGGTTACGCCGGTGGCTGTACCCCATGATGCCCGTGAGGCTGCACAGTTTGTTTTTCGCAGTTGTGGCTGCAGTCTCGGGCTATTGACCGACCTGGGTACCGTGACCCCCCATGTGGAGGCGCATTTTGGCGATTGCGATGCACTGGTTCTGGAGACCAATCACGACTCTAGGATGCTGGCTCAGGGGCCATATCCCCGGCGCTTAAAACAGCGCGTCGGTGGTGCCTATGGGCATTTGAGTAACCAGCAGGCTGCCGGCTTTCTGCAGCGGGTGGGCTATCAGCAGCTCCAGCACCTGGTGCTTGCGCATATCAGTGAGAAAAATAATCAATTGGCGCTTGTCCAAGAGGCGCTGGCAGACGCTGTGGCTGGTGCGGGGAATAGCCTTTTTGCCTGCCAGGAAGCGGGATTTGGCTGGCTTGCTGTTGAGAGCCGTGGTTAATTGCCCCTTTCCCCTTAATCAATGGCCAGTTTGCGCCTCACTAAGCCGGCAACGTTTTGGCCCTGGTCGGGCTTGTCTGTCGCTGTAAATTGAGGGGGGACTCTATGGAAACACTCTTTGTTTACTTGCTGGTGGGGGCTGTGGCGGGCACCATCGCCGGCCTGTTTGGGGTTGGGGGTGGGCTGATAATCGTTCCGGCACTGGTGTTGGTTTTTACCACCATGGGCATCTCCCCGGAAATCCTGACCCACATGGCAGTGGGTACTTCACTGGCGACGATTGTGATCACTTCAATCAGCTCGGTGCGCACGCACCACCAAAAGGCCGCTGTGGATTGGCGGGTTTTCTGGGTAATGACACCCGGAATACTCCTGGGCTCCTGGGTTGGGGGCATAACGGCAGAACGCCTCTCCGGTGCCTGGTTACAACTGTTCATCGGTATTTTCGCTATCGTGATGGCCGTCCGTATGTGGCTGAGCGGTCTACACCACGGAGGGGGCTCGGAGGGCTCTGGTACATTGCCCGGCCCTCCTGTACTGATGACTGCGGGCGGGGTTATCGGCTGGGTCTCGGCAATATTCGGTATTGGTGGCGGCGCATTGACGGTGCCCTTCCTGTCGCGCTGCCGGGTAAATATGCAGCGTGCCATCGCCACTTCCGCCGCCTGCGGCCTGCCTATTGCGATTGCCGGCGCGCTGAGCTTTTCGGTGCAGGGCTGGGACAATACCCTGCTGCCGAGGTGGAGCAGTGGCTATATTTATTGGCCCGCTTTTTTCGGCATCGTGCTGGCCAGCACTTTTTTCGCCCGCTTTGGTGCCATACTGGCCCACCGCTTCCCCGCACGGCTGTTAAAACACGGCTTTGCCGCGTTGTTGTGCGTGATTGGATTTCGCTTTATCTGGCTGAACATTGGCCGCTTCTTATAAGGAATAACTGGTGGATGGCCCGCTATTAACTGCCTGCACCTTCTCCCTCCCAACAAGTGAATACCCCATCAGCCACTGTGGTTGGGGATGGTACCTTGTATCCAAGACGTGATGCATGCCCATGTACTCTGGTATCTGGTGATCAAAAGCCCGAGGAGGAACTTCTGGGCGCACAAAAAAGCCGCTGTAGACAGCGGCTTTCTGATTCTAATCCAGACCCGCAGTGCGGGTCAGCGGGAGGGAGGTACCCTCATATTGTTCTGGCGGTGGTTTCGGCGGGTTCGGCCGCTTGAGACACCTCCCCAAGACTCTCCCAGTGTTTTGACTTCAGGCTGATCAGCGCGAGGATAATGCCGATGCCGATGGTGAACAGGCTGATCTGCAGGTACAGATTCGGCATTTCAGCGACATTGTTCGGATCGAAGTGTCCCGCCAGCAGGCCTGAGAAGATATTGCCGATGGAATAGGTCAGCACGAATACGCCCATCATCTGGCCGGCAAAGCGGCGAGGGGACAGTTTGCTGACGGCACTCAGGGCCACCGGGCTCAGACACAGCTCACCAACAGTGTGCAGGAAGTAAGTGGTAACCAACCAGTAGGGCGCCACTTTCAGGCCCTCGGCGGCGTACTGGGCGGCGAAGAACATCACCAGGAAGCCGCTGGCCATAATGATTAGGCCGATGGCGCATTTCAGATTGTAGGAGGGGGTCATCATGCGCTTGCCCAGATTGATCCAGAGCGCCGCAAAGAAAGGGGACAAGGTGATGATGAACAGTGAGTTGAGGTTTTGGAACCAGGTCGCCGGTATCTCAAAGGTACCGATCAGGCGGTCGGTATAATCGCGCGCAAACAGGTTGAGAGAGGACCCGGCCTGCTCGAAACCCGACCAGAAAAAGGTGGAGGCCACGCAGATCAGGAACAGGGCCCACAACTTCCTTTTTTCTGATCCGCTCAGCTTGCCACGGTAATAGATGAAGGCGAAATAGGCGAGGAAAGTCAGGGTAAAGGCCACGGCCACATACTGGGCGGCTGTGACCGGATCGATGGTGATGACGCCCTGCATAGTCAAACCGGTGATCAGTGCAACAGCAATTAAAACGGCGCCAATGATGCGCCAGGCCAGCCTGGCTTTCTCCGCTGGCATGGGATTTTCCGGCTTTAAGCTGGCATCACCCAGGTTGCCGATGGTCCTGCGGTACTGAATCAGGCCGATGGCCATACCGACTGCCGCGGCACCGAAGCCCCAGTGCCAGCCGATATTCTCTCCGAAGTACCCACAAATGGTGGAACCGAGCACGGAGCCGATGTTGATGCCCATATAGTAGAGGGCGTAGCCACTGTCGCGACGCACATCTTGGGGTTGATACAGATGTCCCACCAGGGCACTGATATTGGGTTTGAGCAGGCCGGTCCCGGAGGCAACCAGGATCAGGCCAAGGAAAAAAGTGTTGTCACTGGGGATCGCCAGCACGATATGGCCACACATGATAATGATGCCGCCGTACCATATGGTGCGCTGCCCACCGAGCAGGCGGTCGGCGATCCAGCCACCGGGCAGGCCGAGAAAGTAGACCGCACCGGTGTAAAGGCCGTAGATGGCAGCTGCGGCGGCAACGGTGAAGGCGAGACCCTCCTCCTGCAGGCTGGCGGTCATAAACAGTACGAGCAGGGCGCGCATACCGTAATAGCTCATCCGCTCCCACATCTCGGTGAAGAACAGTGTGGAAAGCCCTTTCGGATGACCAAAGAAGCCACCGCTAGTCTGGTGTATATTCGACGACATAAGCTGAAGTTCCAGTTGTTATAGCTTTACTCAAGCATACCTTGGCAAGCCAAGATACTCATGGGTTTCAGAGGCATGTGAACGATTTCCGTTCATTGGCCCGGCAATCCATCCAGACCTTGGAAAATGATTCCATTTTCCCGTTGTAATTGGTGATGGAGGCCTCGACCATACGGTGGTTTCCTTTTACCACAAACCCCTCGGGCCGATCCGCTCTGGCAGCCCTGCCTCCAAGCACAATTGGCAAAGTGTAACAGTTGCGAGTGCAGCAGGCGACTCGTTACAGTTGCAACCAAACCGGTCATCGCACTGCTGTTCACAATCGGTCCGAAACATGTTAAATGCTCAAGCAGGATGCCCCGAACAGGGAAACCACAATGAGAAAAGCCCCGGTAATCTTGACCCTTTTTATGCTTGTGGGCTTTTTGGGGGCCTGCGCTGGCCAGCCGCTTGCGGAAAAACCGGCAGAAGTTGCGGTGGAGCACTTGCTGTCAGGTACTGCGATATTTGGCCGGCCCGTGAATGCCGTTGAATTGCCTCAAGACCCGGTGATGTCACTGACAGCGGAGATGCGCCGATTTCTCGCAGATATTGCTCCGGGTGCATCGCCACAGAGACGCCTGGTGACACTGATCAAAGCGTTTGAAGCGCAGAAATTCCATATTGAATACGATGAAGCCACCACCCTGACTGCCGCACAGACTTTCCATAAGCGGCGTGGTAACTGCCTGTCATTTACCCTGATGATGGTGGCGATGGCGCGGGAGCTGGGTGCCGAGGCCTACTTCAACCAGGTGGTGGTTCCCCCGGTCTGGAGCCACGACGAGGCCCAGACTTTCGTGGTTTACCGCCACGTCAATATGGTTTCGAAAGATCCCCGTGGCCGCCGCGTGGTGGATTTCAATCTGGCCGCTTATGATCCCGCCTACGACCAGCGCAGGCTGGATGACACCAGTGCTTTCTCGCTGTATTACAGCAATCGCGGAGTTGAGTTTATGCGTGCGGGCGAGGGTGAGAAAGCCTTTCTGTATCTGCGTAAGGCTCTGGAGCTGCGCCCCGAGATAAGCGATCTATGGGCTAACCTGGGGGCGTTTTACAGCCATTTTGGCCATTACTCTGAGGCGGAACAGAGTTATCGCCAGGCCTTGTATTTAAACAATATCAATCTGGTGGCTATGAGCAATTTAGCGCGCTTGTACCGCTACAGTGGCCGTGAAGGATTGGCCAATGCCTACGCAGAGCGTGCCCGCCACCACCGGGAGCGCAACCCCTACTACCTATATTACCAAGCCCGCGACGCCTATGAGCAGGGGGAATACAAGCGAGCTGAGAAACGTTTGCGCCGCGCCGTCTGGCACCATGATGACCACCGTTTCCACTTTCTTTTGGGACTGACAAGATTTCAGCTGGGGGATATGGCCGCATCCCGGCAGAGTTTCAAGGAGGCTTTTGCCCTGGTGAGTAGCCTGTACACAGCAAACATCTATAAGCGCAAGTTGGGCTTGTTATTGAACGGGTTTGCCCAGGCTAAGTCTGCCACCTCCCTACGATAAAGGGGGCTTATAATTTTGATGAAGGTGCCTAAATTTGCAATCAATGCCAAGCATAAATCCTACCATCTGTATACTCATTGCCCGCGAAGCAATGGTGAAACTGTCTAGAAGTTCCAGATTCTCAAAAGTGCAATTCAACCTGGAGTCGGTGACGCCATCCGTCTGTTTAACGCTACTCAATACGGCTGGATTCAGGGCGGGGGTAGCCTAAGTGTGCGATAAGAGGGGCAGCCAGAGTTACATAGTTAGAGACTCGAATTACTCCGATACTGATATTCGATGCCATTCCCCACTGAATAAAGTACGCTGTGGATTACGTTAGTCGAGGGTTCGCTGCAAAAACTTGAAGAGAATTGGAGCCGATATACGCTGGTTGCCCAGCAGAGACCACCAATGTTGCTGAAAAGGGGGCGAATTGGGGTTGGCATCTTAAACTTACTTTGGTTTTTTATATTGAAAAACTGATAAATTATTACTTTTTATGCCAAATTATTTAACTTCAGAGCGATAATTTTCTTGAGGTGACCGGATTGGCGCCCACAGCCCACAGCACAGACAGATAGTTACTCTAGCCCCCTGTAACCCTGTAACCCTGTAAGATGCAACATTGTACGCCACTAGTTGGCTGTCATAGAGAAAGAATCAAAATTAGATGTAAGTATAGAATAGTATAGGTTATTCTAATATGGCCATAAAGAAGGCTCTCCGCCTTTGCTGGTAGGTAATTTGTCTGGTTTTTTGCAAGCGCTGATCTGGCCTGCTCCCTGATGAATCGCATGTTGGCCTACGGGCCCCTAGTTAGTAGTGGGGGTGGGGGAAAGTGAATGTGTGAGAGGTAAGGCTCACTGGCTGAAGTGCAGAGTGCCGCTACTAGCTACTATAAATATCAGGTATGCTCCGGATTTGACAATAACTTTCTTGCATGACTAAAATGCCACAACAGAAAATTTTCTAAAAAGAAAATTGTTCTTTAAGTATAGGGGTGGAGGCAAATTTTTTCTGTCCCGCGATGGTTTGTTGGGGAATCTTAGATGCATTCTTAGCCAGATCTTAGAGTCAATCTTGCATTTGGTGAGTATGCAGTCTATCAAATCTACCATTGCTATTTTTTTAAAAAATAGTATGTTTTGAGGGGTTCCTTCCGCAAATCGTCATGAAGTGTGTTGGGAGGGAAGTGACTACTTGGGGGTGCTCACTTCCTGAAATCGCCGTTAATGGCAAAAGACTATAAATCCAACAATCTAGAGAGGATTGACAATGAAAAAGAACCTCCTGTCTGTAGCTGTAAAGGGGGCCTTGGGCTTTACCGCAGCTGCGATTATGCTTCCAACTATGCCTGTTTTCGCTCAGGAAGATGCGGAAATGGTAGAAGAAGTTGTAGTTACTGGTTCGAGGATTAAGCGTATTGATCCCGAACTCGCCGTACCAGTGCAAGTTTTTAACTCCGATTACATAAAAAATTCTGGTGCTTCCAGTATTTCGGAATTTCTGTTTACGGCAAACTTTGCCGGACCCAGTATATTCAATGAAAACTCAACGCTCAGTCAGTCAGCTGGATCAGCAAGTTTCGATAGCCGAGGCTTTGGTACTGACTACGTCCTAGTCTTATTGAATGGTCGAAGGCTGCCAGCAAACCCTCAAGGTGGCAGTAATGCGACCAACCTGAATCTCGTCCCAATCGCTGCTGTAGAGCGTGTTGAATATCTGTCTACCGGTGCTTCTGCCATTTATGGTGCAGATGCGGTACAGGGCGTAATCAACGTGATCACCCGCTCCAACTTTGACGGTATGCAGGTCGAACTTCGTACCGAAGCTATGGACAACGGTGATGCAGCTAAAAACAATTTCTCTTTTTCCACTGGTGTAACTGGCGATAAAGGCTGGCTGATGGCCTCTGTCGATTACCAGACCCAGGAGAGCTTAAGCGCTAATGGCTTGCCATTAATCGGCTCGGCAATTTCTCCTACCGGGATAGATGGACGCAGCCCGACCGGCTTGCCTGGTACCTATATCGATAATGATCTTGATATTTCTTATCCGGCCGCTGACTGCCCCGATGGCAATGCTCGTGCGGCTCAGTTCACCTCTCAGGGGCAGGACTGCTCGTTTGATGTAGGTCCTATTTACGAAGCTATTCCTTCTCAGGAGCGCTATAATTTCCTGGCTTCTGGTGAACTGGAAGTGGCAGAGAATATTACTGCCTACGGTGAGTTTCGTTTCAGCCGCAACTTTACTGAGGTTCGCAACGGTGCAGCACCGGCTTTCTTTGAGATCACAGGGTCAGATTCCCTTGGGAAAGTGGATGAGCAGCTAGGTACTGATCTCGCTAATTCTAGTGAAGTATATATTTTGCGCCGTGCGGTCGACGCGGGCCCTAGGGCTACCGACAATACTAACACCGCATTTTCCTCCGTCTTTGGAACCCGCTTTGATTTCAGCGGCCATGAACTGGATGTTAGCTTCCAGACTGTTGAGTCAGAAATGAATCGGATTGGAGTCGGTGGTCAGCTGTCTACCACCGCAATTGAAGAAGCTGTCGCCAGTGGTTTATTTGACCCAACTCAAACTTACTCTCCAGCGTTCTTTGATGAAAACGGCTTAGCGGTCTCCACTCAACGCCAGTCAACTGGAACAGAAAGTACATGGACTGCGAATCTCAATGGCGAGTTGCCTTTCTCTTTGGGGCAATCTCAGCTTGGGTACTCAGTTGGCGCCCGTTACAAGGAAGACGAATTTAATGATCGTTCTGACGCACTATCTACATCGGGAGATATTGCTGGTGGAGCAAGCTCCAATGGTTTTGGAAAGCGCGACAACACCGCCGTATATGGTGAGATTGCCTTCAATCCACTAGAAAGCCTTGAGATTTCACTGGCGGCGCGCTATGACGAGTATAACTGGGAAGGGTTGGGGACGAGTTCCGGTGATGATGCGACCACTTGGAACCTCGCCGCCTCTTACCGGATATTGGATAACTTGATGGTTCGCGGCTCCGGAGGTACGGGTTTTAAAGCTCCCACGCTTGGCGACTTGTTCCTAGGGCAATCCTTCGGAGTAGTCACTGCTGTTGACACAACGATTTGCAACGCGGCAAAGTCCTCGGGTTCGACTCCAGATGAGATTGCTAACGCATGTCGTCAAATCGAAATTCGCTCTGTATCTGGAGGCAATCCTATACTCGAGACCGAAGAGTCTAAAAACTACAGTTTCGGTATCGTTTATGAGCCAATCGACAATATGCTCTTGGCTGTTGATTACTACAACATTCAAGTCGAGGGTAAAATCGGATCATTATCGGTACAGGAAATCGTAGATAACGAAGCAGTCTACCCAGACCTCGTAACCCGTGTAAATGGCTCCTTAAGTGTGCCAGGTGCCGAAGTTCGTTCAAACCTGCAAAACTTGAGCGAGGAGAATGGCGAGGGTATCGATTTCTCAGGTCGATACAGCTTTGACTTGGCAGGTGGAACTATGTTTGCCGACTTCCGTGCAGCCTACTTGATGAGCCATGAGCGTCAAGCCTCAGACGTTCAGCCTCTGTGTGAGGACGCAGGAACAACCAGCGAGCCAGAGTGGCGCTTCAATAATCAGTTGGGCTGGTCTAGAGACAAGCTTTCTTTGGCTCTTACCGGTCGCTATATTGGTGAAACTGAAGACACAATTGGCGGGCGCGATACTGCTAATTTTAGCTGCTCCCCGGGCGAAACCAGCCGTGTTGAAAAAGTGGATAGCTACTTCGAGCTTGGTCTGAGAGGCTCTTATCAGATTACTGACCAGACTGATATCACCTTGGGCATAGTCAACCTAACTGATGAGGAGCCTGTCTTCTCTGAAGTAGCAGCAGGCGGCTGGCCCTGGTATGACCAAGCCACGTATGATCCACGAGGCACCCGTTGGTACCTCAGCCTAAGCCATAGTTTTGAATAATCTCTTCTTAACCCAACAAGCTTGGTAGTTGGGTGGGTATTGCGGCGCAGGGAAGTAGCGCCGCTGGCCTATTAACGGTTTAAACTCTTGAGTTACAGGTAATTTTGCATGCTTGTATCGGTACTTCAAGAGCGATAACAGAGTAGGTCATTGAGGGATTGTTTGATCTTCAGATGAGCAGAAAATATATAAGCCGCTAAATTTTAGCGGCTTTTTTAATGGCGCTGTTATCACTGTTTATAGAAGAACTCTTGTCAGGTTTGGTCTTCGGGCTGTTGAGTAAACCTCGGTTTTTAATCGACAGAAAATTCACATGATTTTTTGTTGTTTTTAATTTAAAGATTTCTCAGGTTTTGAGGCGCAATAGTTAATAATTGCCAAAAACAGATTGTTTTGTTTTTATGTTTACGCGGATTCAACCTTGAGGCGCATACCGCTTATGCGGTTTGCGTCGCCAAATAATTATCCATTAAATTTCCAGTGTTTCAAAACTAAATGTTTTCCTTGGTCGATTATTTAAATCGTATACCACTGCATTAACCTCGTAAGCGCACAGAAAATGCCGCTCTTTGATTCACTCTGCAACGTAACCGCTCATTGTAGAGTGAATCACCCCGAGCCTCTCGGAGGCTAACTTTCTTGAGAGAATTAGCCAATGAGCAAACAACCTGGGTACTCTCCCGGAGTACGGGAGCGCGCAGTTCGCACGGTGTTGACCGGCGAGCATGAACATAAATCGGTAGTGTTCAGAATTCTGTGTCATTTCTTTATCATTAGCAAAAAAGAGATGACCTATGACCAAACCTACTTTCGATATGG
>NZ_CANLDD010000020.1 GCF_947489355.1 uncultured Microbulbifer sp. | reverse complement strand
AAGCCGTATACGGCGGCATTGCATACGATCACGGCGGACAATGGTAAAGAGTTTGCCTATCACGAAAAAATTACTAAGGAGCTTGGGGCGCAGGTTTATTTCGCGCACCCTTACCACTCCTGGGAACGCGGTTTGAACGAGAATACGAATGGCTTGTTGCGCCAATATTGGCCCAAGAGTACGGAATTTAAACAGATAACTCAGGGAGAGGTTGATGCAGTGGTATGCGATTTAAATAACCGCCCAAGGAAAACATTAGGTTTTGAAACACCAGAAGATTTAATGGATAATTACTTGGCGGCACAAGCCGCATAAATGGTATGCGCTTCAAGGTTGAATCCGCGCTGGTATATTTTTTTGGGTTACTTATGAAATCATCAACAGCCACGCCTGTATAAACTTTAAAAACTTCATTTGAAGAATCCCCATATAAAGGCCTACCTGAATCTCCACCTATCTTGTAATCACCCTCACTACCTATTTTAAACTTCAACACATCAGGTGTTAACATATCAGCAACGCGATTGGCATATTCAGATATTGCTTTCACTCCACCTCCAACACCACCAGCTTCACTTACAGCACGGAAAACGTTATTAGATATTGAGCTTGTAAGTTTATGATCTGTATCAGGGCGAGTCTGGTCTAAAACCACACCAGATGGATGCGTATTATATAAAAATATATATTGCATCAAAACATTAGCCACCCGTGTTATTTGCATCCACTCATCATGCCCTCCCATTACTTTCATTGATGAACTACCATAAAAATATACATTTTCACCTAACAGCTTATTGGGTATATCTATAACAATACTACTAATTCTTGAATCCTTGAAAATATCTTGCTTGTAATGTTTTTTGAAAACTTGCTTATCAAAGTTACCGTCCATAATATTTTTTTGAAATGCACCAAAATCAAAGGCATCTACAAAGTATGGCTCTAATGTACGGGCTGCCCAAATTTTAATTCCGCTTTTTGTTTGTATTGTTTCCCCCACTTTTCCGGAAAGCAGCTTTCTACCAAACATTCCAATTTTACCGTTAGGCTCATCCAGTATACCCACATCAAAAGATGGGCCATTAAATTTAAAGTTTAAAGTAAAACCTTCTGACATTTTCTTATTTTTTGAAATATGAAAACTATACAATCCATTATCACCAAAAGAAGTTGCATTTGTTAAATTCTGCGCATCACCACCCTTGCCAATTGGCGGAGGATTTCCGGTTAAAATAAATGTTGTGTGACCCGGGGATGCTGATTTAAATACATAAGCATCGCCAAGGTTATATTGAGGATATTTATTTGCCAGCTCAGTCTCCCAATGATGGGAAGAAAATGCAGAGTTAAAAGAAAATACAAGCATCGTTAAAATAAATAATTTTAGCATATCTATCGCTCCTCATTGAGAAAATTGCAATACAAATTAATTAAGAAAACCTCTATAAATTGAGCTTCCTTAATTTTATCGCTCTAAGGCCCCCATTATTCATGGCTTATGGCCACCAAAAAAATTTATTTTAAGAGGCGCCCTTAAGTATTAACTGACACTCATCATTTTATATTTGTGTTATTTATTTATAATAATGTAGACACCATAAAACTCTAAATACCTTACCCTTATCATAAGCATACCCTATCGGTTGAAGCTGCCACCTTAGTGAGAAACAATGAATCCAAGCCTATCAACATACTTCGTAAATACCCTTTGGTCATGCCGGACTGCAAAAACACTGTTGTAATTGATGTTTTTAACAATACGAAGTATTTCAATCTTAAATATAGGGAGAAAATATAAATTTAACCAATTGTTAATATTTAATACCCTTTACGCCGAGTTAGTTTAGATCAAACTTGACATATTTCCATGAAGCGATTGTATTTATGTGTTTTTGTACGCCTTCACTATCCTAGACACTATTTCTCTCAGTATCGCCAAACCGGTAATACGAGCCCTTATAAAAAATGCCTTAGGCCTTTGCGAAGCTTTGCCAGCCACTGCATTGATTTTCTTCTGAATCACGTCCAGTTTTAACAGCTTGACCTAGCGGGTATGGTGGAAAACCGTGACCCACGCTCATTGATCATCTACCATAACGCGACCGCCACAGAAACTGTCTCTCGCCTGGACTAGCCAATAAGGATGGCCAGTACTGGCGTACCAGGCGGTGGATAGAATGATATGAAGAATCAGGTGCATAGCGATTCCTCAATATTTTTGAGGGATCGTACAAGAGGTGGAGGCGAAAGAGGACGTGAAGTGCGTGAAACCGGCCAAACGGCGTTCCCACCGCCAGGGGCGGCCAGGGCAGCCCCTTCTGAGTGGTTGGGGTATAACCGATAGCTCGGCAGGGAACCGCTACACCAGAGGTACCCTTGGAAGCGGGCAACCTTAGCAAGAATTTGGCATGAATATAGAACTCGACGACGTGCTGATGGCGAAAATCAGCGTGGACGAAAGGGAAGCCCCTGAGCTGTTGGCCATCACCTTATACAAGTACAAGCGCATACATGGATCTTTGGCGGGAAAGATGAATGGAGTGTCTGAATTCGACTTCCATAACCCGCTTTCAGAGAAGAGGGAAGCCGTCAACTTCGGTGTGGACGACTTGGTGGACGACTTGGTGGACGATATAAAATCCACAATCTATAAGGATATAATGAAGATTAACAGGATTGTCATCAGCGATACCACCGCACTAACCCACCCCACCAAGTTCGGTGCTCTCCACATCCTCCAGAAGCTTTCCGGCGAGATACTGATTCCTACAGCCGCTTTGTCGGAGCTGGCACAAGTCAAACGTACCCAGCCAGGTGCACTTCAGGCACTCACTTCTCCCTGGATCAGGGTGGCTCCTATCAATAATCAGACAGTAGTTAGCAAGTTGACCCAGCATCTGGATCTGGGTGAATCCGAGGCCATAGGCCTTTCTTTGGAGCTGAACGCCGACGTGCTGATCATTGATGAAGTCACCGGCCCGACAGTAGCGAAGAAGCTGGTGCACAGCACTGACTTCCGGTTGGGAGAAGATATCTATAAACTGGCATTGACGCCTGCCGGGCAAGCCCAAAATAGACAGCCGCGGTAAGCGCTTTCAGTGTACACCGCCAGTTCCGCAAGCTGACTAAAATCAAGGGCGGCTTTGCCAATGAAAACAGCTTACTCAAGCTGCTTTACGCCGGTATATTGAGAGCCTCCGAGCGCTGGGCACACCCAACCCAGAACTGGAACTTGACGCTGTCACAGCTGACGATCCACTTCCCGGATCGCCTGGAGAAATATATCAGCCGATGAGGCTACTTGGCTGACACAGAGCTTTGAACACCCTCTCAACCGCTAAATGGATCTTGCCTGTGTGCCTCGTCCGACATTTCCCTATCGCATGATCCTGATCACTGGCAGTACCGCTACTGTGTTGGTACGCCTTAACGTAATTTCGATCAATGAAAGCCCATTCCATGTCCGAATCTACTACCAGCATTTAATTATTTCAACAACCTACGACTCTAATCGCGTGATTTGGCTCATTTAACGGTCGGACGTCTATTACGCGCAAACTCCGTTATACTCAACATGCAGATTGAAATAGAGATTAGCAAATTTTAACGATGATCAGGTTGAGCCCAAACGTCTATCGTATTATATTTCTCTGGCATGGTAATCGTTATTAGCTTGTCAGCATTAAGGGCATCTGTTTTTTCGATCAGTTGATTTAAAAATAAAATATACGCCACTAATTGATAAACTTCTTCATTGTTAAGGCTCTTTGGCGAAAAGTGCGGCATACCTCTGCGGATATAATCAAATATTGTTGTGGCATTGGGCCATGCGCCTACAGATAACGCCCGTAAAGGGTCAGTCGAATCCTGATAAAAACCTGCCGTGCCACTTAACCGGGTGGCAGGCCCTTCTGTACCCGTAGCACCGTGACAGGAGCGGCATTGCACTGCGTATAAGGTTTCCCCTTCTTTGGCATTGCCGCTGCCTGCGGGCAACCCTTCACCAGAGGGATAAATAGTAATCGACCACCGTGTGATCTCTTTATTGCCCAGGGTTTTTCCTAGGTTGGGATCCTCTTGAGAAAAATTTTTTTCTGCCACGCTCAATAGGACAGCCAATAAAAAGTATTTAACTATAGGCATTGTTAATACGGCCTTCGCGCGTGACTTCCCAAATTTGCATAGCATTGTAATGATTAAAGGTGAAATTGGCAAAGCGCGACTTCCATTCCTTTCTACTTGGCTGAGTGTTGCCGTATTCATCGATTGCCCGGCTGATTAATCGAGCGCTTTGACCTTGCCATTGCCAAGGGAGAGTAAAACGGGTAAACGCTTTACTCAAAGTAGGGCCTTGAAGGGTTGCTGGAAGCCAGGAATTTCCACCATCGGCGGACACTTCTACGGTATTAATTTTGCCTCGACCCGACCACGCCAAACCCGAAATTTCATAGTAACCCTTGTCGGGTAATTGCTGTAAACCCGAGGGATGGGTGATAACAGACTTTACTTCCATATATAGTGTGAATTGACGAATCTTTAGCTTGTTATCAAATTCAGCGTAAAGCGATTGCTCATCTTTACTTTGCGAAGGCTGGTCACTGAGCTCCATGCGGTGAAGCCATTTTATATTTGCGTTACCTTCATAACCGGGCAAGAATAATCGCATAGGGTAGCCCTGATCAGGCCGCAAGCGTTCGCCATTTTGATACAAGGCAATAATTGCATCATCAAGTAATTTTTCGATTGGTATATTTCTCACCTGGGAACCAGCGTCCGCCCCTTCACACATTGCCCAGCGAGCCTTTGATTTGATGCCGACTTCATTTAATAATACCGACAGCGGAATGCCTGTCCATTCGGCACAGGAAATCTGGCCATGCAGCGCCATGCAGTTACCTTGCACGGGCTCATCGCTAGTTGCATTGGCCGCAGAGTTACCTGAACATTCTAAAAATTGAACACGGCTTATCATCGGGTAACGCAGCAAATCGGCCATGTTCCATTTAAGAGGTTTATCCACTAAACCATGAATCATAAAGCGATGTTTATCGGGCGGGATATCGGGTATGCCATTATGATGAATACAAAAGTGAAGGCCATTAGGCGTGATAATACCACGCAAGTCTTGCAAGGGAGTTAAGGCCTCGGTAAAAATTTTTGATTGATAATACTGCTTTTTCTTGCGTTTTACCTGGGATTCATATTGTGATGGTAAGCCATAACTATCACTACTACGCCCAGGTGTAGTCATGTAACGCGGGTAGCGACTAAAATCTTGAGCGGCTCTGGGCGGGCTAAGGCCCGCTGAGGCCACCGCGGTTAGTAGGGTAGCCCCGCTGCGTAAAAAGCTGCGCCGGTCAATTAATCCATTGTGACTCAGTTTATTGTGAGAACTTGCCATGATGATAGCCGATGTATCAATGAAATTATTTTTAATGTAGACGAAAAAAAGCAATTAGAGTGGGCCCCCTTGTCAGCTAAAAAACCACTTCAGGCCCTTGTGAAGCTTTAGCTGCCACAGCATTAATTTTCTTCTGAATCACATTCAGTTTTAGCTGCTTACCCTTGCGAGGAATATCCTCAGACAAAATACGCTCACACCGCTAGCGCAATTCAGCTAGTTTGATGCAGTGGACGGCGCTGGGCCAGCTTGTTGTGGTGTTCAGCCCTCTAAACATGAATTAGTACACATCTGCCACATTAGAAAAATAAGCTCTCGCCAGGAATGGACTCCCATGCCTGCATGGCCAAACGAAAGTGACACGCCATTACAGCGCCTCTAATAATTGACAAACGATTGACGCATTGTCAGCGCAAACACCTCGCACAACCAGGCCGTTTGGCAGCGACAGCGTTAAGCCAGTATTGTCATCCGGTCGATAGCTGACCTGAGCAAACCGGGTGTCTGCTGCTGGTGTGAGTTGTTCACCCTGTAACTGCATCTGGATGCCACCGGGCAATCCCAGCTCGACTAAGGTTCCCGCAGTTCCAGGAGAGAGCCCGAAACAGGATCACGCTGCCTCTATGCCGGACACCATGCGGCCCATCGGCAGGCTCTGTCCGCACTGATCCCGGAGCAACATCACTCCCCGGTTTTGATGTCATCTGAACTGTTTCGACAATTGAACGGCAGTTCACGGTTGTTCGTCTTCCTATTTCACACCTGACGCCTTTTGCGGCGCCTTTTCCTTATCGCTCACGACCACGGCTTTTGGCCGTCGCCGCATAAGGTGGTTTGTCACCAGCACCTGCATGCCGATGACGAGGGGCCACAATCCCTCATCTCTCCCGCAGCTTGCTGCGGCACACTGATGTCGGCCACCCAAAGCTGGTTGGGGCGCTCCGCCGTAAACTCGCGGTTCACCAGATCCAGCGGTTTGTCGGCCAGCTGATCTGGGATAGTCGTAACGCAACGTTTGCCTCTTCGAACGCCTTCCAGCTGCAGCACTCTCATCAACCGTTCAATTGTACAGCGGGCGACCTTTACGTCCTCACGGTTAAGCTGCTTCCAGACCTTGCGAGCACCATAGACGCGATGATTTTCTTCGTAGACCCGCTGGATCTCAGGCTTCAGCTCATCGTCACGTTGAGCGCGCACACAGCGCTGTTCTGGATTGGCCTGTAGATGCTTGTAGCGGTAGTAAGTCGACGGTGCAATCGGCAGAACCTCGCAGATTGACTCGACACCGTGCGCCTCACGCTCCTGATCAATGAATGCCACCATTACTTCGGTTTGCGGTCGAGCTCCGCCTGGGCAAAAAAAGCGGCAGCCTTGCGCAGGATCTCGTTAGCACGCTTCAGCTCGCGGACTTCGCGCTCCAGCCCTTTAAGGCGGGCTGCGGCGCCACTAGTGGTGCCGGGCTTAGTGCCGTTATCGACTTCCATCTTGTTGACCCATGATCGTAGAGTCTCAGGCGTACAGCCGACCTTGGAGGCGATAGATGTAATCGCTGCCCAGCGTGATTTATGTTCGTGCTCGCCGGTCAACACCATGCGAACTGCGCGTTCCCGTACTTCGGGGGAGTATCCAGGTTGTTTGCTCATTGGCTAATTCCCTCAAGAAAGTTTGCCTCCGAGAAACCCGGGGTTATTCAATGTGTTCGTACGAGAAGGCAAAGGTAATAAAGACCGGACCTTCGATATCGCGGATAATACCTATCACATCTTTGGGGTGGAGATCGATAATCGGGCGCTGACCAATGCGCGGGAAAGTGTTATCTCTGAGCCTGGTCCACACTCGCCCGGCGTGATCCTCAGTCCATGTGCCTTTCTGGTGGTTCCACCCCTCTTCCGCAACTGCGGCAAAACTGCGCTGCACATTCGCGCGTGCTTGGTGCTTCTGTACTCGCTTTTTCTCTGATGGGTCTGTACCTTCCGACAAAAGCTGCCCCGGCTCGGCCACTTTCTGTCAAGCCTGTTTGAGGCTGACATCTGGGTACACACCAACTGCCAGTGTCTTTTACTTGCCCAGATAGTGGTACTTGAGCCGCCAGTACTTGGCGCCATTGGGCTTAATCAGCAAACGAAGTCCCTGAGCATCAGTAATCCATTGATTCTTTTCACCGGGTTTGGCTTGCTTGATTTGGGTATCGGTAAGTGCAATTGGTGCTACCTTGACGCCGGAAAACGCCAAACTGAACTTGATAGCACCGGATAGCACCGGATGACAACGAACGGGAGCGGAAGGCTTTGGACACTGCAGATAGCAAAAAGCCCCGATTTACGGGGCGTTGCGGACGATTTCGGACTTCTTTGAACTTTGATGTGGCAGGGCGGGACTTGAAAAATGGCCGGAAAGTAAGCTATATCAAGGCCTGCAGGATGGTAATCATAAAAAGTAGCACCAAAAGTAGCACCACTTTTTATTCCTGCCCTCTGCTGAGAACGCTCTAGCGGTGAGCTTTGACGCGAAAAGGAACCTAGACACATATCCCACTTTGTCGCCTGTAATAGGTGTGTAGTTTCCTCCATTGAATACACATCAAGCCGCCAATGTGGCGGTCTGGGTCCAGCAGCAGATAGAGAAGCTGGTCAGGGCTAGCAGACACCGGGGGCTATAGGGGGGAGGATTGATATATTTCCCAGTGAATGGGTTTTTTGTATTCAATTCAACTCACATAAAAATAGACTTAGGGCGGCGGTGTTCATGTATTAAGTCCACAGGTATGTGATGCACCCCTCCCCTGCCGGTATCCAAGATTCTTTGATCGTGGAAACTATGGCAGCATCTGACAACAGAAACCAGGGGGTATAACCCCCCTCGGGAAATCATATCTCTGTTAACGGAACAGGGCCCGAATTACCCGTATGCAACCCCCTTCAGGAGGACCCGCTGAAAGGAAATACCGAGATCTCGGTAATTAATCCTCAGCCAAGCTCAGGATGAACCCTGTCTACAATTGTTCCCCCAGCTGCTGAGCACCTACAATCCCAACTCTCTGTGTGCATAACCCCTCAGGAGGGCGCGTTCACCCCGTAAGTTTGACTTACGCAGTCAGCTAGACCACCTGCGTCCACTCTCTGAAAGGGTCTGTTCAATCTGCAGACCCTTCTGGCTTGCTGCAGATGCTGATCTAAATACTCTGCCGAGGCATACCACAACTGCCTCTGACACACAGACAGTTACCCATGCCTCGCAGCCTCAACCCCAACCAAAGGGGTAGGGGGCAACCTAAACTCTACCCCTCCAAAAAAAAGGTGTTACAGGTGTACAGGTGTTACAACTTCGCTGCAGGCCCCGTGGTTACTGGCTTTCCACTGTAACACCTTTCTGTAACACCAAAAGTGTAACAGAGAAAAGGTGTTACAGTAGCGGTGTATTAATTCTCTGAATGCATGGTTTATCAGGATAGTCCGATCAACTTCGCTTGACCCAGACCAGCATCTGACCCATTGCAAGGTTTGGTTGACCTGGAGGCAGTGGAACTGATCCAGCTAGCATATTCTACGGTCAGTCATTCGTCGGCAAAAGTGCCTATGGTACTGTCGCCCCGAATGGCGTTAGTTGGGCCAAGGTGCAAATCTACACTTTGGGATTCAAGCTCTGCAATTAGGGCTTTAGCCTCATCTCAGCTTCTGCCCCAACTAAAGGAGGTAGGAGGCAACCCAATCTCTACCCCTCCCAAATAAAGGTGTTACAGGGTGAAGGCCGGATTTAAGCCGTTACAACAAGCTTAAATAGCCACCTTGGTCTTGGGTAAATAAATCCGTAAACTATCAGCGTGAGGAGTGAGTACAAGGTTTTACACTTGAGGCATCATATACGGATCGACTACGCAGGGTCAGCACCGATAGCCAGGACACACCTCCATAACTGGATGCCTTTCAATCGACAATATGTAGATAACGATATTAAAAATGGCTAAGGCATTGCTCCTGATTTCAGGCGGCACAAAATCAGGGGAGGCTAAATATTTCGGTGTCAGCCGTCCAACCTTGAAGAATGTGGCTGAGTAACTAATAACGGCTAGATTTTTGATCAAACTTATGTGTGCAGCAAGGATAAGATATTAATGCCTCAGGATGCAAGGAACAGGGCTCTCGACATTATTGAATTCCCAATAGATGATCACTGCGTCGGCTCTAAATGGACAGTAGAAAATGAAGAACATTTGGCCCGTCTGATTGCCATTGTCGTTATGGGACAGGCTGTTGAAGCTGCCCGTATAATTGTTGAACTATTACCCGCCACACCAGCCTTTACTGACGAAGCTTTAAAGAACGAAGCAATAATCAAAGTCACTGTTCAGGAAAACAGCCAAACACCGAGAATAGGTTATCCTAGGTATCAACGCGATGCATTAATCTTTGAGATCATTTCATGGATTGCAGCCAAACAAGTTTCTAGTGACAGATGCTTTATAAAAGACCCTCACTTAAGCTCAACGTCTCAGGGCTTAGATGGAATTATGGTAGAGCTCAACGATGATGGCAGCAACATCTTAAAATCAACGATCTTTGAAGATAAGTGCACAGAGAACCCTAGAGACACTTTCAGAAACAGCGTAATACCAGAGTTTATCGACAGGCATAGCAATACTAGAAGTGCGGAACTTATTTCTGCCGCTGCAACGCTAATCCAATTAAGCGGCGCCACTGGCACAGAATCCATGACCATGGCTAGTAAGGTTCTTGATAACAGCTGCCGTCAATACCGCGCAGGATTTGCTCTAACCAGCGAATTTTCTGCAGAAAGCGCTCAGAGAGCCTTGTTTAGAGGCTACGAAAGATTAGCAGATATAAATCAAGATCAACGAATAGGAGCAAGCCTTATTGTTGGTGACACATTAAGGGATTGGTTTGACACGTTGGCCGCCAAGATAGTTGCGTATATTCAGCAATTGGATGAGGTGCAAGACTGATGTATGACCCAGAGACAGCTTCACTGTTACGTTCGGCTCCAAAGTTACCAGACCTTAACCCAAACGACCTGCCTCAGCTTTTGACTGAACACTACGCTCAGATCGTATCCATGAGGCTTGGTGGCGAAGAACAGTCTGATGACCAAGAAGATTGGAGTCTCGATAGGATTGCAGACACTTACGAACTTATCGTATCAGTCAGTGATGATCCATTAATTAGACGACCATCTGCATTTGTAGCAGCTAGTGCCCAGCTGATTATCGCTCGTAGAGAAGAATTTCTTAATAAAGAGGAGAACACTAAGGCTAATATAAGCCGAGACCGTTTAGCTCCAGAAATTGCAGCAGTACTTTTATTCTTATCTGCAGAACAGTACGCCGATGCTTATGAGGCAGCCTCACAAATTTCCACTTGTCACAACGATCAAATGCCTCTAGTCTCTGTAATCACAGATCAGATCGTTGAGCTTGCGAAAGGAAGACTATCCAGTATTATCGTTCGCGACAAAGAAAAAACTGAAGCTGGGAACATACCCATAGCCCCAAACGAGTCAATAGCCACTCTAGCAATGCTCAATTCACTAGCTAGTGGCATTGCGTCTATGGCAATGGTCGTATTAGGTGAGACAAAACAAAACGATCAAATAACTTCACCAAGGGTCATCTTTGAAAAGGTTAAATCCCTGTCAGCAGTTGTAATTAACAATGACACGAACTATAGAGTTGAATACAGCTACCCAGGTATTCATCACTTAGCCTCTCTTCTAATGTCAGCATATGACGGCATATCCGAGTCATCATTAACTAACCTGACAGCTCCGGAAGGCTCTAACACTGACTTCTGGAGAAAATGGATAAAATTCAGAGCAAACAAGTTTCCCTACATATGGCCTAACCATCGCAAAGCTCTCGACGATGGTTTCCACATGAACGGTGTTTCAGCGGTAATGGTTTTACCAACTGGTGCGGGAAAAACAACAGTATCATCCATTAAGATTGCCAGTGTTCTTGCTCAAGGTAAGAAAGTGGTATTTCTTGCTCCAACACACGCCCTAGTTGAACAGCTTACCGTTGACCTCCAGGAAATGTTCCCAGAAGATATCTTAGGTTCTTCTGTCTCCAGTGATTTTGACCTGCTTTTTCAGGTTGACGCCATCCTTCCTGAAATAGAAGTAATGACGCCAGAAAGGTGCCTAGCAATTCTTTCTTTTTCGCCGGCTTCTTTTGAAAGTGTAGGGCTTCTCGTATTTGACGAATGTCACTTGTTAAGCCCGCAACCTGAAATAATTCGGCGCTCCCTGGATAGCATGCTTTGCGTACTTGCCTTCATTAAAATCGCGCCTACAGCAGATACACTATTTCTTTCTGCAATGGTTGAGAACGGGAAAGAGTTTTCCGAGTGGATATCTATATTAACAGATAGAAATTGTATCAACATAGACCTTTTATGGAAACCAAGTAGACAGGCCCGTGGCGTTGTTATTTACAAACAGAGCGATATTGAGTCTATTACATGTCGAGCTTTAAAGCTGCAAAAACAGTTAAACCAACGAAGAAACAAAAATGCAGTCAACCTACGTTCAGAGGCAGCCAAAGAACTAACTTTAAATCCTCATGCGATATGGGGCCTTCAACATAATTGGCTAGACATAAAAAATAATAATGCCGCTTGCACATTCACGCAACTAACAGATGATACGGTGACTCTTTCTGGATCAATGAAGGCTGGTAAATTAGCAATTACGCCTAATGTAAACAAAGTCTCTGCAAAAATTGCTGAACAAAGCGCTAGAAATAACCTAAAAACTATAGTCTTTGTTAATCAAAGATCTCACTCAATCTCAACTGCAAAAGAAATCTCTAGAACTCTAGCATCCAATATCGTGCCCACTACAGAGGAGAGGAGAAGATGGGAAGCTCTTGAACTTGAACTGGGAGGCTTAGAGCACTCCCTGTTAACCAAGGGCAATGCCGCCGTACCTCATAATGCATTCATGCTTCGCATGGAAAGAGATCTATCAGAGCGCATGTATAAACGCGAAGGCGGGGCAATGGTTATAGTTGCCACGCCAACATTAGCGCAAGGGCTCAACCTTCCAGCTCATTTAGCAATTTTGGCGGGAGATAAACGTGCCGTTGTTGGAAATGGCAGGCGAAAGCCATTAGAAGCCCATGAACTACTAAATGCGGCAGCACGCGCAGGCAGGGCCGGGCACCTCGCTAATGGGGTCGTTCTTCTGGTTCCAGAACCTATTCTTTCATTCCCAGAGGACCGTACTCTAAACTCTCCTGTTGTTGAGAAACTTCAAGCATTAATCCCTGAAGATGATCGTTGTGTTGAGATTTCCGATCCACTCGAAGTTATTTTAGATAGAATATCCACTGGCGAGACTGCTGATAATGACGTCACCTATATGATTAATCGACTTGCAACTTTAAGCGATTTAGATAGTGATAAAAATACACTATTTAATCTTGGACAATCATTTGCTGCTTTTCGATCACGGAATAGTGGAGAAATGCAAAGATTTAACGATCGAATGATTGAACTAACTCGTCTAGTTGAAATGCAGGCAAACAATGGAATTGATCAGTCTCTTTCAATCCTTGCATCACAAAGCGGTTTACCGCCACATATACTATCCAGATTAAAATCAAATATTGAAAAAAGCGTTGGTGTTCTTCCTACCTCTATACTAGAATGGACCATTTGGCTTATTGACTGGTTTAGAGCTGACTTTGAGGCCAGAGATACTTTTCTCTTTGAGGTGAGATCATCCATTCTCGGAGCAACAGGAAGAAGAAAAAATGAGCCGCTGACCAGTGAAGCCTTAAATGAGCTAAAACCTGGAATAATATCCTGGATCTCAGGTCAACCACTATGTGATGTCGATCAAGCTTTAGGGGGAAGCCCATACTCAAAGCGGCAAACTGATCAAGCTTGCCTCCGCGCAAGAGAGCTGGTCAACTCGGTCCTACCAAGAGGCCTCTCGTTCATCATGGGACTAATAACCCGTGTTGTGACGGAAATCGACCCATACGAGCGTCAAAATGGCCTTTCTGCAGATGTAGTAAAGGTGCTAAGTACTGCAGTTCGTCTCGGATACGATACGCCCGAGAAACTTTCCTTCTCCTTTTCCAACCAAGAGATATTATGCCGAGTAGCTATACATCAAGAATTTTCTACTCAAAACCAGCAGTAGTGCTTAATCCCAGCAACCTCGAAACCTTGAAGACTTAAAACTGTTGAAAATATAGATAAAAGTTGATTGTAGCCGTGCATAATCTGCACCGCAAACTTTTCAATCAATCGTGATATCTGCATAAGCACTTTAGCTGTATATTTGGAGGACAACTCAACCTGAATACGCCACAGAAAGAAAAGGTCATAACCTGGTAACTATCTTTATACGCGTTTTGGCCGCAATTTCCCGCTTTCACTTGATGAGAGGTACCCCCCCAACTAGTTCCCAAGTGGGGGATACTGGTAGCGTCCATTCAGGCTACCAAGCTATCGGCGGGCTCTTCCGGTTCCTGTATGCACTCCACCTTCCGCGCAACCTCAATAGCCTCGTACTGAGCGGCTACCTTCCCGTATATCTCCCAGTGGTTGTGCCGCAGGCTGTAATCTCGCAAGAAGTCATCAGTGAAGCCAAGAAACCCAACGTAATAGCCCGTGTTCTCGGTCTTATCTTTGGTGTCTATATCCCTGATTATTTAGGCAAGTATATCGTTGCTGGGGTCCAGTTTAAGGTATTCCAGATATTCCCCTGCGAATTCTCTACCATGTTTGCAGGCTTCCACGTAATCCGGGGCTGAGTCAGGACCAAAAACTTCTTGTGTGGCTGGTATCTCTGACAAAGGGCAGGAAAGTGATGGGGATAGGCTTATTGGCTGACATGGTTTGGGCTCCTTGTATTTATGAGCCGCTACCCGTGAGGTTCTAATCTCAATGGGCGGCGGGCTGAACGCAGGTTAGAACTACCGCTACAAGGAAACGGGGGGTACAAGGCCCTCTGCGCCAGCTCACCAAAACACACATCTGACCCACTACCGGGTGGGGTTACTTGATCGCTTATACTCAAGAAACTGAGACCTTAGTCAGTTCGGAGATTATGCAGGAATCAGGTTGTTATGGATCTTGCCCATCTCTTCTTCGGAGCCGGGCATAATAACTCCCCAAGGGTAGGGATTGTCGATTTGGCCTTTCTGATACTGATAAACTATCAGCTCGGGCATGTTTCGGCGTGAGTAAAAACTTCCCAGCCGCATCGATAATGCGCTGGATGCTGCTATTGCAAGGTGAACTCTTCGAACTCCCTGGTTTTGCAGAGTTACAATGAATTTTAAAAATTCATTTAGAACTCTATGCGTGCACTCTTCGCTCATTACCCGGCCAGGAAACGGCTGTTCCAAGCCTGCCTCTAGAATCTCGGTGTCAGGAAATGCCGAGAGCAATTCGGTCTTGTCAATTGGATATGAGATAGACATTGCTAGAACCACTTCATCACCATTCAGGCCATCGATTATCGGCCAAGTCAGATTTCCACAATCGACACCCTCTTCGATTAGTGTCCATTTCTGCTTGCTTCTATCCCAGTCCATCCAGTGAGTTTTGCTCTCCGCAGCTATAAAGCTTCCAGCAAGAAATAGTAGGGGGACTGGCGCCAATCCACCTGCATATAAAGTTAGATCGCTGCGATCACGACCGTCTTTAGCCTGTCGAAACCTCGCCGGTAGCTGATTTGTCATTTCCAATGCTTTCTCTTTTATTAAGTCACGTACATCTATCAGTATCGGATCTCTATAACCAAAGACCCTTCTGGGAATGGCTTCTTCGAGCGAGCTGTCAACGGTCTGATTTAAACCCCGCAATTCCACCGCAATGACGCGCTTTCGACTCATAGCCATATGAGTCTTTATAGCCATATAGAGGCCGGATATTATTAAGGATAGGCCTACAACGATTTGAATTGCGTCAATAAAAATTGGAGGTTTCAAGCTGTAAATAGAGCCTAAGATTTCTGTATCGCCTGATCGAAATTCAAATACAACAGATATGGGGCGAAATAAAATTAACGAAAATCCAGAAAGAATTAACCAGCCTGACTTCGACCTTTTTAAGTATATCTCCACAAGGTCTAATATACGGTGTAATAGTTTATAAAATCTCATATCAAAAATAGCCTAAGTGTTCCAACTCTCGCCCTTTCTTTGCGAACCAGAAACTCACCTTATCAATTCCAACTATGACGTAAAGCAAGCCATTGCTTACAAATTCTCCATTGGTGAGTACATTGCGGCAGTCATTGATATCCACAGAAGATGGCGTCGGTATTGGTTCGGGATGAGTGTGCCACAATCCTAGCTGAGTGCCACGGCCATCAGTACTATGATTCCATCTAATGGCTAATTTTTGATGCCTCGGGCCTCTAAAAAATTTGATTCGGCTTCTTTGGTCTCCTCGTCCGGGTACTGTCGCGGTCTCAGCCAGGAGCCCCTCTGTGTCTAAGTCGATAAATCCTAATAGAAGTCCTCCGGCTTCCCTACTCGAAGCTTTAACCTGCTTCCATTTTTGCAGCTCCGAAATCAGATTGGGAGATATTGAGCCAGCATTGCCTCCGATAGAGTGCCAAACAATGTGCCCAGAGCTTAGTTGCTGCAGCATATGCACTCTGGCTGAATGTAATCTGGTGGTTCTAAAGTTAGGGGAATACGGGCCTCCGCCAGTGATCGATATGTTGCGGAGGGTTGAATTCCCGCTTGCCGTGCCTGTTCAATTTTCCCTGCCCAGCGTGAGTAGCCTGATAAGTTATCCAGTACACGCTCGACAGCCAGCATAGCTGTCCGATTGGCATCGATAGACGAATATGGAGTAAATGCACCGCAGCCGGTCAGCTGTCGTGTTACTGATTGGCCGGGAGCTATGAGAGATGTTCTCATTTGAGCCACGGGATTTTGAAAATCAGGGTCATAATAGAGACACTCAAGACAGCCCGGGCTCCCGGGGCGCATAGCAATGGCGTGGCCTCCTAAACCCCAGGCTTCAACACTAGCTGAAACAATCAACGTGGGCCAGTCTTCCTGGTAAGCGCGGCGGATGATGGCCCGCTCTGTAGGGCTGTTACCTGTAGTGAGCACTATTGCATCTGTTCCCTGTGGGAAGCCCTTTCTAAGAAATTTATTAATGTGGGCTTTCTGTGCTGATATGTTGAGCCCTGGTATTCGATTTTTAAGATGTTTCTCAAGTTCAGTAATCTTATGTTCTCCAATAGCATCCATCCCCAATAGGTGTCGCCCCAGGTTGTCGGCGCTGAACTTGTCGTGGTCCACCAACGTCAGCTTTTTGACACCAGCGAGCGCCAAGTGCTCAGCAACTCTCGAACCTATAGCTCCTAGACCAGCTATTACAACATGTCGATCATAAGTAGATCCGCCTGTACGTTGAATCACGTAGTCTCTGTCCTGACGCTGCAGGTAGTATGTATGTGCTTGCCATTCGTCTTTTTTCTGTTTTCTTCCCCAATATACCAATACTAGTGCTGCGCCGTAGGAGTTGGCTGTGCGTAAAACTAGGCCTCGATACTCGGTGGACAAGGCAACGTCGTACTGAGATGAATCTAACCGAGAGAGAAATTCATCGCGCCACTCAGGGTCTAGATTTGTTCTCAATCTTGGGAGCTGCTGGATAGAAACATCTAGGAAGCCCAGTTTTTCTTGTTGAGTGCTGCTGGTGCTTGTAGAACCTGTATTGACTCGTAGTACCGTTGAAACATACCTTGCTCTTTCCTTGTGTGTTCGAACTTCAGCGTAGAGTTGCTGGGAGTTTGCTAGCAAGGCGTCGCAGCGTACAGGCTTTGCACCACAGCACTTCAAGTATCCTTCAAGTTCATCTGAGAATGCTTGAAGGCGCTTGTCTTCCGATAGAAGTTGGTTTTCATGCAGTAATTTGGCTGCTTCACAGACCAGCCAGCCTAGTACCCCCTCGAAATCGTCAGGATCGTAGTCCAGTCCTTCTTTGTCATTGACACAGATAGAGCCAGAATCGCTGATATGAGGCCACCCCCAAAAAGGGGGCGTTTTCATCCAGTAAATCGAAGGGAGAAATTCTAGATTCCAGTCGGAAAGTTTCAATTTCAGAGGCCAAGTAGTGCTTTTGTAATAGAATAAAAACTTCCAGATCGGAAGTTTTTATTCTATCGAATAGCTTATTGAAGAGGCATTGATATTGACTAGGGCGCGCTCTATCTTCTGGATTAAAAACTGTTGTTCATGCGTCAAGCTGAACGCCCAGTTAGGCTTACACCAGCGAAAACCTCCTTGGTTGTATCTGATTTTGGGGGAACGGGAAAGTCATTCCCAAACTGCTTTTTCAGCACCTTGCAGGCTTCGTGGGTGTCCGGCTGATCCAAAGCCTCGCTAAGGGAGTCCCTCAGTCCCTTCAAACGTTGCTTTAAGTCAGACGCTTGGGCTTCCGTCATTTTTTCAAACAGATCAGTATTAGGAGCAACTGGCAAGTGTACTTCCAGGCGAGACCAACTCCAGTTACTCAGTAGCTCATTGAGAAGATCCCGTATGGCAAGTAGATCGCGAGGCCTGCCATCTACATTGTCATAGCGAGCGGAGAACCAATTGTACGCTGCGACTGTTAGGCCAACGCTGGGAGCGTTGGCGTGGCCTAACTTGATGTCTCGCCAGCGTTTCAGTGCGCGCACCACGCGACGGAATTGCTTGCGATCATCGCCCTCAAATCGATCGGCAATCTTTTTGATTAGTTCGCGGGCCTCCGACGCTTCCCAGATGCGGTCTTCTACAGCGTCCGTTTCTCGGCTCTTGGCCAATTGTGTCTGGCTGTCGGCATTTAGGGTGTATATTGCCAAGTCTATGTGGTGGGTTACTTTTCCATCTTTAAGGTAGGTTACGGTCACACATGGGCGGCGGATCTTGACTGTGCGATTAGGGCGTTCCAACGCCTTTCTCACGATCTTCTTAAGGGTTAAAGAGTCCGGGTAATCTTCTGGTGAGCAATCAAAAATCAGACCTACGTCCATATCCGGGTCATTATCTGGTAATGGAGTGACCCCTGTATGCAGAGCGTAGCTGCCTTGAATAAAGTGCGAATAACCATGGGCGTCTTCATCAATATTGTCTTTGAGGTCCTTGAGCAATGCTTCTCGACGTTCACGAAGCTTGGCGTTAGTGTCAAAACTGAGCAGAATTTCATCGTGGAAGCTTTCGAACTGAGATTGGGCGTGAGCCATGGGAAAGATTCCCTTTTGTGAGTACCTCTCTATATATTGGAGGCTACCAGCAGCCATTCAAGTCCTTTTCTTTGCTAAAATTAAAGAAAATTCCATGCCCTGGCTCACATTTTATAGCTGTCGTGAAAATTAACTTTTCATGAGAGGCTAGGTGGTACAAATGTTCAATTTTGGCTGGCAAATGCTTTCGTTTTAAAGATCAATCCTGTCAAACTCAAGCCACTGTCTTGCTGTCCGGCTCGGGCAATTTGTATTTCGATATGAAAACTTTCAGTTAGAGGCCAAAAGTCTGCTCTTGAAGTCGCTATTCTTGCCCCGATACACGTTACTTATATGTAGGGCTTTGCGTAAAATGGCATCTTTCAGATAGCTTGCATCCCGCCCGAACAGCCACCTGGCGAGCCCAAGGGTATAGTGCCTCTCGGATAGATACCGACATTCCAGTGGTAGCCTGTCGCGAGTGATTTCTCGGTACAGACGACCGGTTTTACAGATTTTTCCCTAACCTACTCAGTAGGTGCGCTCAGTGTAACGTTATTCAATACTGGCCGTAGAACACTATGCCATTATTTTTCTGCTGTAGTCAGCTACCTATTTTTGGCCAACTGCCTGAAGCTGGATGATCGTTCCGCAAATAGTGTTTAAGCCACCTGCTTCTCTCTTCCCTGTCCCTCTCCATCGCCGCCAGCCGGGATCAGGTGTGGACGGATAATCAAGACTCGTTCGGGGTTGCGTCCACTGTTCGGCAGGCGTGTTGAGGTTGAGAATTTCCCATTGCTATCGCGCTCAAGCGCGCCGCTCTCCGCTAGCAACTGCTTTGCTCTGCGATCATTGAGCCCCTTGCAAATTTCGGCCTTAAATGCCGCTGGATACACGTAATAGATGGTTTCCGAACAGGATGGGCCTTCGAGGGCATTACTGTCCTGCAGTGTCTTGCGGTAGCCGCAGCGCTTGAGGGTGCGGACAGTATGATCGTCTGCGGTTGCGTCTTCGCGGTCCCAGCGCGTGAAGTGCGATTCCCCGTACAAATCGAAGAAGAGCCGCAACGCATGCAGGGATTGCTGATCCTCCAGGTTGCCGATACCACCACGGGCTGCTATCCATGCCTTAAAGCAGGCGTGCGCGGCATGCATGGCCATACCCTGGGGCCATCCGGTAATCCCGGCCTTGGAAGCCATCTCTCCGGCAAATCCCACCAAGGCGAACTTTTCCGCTGTTCGCCGCACCTGCCCGCTGGCTTTGTCAGAAAGGTCCGCAGCGAAATTCACCAGCTCAAGCCGAATCCGCTTGGTCAGTTTGTCGTGATTACTTGCACACAAGGCTTCAATAAAAGCACGAAGGGGTGCGCCGTGATAGAGGGAGGCCTGATCTACCAGATGGCGGGACAATGGGGCACCCCCGGCAAAGTCGTGCAGGGTATTAAAAATGCCGAGGCCACTACCTGCATCCGAGGGCACTGCTAGGAGTCGCACCTCCTGTCCCGCTTTCGCCTTTTTCCCGGCCTCTGCCATCTGCTGATCCAAAGTGCGCTCCCCGGTGGAGAGGAATACCAAACGCCACTCAAAGGCATTGCCGCGCACACCACCCCGGTCATTGGCCCGCGCCTTGCCAGTACCATTGCCGAGCATATAGGCGATATCGCCCACGATACGGGGATCGCACTGGCTGATCTCATCGAGGACCAACAGGCCATCCGAGTGCGCCGCCGCAATACTTTCCAGCGCGTTATCTGTGCTGCGCCAGGTACGCAGGAAATCAGGCCCGCCGTAAACAGAAGCCGCCACCTTGAGCAGTGTGGTTTTGCCCTGTGAGCTGTCACCGAAGAAGTGGAAACCTGTGGTCTCCATACCGATCATATGCAGCAGCGGACCGGCGAAGGCCGCCGACACTGCAAAAAGTAACCGCGAATTGTTTGTACAGTAGGCTGCTACTTGCTCCCGCCAATGTTCCAACGCACCGCAAATTTTGATTTTGTTGAGGTCGGGACTTGTTGAATAGAAGTACAGCGGCTCGGTGGGGGTTCCCAGTGTCTCATTCGGCAGGAGATAGGCCTGGCCGTGCCAGCCAAGTTTATTGACCAGGATATAGCGGTCCGGAGTCTTTGCCGTTTGCAGGTACTGAATCAGCCGCCGCCGTGGCTGCTGCCCGGCCTCCGCACGCAGCCCCATGCTGTAAAGTTGCTTTAACACTTCTGCGCCGCCCTCCGTGGCCAGGTACTCGCTGGGAATATTCCACTCCTTAACAACCCCGTCCGGGTCCACAAAGCGAACCAGTGTGCCCCAGTTGCGGCCCTGGGGGTCCCGCGTGAGCGCTATCACATCGAGGCGAGCACAGATCCGCATCAGCGAAGCTTCTCCGTCAGCATCTTGCACTGAAAAGAACACGCCCCGGTCATTGACCACAAACCGGCTCTGCTCGCCTGACACATCCCCAAGCGCCCCTTGCTGGCCATTGCCCTTGTCACCCACGGTGGTTTCTGGTGTGTATGCTTGCAGCAGTTCACCTGCCGCCAGCAGCGCTGCCAACTGCTCTGCCGTCAGCCCGTGGGCCTCTGCATCTGCCGCATCCCCTTTCACTGGCCAACGATTACCCAGTGCCTGCAGGCGCAGCAGAGACACCGCGCAGCCAAGGCCGTGCAGTATGACAGCCAGCTTTTGCATGCAGTAGGTGCCCGCCTCATCATTGTCTGGCCACAGCACCACCTGACGGCCACGCAGCGGCCCGAAATCTGTTTTGCCGAGTGCCTTGCTGCCGCCTGGCCAACTCATACTCACGTAATCCGGTAACAGTGCTACAGCGGCGTCTGCTGCTTTTTCACCTTCGGTGAGCAATACCGGTGCATCAACACGAGTGCCGAGACGATTTAGCCCATACAGCGGGCGGCTTTTTTCAGGTTGTTTCCACCGCCACGCATATTTTCCGCGAGTATCCCGGCAGTAAGTGAGCGGGCGGTATTCCTTGGCCCGTTTGCCGGTCTTTTGTAGATCGAATCGCAGCACTTTCATCAGTAACAGCCCGGCGTGATTCCGGTATTCCCATTCCGCCGAGGGCAGGCCATTACGGGGATGACGTGTGGGGCAGGCCTTCACTGCATCAAGTGGTACTGGCATAACCACCTCCCACCCACTTTTGGCGGGGCCGCGCGGTTTACTCGCTGGCTTGCGGTTCAATGTTATCGCCTCGCTGTCAGAGAGCCTTAGAAACACTGCCAAGCGCTGTGCCGCGTCGCCATTATTCATGCCCTCAAGATATGCCACCAGCGACACCAGATCGCCGCCCTTGGCATCAGTTGCAAAATCCGCCCATGCACCGGTATTCCGGTTCACGGAAAAAGAGCCCTTGTTGTCATCTGACCGGGCCGGATTGAGGGCAATATATTCCACCCCTTTGTAGTTACCTTCCGGCGCCCAATGGGCCAATACAGCATCAATTTGGTTCTGGGCTAAATCGGCAACCCGTTTGATATCAAAACGCGCCATAACAAATCCCTAAATTATCCTGAAGACCCCGCCCCATAAAGCTTCCGACAGAGGTGCGGGGTACGGTGCCGCCTTTGACTGAGCTGACCACGTTTTGACCTAAGCCAGAATTTTGGCTTAGCTTTACTTTGCGGCTCATCAATGGCTAGTAAATTAATTCATTACCTCAATTCATTGGTGTGGAAGCGGCGAGTCGCTCCAGATCCTCACGCTCGCAATCAATGACATTGGCCCACCCGTCTGCGAGCTCGGCACCAAGGGCGGCCAGCTCCTGCGTAGTGGGATTGTTGTCAGGGATGTGGGCAATAGTGCGGAACAGCGTGCGGAGCTTTTCTACGGACTCCAGGCTAATACCGGCAAGGTCAAGGGATTGGGCAATAAACTGATCTGCCCGAGCAGCGGGTACAACTGGGGCGTGGTTAGACATGATAGCCTCCTTCGATAGCGGGTTGTCCGCCACCCAGGAGTTGCGAATCTCGATAAGGCGGCGGGGTAGACGGGTTCGCAATACCGCTCGAAGGAAACGGCGAGCCCAAAGGCCCCCCGAATACCCCACCATAACAAGGAGGTTTCGCGCACAAAAAAAGACGCATACAGCTAAAGGCGTCTTCCTGGCGCCTTCGAATATACGGGTTGCGAATCCCGGCTTCCGATTTTGCGGAAGCTGGACAAGCATAGGTCCGTTCTCCGATTACTGTCAACCAGAGAAAACCGCTTTTCCCTATAGGCGCTTTTTGCATTTTTATGCCTATTTACCCGTTATCCAGCTGCGGATTTCAGTTCATCCAACAACTGCTTGAATTGGCCGTCATACCAATGGGCTTGTGTTTCGTTAGGATTGCAGGGGCTTACCAGATTACAGCCGTAACGTGCGCCCTTCTCGGTTACGCACTTGAACTGCCTGGTACCCTTGGCTTTGGATTTACGGGACCGCACTTCCAGGTAGCCCAGATGAACCAAAATCTGATTCACCTTACGGGCTGACAGGTTTGAGTGGTGGCGCCTGAGCAGTTCCGACAGGGAGTGGTGAACACCTTTACTCTCGGAGTAGTCCGGCAGGAACTGCATATCTTGACCCCGTTTCTCACCGAACTTTTTAAGCATGGATAGCTTGGATGTGTCGTCTGGCCGCAGGGTGTCCACAGCAAGGTCAAATATCCAGCGGTCGCCTGTTGTGCCAGGGGCCGGTTCAAGCTTGCCTGTGCGGTAGTCAATGAAGGTTTGATTTACCTGAAGACGGAAAGCGGGACTAATCCAGCCGGCATATTCCACGGCCAGCAGTTCATGGGCGAAGGTTCCCGGCGCACTTCCACCGTGGATTTTATTGATTGGGGCAAGATGTAAATTTACATCTTGGGATTCAAGCTCTGCGATTAAAGCATTCGTTTCACCCCGCCTCAACCATTGGGTGGGGCTCTTATGACCACCTGCTTGACTGGCTCTATGCAGAGCATTCAGATTGAAACGCCCTGCAGCATCAGTGGTGATTTCGACGCCGGCAATAACCGGCAATTGGTTAGCACCATTCATCTCTTCTCTCCTTTTCCACGATCTCTGTCAGCCAGGTAAATAGGCATTTCCCTATTGGCGCTTTTTGCATTTCTATGCCTTTCATCAAGAGCTTCTAGTAGTCGCTCAACTCGTTCGTTTTTGCCCATCTGTATGCGGAAATGAGCGTTCCCTTATCGCCAAAGCTCTTATCCTCTTCCTCTCTAAACATTCTTTCTCGACATTTGAGCCTCGTCGGTGTAACACCTTTTCCTGCTGCATTTTTGGTGTTACAAAAAGGTGTTACAGCGGAAAGCCAGTAACCACGGGGCCTGCAGCGAAGTTGTAACACCTGTACACCTGTAACACCTTTATTTGGGAGGGGGTGGAAAACGGCTGCGGGAAACGGCAATACGATCCTGTATCCATTGGCGGATTTCAGAAGAAAGCCAGCCACTGGCACGCTCGCCCAGCTTGATCGGGGTAGGGAACTTGCCCTTTTTCACCAGGGTATAGATGGAGGTCTTCCTGAGCCCTGTGTACCGCTCTACCTCAGGCAGGCGAAGAATGGGGTCATCAGGGGTACTGAGGTTTAAGGGGGTCTCATGGGAGTGTGTATAAGCAGCGGTCATTTTCTGTCTCCGTTTTAAGCCCTTGGAACTTCTCGGGCGGCAAACAGATTTAAACAACCTCACAAGGGGGAAACTGTCATACTCCCCCTTTTTGGGGTGCAGAAAAAAGGGGGACTATGCCTTTCTCGGCCATTTATTTTTCAGCATTGGCAGATATTGCTTCTTATAGGTGCTAAGCGCGAGGAATTCATCTACCATTTTTCCGTTTAAAGTGAGCATAAAATGCAGCCGGTATCCTTTGGTAATCTCATTGCCGTGATCATCTGTTCCTTTAACTTCGAAAGAACAGATTTTGGGGCAGTTCTCCAAGCCGGTCGGAAACTCACCATCTTCATATTCTGGAATTCTTCCAGCAGATAATTTGCGCAGCCAGCTCCTCAGCTTTCCCTCGGTCGGTGCATAACCCAAATGTTTGCACAGTATCCCAAGGGCATCCTCTATGATTTTCTTCTTTGCAGCTTTCGCAGCATGCGCAGATCTGACTCCCTCCTTTTTAACCTTCCTGGCTGCGATCTCTTTTGCAGAGTCACTCTCTTTGATTAAATCATTGGAGAGTAATCCAAACAAACTCGAAGCATCATCGTGTATAGAGAGCATTGTTAGCCATGCGCCCAATGCAAAAGCTGTGAATGCATAGGAGTCTGGGTGCTTCTGTGGATTTATATCAGACAATTTTTGTATGGCTTTTCGTAGCTCTTTTAAGGTCTTGGCTCGCTCAGAATTCTCACCCTCGGCTAGATCCCAGTTAATCGACTGCTCTACTTGTGTAGAGTAGCGCTTGAACCAGCCGGGGCGCGTTAAACTACTCAAATCTACCTTTGAGCTTTCATACTGTTTCGAAAGCCGCAGTATTTGCTCCAGCCACCGCTGTTTCTCAGCAGCTCTTTGCTTCTCCTCAGCTAGTATGTCTTGCGTCGCTGACGTGACCACACGGGAAAAAGCTGATTGGGATTCTAGTAATTGCTTGTGCGCCTTGAGAGCTTGCTTCGCTTCTTCAATGGGAAACACACTGGCTAAACTTTTCATACCTTCCAGCATGCGCTTTTGGTTTGCAATAGCCTCCTTCGCCATCTCTGCAATCACAGACTTGCTTGATATTTTCTCCAGCATGCGCCGATGACTGTCTCCAGCATAGGTCACATTCTCCGCGGCAGATTTCTTATCTTTGCTCATGCCCGTATCCCTACGGAACCCAAAATAGAACCCAAGCCAAGAGCGATGGGTGGCCGCTCCTTTCGCCCCGTCGGGCTAGATCTAGGCAACCATTATCGGTGGGGATGCCCTACCAAATTAACGCTGTTGTGTAAAAATCGGAACAACCTTGCCACCGCTACGCATTTCATCCAGATAATTAGCCCACCACTGCATCATTTCTTTGCGTTCATCCATATAGCGGGCATGGTGTATATAGGCAGCTCTCACGCCATTTCTTTCCATGTGGGATAGCTGCCTTTCAATAGCATCAGGATTAAAGCCGGTTTCATTGAGGATGGAGGAAGCAGTGGCACGGAAGCCGTGAGGGTTTGCTTTGCTCTTGCCCTCTTGAGTGCCGTCCCACCCCATTTTAAAGATGGCACGGCGCATGGTGTTGTCAGACATTGGACGGACTCTTTCGCGTTCCGATGGAAAAAGCAGGGGGTATTGCCCGCTTATCGGCTTCAGTTCTTCAAGTACTGCCAAGGCCTGACTAGATAATGGTACAATGTGGTCTGTGCCCATCTTCATGCGCTCCCCAGGGATACGCCAGAGTGCAGATTCAAACTCAACTTCTTCCCAACGCGCGCCGCGCAACTCGCCAGGGCGAACAAAGGTGAGGATCAGCAGTTGAATTGCCAGCTTGGTTAATGTGCGGCCTCGCTCCTGATAAATATCCAACTCTTGAAGGAAGGCGGGCAGCTCTTCACGCGTCAGAGCGTTCCGATGGCTGATCTTGCGCCCCTTGAGTACATCACTTAATTCAGACGCTGGGTTATTAGCTATCCGCCCTGTCTGTACTGCGTAACGGAATACCCTGCGCACATCCTGCAATACTCGCCGAGCCACATCTAAAGCATCTCGGCTCTCTACGCTGTGCACAATGGCGATCACTTCCTGCGGAGTGATTTCGGCTAGTGGCTGTTCGCCTATAAGGGGGAATACATTATCTTTGAGACGTGTCCAGACGCGTCCGGCGTGATCCTCGGTCCAGGTACCCTTCTGGTGGTGCCACCACTCTTTCGCCAGAGTGGAGAAGCAGCGACCGGCCGCAATTAAAGCCTTCCGCTTTTCATGTTTCCGCTGCTCCCCAGGGTCGGTACCTTCTGCCAGCAGCTGCTTTGCCTCGGCCACCTTTTGGCGGGCTTGCTTGAGACTAACTAAGGGATACACACCTACAGCTAGTGTCTTCTGCTTGCCTTGAAATCGCTACTTAAGCCGCCAGTACCTGGCGCCGCTGGATTTGATCAGCAAACGCAAGCCGTGGCCATCGGTGAGCCACTGGTCTTTGTTGCCCGGCTTCGCCTGTTTGATTTGTGTGTCAGTAAGGGGCATTGGTGCTACCAAATTCCAAAATGAACCAGGTAGCACCAAATGTAGCACCAGATAGCACCGGATGACAACGAACGGGAGCGGAAGGCTTTGGACTATGCAGATAGCAAAAAGCCCCGATTTACGGGGCTTTGCGGACGATTTCGGACTTCTTTGAACTTTGATGTGGTGCCCAGGGCGGGACTTGAACCCGCACGAGCATAGCTCACTACCCCCTCAAGATAGCGTGTCTACCAATTCCACCACCTGGGCAAAAATCTTACTGCTGTTCCTCTGTTTCAGGTTTTGGATCAGCCGGAGACTCTTGTGAACCGTTACTTTGCTCAGGGACCTGGGGAACATCACCGGCCTCCAGGTCTGCTTCGAGCTGCGGGATATCACTTTCGATCTCAGGTAGCTCCGTAGCCGGGCCAATCTGCTCAACGGCAGCAGGTAACTGAGGCAGATCTGCGTCTATATTGGCTTCTGTACCCTGGCGGGCCAAAATAGCCAGCCCAAAGCTGGTGACGAAAAACACTGTCGCAAGAATCGCTGTCAGATGCGAAAAGAAATTCCCACTTCCCTGACTGCCAAAAACCGTCTGCGAAGCACCGGCACCAAAAGAAGCACCAGCTTCAGCGCCCTTGCCCTGTTGCAGCAAAATCAGGCCGATAATACTCAGCGCGATCAGAACATGTACAATTAATACTAACTTTTCCATTTTCTGGAAACTCTCTGTCTGGGTTTGCCAACCCGTTATTCAGTATTTCTTATCTCATCTACTGTAACTATACAGCAGCGCGGCATACCCCGGCGAACTCCTTCGCATCGAGCGAAGCTCCACCTACAAGGGCGCCATCAATATCAGCCTGTGCGAACAGTGCACTGGCATTGGCAGATTTTACACTACCGCCATACAAAATTCGTACCGTGAGGCCAACATCACCCATTTGAGTACGAATAAACTTATGCACACTTTGCGCCTCTTCAGGAGAGGCCGTTTTGCCTGTGCCTATGGCCCACACCGGCTCGTAGGCCACAACCGAGCGCTGCCAGGCCTTCTCTTCAATCACCGCTTTCACTGCCTGTAACTGAGAGGCGACCACTTCCAGAGTGCGCCCTTGATCCCGCTCTTGCAGGGTTTCACCCACACAGAGAATGGGGATCAAGTTTGCCGCTTGCGCGGCTACAAATTTTTTTGCAACCAGCTCGCTGGTCTCACCGTAGAGGCCGCGCCGCTCGGAATGCCCGACAATGACATAACGGGCATCGCAGTCCAATAACATACGCGCGGAAACCTCACCGGTAAAAGCCCCATCGGGCTCATGGCTGAGGTTTTGCCCACCCACTTTAAAACTGCCTTTTTTCTCCGCGGCCTGGGCAGCCTGAGAGAGATAGGGAAAGGGCGGGCATACCACAACATCAGCGGAGACGTCCCCCAACTCAAGGTCAGTGAAAAAACGCTCGGCAAAGGCACGATTGCCGTTCATCTTCCAGTTGGCTGCTACCAGCGATATTCGCATCTGGGCTCCTTCAAGGGGCGCAAATCTTAGCGGCAATCCCGCCAACATACAACCCAAAATGTCCGGCTTGGTTCCCCATCGGCAGAGGCCAGCTTCCCTTGTACCCCCAGCCTATATCAGCTGTTCCCAATCCGCTCCACCACGGAGGCAATATGTTTTGCCAGCTGCTCCACCTGAACGTGGTCACGCCCTTCAACCATCACCCGAATCAGGGGTTCGGTGCCGGAGGGGCGCAGTAATACCCGGCCACTGCGGGCCAGTTGCCGCTCTGCATCACTGACCGCGGTTTCTACATCTGGATGATCAAGCACGCCGTCCCGATGCCTGAGTCGCACATTCACCATGTGCTGAGGAAGCATTTTCATGCGCGCCTTCAACTGGTGCAAAGGCTCGCCAAAGTCGGACAGGGCCCGCAATACCCGAAGTGCAGCAACAATACCATCCCCGGTAGTAGAGGCGTCGGCACAGATGATATGGCCGGAAGACTCCCCGCCAAGCAGCCAGCCATTGGCCTGCATTTTCTCTAATACATAGCGATCACCAACGTTGGCACGCTCAAATGGAATGCTGCGCTCGCCCAGGGCCAGCTCGAAACCATAGTTGCTCATCAGTGTACCGATGACCCCCTTGCATCCACCCAGGTACTCCTGTTGGTGCAAGGCGATCACAAAGAGCAGTTGGTCACCGTCAATCAGTTCACCCTTGTGATCCACAAGTAAGACCCGGTCGCCATCCCCATCGAAAGCCACCCCCAGGTCAGCACCTTGTTCAAGTACTGCACCCTGCAGCTGCTCGGGTTTGGTAGAACCGCACTCCAAATTGATATTCTGCCCATTGGGGTTTATGCCGATAGCGCTGACCTCGGCCCCCAGTTCACGGAAAACCTTGGGGGCAATGTGGTAGGTGGCTCCATTGGCGCAGTCCAGAACTATTCTGAGCCCCTCCAGGGAGAACCCCCAGGTCGTGGCAGCCTTACAGAATTCAATATACCGTGCGGCTGCATCATCAATACGCCGTGCCTTGCCGAGATTTTGTGCGGTTTGCATTGGTAGATCCAGCACCGCTTCTATCTCCCGCTCAACCTGATCGGGGAGCTTGCTGCCCGTGGCACTGAAAAATTTGATACCGTTATCCTGGTAGGGGTTGTGCGAGGCGCTGATCACAATACCTGCGCGCGCATGGAAAGTGCGCGTGAGATAGGCAATGGCCGGCGTGGGCATCGGGCCGAGCAGCCCGACATCCACGCCGGCATTAATCAGGCCCGCTTCCAGCGCCGCCTCGAACATATAACCCGACACCCGGGTATCCTTGCCAATCAGGATATTGGGGCGCCCCGGACGTTTCTCTCCCGGTAATTTACCCAACACCATGCCGGCGGCATAGCCCAGCCGCAACATAAAATCCGGGGTAATGGCACCCTCACCGACACGCCCTCGGATACCGTCGGTGCCAAAATACGTTCTCTGCATAAATCTTCCCGATCATGTATTTCGCCGCTTTTTACGCGCCTGGCAAAAGCCACAGTACCCCGGCGGCTCGGGGTAGCTGAACTGGCAAAGCTCCTTAGGCTCCGCAATCCACTATTTGCCGCAGGCGCAGTACATCGACTGTCTCAGCCACATCGTGCACCCGCAAAATCCTTGCTCCTCGCTGGGCGGCGAGCATGGCCAGTGCAAGACTGCCGGGTAAGCGTAGACCCACTTCCCGCTGCAACAGGCGGCCAATCATGGACTTGCGTGACAGCCCGGCCAGTATGGGCACCCCTGCTGGAGCCAGCTGTGACAGGCTGCGCAGCAGCGCCAGGTTGTGCGCATCGGACTTACCAAAACCGAAACCCGGGTCCAAAATCAGGCGCTGCCGGGCTATGCCTTGAGCTTCACAGGCACTTACCCGGCTGTTTAAATAGTCAGCCACCTCCACCACCACATCGGCGTAGGAAGGGGCGCTTTGCATGGTGCCTGGCTGCCCCTGCATATGCATCAGGCAAATGGGCAAGCCTGTTTCAGCCGCCGCCTCCAGAGCGCCGGGGCGCTCCAGAGCCCGCACATCGTTAATCAATCCGGCGCCCACAGCGGCGGATGCCCGCATCACCGCAGGTGTGCTGGTATCGACCGAAACGATAGCGGCAAAATTCGCACAGATAGCCTCCACCACCGGCACCACCCTGTCCAGCTCTTCCTGTTCGGATACCGGTGCGGCGCCAGGGCGGGTGGATTCCCCCCCCACATCAATAATTGCAGCCCCCTCGCCCAACATCTGCCCGGCACGGCGCAGCACCAGGGACAAGTCCAGGTGCCCAGCGGTATAGTAGCTGCCACCATCGGAAAAAGAGTCCGGGGTTGCATTCAGCACACCCATCACAACGGGTGTGGCCAAATCCAGGGTGTATTTTCCAAAGGTAATGTTCATATGCAAAGTAAAAAAAACGGAATGCCGGGGCAGAATAGGCTAGCGCCTCAATTCCTGCCGGGCATTCCGTCTGTATTTCCTTCGGGATTTCCCGCCTGAAAATCAGTGGCCGTTCAGTGGGCCACCCACGGGGTTGCTCTTATCGGTCTCAGCGGAAGGTTCTTTGGCGTCTTTTTCAGTAGTAGAGCTGCTGCCGCCGGAACCAAAGTTATTGTCCTGCCAATCTTTTGGCGGGCGAACCTTACGGCGTGCCATCAGATCATCTACCTGTTCGGCATCCAGGGTTTCATATTCCATCAGTGCATCTTTCATCGCTTCAAGGATATCCCGGTTTTCCTCCAGCAGATTGCCGGCCCGTTCGTAGCAGCTATCAATAATGCGGCGCACTTCCGCCTCAATTTCGTAAGTGGTCTTGCCGGACACCGGATTGCTGTGTCTGGGCTGACCGCTCTCGTCTTCACCGTAATGTAGCGGTCCCAGTTTCTCAGAGAGCCCCCACTTGGTGACCATATTGCGCGCAAGGTCGGTGGCCCGCTCAATATCGTTGGAGGCACCGGTAGTAACGCCGTCGACACCCAGGGTTATTTCCTCGGCAATACGACCGCCAAACAAAGAGCACAGCTGCGATTCAATGGCGCGCTTGGAGAGGCTGTATTTGTCCTCTTCCGGCAGGAATTGGGTTAAACCCAAAGCGCGGCCACGGGGGATAATGGTGACTTTATGCACCGGGTCATGCTCAGGCACCAGGCGACCGATAATCGCATGGCCCGCCTCGTGGTAAGCGGTATTTATCTTTTCCTTTTCGCTCATGACCATGGACTTGCGCTCAGCGCCCATCATGATCTTGTCACGGGCGTGTTCGAATTCGTCCATGGTAACGGTGCGCTTGTTGGCACGGGCGGCAAACAGGGCTGCCTCATTGACCAGGTTGGCCAGGTCTGCACCGGAAAAACCAGGCGTTCCCCGTGCGATTGTCTGCGCATTCACCTTGTCATCCATCGGCACCTTGCGCATATGCACCTTAAGGATCTGTTCACGGCCACGGATATCCGGCAGGCCCACGAACACCTGGCGGTCGAACCGACCGGGACGCAACAGGGCGTGGTCGAGCACATCCGGCCGATTGGTGGCAGCAATCACGATTACCCCTTCATTGCCTTCAAAGCCGTCCATCTCAACCAGCAGCTGATTCAGGGTCTGCTCTCGTTCGTCATGGCCACCACCGACACCGGCACCCCGGTGCCGGCCAACGGCATCAATTTCATCAATAAAGATAATACAGGGCGCCTGCTTCTTGGCCTGCTCAAACATATCCCGTACACGGGAGGCGCCCACGCCCACAAACATCTCCACGAAGTCGGAGCCGGAAATAGAGAAGAAAGGCACCTTGGCCTCACCGGCAATCGCCTTGGCGAGCAGGGTCTTACCGGTACCGGGAGGACCACACATCAGTACTCCGCGGGGGATATTGCCGCCCAGGCGCTGGAATTTGGTGGGATCGCGCAGGAACTCCACCAGCTCCTGGACTTCCTCCTTGGCCTCATCCACACCCGCCACATCGGCGAAAGTCGTCTTGATCTGATCCTCACCCAGGAGGCGTGCCTTGCTCTTACCAAAGGCCATCGGGCCGGATCGCCCACCGGCACCCCCCTGCATCTGGCGCATAAAGAACATAAATACGGCAATAATGATCAGAATCGGGAAGCTGGCGACCAGCAATTGTTGCCAGATACTCGGGGATTCCGGTTCGCGCCCAATGAACTGGACATTGCTGCGCACCAGTTCATTGGTCAATTCATCATCTATAATTTGCGGCTGTATGGTCTTGAAACGGCTGCCATCGGCCTTCTCGCCAGTAATTACCAGGCCATCCACAATCACACTTTTTATCTGGCCCGACTGCACATCCTGAACAAAGTCGGAATAGCTGAGAGCCTCATCCCGGGATTGTGGTTTGAAGTTCTGAAACACCATCAGCAGCACCGCTGCGATGACCAACCACAGTACCAGGTTCTTCGCCATATCATTCAAAGGGATAGCCCTCTCGCTTTCGCACTCAATAACCGCCTATTTCGGCAACACCCGCTGCATCAATACCGGTTCAAACCAGTATAGGCGCGGAGGGCAACAGCCCGAACCGCCGATACAGGATTTGCTTATACCATACCAGACGCGCAGACCCGAAATACGCCCTGCCCTAGCCGCCCTTGAATCCCCGTGCCACTACATACACCTCGCGGGAGCGGGGCCTGGAGGCGCCGGGCTTACGGGTCACAACACTGTTGTAACTGGCTCGCAGGTCGCGGATCAGCGTATCGAACCCCTCGCCCTGAAAAACCTTAGCGACAAAAGCGCCACCCGGCTTCAATACCTGGCGCGCCAAATCCACGGCCAGCTCCACCAGATACATAGAGGCGGGCTGATCCACATCGCGTATCCCACTCATATTGGGGGCCATATCAGAAATCACAAGGTCCGCCATCTCCTCGCCAAGATGCTGCAACAGCTGGGTAAGCACCGACGCCTCGGTAAAATCACCCTGAATAAAGTCCACACCGGCCAGTGGGTCCATCGGCAGTATATCAGACGCCAAAACCCGGCCTTTGTGCCCCACCAGCGCCACTGCTACCTGAGACCACCCCCCCGGCGCCGCCCCCAGGTCGACAACCGTCATGCCCGGTTTGAATAGGCGGTCCTTGTTTTGCAGCTCCTGCAGCTTATAGCTGGCACGGGAGCGGTAGCCCTCCTTCAGGGACTGCTTGACGTAATGGTCATTAAAATGTTCACGCAGCCAGCGGTGGCTGCTCTTGGATCGGCCCATCGGGTACAATACCTACACATCAACTACAGCTAAATGTTAAAGCGGCCCCAGGCCGCGATCTGGCTCGCCACGCAGCTGCTGGCGAGGACTGCGATCTGCGACCGCTCCCACATCGATATCCACCAAGTGGTAATGGAGTATTGTATGCCTTTAACCGCCCACCGCAAAAAAGCACTGCGCACCCTGGGCCACAACCTCAAGCCGGTAGTGACCATAGCCGGCAACGGGCTCAGCGAGGGCGTGAGAGAGGAACTGGATCGGGCGCTTGAGGATCACGAGCTGATCAAGGTCAAACTGATGATCGCCAACCGCGAGGAGCGCCATCAGATGGTGGACACACTCTGTGAACAGTCCTCTTGCGAACTGGTGCAGGAGATTGGCAAGATTGCGCTGATTTACCGCGCTGCGCAAAAACCGGATATACGAAAGTCCAACTTACTGAAATAAAGAATCTTGTGCAGTCAATGCCGCTTCCTTAACAGTATTCAAACCCGTGAACCTATCCTGATCCCCAGGGGCGGAGGCCCCCGGCGAGGCCGCCCCCCTTAAAGAATCCACTGCTTAACGAGCTCCACTGTCTGTCTTCCGTTCCTTTTCAATGCGCACATAGATTTCTTCACGGTGGACAGGGAGGGTTTTGGGGGCGTCGATTCCTATCTTTACCTGATTCCCCTTCACCTCCAATACTGTAACTGAGACATTTGTACCAATTCTTAGGTTTTCGCCAGTTCGGCGCTTCAAGATCAACATATTCGTTTCCTACTGATACGCAAGCCCTGGGTAGGCATTCCGTGATGGGGAAATCTGGAAAGTAACCTTTGCAGGGAGTGCGGGGCGGAGCACGGGAACGGTAGGCGCAGAATAGGAAAAGGCGAATGCAACGCTCCCAGAGCCTGGGGAATCGCCCCAAGCCACTGACTATACGCCACTTTATTGAAGGCGAGCGGGTATCTAGCGTATTATCCATAAAGCCATTTTGATACTTGTGTTATCAATTTGGTTAGCTGGCCCCTGGTGTTGCTGCACCTTGGGTCAGCGCCTTTTATTTATTCTTAGGTCACGCTACCGTTCTCCTGTTGAAGGGGTGAATCTTGTTGAAAATTCTTGGGTCTTGCTTAAGGCATGGACTTTACAGAAGCTTGCTTAGCCCTAGCCCAACATGCTGATAGAAGTCTGCCGATTTTATCCAGGTTTGACACGAAATAAAACTGAATAAAATCCAATAAGATAATTTGGGCGCCTATATTTCTCGATGCATTCAGTTAAAGAGAAATCAATTACCCAATGATGGACAACTTGAGCTGACAGACCAACTTCACTACCATCTATCAAGATCACCGAGACAACAACCTGGCTTCATATATCAAGCCTCAGCTATAGGTATTTCTTTGCGGTAAAAGTAGCTCTCAATCAAAGAAAATAATGTACTTGCCGATGCAAGCCGTCGGGAAAAATGGACGATGCCGATCCATAACTTAAAGCCGGTATTGAACCATTTTAAGACCGGGTTCGGTGACTGCCCCACCGATTATTAATAAGCAACTGGCAGGAACGGTTATACAGAATTATTACACTCTTATTTAAAATGCCTCAGGAGAATCCTATTGGATACCACGCACAAACAGAAACTGCCACTTTTTTTCCTGATTTATATTTCTGCATTCTGGGGTTTTTATTACCAAGGCAACAATAGCCTCAATGAATTTGGGACAGCAAACTTTGAGTGGCTATACTTGACCGATGGCCTTTTGGCGTTACCGATACTATGTTTCATTTGCCTCAAAGATAAAAAAGAGGCGGCACTCAAAGCCGCACTTATGTGCTGTCTTGTTATCTTGATCGGCAGTTACATTATTCCGCAAGAAAGTAAAATTATCTGGCCATATTTTGAAGCGGGCCGCTATTTGATTCTGATGGCCTTTCTCTCGTTTGAACTCGCGACCATAACTACAGTTTATCTGGCAATAAAATCCGCTCTCAAGCAAGGGGCAAATCCCGAGCTTGCCATTTCACAACCCATTAAACGTATGTGGGGTGACACTCTTGTTGCCAGGTTATTAACCTTTGAGGCACGCATGTGGGTCTATGCCCTTTTTTCCAGCGGCATTACTATTTCCCATTTTCACGGCGAAAAGCAGTTTAGTTACCACAAAAAGGATGGCGCTCAAAGCACTCTAAAAGGCTTCATTATCCTGATAGCACTGGAATTACCATTCGTGCATGTATTACTACACTTTATTTGGACACCTTTTGCAGCTTGCATAGTTACAGCATTGACAGCATTTGGCCTGATCTTCTTTATTGCTGAGTACAAAGCAGTATCCAGAAGGCCTATCTCTCTGACCAGGGACAGCCTGGTTATTCGTTATGGCATCTACGAGCCTCGCAAAATACCCCTGAGTAATATTTGCAGCATTGCCAAGTGCTATTGTTTTATACCCCGTTCCAGATTTGTAAAAAGATACAATTACTCAGGAACCCCAAATATTGTGATTCAACTTGTTCAGCCCCAAGGAGATGTAAAGAGAATCTATTTAGGCGTTGATAGTCCTGAGCTTTTTATGAAAACTGTGAATGAGTCAAAACAACTGTACAATCAAGCGTTGCAGCCAAAAAACTGCTAACAGGCGCTGCCTGGTTTCCGATGACGAGTGCAAGGCTGTGATCAGCAACCACTTCCCCCTATCCAGCAGCAGCCAGGCAGCCCGAAGGCTGCAGAGCCCAATACTTACAAACTCCGGCGATCAGATCCGGGCGCCACCATCAATATCCAGAACACGGCCGGTAACGAAGTCATTTTCAAGGATAAAAGCCACAGTAGAGGCAATTTCTTCCTGTTCTCCCAGGCGGCGTAAAGGCACTTGCTTGACCAAGCCCTGCAGAATCTCCGGGCGCATTTGCGCGACCATCTCTGTGCCAATAAAGCCCGGTGCAATGGCAGCGACACGCACGCCATAGCGGGCCAACTCGCGGGCCCAGGTTACTGTCATGGCCGCAACCCCTGCCTTACTCGCGGAGTAGTTTGTCTGCCCCATATTGCCGGCCCGGGACAAACTGGAAATATTAATCACCACGCCGCCTTCGCCGCTCTCGGCCATAATACCTGCGGCAGCACGGCCACAGAGGAAAACGCCAGTCAGGTTTACATCAATGACCGACTGCCACTGGGAGAGGGACATGCGATCGGTGACCTTACCCTCCTTGCACTTGAGTAGCATGCTATCACGCATAATACCGGCGTTATTAATCAATATCTGCAGGCCGCCAAAGTCCTGGGCAATTTGGCTGAAGCCGGTATCCACCGCTTCTTCATTGGCCACATTAATGTCATAACTGCGCACTTCTGCCGCGAATTTTTTACAGGCGGAAACACTGTGTTCCAATCCCGCTGCATTAACATCAATCAGCGCCAGACGGGCGCCGCGCTCCGCCAGGTACAAGGCCATTGCACGTCCCAACCCCTGGCCCGCGCCAGTAATCGCCACTATGCTGTCGGCAATTTGCATATTGAACTCCTTATTTCTAATTTCTGGTTTTCCCGTGATCCAATCAGTCTTTTAAGGTCAGCCTGATTAACACCCTTGAAATACCGCTGACCTGTACGGAACTGCTTATCTTTCAAGCGCGGGCGCCGGCCTGGAACCGGCGGCGGATTCATCCCGTACCACTTCGCCCAGACGGCCTGTTTGGTTGTTAAATAAATACTGTATTCCGATAGGTGCATTTCACACTGCAAGGCGGAGCCCTATGCCGCAGGGCACTACCATTGATATCCGACACCCACAGTCACCCGGGTGTCTTCTTTTTGGCTTTGTAAAGATGGGGTATTGTCGTACCGCCAGTGATAGCCAATTTCCATCAAGACCCCCTCCACCAGGGGAGTGCGCATGCCCACTTTGGCATTCGCCTGGTAGTCATCGCTGTGATCGAGTGATTGCAGGGTTTCCTGGTCAAAATAAACTTCCGGCCCCATAGAAAATTTATAGCGATAATTCAAGGCCAGGCGCCCCGCCACATAACGGTCATCCTGGTCTTCGCTCAATGCTTCATCAATAAACTCTTCCTGCAGGCTGCTGACACCGCCCTCCAGAGAGAATCCTGTCTTGTCTGTATCGTAAAACAGATAACCGAGACCGAGGCCCATCTTTGTCCCCAGGTCCAGATTTCTGGCTTCCTCACGCTCCAGTGCACTGTTTGCCGCAGCAAACCACTTTTCTGCAAAAATCCATCGCAGCCCATAGGTCAGCTGGTATTTTTCCAGTGCATCCTCCTCCTCACTGCCCTGACTCCGGTAGAGAGCGCCAATCAAGTGATGGAAGTCCCCGTGGCGCACGTCCAGATTGATATTTGCATCCAGGTCTTCGCGTTCGCGGTTGCCCCGCTCAAACACTCCGCCAGCACTGACACCACCGTGGAAAACCACCGGGTTGTTGACAAAGTAGGTGTAGGGCTCTGCGCGCTCCACGCCCAGAAAATCAATAAACCAGCCTTCCCCCGCAGCGCAGTAAAGTTCCCAGCGTTCCTGGCGGTGTCCCGCCAGCGTGCAGGGCCCCTCGCGCCCGGCAATTTTCAGGTCGGTATCAATATCCATCGAAACAACTTGGCTTTTATCCACCTTGACCTCGCCAAAGGTCTCGGATTTCCACACCACCTGGTTTTTATCCACCAGTACCAATGTGCCCTGGATACGATCGCCATTTTCGAGCGTGAGTACACCGGCCAGAACCTGTAAAGGTGCCAAACAGAGGGATATGTGTATGCAAAGCCTGGAAAACCGTGTCGATAAAACCACAGGAGGAACCTTGAAGTTTCTAAAATAACCAGCAGTGGTAACTGCCTGGAAACATCTGTTTTAGTAGTGCAATGATGCCACAATTGGAATAATGTGACACGCTATGGCAACCTGCAGTCTTGTGGCAGGTGCCCGTGTATCAGCTTATTCTGGTATCCGGTTAGAAACTTTGTCGCTGCCATTTCGACAAACCCATACCTACTATACGATAAAAAGCCGAAACTTGAGGTTTTTGTGCCAGCATCTACCCCATCCAACACCCCATCAGTCGAAAACAGCGCGCTCTCCAGAATATGTCGGGTTCTGAACGCTATCCCCAGTGGTCGAGTGGTCACTTATGGTGATCTGGCCGAGATGGCCGGCTACCCCCGAGCGGCCCGCCTGGCTGGTGGGCTGCTGCGCAAGCTGCCCAGGGACACGCGGCTGCCCTGGCACAGGGTTATCAATGCGCAGGGGCGAATCTCATTGCCGGAGCCCGGCGCCTCCCGTCAACGCAGGCGCCTGGAAAATGAGGGCATCACCTTCCTGAATGGCCGGGTGGATATGGCCAGATACCGCTGGTACCCATAAAAGCAACGGAAATATCGGACCCGGCTGCCATCCTGGCGCAATCTGCCGAGAAGGGATACCTGTGCGCCCATATGCATCCTGGGGAGCCTCTATGCCTCCTCACCATTACCACTCCAGGGGGCGACGGCGAACAGCAACAGCATTCCCGGAATCGCCAGGGCAGCACACAACAAAAAGAAATTGGTCCATCCCATGGACTCCACCAGAAAGCCCGTTGAAGCATTCACAAGCGTTCTCGGCAACAGGGTCAAGGCACTGAATAAAGCAAATTGTGTGGCAGTGTGCAATTTACTGGTCGTGCGGGCGAGAAAGGCGATGAGTACCGCTGTGCCCAGCCCAACCCCCAAATACTCAAAGGCAATAACGACGGCTAAAAGCCATAGGCTGGGGTTGAAGCCCGGTGTTCCCACCAAATCCCCATTGACCTCGGACAAGATCATAAAGCCAAATATCGATAGAAACTGAACAACGCCGAAAATCCACAGGCATTTATTGATGCCAATCCGGACGATCAACAGACCTCCAAAAAAACCACCGATGGCGGCTGGCCATAGACCGGCATTTTTAGCCACAATACCAATATCTGTCTTGGAGTACCCCATATCCAGGTAGTAGGGGGTGGCCAGTGCCGTAGCCATGTTGTCGCCGAGCTTGTACAGGAACATAAAGGCCAGCACCAAAAGCGCATGCTTGACACCGTTGCGATTGAAAAACTCCACAAACGGTAACACTATGGCATCGCGAAGTGTGCCCGGCCGCGCGGCCGGATGTTTTGGTTCATCGACCGCCAGTGTCATAAAGACGGCAATCAGCATAAACGCTGCGGTTACCCAAAATACCTGATTCCAGGCCAGGTGATCCGACAGGATCAGGCTCAGGGAACCGGGTATCAGACCGGAAATTCGATAGGCATTCGCATAAAAAGAGTTACCCAGTCCCAGTTCCCGGTCCGGGAGGATTTCCCGGCGAAAGGCATCCAATACGATATCCTGGCTGGCACTGAAAAAGGCAACACCAAGGCACAGTGCCGCAATGGTCAAGATACTGAATTGGGGACTGAACATCCCCAGTGCACCAATACAAACAATTAGCAGGAGCTGCATCACCAGCATCCAGCCGCGCCGTCGTCCCAGGATGGGAAAGGCGTATCGCTCCATGAGCGGCGACCAGAGAAATTTCCAGGTGTAGGGCAGTCCCAGCAGGGCAAAAATACCGATGGTTGCCAGGTCCACCCCTTCGGAACGCAGCCAGGCCGGTACCAATTGGACCAGTACAAAGTATGGCATTCCAGAGGCAAAGCCTGTGCCGATACAGATCAGCATACGCCGATTGAATACCGCTTCTCTGACCGTTTCGTGCGTCATAATTTATCGCTTCTTTAAGAAGGTGTTAAACTCCAGGTACCGCATATGACACTGCACGGTTAGTGTCCCCACAGCACCTCAAGCTCAGCCTCGGCCAGTTTATTTGCATTCACATGAAAGCCCACCTTGGCCGGTGAAGCATTTTCATCCAGCGGCAATGACTCCACCTTTAAGGCAAATACCCGGAAGCGATAACGGTGATCGCCGTGCCCTTTGGGCGGGCAGGCACCGCCATATCCCAGGCTCCCATAGTCATTACTGACCTGGATCGCTTCCGGGATCAAACCGTTTTTCAGGTCGCCGGCACCCTCCGGAAGGCTGGTGGTATCCGCGGGAATATTGAACACCACCCAGTGCCACCAGCCACTGCCCGTGGGTGCATCCGGATCGTATACCATGACCGCGTAACTTTTAGTGCCTTCTGGGGCCCCTTTCCAGCTGAGCTGGGGAGACAGATTTTCCCCACCACAACCGCCATAGACATGTGCCAGCGGCATTTTCTGCCCGGGGCTGAGGGAACTGGATGACAACGTCAACTGGCCGGCATGGGATATCACAGCCACCAGTAAAAGTGCTGACGCCACAAGACCCTTGGCGAGTTTGCAGCAAGCTAAACGGCAAAATCCAAAGTGCATAGCCAAAATCCCCATTGTTACTCTCCCACAGTGGCCAACAGCCCGGAGGCCTTGTCCAGATCCAGGTTGCCGCCCGTCAAGACAATTGCGATATGTTTATTGCGAAAGCGGGCCCCGTGTTCCAGTACTGCAGCGAAGCCCACCGCGGCGGAGGGCTCCACCAGTTGTTTGGTGCGGGTCCATAACAGCCGCATGGCCCGCACAATACCATTTTCTGATACTGTCACAATATCCCGTACTGTGCGGCGAATGATCGTGTAGTTCCTGCGCCCGAGTGTTGTACGCAGGCCATCGGCAATCGTCTGCGGTTGATGGCTGGTAATATGCACACCGCTACGCAGTGAACGCTGGGCATCATCCGCACTGGCGGGCTCGGCACCAATAACCAGCATATCAGGGGCCAATGCCGCCATTGCCAGGCCGATACCCGCGAGCAAACCACCCCCACCGACAGGCGCCAGAATTACGTCCGGTGTAAAGCCCTGTTCACGGCACTGCTGCACAATTTCCAGGGCAACCGTGCCCTGTCCGGCGATAACTCGGCTGTCATCATAAGGCGGCACTATGTGAGCGCCTGTTTGTTGCACCACCGCCTGCAGGGTCGACTCCCGCTCCGCCAGGCTCGGTCCACAGGGAACGATAACCGCACCATACCCCTCGACCGCCGCGCGCTTCGCCCTGGGCGCGGTATCGGGCATCACAACGGTACAGGGCAAGCCGCGCTCTGCCGCGGCCCAGGCCAGGGCAGCACCGTGATTGCCAGAGGAGTGGGTTGCCACTGCCACCGTCCCTTCCGGCAAGCGGGACAGGGCATTGGCTGCACCGCGCGCCTTGAAGGCACCCACTTTCTGCATATGTTCACATTTAAACCAAACCTTGGCACCACTCAGCCGATCCAGTTGCCTGGAGCGTATCAGTGGGGTTCGGTGAATCGTTCCGGCAATATTTTGTGCGCCAGAAAAGACGTCAGCGCTGGTAGGTAAGTCGTTTCGGTCCGAGGGCATAGTTCTTTTTGTCTTTCTAGTTTAGTGCCGAATGTACCAATCCATTGTCCCCAAAAACCAGTAGCTTGCGTCCTCCTCAGCCGGGCAATCCAGTAAGTCATTCATGGACCGCTTGATCGCCACCCTTAGGAGCCTACGCCACTGGCACCCATGCTCCCAAACGGCAGATTCTGGGTTAGCATAAACATCATACAACCGTTTACGCAGGCGTTACCGGAACTGCACCGGGAAAGAATACGCTTGGCAAGGGCACCACTTCGGGTAAAGATATACAGGACGAGCGGCTTTTCTTGTTGGTTGACAAACTCCTCCACCATTCCGAAGTCGTCCAGCTCGACTATAGGCAGCCGTTGCCCGCTGGCAGATGCCATGCTGCGGAAAGATCACTAGACCTGGTGCGGCCACCGAAAAAATGCCGGGCAAATAAAAGCGCTGTATCTGATTTGCGCACACCCACTCTGATGCAGCCATTTGGTATCAGGCAAATAACACTGCCAGCGCCAAGACGGTCAACCATAGCAGCAGGGCTCTGGACAGCAGGGCCTGCAGGCCCTCAATCTGCGCCCCACACTGGCGCTGGGCCTGTGACAGATCTCCAGTGGCACCACATGCACTGGCATCGATCCCACCCAGAGCCCCCTCGAGATAGGCTTCCAGCACCTGGGCCGTATCCCACTCGCGACACATCAGGCATTGGCGCCAGGCGCGATAACAGCCAGCGAAATTGCCGACAATTGCGAAACTGATCCCCATTACCCTGACCGGCAACCACTCAAGCAGCCACAGCCAGCGCGCCGCAGTGCTAACCCGATCCGCCTCGCCACTGCGCTGTGCATACAGAGCACTCAGGCGAAACAGCAGCGCCCCGGGAATACCCAACACAATAAACCAGAATAAAACCGCAAACAGGCGCTCAAAGGCGCAATAGGCTGCACCGCGAAATACCTGCTCATGCAGTTGTCTGCCATCCGCCGGCTCCTCGTGCAACTCTTTCAGCAAAGGCGAGGCGGCCTCGGTAGCAGCGTTAAGATCACCCCGATACCAGTGACAGAGGTAGTTGGTCAAAACAGCATTAAAATCACCCCGACCCAGGCAGTAGAGCAGCAGTGGCACGCCTGCTAGCAGCACGCCAAGCCCACCCGCAATGGACTCTGCAACGAGCATTAGCACTGCCACCACAATCACTGGTGGCAGTAGGGTGGTAGCAAGCAATAATCCGGCATTGCCCCGTAGCGGTGCCAGCTTGTCCAGGCGTTCACACCACTTGGCAAACCAGTCATCGCGGTGTATGGGAGCACCGGACCCCCAGATTTGTACAAGCGCCAACGTGAATAAAACAATTAACAGAGTCATAGCGATACCGCTTTAGCCTCCAGTGGAGAAGAAGGCAGGGAGCCAAGGAAAGTGCTGTGCGCCCTGTCTATGCCCGGCCCGGGCAGGCGCCAACCCCAATCACAGCGGGATTGTAACGGTGGTGATTGCCGATACACCAGCAGCGAAAGAAAGAAGCTGTTACCCGGCGACCTGGTGGAGCTCACGCAGGTAGCGTTCCCAGTCAAACCCGGGGCCCGGGTCCAGCTTGCGCCCTGGCGCTATATCGGAGTGACTGGCAATTCTATCGACATCTATAGAGGGATAGGCCCGCATAACAGCTGCACTGACTTCTGCCAGTGCACGATACTGGGCATCGGTATAAATATCTGTATCCAGCCCCTCCAGCTCAATACCAATAGAGAAATCGTTACAGTTGCTGCGGCCTTCGAATTCGGACTTGCCCGCATGCCAGGCGCGCCGGTCCAGGGGGACATACTGTGTGACGATGCCATCGCGATCGATGAGGATATGGGCCGAGACCTGTAAAGCGACGATTTCAGCAAAATAGGGGTGGGCGTCGATATCCAACTGCCCCAGAAAGAAGGCATCGATATAGGGGCCGCCGTATTGTCCCGGTGGCAAGCTGATACTATGGACCACCAGAAGGTCCACAGGGCAGTTTTCGGGCCGCCTGTTGCAGTGGGGACTGGGAACCCGGCGCGCCCCGGACAACCAACCGGCATCCACTTGGTATTTCAATCTGCGATCTCCACTCCAGAGAACCAACCCCGCAAGTTGCCTCAGGGGTTCAGCAGATACCATTTTATGGAAGCGTTGATCGATATGCCAATCCCGTGGAGGCGGTTTGGCTCCATTCATAGTACTCCCCCGTCAGCAACCCGGTCTCCACAGGACCAATCGGGCTGAAACCTAGCCCTGCTCGCTGCGCTTCTTGCGCACATTGCCAATCACTGACTGCAGAGCGCGTTCAAACAGCATTCCGTCATCAAGGGGCAGCAGCTGCGCGCAGCGCAGTGCATGCGCCAACTCCAAACGGCCGAACTCGGCTACCTTGGCGCCATTGCGGTTCACGAAGATAAACTGATCGATATCGCGGATCACTGCGGCCAGGCGACAACGGAACTGCTCCTCATCGGAGCGCTTCAACTCAAACCAGCTACCCTGGGCCAAGCGAAAAGTCATCTGCCAGTGGGGGTCTTCCTTATCGAGAGGCGCCAAACCTTCATGCTCTGGAGAGGCTGCAACCACCTCCGCCTGGGCAACTGCCTGCTCCAGCTCCTCCATTTGCGGCACAGCCACCTCCTGCACTGCAGCGATCTGTTCAGCTACCGGTTCGATATCTGCATCAACAACCGGTTGTGGCTCGCCGGCCCCGGAAACAGTGGCTGCTTTCGGTGGGGGTTCGGCGGCAGCAGGTGCCCGGGGAGCTTCTGGTAGCTGATCCATCGCAGCGACTGCCTTAATTTCACGAGCCACCCGCTCTTTGACCTGGAGTTCGCGCCTTTCGGTAAGGCGTTGTGCCAAGGCAAAGCGCTCGCGATAAATTTCCTTCAAACCGGCAAACATGGATCGCGCCTCGAAGGCATTATAGGAGAGCGCCTCAATACCCTCGCGCAATCGCTCTTGTAAAACCGGCAAAAGCCCAAGGAGCTGCTTGCGGGAATCAGGCATTGGTGCCTGTACACTCCACACCAGATCACGGGCTGTGCGCACGTCGCGATTCCAGGCCTCGCTCTCAGTACCCTCTTTCACACAGGTGAGGAACAGTACGTTATTCCAGACTTTTTGCAGCCAGTCCTGAACCACCGCAGGCAAGTCCCGCTCGGCTACCAAGGCATCCATTACCGCAGCAACACGTGCGCGCGCGGCCTGGGTTTTTGCGCGGCCATCAGCCTCATCCACAACCCGGCGTTCCAGCATTTCCGCACGCTTTCGCTCCCGAATAATAAACTCGCGCAGGGACTCCAGCAGTGTGGAGAAAATATTAATATCCCGATCGAACTCCCCGAGAACGCGCTCAACAATCTGGGAAATCTCGCGGTATAGAGGGTCAGTTTCATGGTCCTCAGGCGCCTGCCATCCAGTGGCTGCATCGGCGAGTTCATTGAGCAGCTTGCGTGCGGGGTGGCCCCCCTTGCTAAAGAATGATTTATCGGCAATCGCAACCTTGAGTAGCGGCAGCTGCAAACGGCCGAGTTGGGATTTAATCGGTGTGGCAAGACTGCGGTCTTCCAGAATAAAGGAAAACAACATCTCCACCAGCTTGATCACATCGGTGTCCACTTTTGCCAGTGAAGCTGCCTGATGGGCATCCACCAGGCGCTGCTGCAGCAGGTCGCCAACATTCAACAGTTGGGCCGCACCGGGATCCTGATAATGGGCTCCGCTTTGCAGGGCGTTCAGGTGAGTGAGCAGGTCCCCAGCGGGCATTGGCGCCATACCGGCGGTAGCTGGCACCAATCCCGGGGCAAAGTGGCCACTGACGGGAATCCCCGATGCAACCTGGGCAGCGCCCTCTCCGGCATGACCGACACCAGCTGCCGGGACCGCACCCGGATTGCCGGGGCCTCGCCCTGCAGGATAGGCTGGAGGCCGTCGCGCTGCGCGCTGCTGTTCCCGCAGCGAGGGCAGCACCCCCTGCTCCACCAACAGCTGATTGCAGAATTCGTAAAAGTCCCGTAGCTGCAGCATCACTTCCTGCTCAAATTTTTTCAGCAGCGTGAGGCGGGCACGAATATGGAGGTCCAGTGCCTGTATGGATGCCACAAACGCATCGCAAATCACATCAGGACCGAGGGGATTGTTTTTATCGTAGACCTTGACTGAATAGAGCGTATCCAGGCGCACACACAGCTCGGCGAGTGGTTCGGCAAAATCGCGCTTGGCATTGGCCACCATGGTGTCCGCAGCAACCAGTTGCTCCAGATCATCATTGTGCACCAACGACAGGCTGTCCGGGGCAAAGCCGGGCTCTTCCTCCTGTTCCCGACGGATTTGGAAGGCCTGCTCCACATTGCCGACAAAGCGCTCGACAATATTGCGACGCTCCACACGCAGCAGGCGCAGAGCCTGGAACATACCGTCTTGCTCTTCCTGGCCATGGGCGCGTTCGGCCATGGCAAAAAGTGAGTCATCCACTTTGCCAAACAGTGCCTTGACCCGCTCGCGCAGCTCGGCACTGGCCTTTTCCTTTAGCAGCACAATGACCGAAGGCAGGACAGCGGGTTTGCCCATAGCCGCCTCTTGCCGTCCCGCGCTTTTCTCCGAGAGGGAAACAACCTTGCTGGATTCACTCATTTCCAAGAGGCCCTTCGCATGCCGTCCGGTCTATTGTGCATTTGCTGACACCAAAACCCTGTCAGCCCGGTGAGTCCCGGGAAAGTACCCAGTCTCGCTATTGCCGAGATCCCGTACCCGCTGTCCCAGGATGTCCGATCTCATAAAATACGTTCGGTATTCTGCGGAAAAACGCAAAAAGCCGCCTGATGCACCTCAGGTTCCAGCGGCATAAACCCGGTGATTTTACCCACTGCCTCAGCGGGCAATCAGGCAATCCGCTTTTCTCGCCCAGTCGATTCTACTCGTGTTAGGGTGTGTTGTTACACAGTTTCACGACATATTTGAGACGCTTGTCACAGCGAATCGTCGACCCAGCTGCTAACTGTGAAGGCGTCCACAGGGGGGTGTGGGCACCTCGCCCTGGACAATCAAATATTCGTTTTTTTGGTAAACTCCCACCGCGTTTAACACGAGGTTCCCCGATGCACCCACGAGACAGTGCCATTCCAAACATCATGCCCGATCTGCAACGGGCTGTGCGAACAGCGCTGGAGGAAGATATCGGCAGCGGCGATATCACCGCGCAGCTGGTCCCCCCGGATCACACCGCGCGCGCGCACGTCACTGCCCGTGAGGGCTGCATCCTGAGCGGGCGCGCCTGGGTGGAGGCAGTGTTTCAGCAGCTCGATGCCGGCCTGAATTTATACTGGCACTTTGCCGACGGTGACCGGATAGCCACCGACACCGTCCTGCTCGAACTGGAGGGCAATGCGCGGGCGATTCTCACCGGGGAGCGGACCGCGTTGAATTTCCTGCAGACCCTTTCCGGCACCGCCACTACCGCCGCGGAGTTTGCCGCGCGGGCCGCCGGAACCGAGGTGAGGATTCTCGACACCCGCAAAACCATTCCCGGCCTGCGCAGTGCGCAAAAGTACGCGGTACTGTGTGGAGGCTGTCACAACCACCGCATCGGACTGTACGATGCCTTCCTGATCAAGGAGAACCATATCGCCGCCGCCGGGGGTATCGATACTGCAGTAGCCCAAGCCAGAATCATCAAGCCCGAGGCCCTGGTAGAGGTTGAAGTGGAGAGTATCGAAGAGCTGCAACAGGCGCTGAAAAGTGGAGCCGATGTCATTATGCTCGACGAGTTTAACGATACAGATACCCGCACCGCCCTGAGGCTGGCGAAAGGCCGGGCCAAAATAGAAATTTCAGGAAGCGTCGACCGGGACCGGATAGAACAGCTGGGGGCACTCGAAGTGGACTATATCTCTTCCGGCAGCCTGACCAAGCACCTGCGCGCAATTGATCTGTCCCTGCGCATTGATCTCTAAAGACCACTTATTGCCAGTGGCTGGCACGGCGCCCAGTCGGCGCTCATACCGTCTTCAGTGGTGGTGCTCTTCCGCCTGCGGGGATTCCATTGCGCCCATAGTGCCATGACCACTGTGATCGCCGTGCCCGCCATGGCCCAGGGCTCCCCAGATTGTCCAGATACCGAATAACAGGATTGCCGCGGCGAACCCCAGGCGAACCCCAGGCCGCTGCACAATGTTGCGCACCTGTACAGCGGCGGCCCCTGTAGCCAGCATGGCCGGCAGAGTGCCCAGGCCAAAGGTGAACATCGCCATGGCCGAGCGCTCGGCACTGCCCTGGGCCAGGGCGAAGGTCAGTGCGCTATACACCAGGCCGCAAGGCAGCCAGCCCCACAGGGCACCCAGCGCAACGGCCTGCCCGGCGGAATGCACTGGCAACAGCTTCGCCGAGAGCGGCTGCACATAACGCCACAAATAACTGCCCCCCCTCTCCAGCCACACCAGGCCGCGCCAAATGCCGGCAACATAAAGCGCCATGGCTATCAGCATAATGCCCGCCGCAAACCGCAGCGGCGTGAGTACCGGAATAATGGCTGCACCCACAGCGCCGACAAGTGCCCCCATCAGGGTGTAACTGCCGAGGCGGCCCAGTTGATAGGACCCCAGCTGTACCCAGGCAGTCTGTCTACCCGGCACGGCCATGCCGAGGGCACCCGAGATACCCCCACACATGCCGATACAATGGCTACTGCCGAGAAAGCCGATGGCGAGCGCAGCCGCCAGGAAACCCCAATCCCCCACTGGTTACTTCTCCCCGTCTGCGCCTGCTGCGGGTTGGTCCCGCGCATCGTCCTCAAACAAAATTCTCCGCCCCTCGGTGTCCAGATCATCGTACTGGCCATTGTTCACCGCCCAGAAAAAAAGCTTGAGCGCCAAGGCAACAAACACCACCGCAATGGGAATCAGGAAGTAGAGACTGCCCACAATGTACTCCTCTCTTTTAATCTGCGAGACCCGGCTCAAGCCCGGGTAGCGGGCTGAGCGCGTTCATGACCGGCACCCTGGCACGGGACAGGCGCAAAGCGTTGAGCACCACCACCAGTGAACTGGCCGACATGCCTATGGCAGCGGCCCAGGGCGGCACCAGACCAGACACCGCCAGGGGCAGCGCCAGGGCGTTGTACCCCAGCGCCCAGGCCAGGTTCTGCCGCACAATCCGGCGGCATTGATGGGCCAGGGCGATGGATTGCGGCAAAACCTGCAGATTGCCCTGTAACAAAATCGCATCGGCGCGGGACTGCGCCAGATCGGCTGCGGACATCATCGCAACCGAAGCGTCGGCGCCAGAGAGTACCGGCACATCGTTCAGGCCATCACCCACCATCAGCACCCGTTCACCCTCACGCTGCAAGCGCTGCATATGGGAGAGTTTGTCTTCCGGCGACGCTCCGGCGCGGAAGTTGGCGATGCCCGCCTGCGCAGCCAAGCGCTGCACTTCGCCGGATTGATCACCACTGAGCAACTCCACGGACAAACCGAGCCTGTGCAGCTGTTGCACCGCCTCCCGGGCTGAAGCGCGCAGCTTATCTCCCAGGGCAATCCAGGCAATGGGACCGCTATTGTCGGCGAGCAGTATCCACTGCCCCCCTCCCGCTGGCGGAACAACGGCTACCCTCGCGGCAAAACCCCCACTGCCCAGGCGGTAAGCCGCCCCTTCAACCAGCCCTTCAAGACCCCGACCCGTATGCACCTTGACCTGGCTGGCAAGCCGATTGCCGCGCCAGGCGCGAAACGCGCGGGCGAGGGGATGCCGGGTCTGGGATTCCAGTGCGGCAGCCACCTCCTTCACCCGCTGTTCATCCCACCCAGTACGCAATAACACAATCTGCAGGATGCGCGGCTCACCGCGGGTCAGGGTACCGGTTTTATCGAACACCACCCGGTTGATACGGGGCAGGGTTTGCAGGAGGTTGCCGCCGGCCACCAACAGCCCCAACTGCTGCAGGCGCAGGGTGGCGGAAGCCAGTGCCGCCGGCGTCGCCAGCGACAGCGCACAGGGGCAGGTCACCACCAGCACCGACAGGGCCACCCAGAAGGCGCGGCTGGGATCCAGTTGCCACCAGAGGGCAAAAGCCCCCAGAGCCGCAAGCAACACGGCCCCCACAAAGACACCGGCGACCCGGTCGGCCAGGGCCACCTGGCTGGGTTTTTCCAGTTGGGCCCGCTCCACCAGGCGCTCAATGGCCGACAATCTTGTGAATTTACCCGCTGCCGTCACCCGCACAATCAGGCTGGAATCGCCGTTCACACTGCCGGCATACACCGGGCTGCCCGCGAATTTCCGCTGCAGGGCCGACTCACCGCTGAGCAGCGATTCATCCACGCCGCTCTCCCCTTCCACAACTTCGCCATCCGCGGGCACAGTATCGCCGGGGCGCAACAGAATCCGGTCCCCCTCGGCCAGTGCGGCGATGGATACCGCTACTGTTTCATCTCCGTCATACCTGGCCACCGTGATCGGCAGCAACTGGGCCAGGCCACCTCTGGCGAGACCGGCACTGTGACGCGCACGCATTTCCACCGTGCGGCCAAGCAGTAAAAAGAAGGTGAACATGGAAATGGATTCAAAATACACCTCACCGGTACCAGAGACCGTGGCATAAAAGCTGGCCCCATAGGCCAGGCCAATGGCCAGGGAAACCGGCACATCCATCCCCAGGTGGCGTGCGCGCAAACCCCGCAGGGCTGCACTGAAAAACGGCTGTGCGGCATAGAAAACCACTGGCGTCGCTACCAGCAGGGATACCCAGCGGAAAAAGCCCTCGAACTCACCCGCATCACCCGTGCCGGCGCCAAAGTAGAGGGCGATGGCGAACATCATCACCTGCATGGTGCCGAGACCCGCGACCCCCAGGCGGCGCAAGGCGCCGCGGTGCTCGGCCTGAATAACACTTTCGCGGTTGGCAGCAGTGGCAGGGGCCGGGCGATAGCCGATACGCTCAAGTGCGGCAAATAACTGGCTGGGCTTGAACTGCGCGGGATCAAATACGATCTGCGCACGGGAGGTACTGGCATTGACCGAGACTTTTTCAATTCCGGCCAGGTGTGCCAGGTGCTTTTCGATCAGCCACACGCAGGCGGCACAGGTAATACCGCCGACCAGCAGGGCCGCCATTTTGTGCCCGCCGTCCCAGTCGTGCACATACTGCTGCTGCACCTCGGAAAGATCGTAGGCAGCCCAGCGCTCCAGCGACTGGGCCGGTTCCGGGCGCTCACTGGCCCCCTCCCGGTAGCGATAGAATCCGTCCAGGCCGCCGGCAACAATCGCGCTCGCCACCGCCTCGCAACCGGGGCAACACAGATCGCGGGCTTGCCCTTCGATAACTAGTGAGAAGTTGCTGCCGGCGGGGACCGGGAGTCCGCAGTGATAACAGGGCGGGGATGTCATTGACGCGCCGGATTCAGGGGCGCTGCATCGCCCAAGTCAAAGTTAATCTCTCCCTTCAGGCGCCACTTGGCACTCTGGTGCTTTTGTGGGTCGAGCTCAGGCATCAGTCGCAGGTACCAGCGGCTGTTCAGTTCGGTGGGGACAGTGCCCGTATAGCGGCCGACAGATACCCGGGACAATACGATATGCTGATCCAGGTCCTCCTCCGCCGGGTGGCTGAGGGTGAGCAACAACTGCTCCGGGTAGTCTGTGTTGCCGTTCAGTTCGACAATAGCCGCTCGCGCCCCACGCTGAAACTGCACCATGGCCGCCAGCCCCAGTGCCTGGGCGCGCTGGTCCTGTTCCGCGGAAAAGTGGTACATGCGGTTTTCTTTGTGGTAGGTGTCGCTGACCGTATCGTCGGCGTGACGCACGGCGATGGAAACCGTGATGGAGGAGACTACCAGCACCGCAATCAGCGGGGCCAGCACCATCCAGGCCCAGAATTCCCGATACCAGGGTTTTGCCGTTGGTTCTTTCATCGCGTTACCAGAAATCACTGTTTTGTGCAGCTGTGTCGAGCGCGTCGGAACGGGCCTGAGATTGCGGCGGGATTGAAGTCCCGCCTACTGCTTGGGACCAATAAATACCGTTCGATGCCTGTCGAACAGTTCCGGGGCATCGACGGCCTGCACCACGATTTCGATATCGTGTTTGCCGTCCTTCAGCTGCACCTTGGGCACACTCACCCGGATCGGCACCGCAAAGATCTCGCCGGCCTCCAGGACAATCCTGCGCGGTTTGCGCACTGAGTAGTCATACCCGGGCACGCCCTCCACACGGATAGTGAACTCGTGCGCGGCCTGATCCATGTTGTTGATCTTAACGGTGTACACATTCTGTACCAAACCCTGGGATACCCGGTACATGCGTGCACCGCGATCGCGGATGACCTCCGCTTCAATGGGGCTGCGGGTGGCCACCTGCTGTACGAACAACCCGGTCATTGCCAGCAGGATCACCGCGTAGCCAAACAGACGAGGGCGCAAAAAGCGGGTTTTCCCGCTCTCCAACTCGTCCTCGGAGGTGAAGCGGATCAGGCCGCGGTCGTACCCCATCTTGTCCATAACGCTGTTACAGGCGTCAACACATAGACCACAGTTAATGCATTCATACTGCATCCCATCGCGAATATCGATATCCACCGGGCATACCTGCACACACCAGTAGCAGTCGATGCAGTCCCCCATACCCTCGGCTTTGTAATCCACATTTTTCTTGCGCGGCCCACGGGTTTCGCCACGCTTGGCATCGTAGTAAACCGCCAGGGTATCCTGGTCGTACATGACAGACTGGAAGCGCGCATAGGGGCACATGTACTTGCACACCTGTTCGCGCAGGAAGCCCGCATTCATATAGGTGGCGAAAGTGAAGAAAGCGACCCAGAAGACACTCTGGGGGTGGGCGTTAAAAGTGGCGAGATCCACAACCAGATCGCGAATCCCGTAAAAGTAGCCGACAAAAGCCAGGGCTGTCGCCAGGGCAATCAACAGCCAGAGGGCATGGGTTCCGCCCTTGCGCAGCATCTTTTCCAGGTTCCAGGGCGCACTGTCCAGCTTCATGCGCTTGTTGCGGTCGCCCTCACAGATCCGCTCGGCCCAGATAAACATCATGGTCCAGACCGTCTGCGGACAGGTAAAGCCGCACCAGACGCGCCCCATCCAGGTTGTCACAGCAAACAGGGCGAACGCGGCGATAATCAGCAGCCAGGCGAGCAAGAAACCGTCCTGGGGGCCAAAAGTGGTCCAGAAAATATGAAACTGGCGGGTGGGGAGGTCAAAAAAAACAGACTGGCGGCCGTCGATGTTTATCCAGGGGAGAAAGAAAAAAACCAGTAGCAGCGGCAGGCCCGTGTACTTGCGAATCCGGGTATAAATACCCCGGATATGGCGGATATAGATTTTATCATCCGATTCATAAAGCATGCGGTAGCGGACTTCGCCATTACCTTCCTGCTCTTCACGGGTGGGAATCAAGTCACTCACAAAAACCTCACTCTCACACGGGCACAGTCAGGCGCCATCAATGAGGCTGTTTCGCTGTCCCTGTAGCGCCCGGAGTGCTATAAAACAGGGCCCGGCACAGTCCGGAGCCCTGGCCTTATAGTTACTGCTGCTCTTCGTCCTGACGAGACAGGCTGTAGACATAGGCCGCCACCAGACGGATTTTGTCATCGCGCAGTTTGTCTTTCTGCGCAGGCATCTGGTTGCTGCGGCCACCGCGGATGGTGTGCTGGATCTGCTCACGGCTGCTGCCGTAAAGCCAGATATCATCGGTGAGATTCGGCGCACCCAGGATCTGGTTGCCCTTGGCGTCCAAACCGTGGCAGGCCATACAGACGGTATTGAACACCTTCTGGCCCTGGGCAGCCATGGCGGCATCGTGCTCGAGACCGTTCAGGGAAAGCACATATTCGGCGGTGTTTTTCACACCCTCTTCACCAATCACCGGCCCCTGCGGCGGCATCACGCCCTGACGACCATTGTACAGGGTTTCCAGGATCTTTTCCGGCGTGCCCCCATAGAGCCAGGCATTGTCGGTCAGATCCGGAAAGCCGAAATTACCACCGCCATCCGCGCCATGGCACACGGCACAGTTGTTGGCGAAGATACGGGAACCCATCTTGAGGGCCTCACGACTCTGGGCAATATCCTCAATCGGCATGTCCCGATATTTGCCAAACGTCTCGTCAAACTGCACCTGGGCCTTGGCCTCGGAAGTCTCCAGGGCACCTACGGACGTCCAGTCGGCCAAGCCCTTGAAATTGCCCATACCCGGGTAGATCACCAGGTAGGCGGCGGAAAACACCAGCGTGGCGATAAACAGCATGAACCACCACTTGGGCAACGGGTTGTCGTACTCCTCAATGCCGTCGTACACGTGACCCGTGGTCTTGTTTTCCGGTAGTGTCTGGTCGTCAACCGCCACTTTTCGGTTGGCGAACAATACCCAGATAATCAGTGCCAGATTGGCGAGGGTGAGTACAATTACCCACAAACTCCAGAATGTACTCATTGCTTGTCCTGCCCCTGTTTTCGTTCGTTCCCGGCCCCTTGTCCGGGCTTGGGTTCACCCTTCTGAGCGGTCGACGCATCCTTGTCGGCCTGTTGCGCCTCATCGGCAAAGGGCAACTTGGCGTCTTCCTCGAAGCGCTTTTTGCGTTTCGGTGAGAAAGCCCACCAGCAGATTGCCAGAAAAGCCACCGATCCCAGCACCAGACCGATTTCGCGCAAAGTTTCTATGGTCATGAGTTTCCGTCCCCCGCAATTAACGTTTCTGGGTTACCAGGGTGCCCAACTGCTGCAAGTAGGCTACCAGGGCATCGATCTCTTTCACCTTGCCACCGGCGAACGGCTTGGACGCATTGGCGATATCCTCATCGGTATAGGGCACACCAACCAGGCGCAGGGCCTCCATCTTGCGCGCGGCATACTCGCCGGTCACCACATTGTCGAACAGCCAGGGATAGGCCGGCATAATGGATTCAGGCACCACACTGCGCGGGTTGTACAGGTGCGCGCGCTGCCATTCGTCGGAGTAGCGGCCACCCACCCGGGCCAGATCCGGCCCCGTGCGTTTGGAGCCCCACAGGAAGGGGTGCTCGTACACGGATTCCTGGGCCATGGAGTAGTGGCCATAGCGCTCCACCTCGGCGCGCAGCGGGCGCACCATCTGGGTGTGGCACACGTGGCAGCCTTCGCGGATATAGATATCGCGACCCTCCAGCTCCAGCGCACTGAGCGGCTTCATACCCGGCAAGGGCGTGTAGTTATTCTTGGTATAGAACTGCGGAATAATCTCCACCAAACCGCCAAAACTGATGGCGACAATGATGAACAGGATCATCCAGCCGATGTTTTTCTCCACAATGTCATGATTCTTCACGAGCTGACCTCCTATGCCACCGGCACTGCATGAACGGTATTATCAGAGCGGGCATCGTTTACCTTCTCCGTGATCGTGCGGTAGACGTTGTAGGCCATCAGCAGCATACCCAGCAGGAACATGGCACCGCCGATCAGGCGCACGATATAACCGGGGTGGCTGGCAACCACACTTTCAACAAAGCTGTAGGTCAAAGTGCCATCGACATTGAAGGCGCGCCACATTAGCCCTTGGGTAATACCGTTGACCCACATCGCCGCGATGTAGAGCACCGTGCCCACTGTGGCCAGCCAAAAGTGCGCGTTGATCAGTTTCACACTGAACATTTCCCTGCGCTTCCACAGTACTGGAACCAGGTGGTACAGGGCACCAATGGAAATCATGGCTACCCAGCCCAAGGCACCGGAATGCACGTGGCCAATGGTCCAGTCGGTGTTGTGGGACAGGGCGTTGACGGTCTTGATCGACATCATCGGGCCTTCAAACGTGGACATGCCGTAGAAGGACAGGGAAACCACCAAAAAGCGCAGGGTGGGGTCGGTGCGCAGTTTGTGCCAGGCACCGGAGAGGGTCATGATACCGTTGATCATACCGCCCCAGGAGGGCGCCAGCAGAATCAGGGACATCACCATGCCCAGGCTCTGGGCCCAATCGGGCAGTGCAGAGTAATGCAAGTGGTGGCCACCCGCCCACACGTACAGGGAGATCAACGCCCAGAAATGTATGATAGACAGCTGGTAGGAGTAAATCGGCCGGCCCGCCTGTTTGGGCACGAAGTAGTACATAAGCCCGAGGAAGGCAGCCGTCAGGAAGAAGCCAACCGCATTGTGGCCGTACCACCACTGGATCATTGCGTCCTTGGTGCCCGAATAGATAGAGTAGGACTTGAAGGGTGCGACCGGAATCTCCAGGTTATTGACCACATAGAGCACGGCAACCGTGACCACGTAGGCACCGAAAAACCAGTTCGCCACGTAGATATGGGAGGTCCTGCGCCTCATGATGGTCCCGAAGAACACCAGCGCGTAAGCAATCCAGACCAGGGTGACCAGGATATCGATGGGCCATTCCAGTTCGGCGTACTCTTTGGTGGTGGTAAAGCCCATGGGCAGGGTGATCGCCGCTGCCACAATCACGACCTGCCACCCCCAGAAAGTGAAGGGTATCAGCCAGCCACCCCACAGGCGCACCTGGCAGGTGCGCTGCACCACATAATAGGAAGTGGCAAACAGAACACTACCACCAAAGGCAAAAATCACCGCATTGGTGTGCAGTGGCCGCAAACGTCCGAAGTGGGAAAACGGCTGCCAGAGATCGTTGAGTTGGGGCCAGGCCAGTTGAGCCGCGATCAATACGCCCATGCCCATACCAAAAATGCCCCAGACCACAGACATAATGGTGAACTGGCGCACGATATCGTAGTCATAGTCCGGCACCGGGCCGGTCTTTGCCACCGTTGTCGTCATGTTTGTACTTCCGTTGCTTTTAAAATTCGATTCCAGTGTCTGGGGCGCACCCACAGGGGGTCTGTCCCAGTGATACCTTGGCTAAAGCCGCCACAACTGGCCGGATGGCGATTTAAGCGCAGCCACCGCCAGCCACAGCTGATCTAAATCAATTTTCTTCCCTTACCGGCGGCAATACGCAGGCGCAGGGCGTTCAACTTGATAAAGCCTCCGGCGTCCCTCTGGTCGTAGGCTCCGGCATCGTCTTCAAAGGTGGCGATGCGCTCATCGAAGAGGCTGTCCTCAGAGCGGCGCCCAACCGCACTCACACTGCCCTTGAAGAGTTTGAGGCGCACTTCCCCGTTGACTGCCAGTTGGGATTCATCAATCGCCGCCTGCAGCATGCGGCGCTCCGGCGACCACCAGTAGCCGTTGTAGATCAGTTCAGCGTAGCGCGGCATCAGGGAATCTTTCATATGGGCCACTTCGCGATCCAGGGTAATGGACTCAATCGCCCGGTGTGCCTTGAGCAAGATAGTGCCACCGGGAGTTTCGTAACAGCCGCGGGACTTCATACCGACGTAGCGGTTCTCCACAATATCCAAGCGCCCGATGCCGTTGTCACCACCGAGCCTGTTCAGGGTTTCCAGCAGTAACGCCGGGCTCATGGGTTCACCGTCAAGCGCTACCGGATCACCCCGCTCGAAAGTGATGGTGATATAGGTTGCCTGTTCCGGTGCCGCTTCCGGGCTCACGCTCCAGCGCCACATGTCCTCCTCGGCCTCCGCCCAGGGGTCTTCCAGAATGCCGCCTTCGTAAGAAATATGCAGCAGGTTGGCATCCATGGAGTAAGGGGATTTTTTCTTACTGGAGGAGAAGTCCACGGGAATTTTGTGCTGCTCACAGTACAGCATCAGTTTCTCCCGGGAATTCAAATCCCACTCGCGCCAGGGGGCGATTACCTGGATACCCGGTCTGAGTCCATAGGCGCCCAACTCAAACCGCACCTGATCGTTGCCCTTGCCGGTGGCGCCATGGGCAATGGCATCGGCGCCGGTCTCGTTGGCAATTTCAATCAAGCGTTTGGCGATCAGTGGGCGCGCGATGGAAGTGCCCAGCAGATATTCGCCCTCGTAAATGGCATTGGCGCGGAACATCGGGAAAACAAAGTCCCGCACATACTCCTCGCGCAGGTCGTCGATGTAAATTTCCCTAACGCCCAATGCCTCGGCCTTGGCACGCGCGGGCGCCACTTCTTCGCCCTGACCGATATCGGCGGTGAAAGTCACCACTTCACAGGCATAGGTTTCCTGCAGCCAGCGCACAATCACCGACGTATCCAGCCCGCCGGAATATGCCAGTACCACCTTGTCGATTTTGCTCATTGCTATCCTCTGCTGGCCGAAAGTTGCCGTCACGGCAAAAGCACACCGACACCCATCGCCTCTGCGCGAACGGGTGTCAGTCTGGGGGATTATTCTTGGAGGTATGCCCAGGATCGGTGTAGATGGGCATACGAATACCCATACTGATTATCGGGGCGCGATTGTAGCGCCTCTGCCTGCAATCGACTAGCGCTATGGCGCCAGTCGACACAATTGGTCAATTTTCAATCTTTTTGCGCATCGCAATTTTGTGCCACATCGGGTAGCATGCGCGCCGCACAACAACTCACTACAGCGAGACGCAACGCGGAGTACCATGGCGGAGCAAATCACCCTTCGCGCCCCCGATGACTGGCATATTCACCTGCGCGATGGCACGGCCCTCGAGCGCACCGTAGGCGATGCCGCCCGGCAATTCGGCCGTGCCATTGTGATGCCGAACCTGGTGCCGCCGGTAACCGATGCCAAGAGCGCTCTGGCCTACCGTGAGCGTATCTGCGCTCAAATTCCCAGCGACTGTGCCTTTGAGCCCTTGATGGTGCTTTATCTGACCGATAAAACGGATGCCGAGGTGATCCGCCAGGCCCGGGCCGCAGGTATGATCGCCGCCAAGCTATACCCGGCTGGTGCCACCACCAACTCCGACTCGGGCGTGACGGATATCGCCAATATCTATCCCGCACTGGAAGAAATGCAGTCCTGCGGTATGAAACTGCTATTGCACGGGGAAGTCACCACCAGCGGTATCGATATTTTTGACCGCGAGCAGGTGTTTATCCAAAAAACCCTGTCGCGACTTGTAGGGGATTTTCCCACCCTGAAGATGGTGCTCGAGCACATCACCACTGCCGACGCGGCAGAGTTTGTGCAACGGGCCCGAACAGGCGTTGCGGCAACCATTACCGCACACCACCTGCTGTACAACCGCAACCATCTGCTGGCAGGTGGCATTCGCCCGCACTTCTACTGCCTGCCGATTTTAAAACGCGGCACCCACCAGTCCGCGCTGATCGAAGCGGCCACCAGTGGCAGCCCGAAGTTTTTCCTCGGCACCGACTCGGCCCCCCACGCACGCGCGCAAAAGGAAGCCAGCTGCGGCTGCGCGGGCTGCTACACCGCCTACGCCGCCATCGAGCTATATGCGGAGGCCTTTGAACGCGCGGGCAAACTGGACAAACTCGAAGGCTTCGCCAGTGAATTCGGTCCCGACTTTTACGGCCTGCCACGCAACGGGGGCACCATTACCCTGGCAAAACGCCCCTGGACCTTGCCGCACAGCCTGGATATGGGTAGTGAAACCCTGACGCCCCTGGCAGCCGGTGAAATCCTGCACTGGCAGCGCGTATAATTTTGGAATCACAGACCCAGGCGGCCTTCGCCCGCAGAAAAAAATCCCGCGGCAACCGGCCCTGCACCATCGAGATTGACAAGGATTCACAGTGACCCCAGCGGAACAATCGATAGGACCCAAGAGCCCCCTTGCGCAGCGATTTCGCGGTTTTCTGCCGGTGGTGATAGACCTGGAAACCGGCGGTTTCAATGCCCGCACCGATGCCCTGCTGGAGATTTCTGCGGTCCTTCTGGATATGGACGAGGAAGGCAGGCTCTCCCCGCTGGAATCCCACAGCTTCCATCTGGAGCCTTTTGCCGGCGCCAATGTGGAGCAGTCTGCCCTGGATTTTATTGGCATTGACCTCGAATCCCCAGAGCGGGCAGCCTTGCCGGAGGAGATCGCCCTGCCAGAGCTGTTTCGCAAAGTCCGCAGCGCGGTAAAAAAACACAGCTGCACCCGCGCCATCATGGTTGCCCACAACGCCCACTTCGACCTCGGCTTTGTCAATGCGGCGGTGGAGCGCTGCGCGATCAAGCGCAATCCCTTCCACCCCTTCTCCTGCTTCGACACCGCCAGTCTCGCCGGGCTTGCCTATGGCCAGACCGTACTGGCCAAAGCCTGCCAGGTTGCCGGTATTGCATTCGATAACACCTGCGCCCACTCCGCCGAGTACGACGCAGAGAAGACCGCTACCCTGTTCTGCGCGATTGTGAACAAATGGCGGGCGCTGGGCGGTTGGCCTCTGACCGCCGAACCCATTGAACCGGAGACAGAATAATCCAACCGCGGGTGTGACCAGCCCGACACTGCAAGATTCCCTTTCACAACCGAATACCGCCGGTGCTCACTGCAAAATCTGCCTTATGTGCACACCTTAGGCAGTTGGGTGATTTTTTGTGCAAACTTCTGTATGATATCCCGCTTGACTATTAAACCGGACAGGTATCGTGGCCAAAAAAGCATCACCCTCTTCAAGGCGCAAACAATCCACCCCGCTCGAGACCAGCGAGAGCATTGAAGCCCAGGTGCAAGCCTTCCTTGCCAAAGGCGGTGAGATTGAGCAGGTGCCCAAGGGGGTTAGCGGCCAGACGAATACTGCTGGACCAAAGCACATCACGTTGGGCAAAAAACCGCGCAGCTAACCGCGACCACTAATCCAGACCACTCCGACCCAAACACAAACGGCTCCGGGTACCCCAACGCTAAACACTGTTGGGTACCCGGAGCCGCGTCGCTGAGCGCTTTTGTATTCCCTTACTATCAGGGTATCTCTTCCAGTTCCGCCCCTTCTTTTACCGGCGGCATCAGGTCTTCCTTGGAGATCTTCAAGCCCATCAGCACATTTGCGGCCACATACACAGAGGAATAGGTACCCACGATAACGCCAACGATCAGGGCCAGGGAGAAATTGTGGATCAGCTCCCCGCCAAAGAACTGCAGTGCCCAGAGCACCAGCAGGGTGGTGAATGAGGTCATAAAGGTACGACCCAGGGTCTGGCTGATGGAGATATTGATAATCTCCTCGGACTCCGCCTTGCGCACCTTGCGGAAATTCTCGCGAATGCGGTCAGACACCACGATGGTATCGTTCAGGGAGTAACCGATCACTGCCAACACCGCCGCCAGAACGGTTAAATCGAAGTCCAGCCCCAACAGCGCGAAGAAGCCCAGCACAACGATAACATCGTGACCGAGTGCCGCAACCGCGCCGACAGAGAATTTGTACTGGAAGCGCAGGGCCACATACATCATGACCAAAGCCAGTGCCACCAGCATGCCGAGGCCGCCGTCGTCGCGCAGCTCAGCGCCCACCTGCGGCCCCACAACCTCCACCCGACGCAGGGTCACGCTGCCATCGCTCGCGGCCTGCAGCACCGCCACCACCTTGTCGCCGATCGGCGTAACCTTCTCCTGCTCGGTGGCGCTGGTTTGAGTCTCCTCTTCGGTCACCTCCGGCGGCAGCTTGATCAACAGCTCGTTCTCGGAGCCATAGTTGACCACTGTTGCACCCTCAAAGCCTGCATCTTCCAACTGGGAGCGCACATCGTTGATAAAGGGGGTGACTTCATAGCCCACTTCAACCTGGGTGCCCCCGGTGAAGTCCAGGCCAAACTTCAGGCCCTTGGCAGCCAACACACCAATGGACGCCAACAGCAGGGCGATGGAAATTACTGCAGCCACCTTGCGCCAGCGCATAAAATCGTACACGCGCTTGCCCATATACTCGGTGATCTTGCCGTTTTCCACTTTGGTCTCACTCATGGCCAGCCCCTTAAATCCAGAGTTTGCGTACACGGCGACCGCCGTAGAACAGGTTGATAATGGCCCGCGTGCCCATAATGGCACTGAACATGGAGGTGAGAATACCGATAGACAGAGTTACTGCGAAGCCCTGTACCGGGCCGGAGCCAATTGCATAGAGGATCAACGCCACAATCAGCGTGGTGATATTGGCATCGACAATGGTGCTGTAGGCGTTGTCAAAACCGGCCGTAATCGCCGATTGCGGTGGCATGCCATTTCTGAGCTCCTCCCGTATTCGCGAGAAGATCAGCACGTTGGCATCCACCGCCATACCCACGGTGAGTACGATACCGGCAATTCCCGGCAGTGTCAGGGTGGCGCCGAGAATCGACATCACCGCCACCAGCAGAACCATGTTGACCGACAGGGCGATAGTGGCCGCCAGACCAAACACCCGATAGGAAATCAACATGCAGATAATCACCGCCAACAGGCCGATCTGTACCGACTGCACGCCGACCTTGATATTGTCGGCCCCCAACGACGGCCCGATTACACGCTCTTCCACAAAATACATCGGTGCGGCCAGGGCACCGGCGCGCAACAGCAGGGCCAGTTCCTGGGCTTCCAACGGACTGTCCAGGCCGGTAATGCGAAACTGCTTGCCCAGAGCACTCTGCACCGTGGCCAGGCTGATAATCTTCTTGTCTACGGTCTTGATCTGCTCGGTGACCGCATTGCCCTGTGCATCATCCCTGGTTTGCGGGGTAAAGCGGGTCTCGATAAACAGGGTGCCCATACGGCGGCCCACATTCTTCCAGGTGGCGCGGTGCATCAGTTCGCCGCCGCGGGAATCCAGAGTGATATTCACTTGGGGGAAGCCGCTCTCGTCGTAACCCACGCGGGCATTGGTGACACTGTCGCCTTTGATAATGATCTTGCGCTCAAGCCAGGCGCCACCATACATTTGACGCTGCTGCTCGCTGCGGTACTCAAAGTACTCTTTATTGGTCACCAGTTCGTCGGGGCGGGCCTCCATACGGTATTCCAGGTTGGCCGTCTTACCGATAATACGCTTGGCCTCGGCGGTATCCTGCACACCGGGCAACTCCACCACAATGCGGTTGCGCCCCTGGCGCTGGACGATGGGCTCGGCTACCCCCAGCTCGTTTACCCGGTTGCGCAGCGTGGTGAGGTTCTGGGTAACCGCGTAGTCTTCCAACTGTTTGATTTCCTGCTCAGATAAAACGGCGCGAATTTCCAGGTTCTCACCGCTGCCGGATTCGCGCAGTTGGAATTGCGGGAAATCCCTGCGCAGGGTGGAAAGCGCCAGGCTGCGCAACTCTTCACTGCGGAAACGCGCCACAATCTCGCGATCGTTAATCAGGTCGACGCTGCGGTAACGGGCTTTGGCCGCACGCAGCTTGGTCTTTACCTCTTGGACATCACTTTCCATATTGGTTTTGACGATGGTATTGGTGTCCACCTCCATGAGGAAGTGCACACCACCGGCCAGGTCCAGACCCAGTTTCATCGGGCCGGCGCCTATTCCGCTCAACCACTCGGGCGTGGTTGAGGCCAAATTTAGAGCGACCACGTAATCGCTACCCAGCGCCTCCTGAATCGCCCGTTTGGCCGGCAGCTGCGCCTCCATGGAATTCAGTCGAACCAGAACCGCCCTATCGCCCACTTCAGCGCCGAAATATTCGATGCCCGCCGTGTCCAGGGCCTTTTCCACCTGTTCCAGAACCTCCGGGCCGATGGTCATGGCACTGGACTGCCCGGATATCTGTACCGCCGGGTCCGGCTTGTAGAGATTGGGCGCGGCGTAGACCAGGCCAAAGGCCACAACCGCAAAAATCAGAAAGTACTTCCAGATCGGGTAGCGATTCATACTGCTCTCATTGTTCTAGTGTGACCTTTGGGGCCGGTAAATCTTGGCAATTTGCCTGGATATGTGGGCGCGGTGACCGGATTGCAAGGTACACGCCCCCTACGATACAAGTGGGGACTGATTATACGGGGATCGGGTGATCGGACAAATCACACAGGCACACATGCGCAGCCAACAGCGCTGCAAACAGGATAGAAGTGCCGCGCCCTCAGGCCTGCAGCGGCGGAACCTCGCGATCCAGGCGACGATAAAACTCCGCGACAAAAGCCTGCAAAGTATTGGCGGCGATGGCGTCGCGCAGCCTCTGCATCAGTCGCTGGTAGTGGCGCAGGTTGTGTATGGTGTTGAGCTGCGCCCCCAACATCTCACCACAGCGGTCCAGGTGGTGTAAATAGGCGCGGGAGAAGTGCGCACAGGTGTAGCAGTCGCATTCCTCTTCCAACGGCGCGCTGTCGTAGCGGTGTTTGGCATTGCGGATTTTCACCACGCCATCTGCCGTAAACAGATGGCCATTGCGCGCGTTGCGGGTAGGCATCACGCAGTCGAACATGTCGACACCGCGGCGCACCGCCTCGACAATATCCTCCGGCTTGCCCACTCCCATCAGATAGCGGGGCCTGTCTGCCGGCATTTTGTGCACCAGGTGATCCAGCACCTTGATCATCTCCGCTTTCGGCTCACCCACCGACAAACCGCCGATGGCATAGCCATCGAAACCGATCCCGGTGAGTCCCCGCAGGGAGGCGTCGCGCAGCTCCGGGTACATCCCCCCCTGCACAATGCCAAACAGGGCCGCAGGGTTTTCGCCGTGGGCCTGCCTGGAGCGCTCCGCCCAGCGCAGGGACAGCTCCATAGATGTGCGCGCCTGCTCGGGGCTGGCCGGATACGGCGTACACTCGTCGAAAATCATCACGATATCAGAACCCAGGTCCCGCTGTACCCGCATAGACTCCTCAGGAGTGAGAAACACCGGGCTCCCATCAATGGGGGAACGGAAGGATACCCCCTCTTCGGAAATTTTACGCAACTTACCCAGACTGAATACCTGGAAGCCGCCGGAGTCTGTGAGGATAGGGCCCGGCCACTGGATAAAATCATGCAGACCGCCCTGGGTCTTCACCACTTCGGTACCCGGGCGCAGCATCAGGTGAAAGGTGTTGCCCAAAATAATCTGCGCGCCGATTGCCTTGATATCCCGCGGCAACATGCCTTTTACCGTACCGTAGGTACCCACCGGCATAAACGCCGGTGTCTCCACCACCCCGCGGGGAAAACGCAGGCGGCCGCGCCGGGCCTTGCCATCGGCGGTATCCCGCTCAAACTGCATGAAACATTCCCGGCTCACTGGGTATCTCCTGTTACAGACGCCACGGTTTCGCCACTGGCATTGGGATTGCGAGAGATAAACATGGCATCGCCGTAGCTAAAGAAACGGTAGCCCTCGGCTACCGCTGCGCGGTAGGCGGTCATGGTATGGCTGTAGCCGGCAAAGGCGCACACCAGCATCAACAGGGTGGATTCCGGCAGATGGAAATTCGTGACCAGTTTATCCACCACACGAAACGCGTAACCCGGATAGATAAAGATATCGGTCTCTCCCACCATGGCGGTCAGTTCACCACTACGCGCAGCACTTTCCAGGGCCCGCACACTGGTGGTACCAACGGCGATCACACTGCCATCGAGCGCACGGCAGCGGGCCACGGCCTCCACCACGCTGTCTGGCACATGCAGTACTTCGCTGTGCATCTGGTGTTCGTGGATATTGTCCACACGCACCGGCTGGAAGGTGCCCGCCCCAACATGCAGGGTGACGAAGGCAACCTCCACCCCCTTGTCACGCAGGGCACCGATCAGGGCATCATCAAAGTGCAGTCCTGCTGTGGGTGCGGCAACCGCGCCGGCATGGCGGCTGTATACGGTTTGGTAACGCTCGCGATCACGGGTATCGTCTTCGCGGTCGATATAAGGCGGCAGCGGCATATGCCCGAGGCGCTCAAGTACCCCCAACACCCCCTCTTCTGCGGGGAAATCCAACTCAAATAGCGCACCACAACGCCCGGTGACCGCAACGCGGGTACCGTCTTCCAGCAGAATACCGGTGCCCGGCCTGGGGGACTTGCTGGCGCGTATATGGGCCCGGGCCTCCGCCCGGTTTAGCACCCGTTCAACCAGGATTTCCAGCTTACCGCCGGTCTCCTTGTGTCCAAACAGGCGTGCCGGGATCACCCGGGTATCGTTAAAGACCACCAGGTCACCGGCATCGACCTGCTGGAGAATGTCCGGGAAGTGGCGATGGACAATCGTCCCGTCAGGGCCATCAAGGCAAAGCAGGCGACTTCCACGGCGCGCCTGGGTCGGCGCTCGGGCAATCAGCCTATCGGGCAGGTAAAAATTGAAATCCTGACGCTGCATGGAATCCTGAAAAAATAGTATCTGTGAAGTGGTCGCGAAGGTTATAGGAAATTTTAGGTGCTGTTAACTGGCGCGACAGAAAAGCGCCTAAGTGATTGAATTTACTGATTGACCCCGGCCCACCCGTTGCTATAATCACGCCCGCCCTGGCAGCCGATCTCTGCGAGGCACCTGTGCCAGAGTGGTGAAATTGGTAGACACAGGGGATTCAAAATATACTGCGTCTTCTGTCCAGTTTTTTAAGGCTCTTGTATAATGCGGGCTGTAGCAGAAGAAGAGCACAATTTAAGCGCATAAAATTTTGTAAAGTTTTTTGTAAACAAACAGACGATTTTACAAAGCAATATATGCTTTAACAGTTAATGCCAGCGTGATGAAATTGGTAGACATAGGGGATTCAAAATCCCCCGCCTTCACGGGCGTGGCGGTTCGAGTCCGCCCGCTGGTACCATCCTAAAGAGCCTCGTCCATTGGACGGGGCTTTTTTCATTCTGGATAAAACAGTTTACTCTCTGTTTCCCTCAAGGAATTGTGGCCCTTCGAACTGACAATCATGTGATCCAGTAATCTAACATCAAGATCACGCCCTATCCTTGCCAGTCTTTTAGTAAAACACTTATCGGCAGCACTGGGCTCCAATGAGCCTGACGGATGATTATGAATTGCCACGATAGCAGGCGCATTCAAAATAATCGCCGTTCTAAATAACTCAATAGGCCTTACCTGAATACTGGCAACATCGCCAATAGCCACCACTTCATAATTCATTATTTCGTGACGGGTATTCAGGGTCACCACAATAAACTTTTCTTTGGTTTCATATTTAAGATCAGAAAAAATACGAGCAATGCGATGCGGGCTATCTATCACATTACCCGTAATATCACAGTCCACCTGAATAAACTGATAGCGCAATGTTATTTCTCGCAACAGTGCCATTAAGAATACCTGAATAAAATAAAGGCGCATTACGCGCCCTTAAAGATTGAAATAATTGAGTTATGACTTTTTCATCACAGGCGCTTTTATTTTAGAGAGTTGATCATCCAACTCGCCTTTACCAACGGCCTCAGTGATTTTATCGAAAACCGGCAACAGGTCATCTTCGCAATCAACCATAACCGCCGCTTTTCCTTTGGCAAGTTCAAGAGGTTTGTTGCCATAGAAAATCTGGATGTAGTAATTGCCTTCTGATTTGTAATACCAGGGGCGAACTCGTTTTGGAACACGGGCCTTCGTTTTTTCACCTGTCTCCGGGTCAGTCACCCATTTTTCACGGAATACAGAAAAAGTTACCTCTTCCAACATACAGCGAGCCATTTCACGCTGCATCTCCAATTTCTCAAGCAACTTATTACGCCGTTTAACAATTGGGTCTTTGGATTTTTCGGGGACTTTACTCAAGGTAAGTGTGTTTAATATGGACTTGCTCATAGTCGCTGCTCCTGCGGTTAGTTAAACCAGTGATTGCTTAAAAAATAACCACGAGGTTACAGTCGGCACATAAATGGGCAACCCAGCAAAACCGGGTTTTTAATGATTATTTCGGTTGGCAGGCACTAACCGAGAGCGACTATTTAACAGATAACTCGTGCAAGCAACGAAGATGGAGTTCCGTTTGAACATCGCTATGGATTTGAATCAGGGAATCACGGGCTTTTGCTATCACTGGATGCTTTTACTCTTGTAGTCCGGCTATTTTCCCCTGTAGCGCAAAAGAACAATTAAGCAGTTCTGCGGTAGTAGGCTGCTGTTTCCGCGCTAATATGACGCTTAATTAGTTGGATTTACGCCCCAGGAAATTGACACTGAAATCACACCCTGATTTACACATCTTTAATTGACGCAGTTGAAAATAGGTTTCGTTTATATCCATATCTCGCTCCTTAAATTCCTTTCTTTTTCGTGGTATTTATCAGGTGGCACCACCTCAAATACTACATTTTGTAATAAACCCTACCGCTGTAGTTGGATTTCCCATTTTTAATACGGCAACGCATCCTCCTTAAAAGCGAGGATCGAAAGCCACGGAGAACGCTGGAGGAATGCGACACATGGTATGAAGCAGTAAGCCACTATCAATTTTATGGCTGGGCTTTTGCTGGTGGATATTCCGATGATCAAACACTGAACGGGGTAAGACCGCCTGTTCCATTTAGTCTTATTCTTTGGCGTTTATTCAATATGATTCATGCTGGCAAGTTTGACTGTGATAGCACCTGGCTTCATTTCTTGGGTGTGGGCGATCTCAAATCGGCAGTTTTACTTACCACGCTTAAAGACTGCCTGAATGATATGCTGGATTGTAAGGTTGAAGTCTCCTATGACACCTCCACACCTTTCCGAAGCACTTCAAGACACAGGCTTGCCAACCTGATTAAATTCAGTCCTTATGACATCACTTTCAATTATCAGGATATAAATCTGAACGAGTGGGCAAATAGCACAAAGCGTTTTAATTATTCAGGTTCTGAAATCGGCCAACACCTAAGACTCCGAGATATTATCTATAACGATATTATTCACGGGCCAAGGTATCGTGAACTGGGAAAGATTATGCTGACTAATCACAACATCCATAGTCAAATGTGCGCTATAGACGCGCTTCATCAAATTCTGAATATCACAACTGATAGAAGCATATTGGAAAAGTATGTGCCGAAATACTTGCTGGAGGCTCAGGACGCAATTAGGGATATTCTGTCACAGCCAACACGGCAGAAGGCGGGAGAAAAACTGTTTAATGGCACATTACAGAAGCATTTGAACTGTGCCTATAGAAACATCTGTGAACTTTATTAAAGCAGGTTTACCGCAGAAACCAGCATACTCTCCTGAACATCAATATACTTCTGCGTGGTGGCAATGGAGCGGTGCCCAAGGATTTCCTGTAATACCCTGACACCTGTTCCTTTTGCTGCTAAAGAACTTGCCAGTGATCTCCTGCCGCTATGACTGCTTGCTCCCTCAATACCTGCATCCGCGTACAATTTGCCAAACAACTGAACAAGCGCATTGGGGCGAAAGTGTCCTCCTTTCTGTGAGGGAATCAATGGTCTTGACGCAGGGCGCTTATCCAGTCGCTGTGATTTGTAATAGTCCGACAGGGATTTTTGTAGTTTTTTGCCAATGATGATTTTGCGCCCCTTACTGCCCTTGGTCTGCTCTGCGGATAAGTAAGCAATTTCCTTTATATTACCCACGCTATCAAACAGGGTGTTTATTTTAAGCCCTGCTATTTCCTTACAACGCAACCCGGCCTAAAAACTAATTTCCAACAGCAGACAATTACGCTGGGAGTGCCTGCTTATTTTGGCTGCTTTTAATACCCTACGAAACTCTGTGGTTGTTAGTGTCTTGGCCTGCTTCATAGTCCGTCTCCGCAATAATATAATCATTTGTAGGGCTAACTATAAAACCTTATATTTCATGGCGGCAACCAAATCCGAGTAGAACAAAACCTTGTTGAAATTCAGTGTCTTAGCGGAAAATATAACCTAATCCCGAAAAGGTTATATTATTGACATGACGGACACTGCTACCGGAACATAATTAAAACCTCCGAGTATTTTCCTCTACAAGCGCGGGCAATGTTCAAGGAAGGGCAATGTATAGGGATACCCCATAAATACGCTTGTAGTGGAGCAGGCTCCGAGCAAATCCCAGCCCAACACCCCAGATAAATACTGCCAATAAAGCAAGGAGGAACTTATGCGAGCACTGGATATTATGCCGCTGGAGGAAATACAGGAATTACAAAGTTGTATGGGGCCGGATAGCAAATTACTGGAAGGAGCAATGCCACTTATAGATTCCCCCTCTGACGCAAGCGGCTATATGGAATATGACGACACCAGAAGGCCGAGGCTTACCTTGAGACGCTTGAACAAATTACGCAAGAAGTCAGACGCCAGAAAAATAGAAATGGCTAATCACAGGGATTTCATTGCCCGCATGTATGGCCCCATGAGCAACTTGACCCCTGATCAACGGGTAGATTTGGAAATTGCCAAAATGAATAACGCTACGGACTTGGAAATTGAGCGCATGAAGATGCTGGCTGATATGGTAGTGTTCAGAATTCTGTGTCATTTCTTTATCATTAGCAAAAAAGAGATGACCCATGACCAAACCTACTTTCAAT